>NZ_JBNAFQ010000002.1:0-946793 GCF_049800755.1 Psychroserpens sp. S379A | reverse complement strand
GGAACTATTGTAGGTACTATGGAATATGAGCGTCATGTTAACATTAATGGCTCTGGTACTACTGGTAGTAACGACCTCGTGTCGGCTCCTTTAACGGGTCAACAATTCGATGACTTTGCTGCTGCTAATCCTAATATCTTTAGCAATGGCGCTGGTACACTTTACTTATTTGGTCCGTTTGAAAAGGTGACTGGTCAGTATGTCACTTGGGCTAATACCGAAACTGCTACCCTTGATGCTGGTGTTGGGTATAGAGCTGCTTCTACTGATAATGATACTTTTACCTTTACTGGTAATGCTGAAACTGGAACCATAACTCATGATATTGTTAACCAAGGTACTAACAATCAAGAATGGAACTTAGTGGGTAACCCTTATCCGTCTTACTTAAATGTACAGCAGTTTTTACTACATGATGTAGGTGGTGTTGTTAATATTCAATTATTTGATGCTCCTACAGCTGCTATCTATGGATACGATGGTAGTGCTCAAAATGGTTGGACGATATATAACTTAGTTAATACAACGGCTTCTACTCGTATTGCACCTGGTCAAGGTTTTATGGTAAGTGCAAATGCCGATAATGTTGCTGCTTATGACTTAGAGTTCACACCTGCTATGCGTTCTGTTGGAACTAGTGATGACTTTATCGTTGGTCGTAATGCGGAGTTAACTTATGTTAAACTTAACTTGAGTGCGAATGAGAAAGCTTTCAATACAGAGTTTTACTTTAACACCAATGCTTCTGCTGGATTTGATGTTGGGTATGATGCTAATCTTTGGGGCAATACAGCTCCTGAGTTTGCACTTTACTCTCATTTAGTTCAAGACAATGTTGGTGACCCTGTAGCATTACAAGCTTTAAGTCATAATGAGCTTGACAATGTAACCATTCCGTTAGGAGTAAATGCTAATCAAGGCGAACAACTAACCTTTAGTATTGCCGATATCAATGTACCTGCATCGGTTAAGATCTATCTTGAAGATGTTGTGGCTAATACTGTAACTCTGCTTAATGAAACAGATTACATCATAACACCTACAACTCCTCTAAATGGTACTGGACGTTTCTTCCTTAGAACTTCTAACGAAACTTTATCTACTATGGATAACAGCCTTGATCTGTTAGATATCTTTACACTGAAATCGTCTAAAGAGCTTGTCGTTAGTGGTCAGTTACTAGATGCTAAAACAATGCTAACATTGTACGATACTCAAGGCCGTTTAGTGCTTAGCACTCAACTTGATAATGAGAACTTACAAAACCGTATTGATGTATCTAACATCAACTCTGGTGTGTATATTGTTACGGTACAAAGTAATGATCAAGAGAAGACTAAGAAGGTAATTATTGACTAATTTTTAAAAATAAAGGTCGAAAATTAATGATATTTAATAAATTTTATTATTTTTGACCTTTATATATATTTTATATAATATGAAAAATATTAATTCAGAAAATCAAATTACTCGTAAGGAGGCAATAAAAAAGATGAGCAAATATGCTGCTTTGACAGCTATTGGTACGTTCATTGTTTTAAACCCTAAACAAGCTCAAGCTTCATCTCCACCTGATCCAGGAGGAAACCCTTTCGAATAAAACAAAAACTATTTTTTTGATTTGAAAACGAATCTAGCACCAAAGCTAATTCATGATATTGATAACGATACTACATTACTTTGGTTTCATACATCAAATAGATACGTAGTAACATCAAAAATAAATAGTGATATTATACAACAATACACGAATCCCGATTTTCATCGGGATTTGTTTGTTGCATATATTCAGCAAAATTTTGATTTAAAAAAAGAAGAGGCAAATCAGCTCTTTAATGACATTGCTACTTTTTTAAACGAAGTGAATCAAAATGACAACACTACTCCATCATTTCAAGGTGAAACCTCTACATCTTTAACTCCTCAAATAGAAGAATTTTATACTTTTTTTGATAAAACCATAAAAATCCGTTTTGAATCTGAGGTTATCAAAAGTTTAGTACATCCACAAATTGCTCATCATTCAACTAAAAATTGTTCTAAGCATGATACGTTGTTTGATATTTTTAAAACAGATGACAATCTTCATCTATTAAAAAACGGGATTCATGTAGGAAGTTATAAAACTGAATCCTTTCATTTTCTACAAGGCAGGTTTGCATTAGAACTTACAAATACAATTCACAATACTTTAATAGATAATTGGATTGCAGCTTTTCATGCATCTACAGTTAGTAATGGAAAAGAATCAATTATGATTATAGGAGATTCTGGAAATGGAAAAAGTACCTTATCTGTATTGTTAATGGCACATGGATTTGATATTCTATGTGACGACTTTACTCCACTATATGCAGATGACAAACTATATCGTTATCCTGCTGCTACATCGATAAAAAAAGGTGCTTTTGAAGCTTTAAAACCTTATTTAAGTACTATTGATGAATTAAAAACTCACACTAGTGGTCCTAAAAAAGTGAACATTAAATATGTTCCTCCTATTCAAAATTATAAAGAGGTTGACTCTTACTTTTCTTGTAATAAAGTAGTATACGTAAAATTTGATGCTGAAAAAGACAACACCTTACATCAAATAAGTTCAGGTAAAATTCTTGAAACCTTAATTCCTGATTCATGGATCTCTCCAAAAGAAACTCATGCCATAAAATTCATCAATTGGTTAAAACAAATTACATGTTATGAGCTAAGATATCATAATAACGACTTTGCCATTTCAAAATTCAAAGACCTTTTCGAAGAATCATAAAATTTGATTACTTTTAGAGTCATTCAACACAACTTTTGTCTTCGTTAAAAAATTCATATAAATACACACTTCAGCTAATTGCAGATATATTGAGTTATGAAAACTCTATTGAAGCTTTAGAAGAAAAAATGCTTTCCAACGACATAGACTGGGAACAATTTGTATATGTTTCTAGCAATTATTTAGTACTAACCACTTGTTATTGCAGACTTAAAGAAAAAAAACTACTTAAATACTTGCCTGAAGATTTATTGGAATACTTAGGAGATATTACAGCAATTAACAGAAACAGAAACACTACCCTAACTGAAGAAATAAACCAAATTGCAAAACTATTAAATGCCAATAATATTAATTATGTGTTTTTAAAAGGCAGTGCATTGCTTATTAAAAAATACTACACAGATTTAGGTGAACGAATGTTAGGAGATATAGACCTTTTGGTAGAAGAAAATCAAATGCATACTTGTTATCAATTACTAATCGACAATGGTTATACAGGAACTTCACAAGGCTTAACTGCAAGGCATTTTGATTTTAAACATTTACCAAGACTTCAATCTGATTCAAAATTAGCAGCAGTAGAAGTTCACAAAAAAGTACTATCAAAACCTTATGGTGGGATTCTAGATCCTAATAAGATCCTTAAACAGAAAAATCATATTCATAATACGTATGTTCCTTCAAATGATCATTTACTATTTCATACTATTATGAATTTTCAAGCAAATGATTTAGGATATAGATATAGCAGAATAAGTTTTAAATCTATCTACGACTTGCTTATTCTAAACAAAATGCACAATTACAAGATAAGTAACATGTTAAAGCCTGCATATTTTGAACACTATTTTTCTATTGGCAAAATTTTCTTTGAAGATTTCAAAGATTATAAGTCTAATCGTTTTATAAACAGCATGTTTTTAATGAAGTTAAAACACCCTTCATTTCGAAAGCTTATTGATGGTACACTAGGAAAAATTCAATTTATTAAAGTCATGATTAAGAGTAGAATATGGTCATTTATAACCAATAGAAATTATAGAAGTGAACTTTTAAAGGAAAAAGGCATAAATCTAAGGTTTATCGGGAAAAATATTAAGTCATAACTTTTAAATGTAATATGTTTACAGTTTCTTTGTAAATTAGTACTTTAAACATATATTTGAGATAACTTATTTATTAAACGATGAGAAATTTAGTTCTATTTTTATTTTTTGTATCATTAATTACTTTTAATGGCAATTCGCAGACTACGTCTAATACAAAGTACGATACTCCTGAAGACGAATATGTTGAAGATAGTCCGTGGAAACTTAGTGTTGGTGTCAATGCAGTTGGTAGCTTAGGAACACGACAACCTTTTTCTCGTTTAGGAGATTTTCAGTTTAGAAATCCACTAGCCTTAGCCATTGAGCATAAGTGGACAAAGTTTTTTGCTATCGAGCAAGATGTCACTTTAAATGGATATGACACAAAAAATGAAATTGATGGTGGTGTTTTAAAAGATGAATACTTTTATATCTCAACAAATACATACATTAAATACTACATTTCTGATGTGTTATTTGACAGTGTAAAGTGGTTAGACTTATATGCTGGAGCTGGATTTGGAATCTTTTCTGTTAATGAATTAAACTCTTCAGGTAACTTAGCCTTAGGTGGTACTGTTTGGGTTTCTGAAAAAATTGGAGTTAGGCTTCAAGGTATTGGAAAATTTGCTGTTAATGCAAAAGACAGACAATTTGACAATAACCACTTTCAATATGTAGCACAAGTGGTTTTTAAGCTTTAATGCTAATAACCAGCAAAGTTAAAATTTAGCATTCCTTTTACTTTTTTATAAATCTCTGGAAATTGGGATTTAAACTCTTGTGGAGTTTCAATAAAGGTTTCTATAATTACAGCCAGAAACTCAAACTGGTTTGTGTAGGCATAGTCTCTCAAGTATTCTGAAGCCACTAACCTTTCTTTTAACTTACTATTGCTATCTAAATCATTAGTTAATTCATAAAACGAATCTAAAAAAATAGCAGAGCTTGTGCTTCGTCTTCTTACACTCATATAGTAAAAATGAATCGCATGTATAAACTCATGTACAGCTAAATTAAGATTATCATCTTCAATTTGGTAACCATGCAAGACATCTTTCCAAGACAGAACTAAAGCTCTATATCCCAAATTAAACTCACCTTTATGATACGTTTTATTGGTTTCAGAATAAAAGGCTTCAGGATATATTAGAACACGTTCTACAGAGCTTATTTGATAGTCTCTAAAGCCAAATGTAAGCTTAACCAGAGTTGCAGAAATAATAACTTTCATCTCATTGGTTACTTCTATTTGCTTACCAATGAATTCTATTCGACTTATGGTTTGATTTACTCTGTGCTCAAAGTACGATTGATGCTTAATTGATAAGTTATTATAAAATTTTATTTTTTGTCGCAAAATAGATTTATCTTCTTTAGATAAGTCTTTTTTAACAACATATAAATGATTGAAAAACAAACGTTTTTTCACATACTCTACATAAGCCATTTCAAAAAAGTAAAACAACCTATTTATAGCCAAAAGAACAGTGCCTATAATTAAAACAGCAGCGAGAAATAAAAAAACCCATCGAAAAACTATTGGGTCTTCTTTACTCTTTTGAATTAAAAAAATTAGCATTAGGGCTTTTTGCATTTAATAAATATAGTGAAATTGAAATGAGTTGAATCATAAATTTTGATCGAGATGCTTTATGTATGCTTCAAGGCTCTGCTTTGAAAATACTGAAAACAAAAAAATGCTCAAGCAAGCTAATATAAGACATTACTTTAGTATATAGGATTCGCAATGTGTTTCCTAACAAAGCTCCGCTTTGAAAATTTTAGGATTAGCTCATTACATTCGCTGTTCCTCAAATGCTCCGCTTTGAAAATACTGAAAACAAAAAAATGCTCAAGCAAGCTTGGCATTTTTTCTATTTTCAGCATTTATTCGTGACCTCGAGAGGATTCGAACCTCCAACCCTCAGAGCCGAAATCTGATATTCTATCCAGTTGAACTACGAGGCCAATATTTTTTTTAAATAATCTCTTCCTTTTCCTGTTTTTAAAAACTTCTCACGTGCTCTAGCTTCAATTCTTGTATTATATACTTCTTTATATACTAATTTCCATGGCAAATAACCTTTAGTTGATTTAGTAAAGCCTAAATTATGTTCTTTAATACGACTCTCTAAACGCTTAGTCATTCCCTTATACAATCGATTATCAATTTCACTCCTTATGACATAAACATAATACACTTTCTATTATTTTGAAATCTGATATTCCCTGCCTGCGGCAGGCAGGTATCCAGTTGAACTACGAGGCCTTTGTTTTATAAAAGTTTAGCTTTTACTATTGTCGAAATGGTTTTTCCATCTGCTTGTCCAGCCAATTGCTTATTAACCATTCCCATAACTTTACCCATATCTTTCATACCTTCTGCTCCTACTTTTTGAATGGTATCAGCTACAACTTTTTCAATTTCAGCTTCGCTTAATTGTGCTGGTAAAAATTGAGAAATTACCTTAGCTTGAGCCAATTCTGGTTCGGCTAAATCATTACGATTTTGCTCTGTAAAGATGGCAGCGCTATCCTTTCGTTGTTTGACTAACTTAGACAAAATTTTTATCTCTTGTTCTTCTGAAATAGTTTCACCAGAACCTGAAGTTTGAGCCAATAACAGTTCAGACTTAACAGCTCTTAATGCTGCTAAAGCTATTTGATCTTTATCTTTCATTGCGGTTTTCATCGCAGACATGATATCATTTTGCAAACTCATAATTTACTATTTTAATTAGACTGCGAAGATAATGAAAAACTAAAAGGTAAAGACTGTATGTTTCATACAAAAAAACCCGAAAAGTTTATCTCAACTTTTCGGGTTTAACAAAGTGTGAAACACTAAACTAAATTTGCTATTAATCTACGTTGTCGTGTAAAAATGAATTATTGCTTCTTAATTGAATATCGTCGTTATCATCGGTAGTAACAGAAGTTCTGGAAGCTTTGGTATCTGAAGAATGCTGAGATTCTTCTAAATTCACACCTTGTCTTTTATATGCTGGTTCTTTTTCTATATCATCAATTTTTGCTGTATTGAACTTGTAATTGAAATCTTTCATCTTACGTCTGCGCTCATCAGCACGTTCTTTAAGTAATTCTGAAATCGGACTATTCATTGGATCAATTTCTTCTTTGAATTCGTCTTCAGACACTTCTGGCTCAACGGTTTTTTTCTCAAAAACAATTTCTTCTTCAACTTCAGGCTGAACCTTCGTTTTAGTTTCATCGTTAATTGAAGATTCATAGGTCATAAAATCATCTAGAGCGTAACGTGTTTCTCCTTCTTCATTAGCTTCAGTTACAGGCACTACTTCAATATGATCTGTTACATTCAAGTCTTTAACGTCTTCATCATCTAACTCAAACACCGTTTTTTCTTCAACTTTAGGTGTTTCAGGAGCTTGTTCTTCTTTTCCGAAAGATAAAGGCAAATCAAAACTTAACGTAATTTGCTCCTCTTCAGCCTCTTCAATTATTTCTTTTTTAACCTCTTGAACAGGAGTGATAATAAAATCTTCTTCTTTTGTTTTATGATCTAAAACCTCCTCATAAACAACATTTATATTTTTAATAATATCTGTTGTTGCAATTAAATTGGTTTCAACTTCATCTACAATATCGTCTAATTCGTCCTCTTCTGTAAGTGTATGAACAACAACTCCTGGTTGTTTATCTTCAGTTTCAAGAACGATATCTGGTGTGATAATAGCAGGATCATTTTCTTTTACATGTACATCATCATTTCTATCATCTTCTAAAGCATGAACTACTTTTTTCTGTTCTGTATTAGAAATCTCATGTTGTTGATCTAAATCGAAACCAGTAGCGATTATAGTCACAGAGATTGACTCTTCAAGAGAATCGTCTTCGCCAACACCCATAATGATATTTGCGCCATGACCAGCTTCGCTTTGAATGTGATCATTGATTTCTCCAATCTCATCAATTGTAATTTCTTGAGAACCTGAAACGATTAGCAACAAAACGTTTTTGGCTCCAGTAATTTTATTATCGTTTAACAATGGTGAATCTAAAGCTTTCATAATGGCATCTTGTGCTCTAGTTTTTCCAGAAGCAGTAGATGAACCCATAATTGCTGTTCCGCTATTACTTAAAACAGTTTTTGCATCACGTAAATCGATATTTTGCGTGTAGTGATGTGTAATCACTTCGGCAATACCACGAGACGCAGTAGAAAGCACTTCATCTGCTTTAGAGAATCCAGCTTTAAACCCTAAGTTACCGTAAACTTCACGAAGTTTATTGTTGTTAATAACAACTAACGAGTCTACATGACCACGAAGGGTTTCAATACCTTTTTGAGCTTGCTCATTTCTTGTTTTTCCTTCAAACTGAAATGGCATTGTTACAATACCTACAGTTAGGATATCCATTTCTTTAGCTAGTTTGGCAATGATTGGTGCAGCTCCAGTTCCTGTACCTCCTCCCATTCCAGCAGTAATGAATACCATTTTTGTATTGGAGTCTAACATGCGTCTTAAATCTTCAAGACTTTCAACGGCTGCTTGTTCTCCTACTTCAGGATTTGCTCCTGCTCCTAACCCTTCGGTTAAATTAACTCCTAATTGGATCTTGTTTGGGACACCACTATTTTGCAGTGCTTGGGCATCTGTATTACATATCACGAAGTCAACACCTTTAATCCCTTGTTGAAACATGTGATTAATGGCATTACTTCCTCCTCCACCAACTCCAATCACTTTAATGACGTTTGATTGGTTTTTTGGCAGATCGAATGCAATATTGCCTAATTCAATGTTGTTGCTCATAAATAGTTGTTTTACTGGTTGTTTTTGTACTTAATATTTTATTCAATGGTTTAATGCTTTACTCAGCGTTGTCTAAAAAATCTTTAACACGCTCAGTTAACTTATCTAAGAACGATTTACGTTCTTTTTTTGGTGGCTGTGGATGGTCTTCCTCTTGAGCAACATGTTCTTCAGCATGCTCTTCGGAAACCATTTCAAATTCTTCAACTTCTTTTTCTACACGTTTGCGTTCTTGACGTTTTAAGCCATCCATTACTAAACCAACTGCTGTGGCGAATAATGGACTTGCAATATCATCATCACTATCTCCAGCTAAATGCTCATTAGGATACCCAATTCTGGTATCCATTCCTGTGATGTATTCTACCAATTGCTTGAGGTGTTTTAATTGACTTCCTCCACCAGTTAAAACAATGCCAGCAATTAATTTTTTCTTTTGCTCTTCGTGGCCATAATTTTTGATTTCAACATAAACCTGTTCTATGATTTCAACGACTCTAGCGTGAATGATTTTAGACAAGTTTTTTAGTGTAATCTCTTTAGGTTCACGACCTCTTAATCCAGGAATTGATACAATTTCGTTATCTTTATTTTCTCCTGGCCAAGCTGAACCAAATTTTATCTTTAACAATTCAGCTTGTTTTTCGATAATTGAACAGCCTTCCTTAATGTCTTCTGTTACCACATTTCCACCGAACGGAATTACAGCTGTATGACGAATAATACCATCTTTGAAGACTGCTAAATCTGTGGTTCCTCCTCCTATATCAATTAAAGCAACTCCTGCTTCTTTTTCTTCTTGACTTAAAACTGCATTTGCAGATGCCAATGGTTCTAGTGTTATGCCTTCAAGTTCTAAACCTGAACTTTTTACACAACGACCAATATTTCTGATGGATGATACTTGTCCGACAACCACATGAAAATTAGCTTCTAAGCGTCCACCATACATTCCAATAGGTTCTTTTATTTCAGCTTGGCCATCAATTTTATATTCCTGTGGTAAGACATGAATAATTTCTTCACCAGGCAACATGACTAATTTATGAACTTGATTAATCAATCGGTCGATATCTTCTTCATCAATAACCACTTCAGAGTTTGCTCTAGTGATATAATCGCTATGTTGTAAACTTCTAATATGTTGACCAGCAATTCCAACAGTTACGTCTTCTATTTTCATTCCTGCTTCAGCTTCAGCTTCTTGAACTGCCTGCTGAATAGATTGAATGGTTTGTGTAATATTATTAACTACACCTCTGTGCACACCTAAGCTTTTGGATTTACCAATACCCAAAATTTCTGCCTTTCCGTATTCGTTTTTACGACCAATCATTGCCACAATTTTTGTGGTTCCGATATCTAATCCTACTGAAATTTTATTCTCCATCACTTATTTTTTGGTGCAAATAACTTGCTTATCAAACTTTAAATTCACTACACTATAATTATCTAATGCGTTGTCCTTTTTGGCTTTTAAATAGAACGCTTTGAGATTATTGATTTTCTTTTCTAAAAGATTTAAGCGTCCTAAATGCACTTTAAAATCCATATTGCGTAATCTCAAATCTATAGATTGATCTTCATTTTGATGAATCTCAATAACATGCTTTTTTAAAAACTCATCAGCTCTGACTTTTTGAGCCATAGTGAACACATTTGACAAGTTATTTTTTTTAATGGCTCCTGTTACTAATGGCACTCTTGCCGAATAATTTGTTGATAAAGGCATATATGAACCTTCATCATCAATGTAATAGGATGCATTTGTACTTACTCTTGCTATAGGTTTTTTTTGCTCAACATTGGCAGTGATTAAACCATCAACACTCATAAACACTTGTGCTTGCTTAATCATTGGATTAGAGTTTAGGGCTGTCTCTAACGCGTTCAAATCTATAATATCTTTGGGTTTGTTTGTAACACTCTCTTGATTTTGTATTAACAATTTACTAACAGTCGCTTGAGTTATAAATAGATTATCATCACCAACAAATTGTATTAAAGGAGTTGCCACGACTCTATTTGAATTTCTAAACGAAGAAAATGCAAATAGAAATCCTACGAATAGAACCAATAAAACGACCTTTATGTGACTAAAATTAACTCGCAATACTAAGTGCTTCTTTTATGTGTTTTACTTCTTCTCCTATATCACCAGCTCCAATCGTTAAAACTATTGATGCTGAAGATGTTTTTATATGTTGAATTAGCTCCGATTTTTGAACTAATTTTTTGTTGTTATGTTCAATTTTACCCAATAACCATTCAGAATTTACACCTTCAATTGGTAACTCTCTAGCTGGATAGATATCTAATAAAATAATCTCATCAAAAAGTGAAAGACTTTGAGCAAATTCATCGGCAAAATCTTTTGTTCTACTAAATAAATGTGGTTGAAATACTGCCAACACTTTCTTATTAGGATACATTTCTCTAACGGCTTGATGCACTGCATTTATTTCTTCTGGATGATGTGCATAATCATCAATAAACACTAAATCTTTGCTTTTAATCTGGTAAGTAAATCTGCGTTTCACACCTTTATAGGATGCTAAAGCTTTGGCGAGCTGCGGTTTAGGGATTCCGTATTCTACAGACATCGCCAAGGCAATTAAAGCATTCGACAGATTGTGTCTACCAGGTAGGCTAAATTTAAAATCTTCGAGTAGCGTATGCGGTGTTTTTACATCAAACACATAGCTACCATCTATTATTTTTATATTTTGAACAGAATAATCTGAATCGTCTTCGATACCATACGTAATTCCATTTATAGGTAATCCGTTTTTGACAAACAGTTTTCCGTTAGGTTTTATTTTATCTGAAAAATCCTCAAAAGATTTCACTAATTCTGAAGCATCTCCATAAATATCTAAGTGATCTGCATCCATCGATGTGATACAGGCATAATCTGGAGACAAGGTTAAAAACGAACGATCAAATTCGTCAGCTTCAACAACAGTAATATCGGTTCCGTTTAGGATAAGGTTTGAATTATAGTTTTCACTAATTCCGCCTAAAAAAGCAGTCACTTTAACATTACAAGCAGTAAGTAAATGCCCTAAAATACTAGTCGTTGTGGTTTTTCCGTGCGTACCAGCCACAGCCATACAAAAGGTTTGCTTTGTGATTTCTCCGAGAACTGCAGAACGCTTTAGAACTTTAAATCCGTTAGATTTAAAAAATTGTAATTCTTTGTGAGTTTTAGGAATTGCAGGAGTATAGACTACAAGTGTCGTTTCTTTATCTAGAAAAGTCTTTGGAATTGTATCTACATCATCTTCAAAATGAATTGCAATATTCAAATCTTCTAAAGCGCTTGTGATTTCAGTTTTGGTTTTATCATAACCACCAACTACTAATCCTTTAGCAACAAAATAGCGTGCCAAAGCACTCATACCAATGCCTCCAACACCAATAAAGTAAACGCTATGTATCTGATTTAAATTCATTTGCTGTTTAACAATTTTTCTACTTCGT
This sequence comes from Psychroserpens sp. S379A, assembly GCF_049800755.1. Taxonomy (NCBI): domain Bacteria; kingdom Pseudomonadati; phylum Bacteroidota; class Flavobacteriia; order Flavobacteriales; family Flavobacteriaceae; genus Psychroserpens; species Psychroserpens sp. S379A. The sequence continues at coordinate 934,653 of NZ_JBNAFQ010000002.1, read as the reverse complement.
CTGCAATAGCATTAGTTGCATTAACTAATGCCAGTTCTTTTATATTTTTACTTAAGGTCTCTCTTTTATCATTTGAATTCAAGACTTCAGAAAATTCATTTTCAAACTGAGCATCCAATTCCGATTCTTTTATCAAAACTGCTGCATTTTTATCTGCAATAGCCTTAGCATTTTTGGTTTGATGGTCTTCAGCAACATTTGGTGAAGGAATAAAAATAACTGGTTTTCCAACCACACATAACTCTGATACAGAACTTGCTCCAGCCCTAGAAATAATGATATCTGCAGCGGCATAAGCCATATCCATATTATTCAAAAAAGCGTGTACTTGAACATTATCTAGCTTATTATATCGCTTGTAGTGTTGGTAATACAGTTTACCACATTGCCAAATTAATTGCACATTGAGTGATTTAAAATACTCTAGCTTACTTTCAATTAATTCATTAATACGTTTGGCTCCTAAGCTTCCACCTAAAACTAAAAGTGTATGCTTACTATGAATCAGCCTAAAAGCATCTTTACCTTGAATATGTTTGTGCTCAACCTCTAATAAATCTTTACGAATTGGATTTCCGGTTACAATAATTTTCTCTTTAGGAAAGAATTTTTCTAAACCTTCATACGCTACACAAATGCTATTTACTTTTTTACTCAGTAGCTTATTTGTGATGCCTGGATAAGAGTTTTGCTCTTGTATTAAACTCGGAATTCCTTTTGATGAAGCAACTTTCAATAATGGTCCACTTGCAAATCCGCCTGTACCAATTGCAACATCTGGTTGGAAAGTGTTGATGATTTTTCGAGACTTTAATAAACTTGAAATCAGTTTAAACGGAAACATCAAATTTTTAAGTGTTAACTTTCGTTGAAGTCCAGAAATCCATAAGCCTTCAATTTTATAACCAGCTTGAGGTACTTTTTCCATTTCCATACGATCGGAAGCACCAACAAATAAAAACTCAGCATTAGGAAAACGAGATTTTAACTCATTTGCAATCGCGATTGCAGGATAAATATGACCTCCTGTTCCACCTCCTGATAATATGATTTTATAGTTACTCATTAAATGGTTTCACTTAATATTTCTAAAGGGTTATCGTTTTTTGAATCTTCATTATCTTTTAATTCTTGTCGTCTTGCACTTACGCTTAATATAATTCCAATAGCCAAACAGGTCATCCAAATAGAAGTTCCTCCACTACTAATTAATGGCAATGTTTGTCCTGTTACTGGAAATAATTCAACAGCAACAGCCATATTAATTAAGGCCTGAAAGACAATTGGTAAACCAACACCAAGCACTAGTAATTTTCCGAAAACTGTATCTGATTTTTGAGAAACAATCACAATTCTGAATAGTAACCACGAATACATGACTAACAAAAACAAGCCTCCTATTAAGCCATATTCTTCAATAATGATGGCAAAAATAAAATCGGATGAAGATTGCGGTAAAAAATTCTTCTGAACACTTTTACCAGGTCCAACACCTTGAATTCCGCCAGAAGCGATAGCTATTTTAGCTTTTTCAATTTGGTAATCGGCTTCAGTATCTTCGCCATTGGCGAAATTTTCAATACGACTCATCCAAGTATCAACACGATTAGGCATAACATCTGGAAAAGCTTTGGCTACGAGAATAAATAGTGATAATGCCACTATTCCAGTACCAATAATTACAGCCAAATACTTAATAGGATAACCTCCAATAAATGACAACATCATAACCATTAAAAACATAATGGCAGTTGTTGAAAAGTTAGCAGGTAAAATCAGAATGAGCACAAAGAACACTGGAGCCCAAAGTGGCAACAACGTTTCAGTAAATGTGACGTTTTTATCTTGTATTTTTGATAGATATCGAGCCACATATACCATCAACACTACAGCGGCAAGTGTGGATGTTTGAAACGACATACCAACAAAAGGAATTTGAATCCATCGACTGGCATTTGCGCCTTCAATAGTTGTTCCTTGAAGCATTGTTACAATTAGCAATACCAATACAATTGGAATCATTACCATTGACAAGCCTCTAAAATATCGATATGGAATTTTATGCACACCATACATGATTGCAAAACCAAGGAACAAGTGCATGAAGTGTTTGACAAAAAACCCAAAAGTATTGCCTGAACCTCCAACATAAGCTAAATTACTTGCAGCACTATACACAGGAAGAAATGAGAAAATTGCCAATAGCGCTGCAATTGCCCAAATTAATTTGTCTCCTTTTATATTTTTAAATAGTGCTTGCATTTTTATGTTTGATGGATGAGATTCTCAAAACCATCTATCTTTTAGTTTTACAGGTTTCTTACAGCATCTTTAAATTGACGACCTCTATCTTCATAGTTTTCAAATAAATCAAAACTTGCACAAGCTGGCGACAATAACACATTATCTCCTGCCTCAGCAATTTTATAAGCAATTTTCACGGCTTCACTCATGTATTGCGTTTCAACAATAACATCAACCATATTAGCAAAATTGTCCATGAGCTTTTCATTATCAAGTCCCAAACAAATGATGGCTTTTACTTTTTCGTTTACAAACTGAAACAACTCATTGTAATCATTCCCTTTATCTTGTCCGCCAACAATCCAAACTGTTGGAGCATCCATACTTTCTAAAGCGTAGTAAGTTGCATTAACGTTGGTTGCTTTTGAGTCGTTGATATATTGCACTTTGTTGATTTTAAGCACATGCTCTAAACGATGTTCTACACCTTGAAAATTCTCTAAACTTTCGCGAATGGTCTGCTTTCTTATTTTTAATAAGTGCGCTACTGTTGATGCAGCCATTGCATTTTTAATGTTGTGTTTTCCTTCTAATGCTAAATTTGCTGTTGGCATAATTATCTGGTTATTATCTATTGTTATTTTAATATTGTCTTTGTCTAAATACGCTCCATTTTCAATTGGTTTTATTAATGAAAATGGTAATAATTTTGATTGAATAGGATGTTGTTTTAACCAAGACTCGATGACTTTATCATCGGCATCATAGATAAAATAATCCTCTTGAGTTTGGTTTTCAATAATTCTGAATTTTGAAGCGATATAATTTTCAAACACCTCATTATATCGATCTAAATGATCTGGAGTAATATTGAGCAAAACCGCAACTTTAGGCTTAAAATCAAAAATATCATCCAACTGAAAGCTACTCACTTCTAACACGTAATTTGGATAGTTATCTTCCAAAATTTGTTTTGCAAAACTGTCACCAATGTTTCCTGCTAATCCAACATTTAACTCTTGCTTTAACACATGATGCGTCAAACTAGCTGTGGTTGTTTTACCATTACTACCAGTAATTGCAACTAAAGTGGCATTAGTAAAATTTGATGCAAATTCAATTTCAGAAAGAATTGGAATTCCATTTGCTCTAATTGTTTTTATTAAAGCAACTTTATCTGGAATACCAGGACTTTTCATTACCAAATCTGCATTTAGAATTTTAGCTTCTGTATGCTGACCATCCTCAAATTCAATCTCATTATGTATAAGAACGTCTTTGTACTTTTCTTTTATTTTTCCTTTATCTGAAACAAACACATCAAACCCTCTATCCTTTCCTAAAAGCGCTGTACCAACACCACTTTCTCCTCCTCCTAGAATGACTAGCCTTTGTTTTTTCATTTTTATATTATTGATATGCTTCGACAAGCTCAGCATGACAATTCTCTTATCTTATCTTTAAGGTCACAATCGTTAAAATGGCTAAGAGAATTCCTATAATCCAAAACCTCGTTACTATTTTACTTTCGTGATATCCAGATTTTTGATAATGATGATGCAAAGGCGACATTTTGAAAATGCGACGACCTTCACCAAATTTCTTTTTTGTGTATTTGAAATAACTCACTTGCATTACTACAGAGAGATTTTCGGCTAAGAAAATTCCACATAACAATGGTATAAGCCATTCTTTTCTAACTGCAATTGCTATTACAGCAATGATTCCTCCAATAGTTAAGCTTCCTGTATCTCCCATAAATACTTGAGCTGGATACGTATTGTACCACAAGAACCCTATAAGCGCACCAACAAATGCTGCGATGTAAATTGTAATTTCTTCAACTCTTGGGATGTACATGATGTTTAGATATTCTGAGAAAATGATATTACCAGAAACCCAAGCAAATATTCCTAGCGTAAGCACAATAATAGCAGAAGTACCAGCTGCAAGTCCATCAATTCCATCGGTAAGATTTGCGCCATTAGAAACAGCTGTAATAATGAATATGGAAGCTAGAATAAAAATAACCCAAGCATACTTTCCTAAATTTGGATTAATCCAAGTGATTAAGTTAGCGTAATCGAACTCATTACCTTTTACAAATGGAATGGTTGTTTTGGTTGACTTAGCTTCATCTTCAAAAAGCTTAGAAGGAGATATATTTGGGTTTTCTGCTTTTAATACATTTTGCTGTTCAATTGGTAATTTTTCTTTAATGGTTACATCCTGATGAAAAAACAAGGTCAAACCAACTATTAAGCCTAGTCCTACTTGACCAAGCACTTTAAAACGACCTTTTAATCCTTCCTTATTATTTTTGAACTTCTTGATGTAATCATCGATAAAGCCAATCGTTCCCATCCAAACGGTTGTTACGATAAGTAAAATGATGTATACGTTTTCGAGCTTGGCTAATAATAGTACTGGAATTAATGTAGCAAGAATGATGATAATTCCGCCCATTGTAGGCGTTCCTGCTTTTTCAACCTGACCTTCAAGGCCTAAATCTCTAATGGTTTCTCCTACTTGTTTTGCTTGAAGAAAACGAATGATGCGCTTCCCAAAAATGGTAGATATTAAAAGCGATAGAATAATAGCAACAGCAGCTCTAAAGGTTATAAACCCAAAAAGTGATGCTCCAGGAAACTGGAATTGCTGTTCTAAATATTCAAATAAGTAATACAACATCTATTTTTGTAATTGTTTTAAACATTCTTGAACAATTTGATAATCATCAAAATCAAATCGTTCTCCTTTAATTTCTTGATAAGTTTCATGTCCTTTACCTGCAATTAAAATGATATCCTTAGAACTTGCCATTTGACAGGCTGTTTTAATCGCTTGTTTTCTATCGGTTATAGACACTATTTTCTTAAAATTTTGAGGCTCTACGCCTTTTTCAATATCTTCTATAATCGCTTCAGGCGTTTCACTTCTTGGATTATCACTCGTAAAAATCACTTTATTACTTAAAGCAGAAGCAATGTGTCCCATTTTTGGACGCTTAGCTTTATCTCGATCTCCTCCACAACCAACAACCGTTATTAAATCTTCGTTTTGAGTTCGAATACTGTTGATGGTTTCTAATACATTTTTAAGCGCATCAGGTGTATGTGCATAATCTACAATGGCAGTGATTTTTTCATCAGAGATAAGGTATTGAAAACGACCACTAACACTCTCTAACTCACTTATCAATCTTAATATTTCTACTTTTTCAAGACCTAACAATTCAGCAGTTCCATAAATAGCAGCAACGTTATAAGCATTAAAATTTCCAATGAGCCTAGTCCACAATTCACTTTCATTTAACTTTAATAGCAATCCACTAAATTCATTTTCGAGCACTTGAACTTTATAATCTGCATAAGTTTTTAAAGCATAGGTATTCTTTTTAGCTTTAGTATTTTGCAGCATGATTAGACCATTTTTATCATCAATATTTACTAAAGCAAAAGCCTGTTTTGGCAAGTGGTCAAAAAATGATTTTTTTACATCTCTGTATTCTGCAAACGAGCTATGATAATCTAAATGATCGTGAGATAAATTTGTAAATACTCCTCCTTCAAATTGCAAGCCTTCCGTTCTTTTTTGATGAATGCCATGTGAGCTTACTTCCATAAAACAGAATTCAACACCAACATCATTCATTAATTTCAGATACTTATTGATAGTCAACGAATCTGGAGTTGTATGCGTTGCTTTATACTCTTTAGTATCTACCATAATTTTCACAGTAGACAGCAGTCCAACTTTATATCCTGCATTCTTGAAGAGTTGGTATAACAAGGTTGTTACTGTAGTCTTTCCATTTGTTCCAGTAACACCAACTAATCGTAAATTACCAGAAGGATTTTCGTAATAATTAGAAGCCATATACGCTAAAGCACTACTCGTATTCTCAACTTCAATATATGTGATGCCGTTATGTGTCTCACTTGGAAGCACTTCGCAAACCACAGCTAGAGCTCCAAGACTTACAGCCTTATCTATATAATCATGACCATCAACCATTGTGCCTTTTATAGCCACAAAGACATCTCCTTTTTTCACTTGACGAGAATCGAAATGAATAGCATTTACATTAATACTAGTACTTCCAACTACAGCATTAATGGTAACCTTATATAATATGTCTTTTAATTCTGCCATTAAATTGTTAATATCACGACTTGATTAGGTTTTACTTTAACTCCCTTAGTAATCGATTGATTTTTTATAACACCAACACCTTCAAGCTTAACTTTTAGTCCCATGTTTTCTAAAAGTGCTAAAGCATCCATAGCTGGCAAACCAACCACACTTGGCATAATCGTTTTATATGTATTTGCAAGGTCGTAGTAAGCTTCAAAAGACGCTTCAACATTTTCATTAACCACCTCTAAAGATTTCACTTCATCAATCAAAGGAGTTTCTGTGTATATTTTTTGAGCAATTCTTTTAAACACAGGACCAGTAACATCTGCTCCATAATAACCTACTTTTGTGCTTGGCTTATGAATGACAACAATGCATGAATATTTAGGATTATCTGCTGGAAAATATCCTGCAAAAGACGAGATATATCTTTTATCTTCACTCCAGTCTTCCATCCAGTATTCTGTTCTAGCAGTTCCTGTTTTTCCTGCCATTGAAAAGTTTTCAGAATGCATTCGTCTTCCGGTTCCTCTAATCACCACGTTTTTAAGAATCTCTTGCATTTCAACCATTGTTTTGTCTGAACAAATTTTCTGATGTATCACTTCTTTTTCGAAGGTTTCAATTTCTCTATCAAACTCCTTAACTGCCTTAATAAATCTAGGCTTTACCATTTCGCCATTATTAGCAATCGCATTATAGAATGTAAGTGTTTGTAATGGTGTCATACGTAAGTTATAGCCAAAAGCAATTGACTGTAAACCAGCTCTACTCCATTTTTTATGACCTGGCTCAGGAATAAAAGGGTTTCCTTCTCCTTTAATTGAAACACCAAGCGGTTGGTGGAGTTTCCAACTTTTTAAACGATTAATTAATTTATTCGGTTTTTCAGAATAATGTTCATCTATAATTGTTGCCAAACCAATGTTTGAGGAAACTTCCAACGCACGAGCTGCTGAGATCTTTCCATAACCTCGTGAATCGGTTATTGGTTTCTTCCTTTTAGGAAACCTCTTTGATCCCATTTTGGTATCTACCACAGTTGACGTATCTATAACCTTGTCTTCAAGTGCAGCCATCAAAGCCATAACTTTGAATGTAGAACCAGGTTCGTGTGATTCCCAAACCGCATAATTTCGCTTTTCAAAATAGTTTCCGTTTTCAGTTCTTGCGAGATTGGTAATGGCTTTAATTTCACCAGTTTTAACATCCATAACCACAGCACAACCATGTTCGGCTTCATACTTTTCCAACTGACCTAATAAAGAATGGTGTGCGATGTCTTGAATATTGACATCTATTGTTGTATAGACATCATAACCATCTTGAGGCTCAACCTGATTGTAGTCTACAATAGGTTTCCATTGACCATTTCCTATTTTTTGTTTTAATCGCTTTCCGTTTTCGCCACGTAGATATTTCTCACCAAAAGCACCATCGATTCCAGCTCTACTTACATTTCCATCTTCATCAAAGCGTTCATAACCAATAGATCTTTCGGCAATTCCTCCCATTGGATGCTCTCGTCTTGTTGTTTGCTCAACAATAAGTCCTCCTTTAATTGCTCCTAACTCTAGCAAAGGAAAATTTCTTAATCTGATATAATCTGAATAACTGATATTACGAGCTATAAGAAAATATCTGTTTTTATTAGATCTTGCTTTGGTGATTATATTTTGGTGATAACTTGAAGACTTCCCAGTATATTTAGCCAACGAATCAGATAAAGGCTTGATGTACTTATTAAATGTTGCTTGCTTAGCTTGAATAGCATCTAATCTAATATCGTATTTAGGAATCGATGTTGCTAACAAACTTCCATCAGCAGAATACAGATTACCTCTATTGGCAGGAATTTCATGGTTTTTCACTGTACGTTCTTCAGCAAGCGCTCTATAATCATCACCTTGAACAAACTGAATTGAACACAACTTAAAAACAACAGCCAAAGCGAAGACAAACATACATCCAGCTATGAAATACAATCTGTTTAATATGTTTGTTTCGGTCGTTGCCACGAATTCAATTTTGCGATTTTACTTTTATTTTTTTTGGCGGAATCTCTGACGTTTTAATTCCTTTATCTGCCACTTTTTTTATAATTGACGACTCCATTTTAAGTCGCATCAATTTTGACCTGCCATCTACAAAGGCTGATCGTAATTCTTTTACTTCATTTTTAAGACGTGCTATTTCATATACTTTTTGATCTGCAGTATGAGAACTAGCAATCATGATTATAGCTAGAAATGAAATGAAAATGATAATCTTCCAGTTTTTAAACGAGTCATCACTTACCAAAAACTTACCTCTTAAAATGCTGTAAATACTTTTTTTCATAATTTCTCAGCAATACGAAGCTTAGCACTTCTAGCTCTATTATTTTTTACAATCTCTTCTTTAGTTGGAACAATTAAATTGCCTACTTTTTTTAAAGGCACTTCAAAATTTCCAAAGACATCACGTTCTGGCTCTCCTTCAAACATGCCATTACGAATGAAGCGTTTTACCAATCTATCTTCTAAAGAATGGTATGAGATTAAACTCAACCGACCACCTTTTACCAACACTTGAGGTGTTTGCAACAAAAACTCTTTAAGAGCTTCAATTTCTTGATTAACCTCAATTCTTATGGCTTGATAAATTTGAGCCAAGACCTTGTTTTCTTTTTTATGATTTAAAAACCTTTTTAAAACAGCTTTTAACTGTTCACTTGTTTTTATCTCGCTCTGCTTTCTTTCTTCAACAATGACTCTCGCCATAGCTGGAGCTTGTCGCAATTCACCATATTGAAACAGCACTTGCCTAAGCTGTTCTTCTTCATATTGATTAACAACATGATAAGCCGAAATTGCATCATCTTGATTCATTCGCATATCCAAATCAGCTTCAAAACGCGTTGAAAATCCGCGTTCAGCAACATCAAACTGATGCGAAGACACACCAAAATCTGCCAAAACACCATCTACTTCTTTTGCACCATAGAATCGTAAAAACCGTTTGATGTATCTAAAATTTTCATTAATCAATGTAAATCGATCATCATCAATTGTATTTAAAAGAGCGTCTTTATCTTGATCGAAAGCAAACAGCTTTCCGTTAGAACCTAATCGGCTTAAAATTTCCTTACTATGACCTCCACCTCCAAACGTCACATCGACATAAACTCCATCTGGTTTAATATTTAAACCATCAACTGTTTCTTTTAGCAATACTGGATTATGATATTCCATCGTCGTCATCTTGTCCCATCACTTCTTCAGCTAAATCAGCAAAATCACCAGTAGCATCATCTATAGCTTTCTCATACTTCGATTTATCCCAAATCTCAATAATGTTGATTGCCGAAGACACAACAATCTCTTTAGTAATTCCAGAGAACATCACTAAATCTTTCGGAATCAATAATCGTCCAGCAGCATCAACCTCAACAACCTTTAAGCCAGCAGTGAAGCGACGTATAAAATCATTATTCTTCTTTTTGAAACGATTTAGTTTATTCACTTTTTGCATCAAAGTCTCCCATTCACTCATTGGATACAACTCCAAACACGGTTGAAAAACAGCCCGCTTTAAGACAAAACCATTTTGCAACACAGGAAGCAACTGCTTTTTGATTGCAGCAGGAAGCATGAGCCTTCCTTTAGCATCCACTTTACATTCATATGTTCCAATTAACGGGTTCAAATTGATTGATTTAACACAACTAGCGATTAAGAGTCAAATATATTGAAAATTATCCCACATTTTACCACTATACTCCACTTTTGTTGATAAATTTTAATTAGCGAGTAGTTTTAACTCAAAATCGAACTACTGTTTAGCAGTTAAAATTTTAAAAACCAGTCATTTAAAAAATTTAAAATTCTTCACAAAAGCGTTGTTAATATCTCATTAACATTCGTTTACGTTCGATTGAAAAATTATCGAATTGTTTTAATTGAAATACCTATATTTGTTTTTGATCAAATGACCTATAATTAATGTCGCATCGTTTAAAGAAGGAAAAAGAATTTAGTTACATAGAGGTTGGAGAAGGCACACCAATTATTGTTCTACACGGACTTATGGGTGGATTGAGCAATTTTGATGCTGTAACCACTTTTTTTAGTACAAAAGGCTATAAAGTTCTTATTCCAGAACTCCCTATCTATACCATGTCGTTATTAAAAACTAACGTAAAAAGTTTTGCCAAACATCTTCATGATTTTATAGAGTTTAAAGGATTTGATGAAGTAATTTTATTAGGAAATTCTTTAGGAGGTCATGTTGGTTTATATCACACAAAATTGTATCCAGCCAAAGTAAAAGCACTTATTATTACTGGAAGTTCAGGTTTATATGAAAGCGCAATGGGAGGAGGATACACAAAACGTGGTGATTACGAGGTTATTAAAAAGAAAGCACAAGAAGTATTTTACGATCCAGAAGTTGCAACAAAAGAAATTGTTGATGAAGTTTACGAAACTGTTAACGACAGAAATAAGCTAATAAAAACACTTGCAATTGCTAAGAGCGCTATTAGACATAACATGGCAAAAGATTTACCAAAAATGACTTTACCTGTATGCATTATTTGGGGAAAAAATGATACCGTTACGCCTCCAGAAGTAGCAACAGAGTTTAATGAACTACTGCCAGATTCTGATTTGTTTTGGATAGATAAATGTGGTCATGCAGCCATGATGGAGCATCCAGATGAATTTAATGATATTCTTTATTCTTGGCTAAAGGAACGTAATTTCTAACACAATCGCTCGCGCGAAAAACCAATGTTATGCTTATTAAAACTGCTGAATTCATCATTAGTAATTCTGACGTAGATAAATGTCCGAAAGACCATTTACCAGAATATGCATTTATTGGACGAAGTAATGTTGGAAAGTCTTCATTAATCAACATGTTGACCAATCATAAAAATCTAGCAAAAACTTCAGGAAGACCAGGAAAAACACAACTTATAAATCATTTTTTAATTAATAAAAACTGGTTTTTAGTAGACTTACCTGGTTATGGTTATGCAAGAGTTTCGAAAACCGAAAAAAAGAAATTTCAGAAATTTATTACTAACTATTTTGAAAAAAGAAAGCAACTTGTTTCTGCTTTTGTTTTGGTAGATATCAGACACAAACCTCAAAATATTGACTTAGAGTTTATGGAATATCTTGGCGTAAGTGAAATCCCTTTTTCAATTATTTTTACTAAAGCAGACAAGCTAAAACCTATGGCAATTGAAAAACATGTTAAAGACTATTGCCAAGTATTATTAAAAACCTGGGAAGAATTACCTCCTCATTTTGTTACTTCATCTTCAAAAGCTATTGGACGAGAGGATGTGCTTCAATTTATTGACAGCACAAACCATGAAATTAATGCGATGCGTTAATGTTTGCTATGTTTTTACATCTAAAGCATCTCGAAGCGCATTTCCTATTAACATAAAAGCCATTACCAAAATCATAATACATAGCCCTGGAATTAAAGCTAAATAAGGTTTACCTAAAATGATATAGTTGTAATGATCCTTTATCATTGCTCCCCAACTTGACATTGGTGGTTGCGCTCCTATTCCTAGAAAACTAAGACCACTTTCAATTAAAATAGCAGCAGCAAAGTTAGCCGCAGAAACCACTATAATTGGCGCCATAATATTAGGCATTATATGTTTAGATATGATTCTATAGTCATTAAAACCTAAGGCTCTAGCTGCAGTGACATATTGCATTTCTTTAGCACTTATAACTTGTCCTCTCACAACTCTTGCCACTTCAACCCACATGGTTAAACCCACAGCTATAAACACTTGCCAAAACCCTTTACCAAGAGCTAAAGTAATAGCAATTACAAGCAATAAAGTCGGAATTGACCAAGTCACATTAATAATCCACATAACCATTGCATCAATTTTCCCACCATAATAACCTGCAATGCTTCCCATAGCAATCCCAATAATCAAAGAAATAAAAACTGCTATAAACCCTATAAAGAAAGAAATACGCGATCCAACTAAAATACGACTCAACAAATCCCTTCCGTACTTATCTGTCCCGAAAAGGAATGTTTTTTCTTTAATGTATGTTTTATAATCTTGATTTGGAAAACGATTTAAATCGATTGATTTTCTTTCACCAGTTAACCCATCTGAAGCATATTCAGTGTAAATTAGCATTTGATTATCAACCTCATATTCTGAAATTGGTATTTCGGTATCTGTTTTTAATTTTCCGTAGAAAACTTTAGATAGATAACTTTGATTGTCTTCTATTGTTGAAGGCAAACTCAATAAAGTTACTTTAAATCCTGGAGGTTTAGAATGTATAGACAAATGCATCTGATTCGCATTTTGCGAATCGTCTGGAGCGATAACATAGGCAAAAATAGAAATGAGACCAATAACAACTATGAGCCAAAAACTAAAAACGCCCCAAAAGTTCTTTTTGAACTTTTGAAGCGCTAATTTGCTTAATGAGCCCGAACTATTACTCATCTTAATTTTGTACTGAAGACGCTACTTTTCTTTTAATTCCGTAAGTCATTTTTAAATCGTTTAGCACATTAAGCGCTTCTTCGATGTAAACATCTTTACTTAGACTAGCAAACCATCGTTCGCGTTTTTCTTTTAAAACAGAATCTTGATCCATTAGCTTTAACTCTTGAGATAATGGTTGAAACGTTAAGTTGTTTTTATAATTTGAGAGTTCTTCAAAACGTTTTGCTTCATTTTCACTGGCATCAATAGACGCCTTATAATCGTCATATTTAAGCGAAAACAACTCTTTGTCTCTTATCTTTTTTACCCATTTTGCATTTTCGTCGATAAGCTTCAATTGTTCATTATTTGCCATTCGTGCTTTACTCTTTGCAATGGTCGCATCATAATCAAAATAACTATCCCATTCCTCATATTCTGCAGGTTCTATTTCGCTCCAAGGCAATGGATTTTCTTCATTCTTTTCACCAATATCAATATAACTGTATCGGTTAGGAATAACTACATCACTTTTTACGCCTTCAAGCTGATTTGAACCTCCATTAATTCTGTAAAATTTTTGGATTGTAAATTTCAAATCTCCTAAATCAATATCTGAATTTCTCACTAAACGATTCAAATCAAAAACGGTTTGAACTGTTCCTTTTCCGAAGGTTTGATTACTACCAATGATAATTGCTCTTTTGTAATCTTGCATTGCAGCCGCTAAAATTTCGGATGCTGAAGCTGAAAATTCGTTTACTAAAATAACTAAAGGACCATCCCAAACGATAGAGCGATCTCTGTCTTTATGCACTTCTTTTTCGCCATCAATTGTTTTGACTTGAACAACTGGACCATCTTTAATAAAAAATCCAGCCATATCTACAACAGTTTGTAAAGAACCTCCTCCATTATTTCTCAAATCGATAATAAGACCTTCCATGCCTTCAGACTTTAATTTTTCTATTTCTAGTTTTACATCTGAAGCTGCATTTCTATTATTAACATCATCAAAATCTACATAGAATTTTGGCAAATCAATGATGCCATACTTTTTGTCATCTTTGATTACTGTAGATGATTTAGCATACGTTTCACCCATTTCTACAACATCTCTTGTAATGGTAATATCTTGAATGGTACCATCTACTTTTTTTACAGTAAGTGTCACATCAGTCCCTTTTGGTCCTTTTATAAATTTTACTGCATCACTAGTTCTCATACCAACAACATTAAGGCCTTCCTCTTCATCTTCTTGTCTTACCTTTAAAATTTTATCACCAACTTCTAATTCATTTTGTCTCCAAGCTGGTCCTCCTGCGATAACTTCCATAATGGTAATTACATCCATCTTTTTTTGAAGTCTAGCTCCAATGCCTTCAAACTTTCCTGAAATTTCAGCATCGAAACGATCTCTATTTTCAGGTTCATAGTAGGCTGTATGCGGATCATATTCTCTAACAATGACATTAACATATACAGACAATAAGTCTTTTCGTTGCCTGTCTTCCATATATTCATAGAGTTCATCAAGAGATTTTTGGGTAAGTTCTCTTGCTTCTCTTTCAAGTTCTGCTAAAGATTTTTCTTCTGGTATTTCTTTCTTTTCATCAGCATCAGCTTCTTTAGCCTGTTTAATTTCATTTTCTTGTTGCGAAATTAAATCATCGTAATTAGCTATAGTTGAAAACTTAAGTTGATGTCTCCAACGCTCTTTCAGCTCTTTCTTAGAATTCACAAAAGATAAGTCTTCATATTTTGTAGAAAACGCTTCATCAATTGAAAAATCAAATGGTTGCTTAAGAACTTCTTTATAGATTTCTTTAGATTCAGCTAAGCGTATAAGATAACGCTCATACGTTAAATTAAAGAATGACAAATCATACGCTTTTATTTGATCGTCTAACTCGGTTTTATGAGCTTCAAACTCTTTAATATCTGAAGCATGAAAATAACGTTTTAAAGGATCTAATTGCTGAATGTATTCTTCAAAAATCTCTTGAGAAAAATCATCATTCATCTCCTGAGGATTAAAATGATTTTGTTCTAGCATATAAGTTACTAATTGAACTAATAGCTGGTCTTTATTTGGGTCTTCAAACTTTTTAGATGTAAAACTGCAAGACGCGAAAGCCAACAGTAACACCAAAAGCAATAATTTATAATTTCTTCGCATAATATTTTTCATAGTACATTTTTTATGTAACATCATATTTTAGGGCTTTAAAGTAAGCTAATATACACAATGACATAGAATTTCATAATTTCTACTAAAGTAAAAGAAAAAACCATGCCAATAAAATTGAGTGCTACTAATTTTTTGTTAAACCTCTATTTATAGGAATTTCAAGCGTGTTTATGTACTTTTGACCTATTATAAAAGCTAGATATGTCAAAAAAACCTCTTATTTTAATTACCAATGATGATGGCATCACTGCTCCAGGCATTAGAGCTTTAATTGAAGTCATGACTACACTTGGTGATGTTGTAGTTGTCGCTCCTGATAGTCCACAAAGCGGAATGGGTCATGCAATTACCATAAACTCAACATTACATGTTGAAAAAGTAACTATTGAAGACGGACAACAATTAGAATACAGCTGCTCTGGAACTCCAGCCGACTGCGTAAAACTTGGCGTAAAGCAATTACTAGATAGACGACCTGATTTGTGTGTTTCTGGCATTAATCATGGTTCAAACTCGTCTATTAATGTTATTTATTCAGGCACGATGAGTGCTGCTATTGAAGCTGGTGTAGAAGGAATTCCAGCGATAGGATTTTCACTTTGTAATTATAATTGGAGTGCTAATTTTGAAGCTTGTAAGAGCTATGTAAAAACCATAGCAGAAAATGTTTTAAAACATGGTTTAGATAGTGGAATTGTGCTTAATGTAAACATTCCTAACCTTGAACAAAAACACATAAAAGGAATTAAAATTTGCCGACAAGCTAAAGCAAATTGGGAAGAAGAGTTTGACAAACGTACCAATCCACAAGGTAGAGAATACTACTGGCTCACAGGTAAATTTGTCAATCTAGATCAAGGAGAAGACACAGATGAATGGGCTTTGGCAAATGGTTATGTTTCTGTAGTTCCTATTCAATTTGACTTAACAGCTCATCATAGCATTCAACAATTAAATACTTGGACATTTGGAGACTAAAGAAACTATCATTGGAATCGTTATTGGCATCATTGCAAGTGCTATTGGATTAACCTTATCCTTATTGTTTTTTGGAACTGGCGATTCTATTAGCGATTCGTTAAGTATTGCTATAGCTCAAGGCGTATTTACAAAACTCGTAAGCATTGGAGCACTTTTAAATTTAGGTGCTTTCTTTTTGTTTATAAATACGAACAAAGAAGCTAGAGCAAAAGGTGTTCTTATTGCAACAATAGTTGTTGCCTTAATTACCATTATTATTAGATTTACATAACTGAATAATTGGCATTTATAATTCAAGGGATTTTTAAATAATGAAGTATTATATCATTGCTGGTGAAGCCTCTGGCGACTTACATGGTTCTAATTTAATGAAAGCATTACAAAAGCAAGATGTAAATGCTGAATTTAGATTTTGGGGAGGCGACCTTATGCAATCTGTTGGCGGCACTTTAGTTACGCATTATAAAGATCGTTCGTTTATGGGTTTTGCTGAAGTCATTTTAAATCTTCGGAAAATCTTAGGCCTAATTAGTTTCTGCAAAACTGATATTAAAAGCTATCAACCTGATGTTATTATTTTTATAGATAATTCAGGATTTAACCTTCGAATTGCAAAATGGGCAAAAGAACACAATTACAAAACACACTATTATATTTCTCCCCAAGTTTGGGCTTCAAGAGCTGGTCGTGTTGAAAAAATAAAACGTGATATTGATGCTATGTATGTCATTCTTCCTTTTGAAAAGGAGTTTTATGCAAGGTACAATTATGACGTTCATTTTGTTGGCCATCCCTTAATTGATGCAATCTCAGATAGAACTCAGGTTGACGACAAAGTTTTTAGAACAGCATATAATCTTAGTGACAAACCTATTATTGCGCTTTTGCCTGGAAGCAGAAAACAAGAAATTACAAAAATGCTAGGTGTTATGCTTAGTTTGGTTAATGATTTTAAGGACTATCAGTTCGTTATTGCTGGAGCTCCGAGTCAAGAGTTTGACTTCTACAAGTCTTTTATTAAACAAGATAATGTCTCATTTATATCGAATAAAACGTATGACTTACTAAGCGTCTCTCATGCAGCTTTGGTAACTTCAGGTACAGCAACTTTAGAAACCGCTTTGTTTAAGGTTCCTCAAGTGGTTTGCTATAAAGCCAATTCAATTTCATATCAAATTGCCAAGCGAATCATTACTTTAAAGTTCATTTCACTCGTTAATTTAATAATGGATCGCGAAGTGGTTACTGAATTAATTCAAGGTGACCTGAACAAAAAGCGACTCAAAAAAGAGTTAGAACAAATTCTTGATGAAAACAGGCGTGTACAAATGTTTATAGATTATTATGATTTGGAAAAGAAACTAGGCGGAAAAGGCGCCAGCAACAATGCTGCAAAGCTAATTTTTGAGTCTTGTAAATAACATTGTTAAAAACACAATGGTTTTCTTTTAACTACATTCAATCTAATATCTATTTTTGAGAATTAAATGTCTTCTATGAAAAAGATTATTCTACTACTTATATTATGCATCAGCTTTGGCAGTTGTAATTCTTCAAAAGGTATAAAAACCAAAAAACCAAAAACGACTAGAACAAAAACAGTTTCTTCTAAACCATCAAAAACTATTGCAAGCATCATAGATTATGCTCAAACTTTTGAAGGCACACGATATAAATATGGAGGCACAACAAAACTTGGCATGGATTGTTCTGGCCTTGTAGTTACTGCATTTCAAAAAGAAAACATTCAATTACCTAGAACGACAGCCGACTTAAAGAATACTGGACAATGGATTGATGTAAAAAAAGTAAAAGAAGGTGATCTTTTATTTTTTGCAACTAAAAAAAACAGCCGTAAAGTAAATCACGTTGGTATCGTTACTAAAACCAGACCTGGTTATGTGGAGTTTATTCATTCTACTTCTAGCAAAGGTGTTATTACTTCAAATTTATCAGAGCGTTATTGGTATTTAGCTTATGTTCAAGCTAGAAGAATATTGTAGAATATTTACTAAATATTAGATTATTTACTATATTGAGTGTGTGAAAGCTCTCAATTTTATAATCATCAAATTAACTTTCTTCCTTGTAGTAGGCATTCTGCTTGCGCATTCTTTTCATCTATCCTTAGCACATACATTTTACATTATCATTGGTGTCATAATTCTGTCAGCCATTACATTTTATATAGAAAACCAATCATTTAGCAAACATATTTGGTTTGGACTATTAGCATACATCTTTATGTTAGTGTTGGGAATGTTTACTTACAACACACATCATCATAAAAATTTTGCTCGTCATTATTCAAACATAAAAAGTGTTGATATTACTGATTCGAACTATATATACTTCAGAATAAAAGAACGATTGAAACCAACTCAATATCATAACAAATATGTTGTTGAATTAATAAAGTTGAATGATCATTATGCTAAAGGAAACACACTATTAAACATTAAAAAAAGTCAAAATTCAAAACCCTTTAGTGTAGATGATATATTATTAGTTCAGTCTGCATTTGAAGATATTGGCAGTCCGTTAAACCCAAATCAATTTAATTACAAAGCCTATTTAGAAAAGCAATACATCTATCATCAACTGTATACACAACAAGAACACATCTTTAAATTAACTTCAAATCATAAAACCATTTTTGGTTATGCAGATATGCTAAGGCAAAACATTAATAAGCAATTAATTACTTATGATTTTAAACCTGAAGAATTAGCGATTATCAACGCACTTATACTTGGTCAGCGACAAGATATGGACAGAGAAATGTATACCAACTATGCAAATGCTGGAGCCATTCATATACTAGCAGTTTCTGGCTTACATGTTGGGATCATACTTATGATTTTAAATATTGTTTTAAAGCCTTTGGAGCAGTTAAAGCGAGGACATATTATTAAAGTCATTAGCATTTTAATGCTTCTGTGGAGCTTTGCTATTGTCGCTGGATTATCGGCTTCAGTTACAAGAGCTGTGACGATGTTTAGCATTGTTGCAATAGCGATGCATGTAAAACGACCAACAAACATTTATAATACACTATGTATCTCAATATTCATTCTGTTGTTGTTTAAACCTATATTCTTGTTTGATATTGGGTTTCAAATGAG
The DNA here is from genome assembly GCF_049800755.1 of Psychroserpens sp. S379A. Lineage (NCBI taxonomy): Bacteria > Pseudomonadati > Bacteroidota > Flavobacteriia > Flavobacteriales > Flavobacteriaceae > Psychroserpens > Psychroserpens sp. S379A. The sequence goes on along the minus strand of NZ_JBNAFQ010000002.1, from coordinate 915,503 downwards.
TTATTTAGCTGTATTTGCAATCGTTTCAATTCAACCTTTACTAAGCAAATTATGGATTCCTAAATGGAAGCTTTTAAATTATTTCTGGCAAATATTTACTGTTACTATTGCTGCACAACTTGGTGTATTACCAATTAGTTTGTTCTATTTTCATCAATTTCCAAGCTTATTCTTTATTTCAAACTTGGCAATTATTCCATTTTTAGGATTGATTTTAGGCTTTGGAATTTTAGTCATTATGCTATCAGTCATCAATATGCTTCCCGAAATGCTAGCCAATATCTACGGAAGTCTTATTAGCACAATGAATCTTGTAGTCTCTTGGGTTTCTAAACAAGAGGCTTTTTTAATTAAAGACATCTCTTTTGATGCCTCTCAGGTTATTACCAGTTATATCTTCATACTAGCTTCAGTATTAGCCTATCGGAAATTTCATTTTAAGCGAATTATAATGTTTTTAATATCGATAATGTTATTACAAGGTACTTTCATACAATTAAAACACATAAACAGCACTGAAGCATTTGTAATATTTCATAAGAGTAGGCATAGTATTATAGGAAAAAAGAAAAACGACGATTTAAAAATATGGCATAGTTTAGATAATGATGCCATTCAAAACGAAAACATAATTAGCAACTATAAAGTTGGAAACTTTATCAATTCAATCTCATTCGATTCCTTATATAATGTTTACAAAACGCCACACAAAACGCTTTTAGTTGTTGACAGCTTAGGCGCATATAATGTAAGTTTTAAAACAGATTATGTTTTATTGAGGAATTCACCACGAATTAATTTAAAACGTTTGATTGATTCGTTACAACCCAAACTCATTATTGCAGATGGCAGTAATTATAAATCGTATGCACAACGATGGAAAGCAACTTGCTTAAAAGAAAAACTCCCTTTTCATTATACATATGAAAAGGGAGCATTTATATTAAAATAAACAATTTATTGTTGAAATTCTGGCTTAAAAGCAGCATAATAGGCATTAAATTCTTCTTGAGTGGTCATAGACTTATAGTCATCTCCAAGAAATAATTTTAAGTACAATTCAATTTGTTGTGGTTTTTGATAACCTCTAATAGGTGAGATCACCTTAGCATCTACATCAAAAAATACAATTGTTGGATATGCACTTACTTTTAAATAACGTGTAAGCTCGTGCACACTATTTCTTCTACTTTTTAATTCCTCCTTGTAGTTAGGATTACTAAAGGTTTTACCATCATATTCTAATGTAGAATTACCTTCAGCATCAAATTTAACAGCGTAGTAATTCTTATTTACAAACTCAACCACATCTTTATTATGGAATGTATTTTTATCTAACATTTTACAAGGTCCACACCAGTTTGTGTAAACATCCATCATAATTTTTTTTGGATTTTTTTTCTGAAGTTCTAAAGCCTCTTCAAAGGTTACCCAATTAATTTCTTGTACTTGAGCGAAGCTACTAAGCGAAGTTAATAGCGCTAAAACGAATATATAAGTTATTTTTTTCATAATAGATATGTTGCAATTTCTGTTCCGAACTTACAAAAAATGCTCCATAAACGGAGCATTTTGCGATATTTTTAACGATTTACTCGTTATTTAACACCATGCATTAGTTTTTTTAATACAGGGTTTAAAGCAAAAACCAATAGACCTGCTACAACAGGAACAATTGTAAAAATTAAGAAAAATGTCGACAAACTATACTCTTCAGTTATATTCTCAATTTGACCTCCCAATACAGCCGCTAACTTATTTCCAATAGCTATTGCCAAGTACCACATCCCGAACATTAGAGCTATCATTCTCGCTGGAACAAGCTTACTAACATAAGACAATCCAACTGGAGACAAACATAACTCACCAAGAGTATGAAACAAATATGCCAAAATCAACCATATCATACTAACCTTAACTCCATCAACAAGGCCATGTGAACCAAAAGCTAAGAGTCCAAAACCTACTCCCATAACTATCAATCCTAAAGCATATTTTGTTGCAGCACTAGGGTTATATTTACTTTCCCACCATTTTGAGAAAAAAGAAGCAAAAACAATAATGAAAAATGAATTTAAAATACTGAACCAAGACACAGTGATTTCAACTTCATTATCTCTAACTTTAGTTATTTCAGCTGAAATAATTCCATTATCTCTTTTTAATTCTAAACCTCTATTCTTAGTAAACTCTAGTCTCTTTTCATCTAAGAAACCAAATTCAGTACCATCATTATTTTTGGCTATAATATTTAATCTGTCTCCAACATTAAAGCTTAGAGGTTCTGCAATTGATGTCGTTTGCATTACAACTTTATCAATAGAACCATTAGGTTGATTATTCTCTGTTATTGGAATATATATATACTTAAGGTTCCCTAAATCATCAGTTTTTTGGTTACCCTTTTCGTCAATATCAGGCTTTTCAATCGCAGAATAACTGACATCATATGCTATGGTATTGAAGTCTCTATTAAGCATCCAACCAACAATTCCCCACATAAGCAAAAAACAAATAACTAAAACCACATTTGATCCTGGAACTTTCTTAAATGTCTTTTTCCAAAGAAGATATAGTACCCACGAAATTATAATTAATGGTATTACTGTAAGTAGAGTATTGATAATATTAAATGCAATAGCAGAATTACCACTTAGCATTCTATCAACACTATCTCTTGCAAAAATCACCAATGATGAAGCACCTTGTTCAAAAGACAGCCAGAAAAACACTGTGAAAAATGCAAATATTATAAATGCAAACATTCTATCTCTAACGATTGCAGAATATCTTAAAATTCTTCCTATAACTAAAATCAAAAACAATCCTAACGCAAATAACACAGCTGTATATTGACCTTCAAAATCTCCTATCTGAAAAACTGAAAAAATGTCTATTCCTGCAATTTTTGACATTGGATCATTTATAGCATAACCAAGTCCAATTACAGAAGAAACAACAATAAGTACTTTATCAAATAATGTAAAAGGATTTGGTTTTTCAATATCTTCATCTAAATGATTGTCTACATTCTTTTCATTAATATTCTGTGGTAATTCAACCTCATGTATTTTAGTTGGTTTAGCTCCAATTTTCCCAAATAAAGATCCTGCCAACCAAAATTGAAGAGTTCCTAAAAGCATAAAAATTCCAGCCAATCCAAATCCATAAGCCCAACCTATTTTCTCAGCTAAATAACCACAAAGCATCATTCCAAAAAATGCACCAGCATTAACTCCCATATAATAAATAGTATAAGCACCATCTTTTTTCTCTGGATTTTTTTTATACATTTCAGAAATTATAGAGGTCATAGTTGGCTTAAAAAAACCTGTACCAACTACAAGTAATACTAAACCTAAATACAATGAAAACTCTGTTTCTAAAGCCATAGATGCATGACCAAGAGTCATTATCAAAGATCCAATAATTACTGCCCAACGATAACCTGTGTATTTATCAGCAATATATCCTCCAATAATTGGTGTTACGTACAACAACATCGCATAAGTACCAAATAAAGCTCCTGCATTTTCTACCGACCATTCCCAACCTGGATTATACCCAATGGCAGCCATGGTTAAGAAATTAACAAGAAGCACTCTCATACCATAAAATGAAAAACGCTCCCACATTTCAGTAAAAAACAATACAAAAAGACCAGCAGGATGGCCTAAAACTTTGTCTTTAAACAGGTTTTCAATATCAGTATTCATAAAAGAAAGAATTTAGTTAAAAAAGAGAAACCCATAAACTATAGTTAATAAGGTTTTTTTATATTTAGTATTAGCTATTAGATTTTGAATCAGCAAGTTCAAATCCTTCGGTTTCTTCGTTAATTGTTCCTTCTTTATCCTCTGCTCCATGAGTAAGTTTCTTCAATTTCTTTAAGAATAAAATTAACAACAGGCCAAAGATAACAGTGAAAAATGTTAGGAACTGAAATATCTTATACTCTTGTTCATTCTGTTCTTCTTCAATGACAAAAGACACTCCATAATTCTTTCCGTCTCCTTTGTTTTCGACAACCTGTGCTTTATCAGCATCTTTTTCAAACTTTAAATTAACATGATAAGGATTGTCAGCTGTAACATTGTTGTCGTTCAAATATTGAATTAAATTCTCCTTAGAATCATTTACATCATTTAAGGCAAAAGTGTTTCCTAAATCTTCACCATTTTTATAGCCTTTAAAAACAACATCGTTATTCTCTACATATACTTTACCTTTTATTGAAAAGTTTTTATCTTCTTCAATTGGATATACAAATACATCATTAATTACCTTCTTACCGTCAACAATTTTTTTAACCTTAATACTATCCTTTGAAGTAAATTTATATGTATCTTCTTTACTCATAGTCATTGTTCCTTGATATGCTTCAAGTTGGGCAGATTCTCCAATACTTCCTGCTAGTTTATTACCAAAACCTGTAGCAGCAAAATAAATTCCCATCATTATAGAGGCGTATTTTACTGGTGCTAATTTTGTAATAAATGACAATGAAACTGGAGATGTACAAAGTTCTCCAATTGTGTGAAACAAATACGCTAAAAAGACCCAAACCATTGCAGCCTTACCAAACTCTACAGAGCCAGCTTCCTTAGAAGCAAACATCATAAAAACATAACCTAAGCCCATGATTATAGTTCCAATTGCCATTTTGAATAATGACGAAGATTCTCTTCCTTTCTTTTTCCACCAAATCCAAAAACCTCCTATTATAGTTCCAAAAATGATGATATATCCAGCATTAAGTGACTGGAATACTGCTGCAGGTATTTCAGTAAGTGATGCAAAATTTATTGACCTATCTACCTTAGCATCTGTGTAAAGATTCATTAAGCCGCCAGCTTGTTCAAAAGCTCCCCAGAACACAATAACTATTAAGAAAGATATTAATAATACTATTACTCTATCTTTTTCAATTTTAGTCAATGGTTTGTTCATTGCTTCCTTTTCTTCAGGATTTTCAGATTTCCCTAAAAAGTTACCTACATGTTTTAAATGCTTTTGTCCAGCAATAAAAACTAGCTGACCTATTAACATTCCTATTCCTGCTAATCCAAATCCATAATGCCATCCATATTTATAAGCGACTAAACCTACAATAATACTTGACAAAAATGCACCAATATTAATCCCTATATAGAAGATTGTAAAGCCGCTATCTCTTCGAATATCTCCTTCTTTATATAGTCCTCCAACCATCGTAGAAATGTTTGGTTTCAATCCTCCTACTCCTAAAATAATTAATACCAAACCTGTGAAAAAAGCCCAAGTTGTAGGTATGGCAAGGACACCATGTCCTAAACACAACAAGAAACCTCCTAACATTACCGTTTTTTTCTGTCCTAAAAATTTATCAGCAATCCAACCTCCAGGAATAGATGCTACATACACTAACATGGTATACCATCCATACAACCATATTGCATCTTTACTCGACCATCCTAAACCAGGATCAACTGCTGTTGCTGATGTTGCAATGTATAAGGTTAATAAGGCACGCATTCCATAATAAGAAAAGCGCTCCCATAACTCAGTAAAAAATAAAACATAAAGCCCTATTGGATGCCCAAATAATTCTTTTTCTTTAATTGTAGTCGCTGTTGACATAAAATTTAGTGTTAGTTAGTATTTTTTGTTCTTGATAATGCATCAAGAATCATGCTATTTTTCGATAAAAATATGTCAAGTTTACTAAAAATTAAGCAAAAAACCCTAACTATTAACAGTTAAATGTGCAATTATAATTCCTTTAAAGAAAATTACATTCAAGAATAGTATCTTTGTATCCTTAAATTCAAGTTAATGCATAAAACAGTTACAGGCTTTTCTAAATTATCAAAATCTGAAAAAATTGATTGGATTGTTACCACATACTTTCCAAATCATAAAAATGCTGAACATATTTTAAAGCAGTATTGGAACAACAACGAAAAACTCCAACTACTACATGATGAATTTATAGAAAATACAATTTCAAATTTCTATTTACCTTTTGGTGTTGCTCCAAATTTTTTAATAAACGGAAAGACTTACACCATACCAATGACTATTGAAGAAAGCTCAGTAGTTGCTGCTGCCAGTAAAGCTGCTAAATTTTGGTTTGATCGTGGTGGATTTAAAGCTGAAGTGATTTCAACTACAAAGATTGGACAAGTTCATTTTACATACGATGGCAATGCTGAAGATTTAATACCTTTTTTCAATCAAATAAAGCCTCTGTTTTTTGAAGACACTAGTGCTATTACTAAAAGCATGAACAAACGTGGAGGAGGAATTTTAGATATTGAATTGAAAAACAAAACTGAAACTCTAAATAATTATTTTCAATTCCATGCTACATTTGAAACCATGGATGCCATGGGAGCAAATTTTATTAACAGTTGTTTAGAACAGTTTGCAACTACTCTTAAACGTGAAGCAGATGTGTCTTTAAACGGAAACTTAAGCATCATCATGAGCATTTTATCTAATTATGTTCCAGACTGTCTAGTAAGAGCCGAAGTGAGTTGCAAGGTTGAAGATCTCACTGAAAATCCTGATATTTCTGCTGAAGCATTTGCTGAAAAATTTCTTCAAGCAGTTAAAATTGCTGAAATAGAACCTTACAGAGCTGTCACACACAATAAAGGCATTATGAATGGTATTGATGCTGTTGTATTAGCTACTGGTAATGATTTTAGAGCTGTTGAAGCTGGTATTCATGCGTATGCGTCTAAAACTGGTAAGTACACTAGCTTAACACATGCCGAAGTTAATAATGGTATTTTTAAGTTTTGGATAGAAATTCCCTTAGCACTTGGTACTGTTGGCGGATTAACAAGTCTGCATCCTTTGGTAAAATTGGCTCTTGAAATGCTTGGTAAACCTTCGGCTAGAGAATTGATGCAAATTGTAGCTGTTACAGGATTAGCTCAAAATTTTGCTGCGTTGCGTTCTTTAACCACTACTGGTATTCAAGAAGGTCATATGAAAATGCATTTGATGAACATTTTAAATCAGTTTGAAGCAACTCCTGAAGAAAAAGAAAAACTCATTGCCCATTTTAAAACTAACACAGTTACTCATAGTGCTGTAGTTGAAGCTATTAAATCTATAAGATAACTAGTGAAACGTTTTTACAGTCACGGAAAATTATTACTTACAGGAGAATATGTTGTTCTTGATGGTGCATTGTCTTTGGCTATTCCAACAAGATTTGGACAAGATTTAAAGGTTGAAGAAAATTCTTCGGAAGAATTGCATTGGACTAGTTTTGATGAAAACCAGCATGTTTGGTTTGAAGACACTTTCAAAATTCAAAATAACAAGGTTCTGAAGCAAGTTCAGAATGACGATACAATTTCTAATAGATTGCTTGAAATACTAAACGTTGCAATAGATCTTAATCCAAAATTTTTAAATAAAAACAAAGGTTATAACATTACAACACAACTTGAATTTCCAAAAAATTGGGGTTTAGGCACATCCTCTACTCTAGTTAATAACATCGCCAATTGGGCAAATGTTAATCCGTATGAATTATTAAACCTAAGCTTTGGCGGAAGTGGTTATGATATTGCTTGTGCTGAATCTCAAGAGCCTTTAACCTATCAGATTAAGAATAATGAGATCCTGAATCAAGTTCAGGATAACCAAAAAAGAGACATCGAAACGGTAAGTTTTAATCCTACGTTTAAAGATCACTTATATTTTGTTCACTTAAATCAGAAACAAAATAGTAGAGATGGCATTGCTCAATACAAAGCAAATAAATCTGATTTAAAACACGATATTGAAGCAATTAATAATATTACTCAAAACATGATTGATTGCAAATCATTAGTTGATTTTCAAAACCTTATAAATCGTCATGAAGACATTATTTCAAAAATCATATCTCAAAAACCTATAAAAGAAGAACTGTTCAAAGATTTTGATGGCAGTGTAAAAAGTCTTGGTGCTTGGGGAGGCGATTTTGTGTTAGTCGCTTCAAAACACAATCCTACAGACTATTTTAAATCTAAAGGCTACCTAACAATTATTGAGTACAACCAAATGATTTTAAACTAAAAAAGGCTTCATATAATATGAAGCCTTTTAAATATATTTCATTTAAAAGTTCTAGAAAAATCTAGCTCTATTATCTTCGATATCAGCAGTTTCTTTTAAAGCATTATACACTTTAGTTTGTGCTGCATTAGCTCTTGCTGTACTTAAACGATTAGCAATAGCTTGATAATTATCTAATGTTGTAGTTTCATTAACTTTAGTAACTTCAACCACATAAACACCTTTATTTCCTATTATTGGTTTAGACACTTCTCCTTCTGCTAATCCAAAAGCTGCTCCAACTACTTTAGGCTCAGAACCAGCTCCTGATAAGGTTGGGTTTTTCATATTAACTGCAGAAGCTCTACTTGTAGCTCTATTTTGATTTTTAGCAATATCTGCAACAGTTGTTCCAGTAATTTTTCCTAAAATCATATCTGCCTTTTTCTCGTTTCTAATTTCAGTAAGCACTGTAGCCGAAGCACTCTCAGCATCCATTAATCCTTTTTTAGTTGCTTTAACAACCTGAACCACAGCATAACCTCCACTCGGAATAGAAAAACGCTTATAATCACCTATTCTAGTTCCATCTTCAAAAGCCCATCGTACAATGGCTCTTTGACTTCCTAAACCTGGAATATTCTCATCAAGAATTTTAATTCCGTTAACTGGTTTAACGTCTAAATCACGTGATTTTGCTGCCTCTTGAAAATTTTCTTTTTGTAAAGCTAATTCAAACTTAGAGGCTTCAGTAAATGTAGCATCAATTGTTTTTTCAGATGGCTCAATCTTACGAGCTATTGTTGCAACTTTTACTGCTCTAGCTTTGTTTTTTTGATCTAATATTTCAATGATATGAAAACCAAATACTGTTTTTACTACACCAATATCTCCTACATTATTTTGGAATTCAAAATCACTAAACGGCTTTACCATTTGAGTAATTGGGTGAAAATCGTATTCTCCTCCATTGTTAACACTTCCTTGATCTGAAGAAAATTCGGTTACTAATTCAGGGAATTTAGATGGATTAGTTGTAACTACAGTTTTAATACTATCTGCTAAAGTTTCGGCATCTGCAACTGATCTAGTAACATCTGGTTGTGCACTTTGCGCTCCAATATGCGGAATTAAGATGTGTCTTACTTTAACTGAATCTGGCATTTGTGTTTCTGCTACAATTTTAGATAATTTATAGAATCCTCCATCTTTATAAGGTCCATAAATACCACCAACTGGAGTGTTATAAATTGTATCAGCTTCTGTTTTTGGTAATTGAGATTTTGTTACAAATTCATCGTTGTAAGTAATATCAGAATTAGAGTTTACAAAATTTTCAACATCGTTAGTATTTCTAAATCCGATAATGGTATCAGTATTGTTTGTTGCTTCATTAAACACTGCTTGATTGTCTAATAACTTAAGTAAATCTGCTTTTAAGTTATTTTCATCTTCAACACTTGCAACCTCTTTAAATTCAACAAAACTAATGTCTCTAGACGCTTCAACTTCGTATTTATCTTTATGTGCACTAATATACTTTGTAATATCAGATTTAGAAACTTCTACTAAACTATCTGCAATAGATGTAAAAGGCACTTGAACATAATTTAAATCACGTGTTGCGTTTTCTAACATATAATCTACTTCAGCCTCACCTAATGTTGCGTTTACACCAGCTTTAACCATGGCATAGTAAGCTCTTTCTTGAGCGCCTAAAGCAATGTTATTTTCTGTGCTTACCCATTGTTGGTAGTTGATTTGAAATGTTCCTAAAGGAGCGCTTTGCCCATTTAGTGCTTTTAAATTATTTACAAACTCGGTTAATTTATTTTCATCAAAAATGCCAGCTTCATTTTGAAGTTCTGGGTAACTAGAAAAACTTTGTTTAAGTAAGTCTTTCATTTGATCTTGCTCAACACTTAACCCAAGGTTTTCAAATTGAGATGCCATAATTGCTTTTCTCACTTCTTGATCGTAAACTCTATTCATTGCTTGAGTTGACGTAGAATTTGGACCTAGCTGACTTTGCATTTGCTCAACTCTGTTCATAAATTCAACTCGGTTAATGTTAGTGCCATTAACTGTAGCAACTACATCTTGCGAACCTCCAAAAAGAGCATCACTATTTCTAAACAAATCGGTAAGTACAAATGAGAACAATGCTAATGCTATGATTAGAATCAAAAACAAAGAACGTTGTCTAATTTTATTTAAAACTGCCATTTTATGTATAATTTATCGAATAATAAGTGGGCGAAAATACCATTTTCTATTAAATAATAAAAGTAGAATTATGTTTTTATTAGCTAAAAACTAACGGATAAACGAGTCTTTTGTTGAGTGAAGGATTTCATCGATTAAATGCTTTAGAATTTATATGCAATTTTAAAGCATTAATCTTCTTCTGTAACATGCAATTCGACAATGTTAATTTTTGTTGAAGACACCTCTAAAATTTTAAATTTAAAAACGTCTATAGTAACTTCATCACCTTCTTGCGGAATGTCTTCGGCTTCATTAACAATTAAACCACCTAGTGTTTCATAATTTTCACCTTCTGGAAGATTTAGCTTGTATGTTTCATTGATATAATCGACTTCTAATCGTGCAGAAAACTTAAAACGATTACTATCTATCTTTTCTTCAGTAAGTTCAACACTATCGTGCTCATCTTCAATTTCGCCAAAAAGCTCTTCTATAATATCTTCAACTGTCATAATACCAGCTGTTCCTCCATACTCGTCAATAACTACAGCAATACTTTTGCGCTTTTTTGTTAAAATATTAAGTACATCTTTTACCAACATTGTTGCTGGTACATACACCACAGGCAATGTAATAGCTTTGATTGATTTAGGTTTTTTAAATAGCTCAAACGAATGCACATAACCTAGAATATCATCGATAGTATCTCGATATACCAAAATTTTTGACAATCCGCTATCAATGAACATGGTTCTAATATTTTTTACAGACTCATTCACGTCAACAGCAATAATTTCGGTTCGAGGCACCATCACTTCGCGAGCTTTAACTTCGGAAAACTCTAGAGCATTTTGAAAAATTTGAATTTCGCTATCCACTTCATCATGTTCTTCAACAGACTGCATTTGCTCACTTATATAATTACCAAGCTCTACTTTTGTCATTGCCAATTGAATATCATCTCCATTTGTTTTAAAAATTGTTTTTAAAACTTTATCTGAAATCCAGATAACAGACGACGATAAAAACCAAAATAATAGGTAAAACAAATACGCAGGAAATGCAAAAATTTTCAAGAAGGAATTGGCATAAATCTGAAAGAATACTTTTGGTAAAAATTCGGCTGTTATTAAAATTACAACCGTAGAAATAATTGTTTGAGTAAGCAGACTTAAATCATTAAGTAAATAATTAACAACTTGATAATCTGTTGGAAGTTTAGACTGAAACCAATTTACCAAAACATCTCCCATTACCAATCCATATACGACTAATGCTATATTGTTTCCAATAAGCATTGTAGCGATAAATTTAGAAGGTTTTGCCGTTAAGCGTGTTAACAACCTAGCAAGAAAATCGCCTTGCTTTTTTTCAATTTCAATATGAATTTTATTAGACGACACATAAGCAATTTCCATACCTGAAAAGAAGGCAGAAAGCAATAACATTAAAATAATGACAAGGATGCTTAAATCCATACTTAATTAGTTATTCTTGTCGTCAAATTTTTTTCTGAAACGTTTTCTGAAGAAAAACATGAATATAGATAAACCAGCAAACACAAATGATATAATTGATCTATTTGTACCATCATTTAAACTAGCAAATCCATCATAGATAAAAAGTACAGCAAAAAAGAGGTATACGTATTGAAAAAACTGAAGTAGCTTCATTTTGAATATAAATATTTACTACAAAGATAAAGATGTTTTGCTAAACTATTTCAACTATTAATCTTTTAAAAGCATATCTCCACTTCCTTCAAGAATGGTATAGTTTTTAAATTTGGTATCGGAATCAAAAATATTTCCTCGACCATTATTAGAGGTTGCAGATTTTAATCTTACTTGTTGATTGGTAAATAACCATTCTCGTTTTTGATCGTAATACAGTTGATCTGCAAAAAGACTATCATTTTGAGGCGTGATTAAAACCACATTACCTTGTAAATCAATCAAATCAGTTTTGTTATAAACGATTGCATAATCAGCCAGAATAATATTTTTGTCTCCATTTTCATCATAAAGTGATAAATGTACACCTTCGGGAAATTCTGAAAACGAAAAACTTCGATTTGAGTAATCTAGCATTTTAGGGCTTTTCAAGTTAGCAATAACTCTTCCATTGTCATCTTCAACTTCGGTATATCTTAAATCGATATTTTTAGCTTCACCTATAGGTTGGTTTTGTAATATTCCTATTTGTTGTACTTCTTTAAAATTGTTTTTACATGAAAAAAACATAGTCACAACAATTGTTGTGACTATGTATATATTAATATGTAAAACCTTAATTTTCATTTACAGATTAGGAACTTTTACACTACCACTAATCCAACATCCAATGTTAATCGTTTTACCAGCCATTCCTTTTTCAAAAATCTCAGCCCTAGAAGGCGCATTTGCATTATATGAATTTGCAGCTTGTTGTGCACTCTTTTTCATACTTGCATCAACTCTTCCCGCTTTTAGAGCTTCTTGTGCAGCATACCAAAACACAGCTCTTTTAGTAAAATTATCTGTTCCGCAACTGTTTGCACTTTTTGCATACATAGACGCAATTTGTAAGTGAGGTGCTCCATCTGAAGGGTTAAGTTTTAAGGCTTCTCTGTAATATTTTCTAGCAGCACTATAACTTCCTCTTTTCTTGTAGCCATTAGCAATTTTCTTTGCTAAACGTCCTTTTTTAAAGACATCAGTTTCTAACTCATAAGCTTGTTTGATATAATCATCTCCTTCGCTATTTTTACCTTGCTTGTATAAAATTGTAGCTACAAAGTATTTAGTATCTGCTGAAGGTGCTGTTGCATCATACGCTTTTACCAATTCAACATATAAAGGATCATCTGTACATTCTTTATTATACATTCTACTTACAGCTCTTTTTAACCAAACTGCATCGTCTTTATATGTAGGAAAATCTTTTTTATACAAAGGAATCAAATTTTCACAGTTTGCTAATTGACCAAGATATGTATCTAAACTTCCTGAAATCTTATTATTAGCTTCAATAGATTTTTGATAAAACGGTTTGTATTTTTTATCACTCTTAGTTAATGCTTGACTAGCTTCTTCCTTTTCAATGATCTTGTTTAACTTAACCGTATAATCTTTGTTAATTGTTTCTAATTGTTCTGACACATCATCGTATTTATTAAATACATCTTGAATTGGTGCTTGATTAGCTTTAAACAAATCAACAATTTTAGTAAAGTATACATATAAACCTTTAGCACTTGTAAAGTGTTTAAGATCTGTCGTGTATGCTTTATCAAAAGCATCGTACACTTGTTTATCGGTTAAACCAAGTTCTTTTTGATTATCATACATTAATAAGCCTTTATCTCCTAAAACCTCTCCTAAATCATATTTGCTTGGATAGTACTCCATACCTTTATCCCAAACAAGCATTAGATCATTGATAAAATCTAGCTTCTCTTGACCAGTAGAATTTTTAATTTTGTGCTTCAATATTTTTTCACCGTAAGCATATATTGCATAACTAAACTTAGGACATTTATTTCTAACTTTCATCCAAGGTTCGTAAGCTTCATCATATTTTTTACTCTTAACAAAGTCACTCATTAAGGTGAGGTTAAGCATACACTCTTCATCTTGTTGAGCAAAACTAAAGTTTGCTGTTAAAAACAAAGCAGCTAATACTAAAATAATTCTCGTTTTCATTATATTCATTTTACGTTAGTTATATTTTCTTTTTTGGAACCATCTATCATTTAATGATAAACTTAGTTGGAAATTCACAAAATTTTCTTGTATTAAATTTTGGCTAGTTGTTCCTCTTCTGCCAAGTTCAAATCCAAGGTTAGCATTTGAAAACCATTTCCCAACTGGTAATCCAACTCCAAAAGATATGCCAAACTCATTAATTTTTTCATTATTGATTTCTAAACCTGTATTTTCAAAATGAATTCCTGCTCTATAAGTCATTCTTTTTAAATAACTAGAAAAGGAATTATAATCAGGAACAAAAAAACCTCCTAAAGATATATTTGAGGCATTAACAAAAGTTGCATTTTCAATAGTAATAATTGGATTAGAGAACTTACTTGTGTTTTGAAATGTATATTCAGCTCCTAAAAACCATTTTCTAGGTTTACCTATTCCTGCTCCAATTGAAAACCTAGAAGGCAGAGTTAAATCTGTTTTATCTAATCCAAGTGATTCTAAATCGGCATCGATAGAATTGACTTCAAACTCCTGTTCACTTTGCTCACTTAATACAATTGTTGCATAAGAACGAGTGTTTCTTGACACAATATTACTTTGAGGTGAATATGTTAATCCTGATTGTAATTCAAGCTTATCACTTATCATGGTTTTATAAGTTAAACCAAGGTTAACATTTAATCCACTAAGTTCAGACCTATTATGCTCTCTTGACTTATACTCTATTGGCACACCATCTTCATCATATAAAAATTCTATTGCAGTATTTTCTATGTTTCCAAAATTATAATTCACATCAACACCAAAACTAAGTTTATCAGTAATTCTGTAACCCAATCCTAAAAACACTCTATTCAAACCTCCTTCGCCTCTATACCTGTTCTCTATTTGATTATTAGAAAAGTCTTCTAACTTATAACCTACTGAAGTATAAGGCAGTATCCCTAAACCAAATCCAAATTTATCTCCTAATGGCATTGCCATTGCCAGATAATCAACTGTGGTAGCACTTGTTTTTTCGCTTCCAGAATCTGATTTTAAATCACTACTGTTATGACTTGCAGAAATTGCAAACTTAACAGGGCGACTTTCATTATTAAAAAGCTTTAAGTTTGGACCAACATAAGCTGCTGGATTTCTCAGGTTTACATGAATACTATCGGTATAAATACTCAATCCTCCCATACTTCTATTCTCAACTGTGCCTTTAAATTTTAAAGATCCGATTCCATAAAACGAATATGGCGAAGCTGTACCCTCTTGAGCATTTATTTGTAATGCAAAAAAAGTAACGAAAACTATTACAATTTTTTTTATCATTATTGTGAGTTATATTCTAAAATAAAATTCAAACCTTCTAAAAGAAAATTTGAATTCGCAAATATGCCATTTTTTAATTGTTTAGACAAGAAATTGGTATCACCACCTGTTAAAATAACTGTTAAATCTGAATATTTTTTGTTGTACTCATTAATAACACCATCTATTTCTTTTAAAACACCAAAAATTACTCCAGAATGAATTGAACTATCGGTTGATTTTCCTATAAGGGATTCAGGCAGTTTAGAATCTAATAACGGAAGGTTTGCGGTTAAATTATGTAAGCTATGATATCGTAATCTGACACCTGGAGAAATTGCGCCTCCTAAATATTCATTCTTATCAGTAATAAAATCATAAGTAATACAGGTTCCTGCATCAATAATTAACACATTATTATTAGAATGTTGATCTACAGATGCAGCAACTAGAGCAATACGATCAACACCAAGAGTTTTAGGTGTTTTGTAACTGTTCTTAAATGGTAATCTGGTATTTGAGTCTAGTAATAAAAGATTTATTTTAGAAGCTACTATTTGAACATCTTTGCTTTTTAGTTTTCCAACAGAAGATATGACTCCTTTAGAAATGATAGGATACTTCTCTAATATCTTTAGAGCAGTTTTTAAAAACTCATTATACTCAACTGTTAATTTTTCAAACAATACATTGTTATGAAAAACTGCTAGTTTTACATAAGTGTTTCCTACATCTATGATTAAATTCATTCAAAAACCAATAAGCCGTAAACTTACAAAATGCAAAAAATAGTTACTATCTGTTTAACCAAAAAATAACATAATAATCTATGGAAATATTGAAGTTATTCTTTTAATACATAGAAAAGCTGTAAATTTTTAAAATTTCTTTTTGGTAATACTAAAAATGCATATATATTTGCACTCTCGTTTAAAACGACTGGTGCCTTAGCTCAGTTGGTAGAGCAAAGGACTGAAAATCCTTGTGTCCCTGGTTCGATTCCTGGAGGCACCACCACTAAAAGCCCGATTCTAATTGAATCGGGTTTTTTGGTTTAAGAATTAAATTAAAAAATTAACTTATACTTTTTAAATAATCGCGTTAAATTATGTGCAAAGATAAATTTATGAAAGAAGCTGTAAATGCTGCTCTAAAAGGAATGAATAACAACGAAGGTGGACCATTTGGATGTGTGATTGTTAAAGACGGAAAAATTGTAGGCAGAGGAAACAACAAAGTCACATCAACAAATGATCCAACTGCTCATGCTGAAGTTACAGCTATTAGAGATGCATGCAAAAACCTCAACTCATTTCAATTAGATGGCTGTGAAGTTTACACCTCTTGTGAACCTTGCCCAATGTGTTTAGGTGCCATTTATTGGGCTAGACCTGATAAAGTTTATTATGGAAGCAATCAAGTTGATGCTGCTAATATTGGCTTTGATGATGAGTTTATCTATAAAGAAATTCCGCTTCCTTATTCTGAAAGAAGTATTCCTTTTGAGCAATTGGCTCGAGATATTGCTTTAAAGCCATTTCAAGAATGGACAAAAAAAGAGGATAAAATTGATTATTAAACCATTTTATATCCTCAATTCTTAAATTTTATGCAATTCTTACCTAATAAGGTTCTCAACCAAAGCAGAGATATTTCATATTTTAGTCTATATAACTATTAAATAGTCTCATGCAAAAAACATATTATGACTCAACTTATTGTTACAAAAATCAACTCTATACTTTATCATTTTTCATTTTTTTATAGTATGGTTAATGATCTTACTTTCTTTTCTTGTAAAAGAACCTATTGTGAATAATAAGTAGATTCAAAACTACCCATAATCAATATTCTTAATAAGAAATATGAATAAAGAATGTATTACTAACCTATATTTCATTCTTTCGTAAATTATTTGTTTCCTAGATTTTCTTCTAAAACAGCCAAGCGTTTTGCAAAAGTCTGCATTATCTTATCTTGCTTATTTATAATAACTTGTTGCTCTTGTATGGCTTTAATAAGTACAGGAATCAATTCTGTGTAACTTACACCATACTTATCTTGTTTTTTATCATATGTTACTATACTCTCTATAACTTCATTTACTTCTTGAGCAATTAGACCTAATGATTTGTGTTTTTGAATTTTATTTTTCCAAAAATACTCTGTTGGACGCAACATAAGAATTTCGTTTAAACCAAAAGAAATATCTTGAATATCTTCTTTTAAGCGTCTATCGGAAGCATAAACAATGGTTCCACCTACTCTAACATTTCCACCTTCATTTTGTAAAAATAAATCTGATGCCAATCCACCATTTCTAGCTTGAATTTCATCACCATCCATAGCTAAATTATGCTCTAATTCATTTCCCAAAACAACTACACCTGTTGCTATTTCTAAACTAACATCATTATTTGTTGTAATGTGTAACGGCGCATTAGGTGTGGTTGTGCCAATACCTACTTTAGCATCAAAACCTAATATATGATTATCAAATTCACCATAAATTAACGGTATACTAGTTACTGACCCTGAAGCAGCATTATCAATAATAAGTGTATTATTGGCATTATGAAAATCTGATTGGCTTCCTGCGCTTGAACCTATAAAAATATTGTTAGTTCCTAAATTATTTAATCCAGCAAAAACTCCGATGGCAATATTTCTAGTACCATTAATATTATGATACAAAGCTCCATTTCCTAAAGCAATATTTCTAGTGCCATCAATATTATTATGCAGAGCATTAAATCCTATTGCTAAATTATTTCCTCTATAACCAATGGCATTACTAGTTTCTAAATTTGATAAACTTCCAACACCCATTGCAATGTTAGCATTACTTCCAGTATTTTTCTTTAAAGTATTAGTTCCTATACCAATATTTGTATTTGTATCAGCACTAAGACTTAAAGATTCACTTCCTAAAGCTATGTTATTATAACCATTAATATTACTTTTTAAAGCTTCGTTCCCTATACCAATATTATTATTGTCACTAAAATCATCATCCTGTCCTACATTATCACCAATATAAATTGAACCTCCTGTTCCTTTAGGTGTAACACCATTTTTATGGGCTTGCCATTTTCCTATTGCATAAGCATAAGGAACACCCAAAAATTGAGTTGTACCAACCTCTACACCATTAAGCCATACATTTAAATAATGTGTATCTTCAGCCCAACTTACCAAATCGTAAGGTATAGCTGATGGTGTCCCTTGCCCAATTACAATTGAAAAAACACCATTAGCATCTGTCATAACATTATGTAATTCTCCATAAGCAATTGTACCATTGGGCACTCCTTTTCTAATTAAGATTTCTAAATCTATACTCTCGCTAACCATTAACTGCCCTTCAGTGTTTCTAGCTACACCTTGATAATTAATTCCTGATTGAGCGTATAACAAGCTACTTGACAACACAACTATTAGTGTTGTTATAATTCTTAGTATTGGTAAAACTAAATTCATAATTTATTGTTTTAAGATTTTTAAAGTTTTATTATAATTTGATTTGATTTCAGTTATTTTTAAAAAATAAACTCCTGTTTGCACATTAGAAACATTTAACAACTTAACCTGGTCATGAGACCAAAATGCTGTAGAAAAAACTTGCTTCCCTAAGCTATCAAACAATTGAGCTAAATATTTTTTTGTGTGATTAGTGTTGAACTTAATTTGAATAAAATCTGCTACAGGATTAGGATACACATTGACCTCTTTTAACAAAGAAGCACTTAAAGACAAGGTCTCATCGTTAACTAAGTTTGCCCAAAAACCTTGATTAATTACACTGCCATTTTCTACCTTACCAACAATTACTTCTCCAACTGTAAAGTTTGTAGTGTACATATTGTTTGCAAACTCTAAACCTGAGCTACCTATGACCTGTTTTGAAACAGTCTGTGCTTTAATACAAATTGTCGTAAATAGGAATACGACACAAGTAATTTTAAACTTCATACTTTATTATTTTAATTCACATCAAAACTAAAGACTTAGATAAGTGATATGCTTCAATATTTGATTATTGGTTGGTTTGAATTGATGTATGGTGTCTTTGAATCAAAAAATTAAAACATCATCAAGACTTAATAACTTAAAAACCATTAATCAATTACAAAATACCATTCGTCAATTCTTATAAAATCGTTCTGCTTCACATGTCTAGGTTTGCCTTACCAAATTTTAAAACAAATTATCATGACGTATTTAAAAACAAATCAAAAGTTTAACTTCAAAAAACTACAGTTAAATCATTTAAGAACCTTGTGCTATTTTACATTTTTAGCAGTTATTTTAACTAGCTGTAGTAGTGATGACGACAGCACTACTACTAATTCAGATCCTGAAACAGAATACATACAACCTACAGTTGTGCTCACAAATGGTGAAGAAGGTATTTTTGATGCCGTTTTAGGAAGTCCGACTTTAGGCACTCTAAATCATCAAATTAATGCAGTAGCAGAAGATGGCTTTGATACACTAACAATCTACAAAGTGTTTGATGGCAATACAACTGAATATGAAACTATAGACACTAATCATCCTAATTACATTAGCAATAGTAATGAGTTTACATATGAATTAAATTACATTTTAAATAGCGAAAATGAAGTGGAAACCGAACTCTACTTTCAAGCAGTTATCACAGACGTAAATGGTAATAGCGCTTCGTTGAATTTTGCTGAAGTAAATGTTAGAAGACCTATGACTAAAAGCCAAGTTACTGTTCAAACTGTAAATCCACCAAATGGAAATATTACCATTCCTTACTATCTACATGTAAATAGCACAAGTCATGTAAGTGCAGTAAATCATGATACTGCTGTAGATGTTAATTTAGATCAAGACATTTTTGCAATCTTTAGTGTAAACGAATCTGGTTTCTATTTAGGTTCGCCAAATATCATTGCAGAAGCCGTTTTAACCAATGGTATGCAAAATAAAGCTACTACAACATTTAAAGAACCTGTTTTTAGCCCAAGTGAATCTCTTATTACCAGCACATATAATATTTTTGATGTTTACGAAATAGAGCAGGCTTATACTTACACCCCATTTACAGAGGCTAATGAACAAAAAGCAGAACAAATAGATATTGTAGGAAGCTTATTCTACTTTAAAACAGACGATGGCAGAACTGGTGTTTTACAAACAAAAAGTTTTGATTTTGATGGACAAAATGCTTCACTCACTTTAGACATTTTTATTACTCAATAATTAATTATTACGATTGCATCTTTTGGTATAAAAGATGCAATCGTAATAAAAACACGCAAACTATGGTAGTTGCAATTTCATCAATAAAACTAAAATCAATATTTCACTTTTTTCAATTATCACACTATGCTCTATTTACAACCTTACAACTTAAGAAAACCAACTGTATAAAATTTAAAAAACGAGGATTCTGGACAACACACTATACAATAACCATGTGGCGCAATGAAGAAGATATGAAATCGTTTTCTACTTCTGGCGCACATCTTAAAGCTATAAAGAGCAGTAGTAAAATTGCTAAAGAAATACGTACAACTGTTATATATAGTAATGAAATTCCTAATTGGTCTGAAGCAAAAGATTTATTAAAAAAAGGAAAAAAACACAACCTCAATTAAATAAACAATACTTTTATTCTAAAGTTGAAAATACATATCTTATTAAGAAGCTTTTAAAGCTGAAGATTATTTTTCAATTTTTGATAGAGAATTTTTTAGAATTATTAAAAAGTAATAAAATGAAAAAAGTAATATATTATGTTGCAAGTTCTTTAGATGGTTATATTGCTGGTTTAAATGATGATGTAAGTAAGTTTATTTTTCAAGGAAAAGGAATAGAAAAATATCAAACCGACCTTTTAAAATTCAAAACAGTTATTATGGGACGTAAAACATATGAGTTCGGATATCAATACGGTCTTAAACCTGGACAACCAGCATACCAACACATGAATCATCATATTTTCTCTAACACACTTAAGATTGATAATCTTTCAAAACAGGTTAAAATAGAAACCATTGACATTGAAAAAGTAAATGAAATAAAAAACAACTCTGAAACAGACATCTATTTATGTGGAGGAGGACAATTTGCTGGATGGTTACTTGATAATGGGCTGATTGATCAATTAATATTAAAACTAAATCCTATCATATTAGGTGAAGGGGTTTCTTTATTTGGAAAATCAAAAACCATTAATACTTTCGATTTAATTAATAAAGAATCTTATGACGAAGGTCTAATAACACTTACATATAATCTAAAAAAACAAAACGCCAATTAATCATAAAGGTTTTAAACGTTAAAAACCATTAACTTAATAAACATAAAATTTATTATTTTTAAATTAAACTCAATGACCCAGCTAAATAAGAAGCCTATTTTAACTGTAGAACAATTTGAAAATCTTTTAGTTTATTTCTCTAATTCGTTTATTGGAAAAGAAAATGAAGATGATATTCTTTGGGACTTAGCGAAGAACTGTATCTCAAAATTAGGCTTGGTAGATTGTGTTATTTATGTATTAGATAAACAGAAGAATGTTCTTGTTCAAAAAGCGGCTTATGGTCCAAAAAATCCTAAAGATAAAAACATTCATAATCCTGTTGACATAAAACTTGGTGAAGGCATAACTGGATCTGTGGCAAAAACTGGAAATCCCGAAATTATTTCAGACACCTCTAAAGACAACAGATATATTATAGATGATGAGCAAAGGTTATCTGAAATATGCGTTCCAATTGCATATGAAGATATTATTTATGGTGTCATTGATTGTGAACATCCTGAGAAAAATTTTTTCACCAATCAACACTTAAAGATGTTCTCTGCTATTGCTTCTATTTGTGCTGTGAAAATTAAAAGTATAAGAGCTAACAACGCATTAATAAAAAAACAGCAGAAATTTCTTCAAATAAAAGAAGAGATGTTAGCTTTAAAATTACAAGCATTAAAATCACAACTAAACCCTCATTTTGTATTTAATGCTATAAATGCTATACAATACTTTATCACCGAAGGAAACAAAAAATCATCTTTAGAATATTTATCAATTTTTAGTAAGCTCATTAGATTTTACTTAAAATATCTTGAAGAAGATTTAGTTTACTTAAAAGATGAAGTAAATATGCTTAACTGGTATCTTAAACTGCAAGAACTACGTTATAGCAATAGATTTAAATACACTATCAATATTGATAACAGCTCTGAATTAGAAAACACAAAAATTCCAGCATTCGTTATTCAAACTTTATTTGAAAACATTATTGAATACGCTATCATAAATCAACACAATAATCAATCATTAAATGCTAATTTTAAAGTTAACAATAACAATGTAATTTTAACTATAGAGCATAAATATGACGCCATTCTTGAAAGTGAGATTCAATATTCACCAGAATACAGAACTCAAATCACAAAATGGCAAGACCAAATACAATTACTCAATACAATTAAAAATTACAATATTGAAAAACATATTACTTTAATTAAAGACAACTCGTTATTAAAAGGCACTCTTATCACTTTAAAATTACCTAATCTAAATTAAATGCGTCTGTTAATAAAATCTATCACAGTATTCATTATAACATTATTCAGTATTTTTTTTAATACTTATGCGCAACAAGCTACACCTTATACAGGTAATCATATAGATTTTACAGTATTCAAAACCAACGACACTACTTTAGGCATCAATGATGTTTTAAATAACCCAAACAATTTTAAAAGTCCAAATAGCTTTAAAGAAAAAACAAATGCAGATGACATTTATTGGATTAAGCTAAATCTTAAAAATCTAAATAACCAGAACAAAAATCACTTTTTTTTAAAGTTCAATTCGTTTGACTACGGACAGTTATTTTTTTTAGACAATCAAGTTAGCTCAAAAAACATAGGCCTTTTTGACAAGAACTCAATACGTAAAAAAATTCGATATAATAATTATTATTCTGAAGCTAAATTAGCTTCAGAATTAATTCTAGATCACGATTTTTTATACTTAAAAGTCAAACGAGTTACCTTTAATGAACCTATAAGTAATTGGAAGTTCAAAAGCGCTTCATCTTCTTTCAGCAGAACCTTTTCTCAAAATGATTTAACCCAATTAATGCCGTATTACATTTTTACTGGCATTTGCATTTTAGCTTGGTTTTGGAGCCTCTCATTTTTCTTTATGATTAAGAAGCCCGAATTCTTCTATTATTCGCTATATATTATTACGCTGTTTTTTTATTCCTGCGGATATAAATTAGGCATCTACCAATTTCTTTTTAAAGACAATTACACTTTACTGTTCTGGTGCTCTCAAAGCATTGTTTATTTAGCTAATTTGGCTTATGTTTTTTACATCATGAGCTATTTACAAACCAAAAGTAATTACCCAGTATTTCACAACATATTAAAGATTGTAATTAGTTCTAACATACTAATTATTATAGCCTTATTTATATTTGGCATTAGTCAAAATTTTAAAGGGTTAATTTTTATAAACACCTATTTATTTAACTTTTACTACATAACAACCATACCTTTACTTTTATATCTCATTTATATTGCAAAAAATCGTCTTGCATATTTTGTTGCATTTGCAACATTATCATTATGTATATCTGCATTAGCACATATTCTTTTTGTACAACCTGAAGATGGATTATTTCTAGATAGTCTCTATTTTATTATTATAGGCTGCGCAACAGAAATTATAATTTTTGCATTTGGATTAAATTATAAAGCACGCACCAATATTTTAGAAAAATTTAAACTAAAAAACGAAGCATCTATTAATAAAAATCAAGCTTTACGAGCTCAAATTAATCCTCATTTTATATTTAATTCGTTAAGCGCTATACAGCATTTAATAACCACAGACAACAAAATATCTACTTTAAAATATTTATCAAAATTTAGTCGCCTTATCAGAAACGTTTTAGAAAATTCAATAAAAACTAATGTTGTTATTTCTGATGAGATAAAACTTTTAACAGATTATCTCGAACTAGAGTCTTTACGCTTTGATGGTGTTTTTAATTATAAAATTACTGTAGATCAAAAAATAGATACAGATTTAATTGAAATTCCGTTTATGATTTTACAACCTTTTGTTGAAAACGCTATAATTCATGGACTATTACCAAAACTTACTGAACCAAAAAACATTGATATTATATTTACAAAACAAAATGATTTTTTGATATGTAAAGTAGACGACAATGGCATAGGTAGAGAAGCTTCTAATCATAAAAAGCCTATACAATCTAGAGGTTTAGAGGTTACAAAGCAAAGGTTAGAGAATTTAAATACTAAAATTAATACTCTTGAAATTATAGATAAAAAAGACTCTAACCAAAATCCTTTAGGAACGACCGTTATTATAAAAATTCAATTAAAATAAAAATTATGAGCTTAAGAGCAGTTATAGTTGAAGATGAAAGACATAGTAGAGAAACCTTAAAAAATCTTTTAGAAGAGTTTTGTGTAGACATTACTGTTATAGGCACTGCTGCTAATGTAAATGACGCTATTAAGACTATTAAAGAATTAAAACCAGATGTTGTTTTTCTAGACATTGAATTACAAACAGGCACTGGATTTGATGTTCTTAGTCAAGTATCACATCTTAATTTTGAAGTCATCTTCACAACAGCTTTTGAACAATATGCCATTAAAGCTGTTAAATTTAGTTCTCTTGATTACCTTTTAAAACCTATAGATTTAGACGAATTACAACTTGCAGTTAATAAAGCTCAAACCAAAAAAAACCAAGCTGTTTACAAAAAACAATTAGAAACTTTGATGCTTAATTTAAAATTGCAAAAACCTAAATTGAATAAAATTTGTTTGGCAACATCTGATGGATTTGAATTTATTGAAATTAATGATATCATTTACTGCAAAGCCGAAGGTTCTTATACCATTTTCAAGCTTAAAAATTCTGAAAAACTACTCGTTAGTAAAAACTTAAAAGAATACGAAAACTTACTTTTAGAGCAAGGTTTTATGCGTGTACACAATAGTTTTCTTATTAATTTAAAAGAAGTAAAAAAATATATGAAAGCCGATGGTGGCTATATTATTATGAATAATAATGACACTGTTAGCATTTCTAGATCTAGAAAACTAGATTTCTTAAAAGTAATGTCTACTCTAGCAAACTAATACAGTACATTTTCTTTATTTGTAATCAGCTTCCATTAATATAGTTGCCCCATTTTTTTTGAAGACTTCCTATTTAAAAAGAATGGTCAGTCGTAAAAAAACAAGAAAAGAAAAACAGCATAACACAGTATTTTTAACACACTCTCAAACAGACACTATTTTATCTTTAATTTTTGCATCAAATTTTCTTTGTATTTGCTTCCAATAGGTAATTTAATAGCATCTCCTATTTGAACTGTGTTTCCGTAAATAGATGTTATCGTTTCTTGAGGTACAATATAAGATCGATGTATTCTTGTAAATATTTTTTCTGGCAATATGGTTTCTAACAACTTTAAATGCATACTTACCAGTAAAGGTTTGTCTTTAGAAACAATATAACTATATTCTTGTTCTGCTTTTATATATATAATATCTGAAAAAATAATTTTTAAAAGCTTGCCTTCGTACTTAACAAAAAAGTAATTGTGCTCTTTTTCACGTGTTTTTAATGCTTCGTTTTTAGTTAAAAACTTGGCATTTGCTTTTTCTACTGCTTGAAAAAAACGACTGTATGAAATTGGCTTTAACAAGTAATCTACAACATTTAATTCAAAGCCTTTTAAAGCATATTCACTATACGCAGTCGTGAAAATAACCAAAGGCGGATTTTGTAATGATTGAAGAAACTCAACACCTGATATAACTGGCATTTGTATATCTAAAAACAATACATCTATATCATGTTTTAGAAGCGACTCATAGGCTTCTTCAGCATTTATACATATGTCAATAACGGTCCAGTTTGGAACTTTATCTATAAAGGTTTGAATGATTTCTCGTGCAAGAGGCTCATCATCTACAATTAAAGCATTTATGGTTTTCATTTTAAATCAAGTTTAAGATAAGCTTTATAAATAGAATTCTTAATGTCTACTTTATAAACATAGGTGTCTATAAAATACAAGTCTAATCGTTTCTTTAAATTACTCAAACCCAATCCTCCTGAATCGTTTTTTGTTTTATGATTGCCAAAAGTATTGCTAATACTAAACTCTAGTGTATGATCTTGTATCATTAAATGCATTTTTATAGTAGTATCTTTTTTATCGACGTTGTACTTAAAGGCATTTTCTATTAGAGGAATAAACAATAAAGGTGGTAACTTTTTATCGCTCTCTTCTGCATTAGTTACAAACACTACTTTAGTATAATTTAAACGCAGCTTTTCAAGTTCAATATAGTTTTTTATTAATTCAATTTCTTCTAATAATACAAGATGCTTTTTGTTGGCATTTTCTAATGAATAACGCATAAAATCTGAAAGTCGCGTTACCGTTTCTGCTGATGCTTCTGTACGTTTATGAAGTATTAAACCATATAAGTTATTTAAGGTATTAAATAAAAAATGAGGATTAACCTGAGCTTTTAAAAAATTAAGCTCTAATTGTGCGTTCTCTTTTTCTAAATGAAGGTTTTTAATATAAAACTCATAATAACCTAAACTGCTTTTTATGGAGATGGGAAGTATAAGACTTGAAAACAGACTAAAAAACAACCCAATATTAGAAGCCTTATATAATATATTATCGATAAGCCCTTTTTGAAGAACGCTTAGGTGTGCAGGATTTTTATCTTCTGCGATAATACGACAACTGTCACAAAAATGAAACATCATTTTCTCGCCTAAAGCCTCAATAAAAACATATAAAAAAATGAGTGTTGAAACATAAAGAATAAGAATATGCCATTGCTTTGTTTTCAGAAACCGAGGAATTAAAACATACATTAACGGATAAAAAACCACTACTAAACCAATTGTATTTTTTATTGGCTCTAAATAACTTACAGGTGTATCTTTATATACGCTGTATGAATTTTTTATAAAAAAATACGAACTAACACTTACTAAAAACCAAAACAATACATGTATTAGTATTCTAATAGTTAGAGACGAATTTTTCTTTTTAATAAAATAATCTAAAGTCATAAAATTAGATATAACCTAAATATAGTGATGTTATTACAATTGTATTATAAAAGCCATGGCAAAATATAGCATACCATAAATTTCTTTTATAAAATAAAAATAGCCCTAAATAACCTGCTCCAACCAAAAACGCATTAATTGTATCTGCTGCTCCCAATTGCAAATGATATAACGCAAAAATTAAAGCCGTAATTAAAAAACAAATAACCGTTTTAAATCTTCCATTTATAATGTTTTCTAAACGTGTAAATATGAATCCATGAAAAACTATTTCTTCATAAACTCCGCCTACAAGCCAACTCGAAATTAAAATAAACACAAAATAAGCAACATCTTTACTTCTAATACTGTTGTATAGTTCTACATCTACAGGCTTAAATTCTACAAAAATTTCTATTATCGGAAAGAAAACAAACTGCATAAAGAGGAATATTAGTATTGCAGATAACAACCCAACCAATAATGGTTTAATTCCAATGTCTTTTAGACTAAACCCAATATCTTTAAAAGACGCTTTGTCTCTTTTTAAATACCACCAAACAAATGCAATTATCGGAACTGTATAATCAAAAGGAAAAAAATTCAAAAATCCAGTATGAGGTAATATAGTAACAAATGTAATGGCAAAAATAACAGTCGATATTGTTTTGATATTTACAACGTTCATCTCGTTTTATTTTAATATGTTTTTAAAAACACCTTTAGACAACACAACTACAACACTATCGCTTAAACGATGTTTTAGAGATTGAAAATGAATTTCTTGCATTCTAGCAATTGACTTATCTCTCATGGTCATATCTAAAGAATCTGCTGTATTGGTGGTTACAAACTCTATCTGACTATTATTTTTCATATCAACTTCAAGTAAATTAATGTTGCAATCACTTATTTCTGTATATGAATTCCCTTTTAATACAAGTTTTAAATCTTGGTTGGAAAAACCAGAAACTCGATTATGAGTATCAGCTATTTCAATACTTGATAATTTATTTTTCCCAACAATAATACCTGGTGGTGTGTTAGAGTTAAAACGTTGTTGCATAGAAATATTTGAGCCTGTAAATTCAATAAACAATGTATCATTCTTTACAATACTCTTAAAATGGCTTAATCGAGAACGCAATACTTTAATATCGTTTGTTTTTTGATACCTTACTTCAATTGGATAACCATTACTTCCCGAAATATCTAACACAGAGTAAGCTTCAGCTGCTACAGACACATAATTTTTATGCGGATTTGTTAAATCAATTTTCTGATACTCTTTTTTTAGATTAACGTTTGTTAAGATCATTCCAGCAACTACAACGATACTCAAGCCTATTAAAAACAGATTACTTTTTTTCATATTCTAAATTTCTTTTTCTTTTAACTTTAACCATACTGCAAACCAAATTGAAATAGGCAACACAACATTAACAAATACCCAACTTGGTACGTCTGCTTTTTCTGTAAGTAATACTTTTATATTTTCACCTTGATGAGAAAATAAAAAGCTATCAAATGCTACACTAGAAATGAGAGTTGTTTCTGGAATAAGAAACTCTAGAATTGTTGTATTGATGTAATTAAACAAGATCAAAAACAAAACTCCTGTCAATAAGGTCTTAATAAAGCTATGTGTATTAAAAACAACACTACCTAATAAAATGAAACCATTAAACAATAAATACAAAAAGAAAAATTGATAAAAATTGTCTTTAAACGGATTTAGTATGGCTTGTAAATCCTGACTACTTATTAGCATTAAATACAAGATGTCTGCTATATAAAACAAAGCAATGTATACAAGTAGAAAAAACAATGTAGACATTATAATACTACTCACTACTTTCTCAGAATGCTTTGCAGGAATACTCAATAACCACATGCCACTTTGAGGGCTTGAAAACTCATGAAACATAGCATTAGAAAAAACACCTCCTCCTAGAAATAAACCGATTACAAAAACGCCATTTTGAACAGCTCCCGAAAAACTATCTTGCCATTGATGCACTATTAAAAAAAGAAACAACAATAATGCAAGTAGAACCAAAAGACCAATACCATAAATTTTAAAACTCTCTTTAAATTGCCTTTTAATTAATAATGTAATTACTGAAATACTCATAACAATTAATTTAATTTATTAGCCAATACTGCGTTAAACAATAATTCGATATCTACATATCCAGACATGTTCGTTGTATTTTTTTTGATTGATGCATAGCCATTGCTAACCTTCTCTTGATAAAGAATAGTGGCATCGTCTTTTGATGAATCAGACAATTCAAATTGTAATTGCTTTGCAATTTGCTCCTTATCATTATTTAAAAGAATTTTTCCGCCATTCATGATGATTATAGCATCAATTAATTCATCTAAATCTCTTACTTGATGAGAGGTTATAATTACGATACGATCTTCTTTAAAAGAATCTTTTATCATATTTCTAAATGTAATCTTCGAAGGAATATCTAAACCATTCGTAGGTTCATCCATAATTAAGACTTTGGTATTAGCAGATAGAGCAAAACCAATTAATACTTTCTTTTTTTGCCCTAGAGACAATTGTGTGGTTCTTTTACTTTTTTCAATCTTAAACTCGTTTAAATATGTATTAAACTGATTGACATCAAAATTGGGGTAAAAATCTTGATAAAGATTTACCAATTCTTGAATCTCTAAACTTGGAAGATAATACTCTTCTGGAACGAAAAACAACTCCTTTAAAAAACCCACTTGTCGCTTTTTAGGACTAAAGCCAAAAACTTCGCAAACACCTTCAGTAGGAAAAAGCATTCCTGTAATATTCTTTATAAGTGTCGATTTCCCAGCGCCATTTTTTCCTAAAAGCCCATATATTTTCCCTGAGGCAAAACTTAAATCAAGCTTGTTAAATATTTGCACCTTTTTAGAGTAACTATATCCTAAGTTATTGATATTTATCATGACTAAAACTTCTATTATTATTTACAATGCTAAACTAGAAGTAATGTTAGAATCAATAAAAAAGAATCAATAAAACAGGTTGTTTTTTTAATAAAGCTGCAAAAATGACCAACGTAATCATATCTGTAAACCAATGAAATACAAATAATCAGGAGTAGATTAATAATTCTAGATAGAAAAAATGATTATTAAACATTAAGCTATTTATAAATAACTATTTTTATAAAAATGCTCCCAAATACGTGCTTGAACACACACGCTTACTATTATGCACAAAAGATTACTTTTAAATTTTAATCATAAACAAAATGACCATAAAAGACTATTCAGATACACACATGCGCAAAATGTTTAGCTTCTGGAGGCACCACCACTAAAAGCCCGATTCTAATTGAATCGGGTTTTTTGGTTTAAGAATTAACTTATACTTTTTAAATAATTGCGTTAAATTATATGCAAAAGATAAATTTATGAAAGAAGCTGTAGATGCTGCTAATATTGGCTTTGATGATGAGTTTATCTATAAAGAAATTCCGCTTCCTTATTCTAAAAGAAGTATTTCTTTTGAGCAATTAGCTCGAGATATTGCTTTAAAGCCATTTCAAGAATGGACAAAAAAAGAAGACAAAATTGATTATTAAACCATTTTATATACTCAATTCTTAAATTTTATGTAATTCTTACCTAAGGTTCTCGACCAAAGCAGAGATATTTCATATTTTAGTCCGTATAACTATTAAATAATCTCATGCAAAAAACATATTATAACCCTTCCGATCTTAAAAAATTTGGAAAAATCACTGAATGGAGTGAAGAATTAGGTCAAAAATTTTTTGAATACTACGGAAAAGTATTTGAAGAAGGCGCACTTACAGCTCGTGAAAAATCTTTAATTGCATTAGCTGTAGCACATACCGAACAATGCCCTTATTGCATTGACGCTTACTCTCAAGACGGACTTCAACGTGGCATTACTAAAGAAGAAATGATGGAAGCCATTCATGTTGGTGCCGCAATTAAAAGTGGAGCGACTTTAGTTCATGGTGTTCAAATGATGAATAAGATTAACAAATTAGATGGTTAATATTTTGGCGTTACCTAAAGGTCAGGCTTTCGGCAGTCGCTCTCTTTGAGGAGCTTCAACAAAGCCTCAATCCTTAACGCAAATCACAACAAATAGAAACCTAAGTCTTAAAACAAATATGACAAAATTAAAAACCCAATCTTTACATAAAAAAGGAAGCGATTTAGCACATAGCAATAGGCAATTAGAAATTTTGTCAAATGGTATTTTTCAAAATGGAACCTTACCAACCTTTAAAGCTAAAATAGCCGAAACCAGTCAGTTTCCATTAAAAGCTAAAACACTAGAAATTTTACAAATTAATGTTGGTTATATGTGCAATCAAGTTTGCACACATTGTCATGTTGATGCAGGTCCTGACCGAAAAGAAATCATGACCAAAGAAACCATGCAACAATGTTTAAATGTGATTAAAACTTCTGGTGCACATACTTTAGATTTAACTGGAGGAGCTCCAGAAATGAACCCAAATTTTAGATGGTTTGTCGAGGAAGCTTCAAAAATTGGCATCAAAGATTTTATTGTACGCTCTAACCTAACCATTATAAGAGCTAATAAAAAATACAATGACTTACCAGAGTTTTTTAAAAAATATAATGTTCATGTGGTAAGTTCAATGCCACATTGGACCAAAGGAAAAACAGATAAGCAACGAGGTGATGGTGTGTTTAATAAATCTATCAAAGCTTTACAAGAATTAAACGCTGTTGGTTATGGCATGCCAAATAGTAAGCTCAAATTAGATTTGGTTTATAATCCTTCAGGCGCTTTTTTACCTGGAGATCAAATGGCAATGGAAAAAGATTTTAAAAAGGCTTTAATTGAAGAGTTTGGAGTTCAGTTCCATAATCTGTTTGCCATTACAAACCTTCCTATTTCTCGTTTTTTAGATTACTTGATTGCGTCTGAAAATTATGAAGATTACATGTATCAATTGGTTGAAGCTTATAATCCAGCTGCAGTGTCAAACGTTATGTGTACAAATACCTTATCGGTAAGTTGGGATGGCTATCTTTACGACTGTGATTTTAATCAAATGCTAGAACTGCCTGTAAACAATAAAATAAAACATATTTCAGAGTTTAATGAAACCTTATTAGAAGGTCGAAACATTGTCATTTCTCAACATTGCTTCGGATGCACAGCTGGTGCAGGAAGCAGCTGTCAAGGTACTGTAGCATAATATGAAAACATTATTTTTTTACATGGCACTCTTGTTTTCAGTCATAGGAAATTCTCAAGAAACACTTTCAGAATTACTTAAAAAATATAATACTGAAGAGGTTTCTTATACTTGGGTTGAAGACATACAAGTAACGTCTTCAGAAATTATATTTCTCGATGCTAGAGAATTAGAAGAATACAATGTAAGTCATCTTAAAAATGCCATACATATTGGGTATAAAGATTTCAATTTAGAACAAGTTGAAAAACAAGTTCCAAATAAAAACCAAAACATTATTGTGTATTGCTCACTTGGTATTCGCTCTGAAACCATTGCACAAAAATTAATTGACGTAGGTTATACAAATGTCGAAAACTTATTCGGCGGAATTTTTGAGTGGAAGAATAATAATTTCAAAGTATACAACCTTCAGCAAAAAGAAACTGATAGCGTCCATGTATATTCTAAAAAATGGAGTAAATGGCTAAAAAAAGGAATTAAAGTATATGAGTAAAGATTTAGTTATTGTTTTTGTCAAGAACATCAAATTAGGCAAAGTAAAAACCAGACTTGCAAAAACTATTGGCAATCAGGCTGCATTTGAAGTTTATAAAGAACTTGTAACCATTACTGAATTAGCAACTAAAGCGCTTGACGTTCCTTTGCATATTTATTTTTCAGATAAAGTCATTGACACAAAATGGGAAACTGCTTATAAAACTGTTCAAAAAGGAAGTGATTTAGGCGAACGCATGAAAAATGCTTTCACAAATGGATTCAAAAAAGGCTTCGAACGCATCGTTTTAATTGGTTCTGATTTACCAGATATTAATGCAACTCATATTCAAAATGGTCTAAATGCCTTAAATCATTCTGAAGTTGTTTTCGGTCCAGCAGAAGATGGTGGTTATTATCTTGTTGGTATGAGCAAAATGAATCCTCAAATTTTTGAAAACAAACCTTGGAGTCAATCAAACTTACTAGAAAAAACCTTACACGAGCTAGATCAACTTAATCTTTCTGTTAGTATTTTAGATATGCTTAACGACATCGATACTTATGAAGATTTAATAGCTTCAGATTTTTATAAAAACAATGTAGAATTACAAGAAAAAACTAAACAATTACATGATTAAATTTATTTCAGAAACTGCCAATTACTTAGTTGATAAAGGGTTTGAAAATCCCGAAATTGGAGTCATTTTAGGAACAGGTCTAGGGCAACTCACAAATCACATTGATATTATCAGTGAAGTGAGTTATAATCACATTCCTAACTTTCCAACAGCTACAGTCGAGTTTCATAAAGGAAAATTAATTTACGGACTCCTATCTGGCAAGAAAGTCGTTGTTATGCAAGGTCGCTTTCATCTATATGAAGGTTATTCGCTACAAGATGTTACATTTCCTGTTAGAATTATGGAAAAATTAGGCATAAAAACACTTTTAGTTTCTAATGCTGCTGGAGCTATCAACTTAAATTTTAAAAAAGGCGAACTTATGCTAATTGACGATCATATTAATCTTCAAGGCAGTTCTCCGTTGGCTTTTAAAGGTGTTGAAACTTTGGGTGAACGTTTTACTGATATGAGTGCACCTTACAACTTAGAAATCAACTCAAAGTTTAAAAGCATTGCAGATAAAAACAATATTAAACTACACGAAGGTGTGTATGCAAGTGTTGTTGGTCCTCAACTTGAAACTAGAGCAGAATACAGAATGCTAAAAATAATTGGTGCAGATGCTGTTGGTATGAGTACTGTCCCAGAAATTATAGTTGCTAATCATTTAAATATGAAAGCTGCTGCAATATCTGTATTAACAGACGAATGTGATCCAAACAATTTAAAACCTGTCGATATTTCAGAAATCATTGCAATGGCAAGCAAAGCTGAGCCGAATATGATTGTATTATTTAAAGAATTAATTAAAAGTATTTAATGTAAAGTAAAGAATCACTTTACACTTTACACTTTACACTTCATACTTTACACTTTTTACTAAATACTAATAAAACATGAGTTACTTAGAAGCAACAAACACCTTATACAAAGAAGCAGCACTAACACCAGATGTTGGCTTATGTTGCACAACTAATCCGATTTGGGAATTACCAGGATTAAAAATCCCGAGAATCATGCAAGAAATGAACTATGGTTGTGGCAGCACAGTTCATGCACGTGATTTGACCAATAACCCAAAAATGCTTTATGTTGGTGTTGGAGTTGGAATGGAATTACTTCAATTTTCATATTTCAACCGACAAAAAGGTGGAGTGATTGGCGTCGATGTCCTTGACGAAATGCTAGAAGCTTCGCGTAAAAACTTCAAAGAAGCCGAAGCTCAAAACGATTGGTTTAAATCGGAATTTATAGAGCTTAAAAAAGGTGATGCTATGCAACTTCCTGTCGAAGATAATAGTATAGATGTGGCTGCTCAAAACTGCTTGTTCAATATTTTTAAAGCCGATGATTTAAAAAAAGCAATTGCCGAAATGTATCGCGTGTTAAAACCTCATGGTCGATTAGTCATGAGTGATCCCACTTGTGAACAACCCATGAATGATGAGCTAAGAAATGATGACAGGCTAAGAGCTTTGTGTTTAAGCGGAAGCTTACCTATTGCTGAATATGTAAAAATGCTAACTGATGCTGGTTTTGGAACTATTGAAATTAGAGCACGTAAACCTTACAGAATCTTAGATCCTAAGCATTATCCTACTGAGGAATTAATTTATATTGAGTCTATTGAAGTCGCTGCTATTAAAGATCCTATGCCAAATGATGGACCTTGTATTTTTACAGGTAAGGCTGCCATTTATTATGGAGAAGCAGACTACTTTGATGATAATGCTGGACACGTTCTATTAAAAAATCAGCCCTTAGCCATTTGTGATAAAACTGCTGAAGCTTTGGCTAATTTACAAAGAGATGATATCTTTATAAGTAAATCTACCTTTCACTATGATGGTGGAGGCTGTTGTTAGGCGATAATCGCCATTTTATTTATCTCACTCATTTGTGAAACCTATTTATGGAAAAGTATTTAGAAATTATACAAAACTCCTATTCTGGTTATTGGAATTACCTTAAAAATGAAATTCTAATGCAAACGAATTGGGTGAATTATTTTTATGGACTCATACTTATTTCAATTGCAGTTTGGCTGTTAGAAATTGCTTTCCCTTGGCGAAAAAATCAAGCGTTATTTAGAAAAGACTTTTGGCTTGACACCTTTTACATGTTTTTCAACTTTTTTATTCTGAATCTCATTGTATTTATTGCCTTATCTAATACTGCTGCCGAAATTTTAAATGACATCTTAGGGACAATTGGTCTATCCATTTCTAGCTTTCAATTGTTTGATGTCGATGATTTACCAAAGTGGCTAGGCTTACTCATTTTCTTCTTGGTGAGTGATTTTGTGCAATGGAACACACATCGACTATTACATCGCGTGCCTTTATTATGGAGCTTTCACAAAGTACATCACAGTGTCAAAGAAATGGGCTTTGCTGCGCATTTACGTTACCACTGGATGGAACCTGTCGTTTACAAATCTCTACTCTATATTCCAATTGCTATTATAGGTGGATTTGATGCGCAAGATGTGGCCATCGTTTACTTTATTGCCATAGTGATAGGCCATTTAAATCATGCCAATTTAGGCTGGGATTATGGTGTTTTAAAATACATATTCAATAATCCGAAAATGCACATTTGGCATCATGCAAAAGAACTTCCAAAGCATGTTAGGTTTGGTGTTAATTACGGACTAACTCTAAGTATTTGGGATTACCTTTTTAAAACAAATTATGTTCCGCATAATGGTCGAGACATAGAATTAGGTTTTGAAGGCGATGAAAACTTCCCAAATGATTTTATAAATCAGGAGTTATATCCTTTAAACAAAAAATAAATGCCTCTTAAACCTATTTTATTTTTAGTGGCTGTTTGTTTCGTATTATCCTGCGGAAGCACAAAAAAAGTGGCTAATTCTAAATCTGAAACCGCTTCAAAAACTGAAACATCTAGCTCAACCACCAAGAAGCAAATT
Source organism: Psychroserpens sp. S379A (assembly GCF_049800755.1). Lineage (NCBI taxonomy): Bacteria > Pseudomonadati > Bacteroidota > Flavobacteriia > Flavobacteriales > Flavobacteriaceae > Psychroserpens > Psychroserpens sp. S379A. Next base: position 878,889 of record NZ_JBNAFQ010000002.1, on the reverse strand, counting down.
AAAACTGAAGATGAAGTTATTGTTGACGTTGATGAAAACACCGAAACCAAAGACAAAACAAAAACTGAAACTAAAGTTTTAGAACTAGAAAAAGAAGAAGTGCCTGAAGACACATTTGAAGATACTGAACCTGAAATGGTAGAAATGGATGTACCTCAACCTAAAGAGCTAACTCTAAAAATGAATCATCACATTTGGAATCAGCTTTTACAAAATCATGTTTCGAGCAATGGTAATGTTAACTATAAAGGATTCACATCTAATAGAGTAAAATTTTATAGATATATAGAACAGCTTCAAAATCATGTTCCAAAAGACACATGGAGTAAAAATGAAAAACTAGCATATTGGATTAATGCTTACAATGCATTTACAGTAGATTTAATCCTTAGAAATTATCCTTTACAAAGCATTAAAGACATTAAAGATCCTTGGGAGCAACGTTTATGGAAAATTGGTGAAAAATGGTACAACTTAAATGACATTGAACATCAAATTCTTAGGAAGATGAACGAACCTCGAATCCATTTTGCTATAGTCTGTGCTTCAGTATCTTGTCCTAAATTACAAAATACTGCCTTTACTGCTTCAGAATTAGAAATGCAACTAACAGAAGTTACGAAAGCATTTTTATCAGATAAATCAAAAAACAACATTTCGGAAAATCATATAGAACTTTCAAAAATTTTTAAATGGTTTAGCAAAGATTTCAAAACAAAAAACAGCAATTTAATTGATTTCTTAAATCAATATTCAGATATTAGAATTTCTAAAAGCACTAAGAAAAATTTTCTAGATTACAATTGGAATTTGAATGAATAACACATGTCATTACAAGTGGTGAAATGACGTAGTCATCTTTTTAACTAACCTGAATTAGATTGCCATAGCTTTTTTCACAAAAGCTTCGCAATGACACTTTATGAAGCAGCAAATCTCTATTATTATTCCCACGCTTAATGAAGCTGAAATTATTGGTCTGCTACTAAATTACCTTATTGAAAATTCAACCTCTAAAAACATTACTGAAATTATAGTTGTTGATGGTGGAAGTATGGATAACACAAAAGAAATTGTTCGTGATTTTGCTGCTTCGAGTGATTCTGAACAAAACAAAGAACCGCATCAAGAAACAACTAAAGTTCTCGATACAAAATTCTCTAAAAAGAATGTTACTCGAACTAACGTTAAACTCATTTCTTCAAAAAAAGGCAGAGCAAAACAAATGAATCTTGGAGCACAAAATGCTAAAGGTGATATTTTATACTTTCTGCATGCCGATTCGTTTCCACCAAAACATTTTGACCAACATATTGTTTATGAAGTTGAAAATGGGAACTTAGCAGGTTGTTTCAGAATGCAATTTGACAGTAATCATTGGTGGCTTAGACTTGCGAGTTGGCTTACCCAATTTTCATGGCGAGCATGTAGAGGAGGTGACCAAAGTCAGTTTATAACCAAACAGCTTTTTGAAGATATTGGTGGTTATGATGAAACCTACATTATCTATGAAGACAACATTTTAATTAACGAGTTATACGCTAGAAAACAATTTACAGTTATTAATAAGAAGATTAAAACTTCAGCAAGACTCTACAAAAAACATGGCATTTGGAAACTACAATATCACTTTTGGACGATTTATGTAAAAAAATGGTTTGGTGCTTCAGCCGAAGACCTATATGCTTACTACAAAAAACACATTAGTTAACTTTTATTTCTTCCTAGTTCATTAGGATATAAATCTGTTAACATATCACTCTGAAAAACTTCTTTTGTATCAACATCTATTGCAGATAATTTCCCTGTAAATGCAGCTCCAGTATCTACGTTCCAAACATTAAGCGCTTGCATAGGTTTATCTTCATAAAAATTAATTGTTGGTGTATGACCAATATAAATCTCTTTGTAATGCTTCAGTTGTTTTGGATATAAATCTGAGTTTTCGGCAACTTTAGCTTTCATGTGTACTACCATATTCCACAAGGTACGATCGTAATAAAAATTCCGAAAATTGTATTCTTTTTCTATGCCTTCTTTAGCAGTAAAACCAGCATGAACAAATAATCTATTAGCCTCATCAATATGATACAAACTCATATCGCTAAAAAAATACAAATGCTGCTTTTTTTCTTCTTCTGTAAATGACGCATAACTTTGAACCGTTTCTTGTCCTCCATGAGCTAACCAAACAGGTTCTGTTGCACCAGTTCTAAGCCAATCTTCACACCATACATCGTGATTCCCTTTTATAAAAACACACTCATTGGTTTTAGAGATGGCTATTAAATACTGAATAACTTGCGCAGATTCGCTCCAACCATCTACATAATCTCCAACAAAAACAAGGATATCATCATGAGTGATTTTTGCTCTTTCAAAAAGTTGAATGAGGCCTTTTAAACCTCCATGTATATCTCCTATTACTAGTGTTCGCATTTTTTATCTATTTATAATTAACTGTAATTATTCCGATTTATAAAACGATTTAATTACCATTTCTACAGGTTTATTTTGTGGTGTAAACTGATTGTCTTTTTCTCCTCCACTCTGTTCGTAATTATGAAACCATTTCCAAACAAAACCTCCAGCAAACCAATCTTCATTCCAAAACGCTTCATAAAGCGCTTGAGTTGCATTGACTTGCCCTTCTAAATTCAAACTTGTATTGGTATGGTCACTATTCCAAGGTGCTTTACCAGTAAAATCCATACTTCTATAACCATACTCAGTAAAAAGAACAGGTTTACCATGCGCTTCTGATACTGATTTGATAAGCGCTTTATGCTTTTGCCAACCAGCAACACATTCTTGAACAGTTGGTGTTCGTTTATCACTCACAGGAAAATACGCATCAACTCCAATGTAATCTAATTGGCTCCAAAAAGGTGTTCGTTTAAATTCATCCCAATTAGCAGCATAGGTCAATTGACCTTTATAAATCTTACGAATCTCTATAATGAGTTGATGCCAATACTCAGGACGTTGGTTTACAAAACTTTCTAATTCTGTACCAATACAAAACAATTCAGCATTAGTTTCATTAGCTAATGCAGCATATTCTAAAATAAAGCTAGAATACGAATTTTCAAAGTTTTGCCAATCGGCTTCATTAAGCATTTCTATATGACCAGTAAACTCTCCATGCCAAACCCAAATTTGAGGTTTAATCATGATTTTGATATTAGACTTCTTTAAGGTTTCAATGTATTGCTTGGCTCCAGCTCGAGTTTCACCAAACCATTGTTTGTTGGTATTATGAATTATTTCTGAATGAGTTAAACTCCTCATAAAGCCAAAAGGCATGATTGCTGTATAGTTAGCACCAACATCAATCACTGGTTTTACATGAGAATCATTAATGACTTCTGGTGAAGCTACAAAACTGAGTCCATTTATTTTTTCTTTAGGAACAGCACAAGAGATTACTGTAAAAAATAAAATGCAGAACTTAAAAATTATTCTCATACCTAAAATTTAATCTTTAAATTTAAACAAAAAGCATAAAGCGTTTAAGGTTTTAACAAAACCTTCGACAAAAGATGCAACTAATCAAAATCTATGGAGCATATCGTTATTATTGGAAACGGAATTTCTGGAGTTACTTTAGCAAGACATATAAGAAAACTTTCAGATAAAAAAATTACGATTATTTCAGCAGAATCTGAATACTTCTTCTCTCGAACTGCACTCATGTATATTTACATGGGACATATGAAATTTGAACACACACAGCCTTATGAAAATTGGTTTTGGAAAAAGAATCGAATTGAATTGCTCAACGCTTATGTTGAAGCTATAGATACTGATAACAAATCTCTAAAACTCGCTAACAAATCGTCTCTCAATTACGACAAACTTGTTATTGCAACAGGAAGTAAACCTAATAAATTTGGTTGGCCAGGACAAGATTTAAATGGTGTAATGGGATTATATCACAAACAAGATTTAGAAACCCTTGAAAAGTATGCGCCAAACAACAAAGTTTGTAAAAAAGCTGTTATTGTTGGTGGTGGATTGATTGGAATTGAACTTGCAGAAATGTTGAGTTCTCGACATATTCCAGTAACCTTCTTAGTTCGTGAATCTAGTTTTTGGAATGGTGTTTTACCTGAAGGTGAAAGTGAAATGATTAACAGGCATATCAAAAACCATCATATCGATTTGAGATTGTCGACTAATCTGAAAGCAATTAAATCTGATAAAAACGGAAATGTAAAATCTGTAATTATTGAAGAAACAGGAGAAGAAATTCCTTGTGATGTCGTGGGCTTAACTGCTGGCGTATCTCCAAACATAGAATTTATAAAATCCTCAAAAATTGAAACTGGAAGAGGTGTAAAAGTTAATCGTTACTTAGAAACCAATATTGCTGATGTGTACGCTATTGGTGATTGTGCCGAACAACATGAAGCTATTGGAAATCGTAGACCAATTGAAGCCGTTTGGTATACAGGACGGATGATGGGAGAAACTTTAGCGCAAACCATCTGCGGAAATCGCATACCATACAATCCTGGTCATTGGTTCAATTCTGCTAAGTTTTTCGATATTGAATACCAAACCTATGGTTGGGTTCATGGTAAAAAAGGGAAACCCGATTATGAAGCACATTTCCATTGGAAACATGACGACGACACCAAATGCATTACTGTAGCTTTTAATAAAAACACCAATGAATTTTTAGGGATTAATACTTTCGGGATTCGAATGCGTCATGAAACTTTTGACAAATGGCTGACTGAAAAAAGAGATGTTGATTATGTTATGAGTCATCTTTCTGAAGCTAATTTTGACCCAGAATTCTATAATCATCATGAAACTGAAATACGATCAGCTTACAACAACCAATTACAAACTGTTTAACAAATAAAAAGAGGTTGATGGCTAAAAAATAAAGCCACAATTAAATGCACTTCGTGAACACTTCAACATACTCAGTGTGACATCTTAGTGCTCAAAATAAAAACAAATGAGTCATAAATTAAATCATAGCATGTCTTTAGCTAAACCTGATGCCCTAGACATTACAACCAAACAAAAAGTAGCATTAGCAGTAGGAATTGTAGGTCTACTAATACTTGCATTAGCATTGTTTAACACCAACTTTCCAAATCAAGGTTTATTTTTATCGTTAGCATTAGGAATGATAACTCTCGGTACTATTATTTATTCTAGAGAAGCCTATTTAACAAAATTAGAAGGTATTAAAAACGATGGTACTTGGTTTAAATCTATTTCTTCTCGTGGTATTTTAGGATGGACTACTGGTGTTGTTTTAACAGGATTTTACATTGTTCTTTATTTCTTTCCAGAATATTTAGGTTTAGGTGTAGATGGAGCAGCAAACACAGGTTTAATTAGTTTATTTGATCCATTGAGTCAGTTATTAAGTGGTCGAAATGCTAGTCAATGGTTTGTTTACGGAACCCTTTATACAATTGCAATTTTAGCTTTTGGATATAAGTTTATTTTAAAATACAGACATAATCGCTACCAACAAATAAGGACTATTTCGGTCATGTTTTTTCAATTAGGATTTGCATTCTTAATACCAGAGTTTATGTATGTTATGAATAATGATTTGCCTTATTATGATCTAAAAAGTATTTGGCCATTAAACTATTATATTTTTGATGAATGGTCTGTAAAAGGATTTTTGTCTAATGGAAATATTGGCTTAGCACTTATTCTCTTCGGAATCTTATCCATATTCGTTATTACTCCAATTTTAACTTACAAGTATGGGAAACGTTGGTATTGCTCATGGGTTTGCGGCTGTGGTGGTTTAGCCGAAACTGCTGGTGATGCCTTTAGACATTTATCTTCTAAAAAAATGTCTGCTTGGAAACTAGAACGCTGGTTAATACACCTTGTTTTAGTTTTTTCTGTTGTTATGACAACTGCTATGGTATACACCTATTTAGGATATGATAATAATAGCTTTTGGTTAACGAGAGGTGTTTTCATTAGTCTAGTCATTGGATTCTTGTCTTTAATCTTTATAGGAGTTATGCTTTTTAAAAGAAACGAATTAGGCAAAGATGCCAAATATGGAGCTATTGGATTTTTCACTGTGATACTATTATTAATCTTTATGCATTTAACAGGCACAACCAATGACGTATTTTATGTTCAAGCTGGAAGTTTAAGATCTGCTTATGGCTTTTATATAGGTTCTATTTTTTCTGGTGTAATTGGTACTGGTTTTTATCCCATTTTAGGTAGTCGTTCTTGGTGTCGTTTTGGTTGTCCTATGGCAGCAATACTAGGATTTCAGCAACGAATGTTTTCTAAGTTTAGAATTACAACTAATGGTGGACAATGCATTTCTTGCGGCAACTGTTCAACCTATTGCGAAATGGGAATTGATGTTCGTGCTTATGCTCAAAAAGGTGAAAACATTGTACGTTCTTCTTGCGTTGGCTGCGGAATTTGTTCTGCTGTTTGCCCTAGAGGAGTTCTTAAATTAGAAAACGACAGCATGCAAGGACGCATTAATCCAACGGAAATCTTATTAGGAAACGACGTAGATTTGATGGATTTAGTGAATAAGAAATAAACGGAAACAATGTATTTTTGTCGCTTCAAAAAAAACAGTACATGTCAATCATAAAAGTCATCATTCCTGCTTATAATGAAGCAGATTCCATTGCACATGTTATAAACGATATCCCAAGTTTCGTTAATGAAATTATTGTAGTTAATAATAATTCTTCAGACACAACTGAAACTAACGCACAAAACGCTGGCGCAACTGTTCTTACCGAAACCAGAAAAGGTTATGGCTATGCTTGTTTAAAAGGTATGGATTACATTGCAAATCTTTCAAAAAAACCAGATATCATTGTGTTTTTAGATGGTGACTACAGTGATTATCCTGAAGAAATGACTAAAATTGTTCAACCCATTATTGAAAACAACATCGATTTTGTTATTGGTGCAAGAGTGAAACAATTAAGAGAACTAGGCTCAATGACAACGCCTCAAATCTTTGGAAATTGGCTTGCAACGAGTTTGATGAGATTATTTTTTGGAGCAAAATTCACAGATTTAGGTCCTTTTAGAGCCATTAAATACAAAAAACTATTGCAACTAAACATGGAAGACAAAACCTATGGTTGGACAGTAGAAATGCAATTAAAAGCTTTAAAACAAAAGCTAACTTATACTGAAGTTCCTGTAAACTATAGAAATAGAATTGGTGTTTCTAAAGTTTCGGGCACTGTAAAAGGTGCTATATTTGCAGGCGTAAAAATCTTAGGTTGGATTTTTAAATACAGCATAAAAAAGTGATTTTAGAAACAATAATCATCGTCATTTACACCATTGCTATCATACTAATTTTTATGTATGCATTAGCACAACTTAATTTGCTTTATAATTACTTATCTTCAAAAAAAGCAACCAAAAATTGTGACACATTTGATTTGTCTAATCCTAATGAAGTTCCTTTAGTTACTATTCAATTACCTGTATTTAATGAAATGTACGTCATGGAACGCTTGTTAGATAATATTGCTCTAATAGAGTATCCAAAAGACAAACTAGAAATTCAAGTGCTCGACGACTCAACTGATGAGAGTGTTTCAGATACAAAAAAACGTATTAAAAAGCTTCAGTCTACTGGTTTAGACATCAAACACATTACCCGAACCAATAGAATTGGGTTTAAAGCAGGTGCTTTAAAAGAAGGCTTAAAAATTGCTAAAGGCGAATTTATTGCCATTTTTGATGCCGATTTTTTACCTAATCCGAACTGGTTAAAACGTACAATTCCTTATTTTAAAGATGAACATATTGGAGTGGTTCAAACACGATGGAGCCATATTAATCGCAACTATTCTTTGCTTACTAAAATTCAAGCGTTTGCTTTAGATGCACATTTTACGCTTGAACAAGTTGGACGAAATAGTAAAGGTCATTTTATTAATTTTAACGGAACTGCAGGTGTTTGGAGAAAAGCATGCATCATCGATGCTGGTAATTGGGAAGGTGACACACTAACAGAAGATCTAGATTTAAGTTACAGAGCACAACTAAAAAACTGGAAATTTAAATACCTTGAAGATGTAGAAACTCCTGCCGAATTGCCTGTTGTAATTAGTGCTGCACGATCTCAACAATTTAGATGGAATAAAGGAGGTGCAGAAAACTTTAGAAAAATGCTTAAACGCGTTATTAAGTCAAAAAATATTTCAACAAAAACTAAAATTCATGGTTTACTGCATTTACTTAACAGTACGATGTTTTTAAATGTGTTTATTGTTGCTATTTTAAGTATACCAATGCTTTACATAAAAAATGAATATGAGCATTTACGCATCTATTTTTATTTTATGAGTTTCTTTGTGATGAGCACTGTTATTTTCTTTGTTTGTTATTGGTTTATGTATAAACATATTTATGGTAGTGGTTTAAAAAAATTCTTCAGCTATATTGGAATGTTTTTTACATTCTTTTCAATAGCTATGGGCTTTTCTTTACATAATTCAATTGCTGTTTTAGAAGGTCATATAGGAAAGCGAAGTGAATTTGTACGTACACCAAAATTTAATATCAACACCTTAAAAGACTCATGGAAAGGCAACAAGTATTTAAAAAAGAGTTTATCACCTCATATCATTATTGAAGGCTTCTTAATGCTTTACTTTGCTTTTGGATTATATAGTGCATTTGTAGTAGGAGATCAAGGTGGTGATTTTGGTTTATTTCCTTTTCATCTTATGCTCTTCTTAGGATTTGGTTACGTATTTTTTAAGTCTTTATCTTCAAAAATGTAATGCAGTTCTGGAAACTTAATAAAGTGCCTTTGTTGCTCACATTTGTAAGCGTTACTCTCTATTGGTTTTTTGCATACGATTTAATTAGAACAGAATACACGAAACTCATCGTTTTATACAGCTCACTTTGGCTCTTATTCATTTTACTTTTAAAATATGCTGAAGATAACATTCGGTTGTTAACAATTGTTGCCTTTTTGTTTAGAGCTGTTTTTATTTTAGCCATTCCAAACCTGTCACAAGATTTCTATCGTTTTATTTGGGATGGACGCATGATTCTAGAAGGCTTTAACCCTTATATATACACTCCTGAAGCTTTTGTTCAAACTCAAGAATTTCCTATTTCTCAATCGGAAGAATTATATGCTGGAATGGGACAGCTCAATGGCAGTCATTTTAGTAATTATCCACCAATAAACCAATTGTGTTTTGTTATTGCTGGATTGTTTTCAAGTCATAGTATTTTAGGTTCCGCTGTTATATTAAGACTCATAATAATTGCTGCAGATTTTGGAACATTAGTGTTTGGAAAACGCTTATTGAAACAACTAGATATGTCTGAAAAAAACATATTTTGGTATTTGCTTAACCCTTTTATTATTATTGAACTTACTGGAAACCTTCACTTTGAAGCTGTGATGATTTTCTTTTTAGTTTGGAGTTTGTATGTATTACATTCCGGTCGATGGAAATGGGCAGCAGTGATTTTTGCTTTATCTGTTTCAGTAAAATTAATTCCGTTACTATTCTTACCATTGTTATTTTGGTATTTCAAAAAAAGTAATAATAATAATGCTCTAAAACATACTTTGACGACGCTCAATACAAGAGTTCAAAATAACAAGTCTATTACACAAATAGAGTCATCTGTCATTTCGAGCGAAGTCGAGAAATCTCTTAGACCTCTCGACTTCGCTCGAGGTGACAACCCGATTGATTACAAAAGATTAATTTCATTCTACAGTATTGTTGGAATCATCAACCTTTTACTATTTCTTCCATTTTACAATTCTGAATTTATAACTAACTATTCAAAAACCGTCGCACTCTGGTTTAATAACTTCGAATTTAATGCTAGTGCGTATTACTTAGCAAGAGAAATTGGATATCTGCTTAGTGGTTATAATGAAATTGCGATTATCGGAAAAATTCTTCCTGCAATAGTCTTCCTCTACATTATTTACTTAGCTATATTCAAGATACAAGTCAACACAAAAGCTTTAATAAAACACATGCTTTTGGCTTTTACATGCTATTTGTTTTTAAGTACAACAGTACATCCTTGGTATGTTGCAACCTTATTAATATTAAGTGTATTTACCAATTACAAGTTCCCTTTGGTTTGGAGTTTTGTAATTATCCTAAGCTACTTAGCTTACATTAACTTAAATAGTGCAGATAAATCAGAAAATTTATGGATTATTGCTTTAGAATACAGTATTGTCTACGCAGTATTTATTTGGGAAACATTTATAAAAAAAGCCAGCTCTACTAAGCTGGCTTGATTTATTAAAAAGCTCAATATTACAATTTTTTAAGTGCAGTAATCGTATAGGTTTCAATATCTAGTTCGTAATCATCATCATCTGTTTCGGTTTCGATGCTTATCGTGTAAGTCACCATAAACTTCTCTCCTATTAACTTTTCAGAATTTAGATCGAACGTTTTTAAAAGTGATGCATCAATCTCATGAAAAGTCATTGTATATTCTTCGTCGTCTTCATCGATTCCTATAAAATTGTAGCCATAATCTTCTTTGCTATCGTAAATCCCTACAAAAGTTTCAGTAGAATTTAGAGTTTTCATTGATGTAAAAGAAAAGAAGCATACCATTAAAAAGCTGACTATAATTGCAGTTTTTGTTTTCATTTTAATAAAAATTTAATGTTGAAATGATTGTTTTTTTTCTTCGGAAGTTTACCACCTCAAGTCCGAGAGTGCTTTTAGTAACATCATTTAATGATATACATGTGGAATAGGAATAGTATATACGTTTCTTGCAGTTTATTTAGATTTTAAGTTTAACACAAAAAATGGCTTAGGCTTTAAAAACATTGTCTTTGTCTTTAAAACATTTAAATTCTAACATATAGTCGTTAGGATCTTTAATAAAATAAGATTGATGCTCTCCAGCTTTATCTTTTAAAAACGAACTTTGGTCAACGAGCTGTAATTGCTTTTCTTTAAGCTTCTGATAAATCGTTTTCCAAGTATTTTCATCAACTATAACTCCAAAATGAAATGATGGTAATATTTTACCTTCAAAAACATAATTTGGACTATTAAAATTAAATTTCTGAGCTTTAATAAATGTTAGTTGATGCCCAAATAAATTAACATCGATCCAAGTTTGAGAAGATCGACCAATAGAAGCTCCGACAATATCAGTGTAAAAGCTTCGTGTTTCCTTTACACTTATGCAAGGTAAAGACATGTGAAAGACAGTTTCCATAATTTAATGAATTAAGATAAGTAGTTAATTACCAGTAAGTAATTTACGAAATTATACGATGTGAATTTCAAAAAAGATCTAGTTGAATTTATAATAATTTTAGAACAAACATATCTACAACTTCAACAAGAATGAGAATAATGATGATCCATTCTAATTTACTGCTTTCTTTATGATCCATAATATCTTTAAAGAGTTCTAAATTTTCTTTAATAATATCAATTCGATCATGAATAAAACGATAGCGATCTTTGAGATCGAAAGTTTGTTTTAATCCTAAATTGAGTTTGTTTAACGTTTCGTCTTCCCAAACGATATCTGGTGCATCAAAAATGTATAAGTTTTCAGAAATCTTATTCTTAATATTTAATGTCTTACCAATAAAGCGTTTGAGTTTAGATCCTGAAATATCTAATTTACCCTTGCTCTCAAGATATTTTGTGTGCTCATTAGTTTCAACAAGTAACGCTTCAGTAATTTCAGAATAACGTGTTAGTGCTACAGATTGTGAAGCATTTAACATCACTAAACGAATCATTTCGGCATTAACTTTAGGTAAAATGATTTTATCAAATTCAACTTTAACAGTATCTTCAATACTCACATTAACTTCTTCTGATAATTTTTCAGCAATGTAATCCTTACAAAATGGTCTAATCTTAATTAAAATCTGATAGATTTCTTCAGAAGTTAGATTGAAGACACTCACCATTCCATATTGAAATATGTAAACATATTTATGAGTATCGTACTCATAAAACAGCTCATCACTATCTTGAAATAAGAGTGTATAGCTTAAGCTTTGCTTCGCTTCTTTAACATTAATAGCGTTAGCAACCTGATAGGCAAGAACCTTATACATTAGTCATCGTCAGACATCTTGTCTGATTCCAAATCTGGATCTTGAACAGCATTAGGATCATCATTATCAAAATCTTCATAGTCATCTTCATCATAATTTTCCATAGTTACTTCAAGCTTAGTACTTACTTTTACAAGGTACTTAGTGTCATGAGTAGTCACTTCGACCGCTTCAACAATTTCATTATTAATATTCTTAAATGAAATGATATGATCATCATCATAGCCATAAGGATACTTTTCGACCAACATAGCCAAGATTTCTGGTGTCAACTTTTTAAAGTCGACAATTACGCGTTTTAAATTGTCTTTTTTATTCATCATAATTACATATCTAATAGGTAAGCAAAAATGAGAGGCGCAACAATTGTCGCATCACTTTCAATTATAAATTTTGGTGTATTAATATCTAATTTTCCCCAAGTAATTTTTTCATTTGGTACAGCTCCAGAATACGAACCATAACTTGTTGTTGAATCACTTATTTGGCAAAAATAGCTCCAAAAAGGTGTTTCTGTACGTTCCATATCTTGATATAACATTGGCACCACACAAATAGGAAAATCTCCAGCAATGCCTCCTCCAATTTGAAAGAAACCAATTCCGTTTTCAGAATTATCTGTATACCAATCGGCCAAAAAGGTCATGTATTCAATTCCAGATTTCATAGTACTAGCTTTAAGCTCTCCTTTTAAAACATAGCTAGCAAAGATGTTTCCCATCGTACTATCTTCCCATCCAGGACAAACGATTGGTAGATTTTTTTCTGCTGCAGCATACATCCACGAATCTTTTAAATCAATTTCATAGTGTTCTTCTAATACTCCAGACAGCAGCAATTTGTACATAAATTCATGTGGCAAATAACGTTCATTATTAGCTTCAGCATCTTTCCAAATCTTTACAATATGCTTTTGTATTCTTCGGAAAGCTTCCTCTTCTGGAATACAAGTATCAGTTACACGATTCAAACCTTTTTCTAACAAATCCCATTCATCTTGAGCTGTCAAATCACGATAATCTGGAACACGTTTATAGTGTGAATGTGCGACAAGATTCATAATATCTTCTTCAAGGTTTGCTCCTGTACAAGATACAATATGAACTTTATCTTGACGAATCATTTCAGCAAAAATCTTTCCTAATTCTGCAGTACTCATAGCACCTGCTAAAGACACTAACATCTTAGCTCCAGAATGTAACTGATCTTCATATCCTTTTGCAGCATCAACTAATGCTGCGGCATTAAAATGCAAATAATACTTTTCAATAAACTGTGATATGTGTCCTTTAGTTGTCGTCATTGTCATTAAATTTAGAAAATTTATTAATTCCAGAAGTTGTTTCGTTAAAATTACTTTCGTAATCATCCTCAGCATCTTCGTCTAAAAATTTGTAGCTTAATAATTTGTAATACAGTTTTGCAGCTAGAAAGTCGGATGCTTTCTCATTTGGATTTGGGCATAACTCTACAATATCAAAACCAATCACATTTTTTTCTTCAAACACCTGACGTAAAAAGTCTAGCGTTTCGTACCATAACAATCCTCCAGGTTCTGGAGTTCCTGTTGAAGGGCAAATAGAGGGATCAAACACATCTAAATCTATGGTAATATAAACATTCTCTGTCATTTGATCTATAACCGAATCTACCCAACTATCATCTTCGGTCATTTCGTGAGCAAAATATGTTTTCTCCTCATCCATAACAGTCGTTTCAATAACATCCATACTACGAATACCAACTTGAATTAAGTTAGTCGTCTGACTAGCTTCGTACAAAGCACATGCGTGATTACATTTACTACCTTGGTACGATTTACGTAAATCGGCATGAGCATCTAATTGTAGTACAGTAATGTTATCGAAACATTCATTGAAGGCTCTTATCGTTCCTATTGAAATGGAATGTTCTCCTCCAAAAGTAGTAACAAACTTGTTCTTTTTAATATAGCCTTTCACAGCCTGATGAACTGCTTCTACCATAGCTTCTGGTGAAGTGTTTTCGGTTACAGCATCTGCTAAAAACACACCTTGTTTATACACTTCAGTTTGTGTTTCAATATCATACAGTTCCATATTTTCAGAAGCTTCTAAAAACGCTTTAGGCCCTTTGTCTGCTCCTTTTTGCCAAGTACTTGTACCATCATAAGGCACTGGAATTAGCACAATTTTTGCATTGTCTAATTTAGAATATTGGTCTTCTATTCCTGCGTAAGTTTTTTTATTCATTGTGTTAATTATTGTAAGGATACTTCTAACTGTTCTGTTTTATTATTTAAATCTTGAATCGTTTTAGAGTAACCTAAAATATGAAGTAAGTCTTCACTTTTTTGTTGTTCACTAAATAGTTTTGTGGTGATATTTCCATTAGCATCCTTATCAATTAAAACATGTTTTGGTGAAGGAATCAAACAATGCTGCAAACCTCCAAATCCACCAATAGTTTCTTGATATGCTCCTGTATTGAAAAACCCTATATACAATGGCTTTTCTTTATTATACTTTGGAAGGTAAATAGCATTCATGTGTTGCTCACTGTTGTAATAATCATCGCTATCACAAGTTAAACCACCTAGAAGCACGCGTTCATAACTGTCATACCATCTATTAATTGGAAGCATAATAAAACGTTTATTAATTGCCCAAGTATCAGGAAGCGTTGTAATGAAAGAAGAGTTAATCATATTCCATTTTTCACGATCGTTTTGTTGCTTTTGGTATAATATTTCATAGATAGCTCCTCCACTTTCGCCAACTGTAAAACTGCCAAATTCTGTAAATATATTTGGCACATCAACACCTTCTTCCTCACAAACCAATTTTATCTGATTTACAATTTCATCTACCATATAAGCATAATCAAAATCGAATGCTAATGAGTTTTTAATTGGAAATCCGCCTCCAATATTCAAACTGTCTAATGAAGGACAAATCTTTTTTAAACTGGTATAAACTTTTAAACATTTAGTAAGTTCGTTCCAGTAATAAGCGTTATCACGAATTCCTGTATTGATAAAAAAGTGAAGCATTTTTAGGGCTACTTTTTCATTGTTTTGGATTTGATTTTTGTAAAACGGAACAATATTTTTATAACCTATTCCTAATCTTGAGGTATAGAATTCAAATTTTGGTTCTTCTTCAGACGCAATCCGAATTCCAACATTAAACTTTCTATTAATTTCTGCTGACAACAACTCTATTTCCTCGTAATTATCAATAATTGGAATTGCATTTTTATGTCCATCATTAATTAATCTAGCTATATTAGTAACATATTGCGCACGTTTAAATCCGTTACTAATTACGAACGTTTCATTTGTAATTTTTCCATCAGCTTTTAAAGCTTCAACAATATCGATATCAAAGGCTGATGATGTTTCAATATGAATATCGTTCTTTAATGCTTCATCTAAAACATGTTTAAAGTGAGCGCTCTTCGTACAATAACAATAATTGTATTTGCCTTTGTAATTGTGCTTTTCTATGGCATTTGCAAACCAATGCTTTGCACGATTGATGTTATTAGAAATTTGCGGTAAATATGTAAACTTCAATGGTGCTCCATATTGTTCAACCAATTGCATAAGGTTGACATCATGAAACTCTAAAGTTTTATTTTTAAGTTTAAACTCAGGTTGTGGAAAATCAAATGTTTGATTAACCAAATCAATATATTTTGTATTCATTATTATGTTTAAAAAGTTAAATGTAATTGGTGAAGGTTAACAGGTGGTTAAGCCAACAAAAACAAATATCAAAGCTTGTAAAAATTCGATATTAAAAACCTAATAAAACACAATACTTCAAACCTGCATTTGAGGTTGAGTGGTCGGAATAAAGCCAAATAAATGTTGGCTCATAAAAATGTAGTAAGCGGAAGTTAGCTCTAAAATTCGGTTACTTAATCTATAAGCAGCTTTTGAATATGACTTCCTAATGTTCAAAAACCCGAACGTAAAAACACGTTTCAATTTGTTCAGCTAAATGCTATGCTCTGTGAAATTATATTTTCAAAAAGCAATGCAAATGTAATTTATTTTTTGACACACAAAACTTTTTTGATTTTTTTTGAAATTTATTTTTAACTATTATTTTGAGTGTATTTATGAGATAATCTTTAATTTTATATTTAACTCATTGAAACTGCCTGTTTACACATGTTTTTATTTGTGTTACTCAATAGTACTTTTACTCCTCAAAAAGAGTTTTTAGATTTGATGAAAACAAAATCTTAGAATTATGAAAACATTTAAAATGAAAACAATCGTAAAAAATATTGGTTTGATTGCTATTATTATGGTAGGCGGACTTTTTTCTAACACGATACATGCTCAAAACAACACTTCAAAAACTGTGGTAAACGAACAACTAACTGTAAAAGGCATTGTTAGTGACGACAAAGGTGTTTTGCCTGGTGTTAACATTGTACTTAAAGGAGATCGTGTTGGAACAATCACAGATAAAAATGGAGCTTTTACATTTCCTAAAACACTAAGTTCTGGTGATGTTTTGGTCTTTAGTTTTTTAGGATATGAAAAACAAGAAATAAAAATTAATGCGCAAACTACGTTTATCAATTTGATGATGTCATCTGACCTTGTTGAAATTATGGGAGCACCAAACTCTAATACACCATACAAATCTAAACGCTCTAAATAAGCTTTAATGATTTTTATTTAAGAAATATGAGATACTTATTGCTGTTCTTAATTGCATACCAATCTCATGCTCAAATATCTGATTTTAGACATATAGATTTTAAAAAAGCCGATAGCATTGCTGTTGCTTGCAAAAAAGAAAGTCTTGAAAATTTACCTCAATTAGCTTATAAGCTTACTTCAAACCTGTCTACAGACATCGAACAATTTAGAGCAATTTACAAATGGGTTTGTCTTAATATAGCTAATGATTATACCTTATATTTTAAGAATAACAGAAAAAGAAAAAAGTTTAAAAATGATAGTCTAAAGTTAGAAGCTTGGAACAATCGATTTAAAAAAGAAATTTTCATAAAGCTCCTTAAAAGAAAAAAAACGATTTGTACAGGTTATGCATACATCGTACAAGAACTGTCAAAATTAGCTAATTTAGATTGTAAAATTATTCATGGATTTGGGAGAACAAGTACCATACCTATTGAAACATTAGATTTACCAAATCATTCGTGGAATGCAGTAAAATTAAACAATAAATGGTATTTATGTGATCCTACCTGGGCAAGTGGTGTTCCAAATCCTAGCACTAATGCGTTTTCGTTTGAATATAACGATGGTTATTTTCTAACTCATCCAAAACTCTTTGCTGTGAATCATTTTCCGTTAGAAAAAAAATGGTCACTCATAAAAGATGCTCCTTCTTTTGATGCGTTTTTAGAAAACCCAATTCTTTACGGAAAGGCTTACAACTATTTAAAGCGTCATGATCAACCAAAACAAATGCACCATTTAATTCAGAAAAACGAAACTTTAACTTTTGAATACAAGCTTCAAAAATTAGTTCATATTGATGATATTAAATTTTTAATCGATAATGGAAATCAAACAAAAAAGGTACAACCAACTTCGGTTCAAATTGAACACCAAACGCTAATTATAAATCAGCAATTTACCTTAAAAGGATTTTATGATGTACATCTTTACTTTGGAGACGATTTAATTTCTACTTATACAGTAAGAGTAAAATAATTCCGTTGTGCATTATGAATCCATAATTCCTTAAAACGTTTGTTCGAGTAATTTTGAGTAGTTGCTGAGCATTTCGACAAGCTCAATATAATACTGTCAAAGTACAAATTTCACTCATTTTTAATCGTAAAATCCACTCGAATTGACGAATTTAATCGCATTGTTCAACGGGTTAAAAACTATAACATCTTCAATGTGTTAAGTTCTTGCATCGACAAGTGCTTCCAGTGACCACGTGGCAAATCTTTTTTAGTCAAATGACCAATAGCTACACAATCTACTCGTACAATATCATATTTTAAATGGTCAAAAATTGTATGTAAAATGGTATTTCCTGTATTCTTAATTTTTAGTCCGATTTTAGATTTTGGAGCATCTTCAATGTAACTAACTTCTTCAACAGTGACTAATTTTCCTTGTATTTTTATGCCTTGTTCAATCTTTTTTAAATCGTCGTATTTTAAATTCTTATCCAATTCAATTTCAAACAAACGTTCAACACCATTTTTAGAATTGGTGAATTTTTTCACTATAACATCGTCATTTGTAAATAATAACAAACCCGTTGAGTTACGACCTAAACGACCAATTGGTTTTATACGAGCATTAGTAGCATTAGCAACCAAATCCATAACGGTTTTACCTTTACTTTCACTTGTAGTTGTTGCAAACCCTTTAGGTTTATTTAATAAGACATAGGTTTTCTTTTCAGGATTGATACGTGCTCCATCAAATTTCACTTCATCATCTAGCTTTACTTTGTAACCCATTTCTGTTACAACTTTTCCGTTTACAGTAACACTTCCAATAGAAATATGCATATCTGCATCACGTCTTGAACAAATTCCTGAATTTGAAATGTATTTGTTCAAACGCATCTCATCAGGATTTGATGACTTAGAAGCTGGCTGTTTCTTTTTTATAGGAGCATTACCTCTAGAGTAACTTTTGCTCTTAGCATTGTCACGTCCTCTACTCGATTTTTTATTGGTAGGTTTACTTGGTTTTCCTTTTCCGCTTCTGCCTTGATTTCTGCTCATGGTTACTAATTTTGCGCAAAGGTAGTATATTAGTTATTACGAATCGAAATATTCTGTAGTAGATTGACGTTCACGATTTACAGAGAGCTTTGTAACATCTGGTCTTGAGTAATGACCAACAGGATCAAAATTTTGTCGTTCTTCAAGCACACGATTAAAATCTAAACTGGTATAAATAATACCTTCTTTGTGTAAAACTGGTTCTACTAACCATTCGCCATCTGGACTAGCAACACAACTTCCTCCATTAGCAAGAACATCTGGTGATTTATCTAAAATTTGATTAACATAAGGTGTTTCCTTTGGAAAGTCATCCTTAGTCATTAAACTCGAAACCGAAATCACATACGAACGTGATTCTCTGGCTATAAATCTCGTAATATCTTTTGTATTATGGTCACTTCCTGGCCAGACAGCTATATGCACATTTTCACCAAGACCATATAATGCAGCTCGTGGTAAAGGCATCCAATTTTCCCAACAATTTAATCCACCAAGTGTAAAATCTTTAAGCGCATGAACTTTTAAACCATTTCCATCACCTGGAGACCAAGTTAATCGTTCGTCATAAGTTGGCTGTAATTTTCTATGTACTGATTGAATTGTTCCTTTATTATCAATATACACTAAAGATGCATATATACTATGACCTCCACGATCTAAAGGTCGTTCTATAATTCCTAAATACACAGCAATATCATGTTGTTTTGCTAAATCACAAATCACATCTAAATCACCTTTTTCAATAGTAATAGAATTCTTTACATAATGTGCATGAAGGGTTTTATTTACATCTGTATTCCATTCAGCTCCTCCTGTTAATGCTAACCAAAATGGATAACCAGGAATAAGTCCCTCGCCAAAAACAATAAGTTCTGCTTTCTCTTTTGAAGCCTCAACGATAGACTGTTCTACTTTTTTTAGTGTTTTAGATTTATTCAACCAAACTGGAGAAATTTGTGCCAATGCAACTTTAAGGATGTGATTCATTAGATTTGATTTAAAACAACATTTACATTAATGAGAACGATACAAAACACACCTGCTAAAATGATGAATTTTAAAATATTATGCAGAATTAGATAATGTGTTTTAGTGTTAGATTTCCAGAGCAATAACAAAAAAATGAGTAGTAATATTACAGAGAGGTAGAAAAAAAGGTACATATGACCAACATCGTACCGATTTAAAAGCAAATACACAGGAATACTTGTAAGCAATATTAATATGGTAAGCATTAATTTTGAAGCTTTTTCTCCATAAACTACTGGAATGGTTTTATAACCTAATAAAAGATCGCCTTTCATATTTTCTAGATCTTTTGTGAGTTCTCGCATTGATATAATTAAGAACAAGAAAATAGCATGAACAAAGATGACTGTTTCAAAGTTTTTGTAATACAGAAAAATAGCAAAGAATGGTGTAATTGTAAGAATTGCAGAAGTTAAGTTCCCTACAAATGGGAGTTTCTTCAGTTTATGTGAGTAAAACCAAATGCCAAAAATATAAGCCGAGAAAAATAATACTGCATTAAACGACACGTAACTTGCCATAATTACAGCGGAAAAATTTAATACGAAATAAAAAGAAAGTTTTGTATTCTGACTTACCAATCGGTCTAATTTTGATTTATTAGGACGATTAATCAAGTCTTTTTCTGAGTCGTAAAAATTATTGATAATATAACCTGCTGCAATTGTAGCAGCAGATGCCAAAACCAACATTAAAAGGTTGATGTCTAGGAGAACTTCTTTTAAAGATTTGTCATGTGCCAGAATATAAATGGATGCCAAATATTGAGCAATAACAATTATTAGAATGTTATAACCACGAACCACAGAAAACATACTGAAGAATTTCAGTAAAATGTGTTTTTGCTTTCTAGTCAACATATATTTATGAATAAAGAAGACTCTTCGACTATACTCAGAGTGACAAAATGTAGTTTAGAAATTGTAAACCACTTCTAATTTATAATCTTTAAGTGATTGTTTAGCTCTATCAATATCTTCGGTAAAACCTAAAATATAACCTCCTCCTCCAGAGCCACATAACTTTAAATAGTACTCATTAGTTTCAATGCCTTTTTTCCAAAGCTCGTGAAACTGCTTTGGTATCATAGGTTTAAAATGGCTCAATACCACTTTAGACAACTGTTTAGTATTTTGAAATAATGATTTTACATCTCCATTTAAGAAGTCTTCAACACAAGCATCAGTATGTTTGATAAACTGATTTTTTAGCATGCTTCTAAAGCCTTCTTGCTTCATATTTTCCATAAAAATACGAACCATAGGAGCTGTTTCTCCAATAATACCAGAATCTAATAAAAATACAGCACCTTTACCTTCAGACTGCTGAGCTGGAATGCCTGTAGCTTCAATATTATCTTTTGAATTGATTAAAATTGGAATACTTAAATAACTATTTAAGGGATCTAATCCTGAAGATCTTCCATGGAAAAACGATTCCATTTCAGAAAAAATAGCTTTCAGTTTTAATAACTTTTCTCGAGTTAAATTTTCTAAAACAGTAATTTTATCCTGAGCATATTTATCATAAATAGCAGCCACTAAAGCTCCACTACTTCCTACACCATAACCTTGAGGAATTGATGAATCAAAATACATACCTGATTCAACATCGGTTGCTAATGTTTCAATATCGAAAGTCACTAAATCGGCATCAATAGCTTTCAAATAAGATACAAATCCTTTTAAACTTTCGTTAGACTTTAAAGCATCTTGAGACGGATTTTCATCTGTTTTTAACGCGCCTTTATAAAAGTTATAAGGAATAGATAACCCTTTAGAATCTTTGATGATTCCATATTCTCCAAAGAGCAAAATTTTTGAATAAAAAAGTGGTCCTTTCATAAGTCAATTGGCAATTGATAATGCAAAATTAACAATTATTATTTTTTGAACTTTTAATGATGCTAATTAATATTTTTAATAGTTCTTTAATATCATTCTTAAGAGCAAGATAATCAGAATTTTCTAAATACTCGGTTTGTTTTAACAAATCTAACCAATATTCAGTTTCATTAGCTTCTTTAAGTGCAATAGAAAGTTTGTGAATAAAATCGGCTTTGCTTTCTGCATGCTCTGATTCTCTTACATTTGCGCCAATTGATGTTCCTGATTTCAATAACTGTTTTGACATCACAAATTCACGCTTTGAAACTGTTAAAATTTTATACAACTCAACAATTTTAATTGCAAACTGGAAACTTTTAGTCTTAATGACATTCTCTTTTTTCATTTTCAATTATCAATTACTAATTGTCAATTTTTGTTGCACCAAAACCAATTTGATCGCAAATATAATGTCCGTTTTGACAAAAGTCAACCAATTCATTTTTAATGAATTGTAGCACAGCTTGTTTTTCATTTTCAGGATATAACACATGAACATTGGCTCCAGCATCAAGCGTAAAACAAACTTTTGAATTTGTTTGCTTCCTAAAATCCCAAATTTTATTAATAATTTCTAAGGTATTTGGTTTCATTAATATAAAATAAGGCATGCTCGTCATCATCATAGCATGAAGGGTTAAAGCTTCACTTTCTACAAGTTTTATAAACTCTTCCAAATTACCCGATTCAAATATTGGCTTTAATGCAGATAAGTTTTCATGCGCTTGCTTAAATCGACGTTCTGCATAAGGATGACCATGCATTAAGTTATGACCAACAGTACTACTCACTTGTTTTTCGCCTTTATCTACCAATAAAATCGTGTCTTGATAATTTTTGAAATTTTGATGTACAGCATAAGGATACTTTACACCAAACAAATCTGAACTTCCTTCAATCTTATCATGTGTTCCCCAAACAATTAGGTCACCTTCTAGACTTCGGCAAGCGCTTCCTGAGCCTAGTCTTGCGAGAAAAGATGCTTTTCTGTAGAAGAAAGACCTCTCGACTGCGCTCGAGGTGACAACAACTAATTCGCTTTCAATACTCATCAAACACAAAGCTAAAGCACTCATTCCTGAAGCTGAAGATGCAATTCCAGAGCTATGCGGAAAAGTGTTTTTGGTTTCAATTTTAAAATGGTAATCTTTTAAAAATGGAAGATATGCTTCAATGCGTTTAAAGAAGGTTTCAATTTTGGGTTTAAAACTGTCTTTTTTTTCACCATCTAAAAACACGTCAAATGAAAATTCAGTAGCATCATCTTTCTTAGAATAACTTACTGAAGTTATTGTTTTACAATGATTCAACGTAAAACTAATAGATGGATTTTCAGGAATTTGGCTTTCCTTTTTTCCCCAATATTTCACTAATGCAATATTACTTGGTGATGACCAAGCAACGTTTCCTTTATCTATAGTTTTTGGATAAGATTTAGGAATAAATTCTTGTTCTAACATAAACTAAATTCTTTTGCAAAAATAAGAAATATCTACTGTAATTTTATGAATCTTCAGACATTGCTAAAAGCTTAACCATCGTTTTATAATTTCTAGTGGTCGCTTTTACATTTAATGTTTTTTCAAACCAATTCATATTGAATTTTGATTTCCCGTAACCTGCTGAAGAATGAAAGTACAAACCATCATTGATAATTTTAAATTCTTCATTTTCAAATGTCTTTTCTGAAGCTTTAACAATTAATTCTTGTTTAGGAATGCCACTTAAAATCACAAAATAGCTTTGTTCTTTTTTAGTATCCATAAACGGACAATCTTCAAATATTCTTAATAATTCTAACCTCGTTTTAGCAATTACAGGAACTTCAAATCCGAAATGATTTTGGATAGATTTCTGAATTGTTAGCTCAATATCATCTTTATTTGTGAGTGATGATTTTAAAATCACATTTCCACTTTGAATGTAGGTTTGAACTTCACTAAATCCAGAATTTGAAAGTAATTCTCTGAGGTCAGCCATTGGCACTTTTTTATGTCCGCCAACATTGATTCCTCTTAAAAGTACGATGTGCGTTTTCATGTTTAAACTTCCTTAAAATTCTTTCGTAATATATTTAGCAGCAATATAAGCACCTGTCCACGCATTTTGAAAATTAAAACCTCCAGTAATGGCATCAACATTTAAAATTTCGCCAGCAAAAAACAGATTTTTATGCAATTTACTTTCAAAGGTTTTAAAATTAACTTCTTTGAGGTTAACTCCTCCTGCTGTTACAAATTCTTCCTTAAAGGTGCTTTTACCTGTGACTTTAAATTTTGCTTTGGTTAGTTGGGTAGATAAATGCTCTAGTTGCATTTTGTTTAAATCTGCCCAACGGGTTTCGTTAGTCATGTTTGAAGCTAAAACTAATTTATGCCACAAACGTTTTGGCAAGTCAAACTGAGTGGATTTAAATACTGTTTTCTTTGCTAACTCTTGTTTGAGTGTTTTTAAATGCTCTAAACAATCCTCAAAATTTTGCCTAATAAAGTTGATTTCAATTTCAAAATTATAATTGCGTTTTGCTAATTCTAAAGCTCCAAAAGCTGACAACTTTAAAATAGCAGGCGCACTCATGCCAACATGAGTAATTAGCAAAGGTCCTTCGCTAAACAAATCTGAATCGACCACTTTAACCTCAACATCTTTAGCAACCACACCAGGAATATCTTTGATACGTTCATCTTTAATGTCGAAAGTAAATAAGGAAGGAACAGGTTGCGAAATGGTATGACCTAATTGCTCTAACAACGTCCAAATTTTAGGATTGCTTCCTGTAGCTAGCAAGAGTTTTTCTGAAGCAAATTCACCTTGATTGGTTTCAATTTGAAAATTAAGACCTCTCGACTGCGCTTGAGGTAACATATTTATATGCTTTACTGAATGATTATACAACACTTCAACATTATGCGTTTTGGCTTCGTTTAAAAAACAATCAATGATGGTTTGAGATGAATTTGATACTGGAAATAGTCGACCGTCATCTTCAATTTTTAGAGCAACACCTCGTTGTTCAAACCATTCAATGGTATCACCTGTCATAAATTGATGGAATGGTCCTAACAATTCTTTTTCACCTCTTGGGTAATTCCGAATCAATTCCGAAGGTATAAATTCGGCATGAGTGACATTACATCGTCCACCTCCAGAAATCTTTACTTTTTGAAGTCCTTCTTTGCCACGTTCGAGAATAGCTACTTTTAAACTAGGATTTTGTTCGGCAATATTAATTGCAGCAAAAAAACCTGCAGCTCCTCCTCCAACAATAATGACATCGTAAGTTTTCATATTCATAATAATTCAGGATTATCAGAAATAATTCCGTTTACACCATAAGTTTTCACACGTTGTATCGTTACTTCATCATTAACAGTCCAAGTAATGACCTTATAACCTTTATCTTGAGCTAATTTCACATTATCTTTGGTAAGCAAAGCTACATTAGGATGAATGGCATAAGCATTAATAATGTTTGCATTTTTAATAGCTTCAGAAACGCTAGCTTTTGTTAAAACACCTAGTCGTAAT
Source organism: Psychroserpens sp. S379A (assembly GCF_049800755.1). Classification (NCBI taxonomy): domain Bacteria; kingdom Pseudomonadati; phylum Bacteroidota; class Flavobacteriia; order Flavobacteriales; family Flavobacteriaceae; genus Psychroserpens; species Psychroserpens sp. S379A. The sequence goes on along the minus strand of NZ_JBNAFQ010000002.1, from coordinate 853,620 downwards.
TTAGAATTTAAATTAAACACTGTTTTTAATTCTTCCAGCTGAAAACTCGATATCAAAAAATCAGCTAATTGCCATCGTCTTGTTTCGATATACTCTGAAATAATCTCACAAGCAACTGAAGCTGTATCCTTTCCTTTGAGTTCAATGTTAAGCACACACTTTCTATCAATAGCATCAAGAACCTCTTCTAAAGTAGGAATTTCAAATTCACCTAAAACCCTGAGTTGTTTAAGTTGCTCTAAGCTATGCTTTGCGACTTCACCAGAACCATTAGTCATTCGATCTAAAGTAAAATCATGAAAGACTACCAATTCACCAGAGGCACATTTATGCACATCGATCTCAATAGCATCAACACCAATATTTAAGGCTTTATTTATTGAAGCTATCGTATTTTCAGCAACATGAGCTTTTGCGCCTCGATGACCTATTTTTAATAGTGAATTAGACATTATTTTGGTCGCATTAATCCTTCTTGAGCTACAGATGCAATCAACACACCATCTCTAGTAAACAAGTTGCCTTTAGCAAAACCTCTAGCGTTAGACGTGTTCGGAGATTCTATAGAATACAGCAACCAATCGCTATAATCAAAATCTCTAAAAAACCACATCGAATGGTCTAAACTTGCGGTTTGCGTGTTATTCCAATTGGCTTTACTTGCATGTCTGTTGATTGCAGAAGTAAGAATATTATAATCTGAAATATAGGTTAAAATTTGTTGTTTTTCACCTCTGCTTAAACTTGAAACATCGCCTTTAAGTTTTACCCAAACGTCTGTAAAAGGTGGCAAATCCTTTTTTTCTAACGGATTTGCAATTTGAACAGGTTTAAATTCTATTGGACGCTCAATTTCAAAAAAGCCTCTTACTCTACTCGGAAGCACCTCACGATAGGTTTCCAACAAATCTGTCCAACTCAATAAGTCTTCAGGGAATTTGATGTTAGATTTCATATCGATTTGATGCTCGTAACCTGTTTCTTCTCTTTGAAAAGAAGCCGATAAAATAAATATTGTTTTTCCATTTTGTGCAGCAGTAACACGTCGAACAGAAAAACTTCCACCATCTCTAACAATGCTCACATTGTAAACAATTGGCAACTCTAAATGTCCTGGTTCTAAAAAATACGAATGTAATGAATGTAAAATTCTTCCATTTGTAATGGTTCGCGTTGCTGCATTTATGGCTTGAGCCAATACTTGGCCACCAAATACATTCGGACTTCCTACAGTTTTGCTAAACCCTTCAAAATTATAGTCGTCGATTTGGTTGAGATGAATTAAATTTAATAACTCTTGAGTTGAATTCATTTGATATTACTTATTTTTTCAAAGCTAAAAAAATGCTTGCTCTAATAAACCCAAAAATCAAACTTTATCATTAGTTTAATATTTAAAATTACCCGTTGTGCATTTTGAATTCAATTTAACACCAAACGTCTGTTCGAGTGATTTTGAGGGACGAAAAATCGTATCGAGAATTATTTTTTAAGATCAATTCTTTTTCTCGATACAAATTTTACTAATTTCAATCGTAAAATTCACTCGAAATGACGAATTTTATCAAAAATGCAAAACGGGTTTAAAATTTTATATTTATTTATATGAAATTGTACATCAAACTTTTACTAATAGGCTTTTTTTTAATCTCTTGTAAAACTGGACATTTAGATGTTGTTGCAGAGCTTCCAACCAGTTTAAAAGAAATATCTGCTATTGAAATCATTAATGGTTCAAACATGGTTTGGGTTATAGAAGATGCTGGAAACAGCAATCATTTATATGGATTAAACGCTAAGGGAAAAATTGTAAAAGACATTACTATTAAAAATGCCGAAAACATCGATTGGGAAGATTTGACTTCAGATTCTGAAGGAAATATGTATATAGGTGATTTTGGAAACAACAATAAAAAGAGAACAACATTCACCATTTATAAAGTAGCTAATGTTGAAAATGTTAAAACTTCAACAGATGCAGATTTAATTCATTTTACGCTTCCAAAAGGCATGAATTCAGTAGATTTTGAATCCTTCTTTTTATATAAGAATTTCTTTTATGTGTTTAGTAAAAGTACTAAAACATGTCACCTTATAAAGGTACCAAATACTGTTGGACATCATGAAGCAACTTATGTTTCTAATGTTAAATTAAAAGGCAAGCATCATAAAGTAACTTCGGCAGATATTAGTGACGACGGAAAAACTGTTGTACTATTAAATCACGACAAACTATGGGAATTAACTGGATACTTAAATGATGATTTTTTTAGCGGAAACATAAAAGCCTTGAAGTTTGAGCATAAATCTCAAAAAGAAGGTGTAACGTTTATAAATGACAATCAAATATTTATCTCAGATGAACGCACAAAACATGATGGTGGATATATGTACAGTTTCAATTTAAAGCCATAGAACTAACTAAAATTGAAATCCGAAACCAAAGCTAAATCGCATACTATCTTCTGAAGTAAATATTCCAGCATTTAGTGAGAGCATATCAACCATATTCACAAACAATCCTCCTCCAACAGATGTGTTTAAAGCCTCATCGTTATAATCTGAATTCGCAACATACTTATCGTTAACCCAAACACGACCATAATCGAAACCACCAAAAACGCCATATTCTAATGGAATTATCGAAGTTTTAACGCGTTTTAAGTTATACCTCAAATCTGTGCTATGAAAAAACGAGCGTTTTCCAGAAAAGCGTTCATTTCTATAACCTCTCAAACCATTATTTGCACCTAAAGTAGCTGCTTGATAAAATTCAAATTCATTACCAAAATTTAATTGACCTTTTACTCTCGATGCTAAAACCAACTGTCCACTCGGAATTAATTTATGCACAACTCCTAAGGTTGGAATGACATAGCTATAATCGTTTGAGTTTGTAAGGTTATTTGTATATCCTAGAATCACATTAAAATCGAATCCTAGAGTTGGAAACCCTTTTTTATCAACATTAGTAAATTGATATGATACTTCTGTATTGAAGAAATGATCTCTATCAGGATTTACATTTGAAGCGTATAAGGTATTTATAAATCTTCCGTTGGTATTTTCAATTTCAATAGATTCAAAATTAAGTCCAAATGACCATTTGCTTCCATATTCGCCTCGTTTAATTAAAGACGTTCCAACAGCATATGTAGATTGTCGTACTCTATTAAAATTAAGATCTTCTTCTTTACCATTAGGATTATCTGTGCTTAAATTTGGTGTAGAATTTCCGAAGCCAAAAAAGTTAACTGCAAAATTTGGACTAGCAAATCTAGCTTTTACGCCAAGATTGACATCGTTAAATAATTCGGCAAACTCACCATTATAATTAATATCAAAACCACTTGTCGCAAAAAACATTTGAGCGTTTATGCTATGCTTTGAAGAAAACGTTTCATTATCAAAACCATTTCTAATAAATGTTCCTCCAACACCTAACTTAAATCCATCGTCTGGATTAAAACCAAATGCAGGCAAAATCATTTTCGAATTGTATTTTATTTTTTTGTAATCGTAAAGATTGGTGTAATAATTATCTTTAAGATGATGATGTCCTTTAGTGGTAATAAATTCGCTTGCTTTCGATTTATAATCGTAAATATGTACTTGTTTTCCGTTAACTATATTGTATCTATCTTTATTTTGACCACCAACTATTCGCAATTTTATTTTTGCTTTCCCATTGCCTTTAACTTCAAAATAATCGTCGTCATCTAAACCAAACACCCAAATTTCTTTGTTTTCTTCAGGATGATATAAACGCTCGTGAAACAAATCCCTTTTTTTTCCTTTTTTTATGCGATACACTTTTATAGAAACAACACCATCAGCCATGCGTTCAATTTCAAACCAATCGTCTTTATCTGTTCCTCTTACAGTAGCATATTTATTTACAATCTTAAAATAGTCGTCTGAAATTGTTTTAAGATTCTCTCTGCGTTGAATTAATTTTTCTTTAATAATCTGAATGGTTTCATCTCTAACCTCTTCTGGAAAATTCAGAAAAGCACGATCGATCACAGCTTCAGTTAAGTTATTCTGAATATTAGTTACTTGAGCATTCCAATCTACTTTACTGGATTTAGTAAGTAATGCAACATCTAATGGAAATGGCTCAACATTAAACCATTTAGGATCTTTTAATTCACTTTCAAAAGAACGTAACAATCGTGTTGAAGGCACAAAAAATGTGGCAGTTTTCATAATATAACCATCGTCCATAATTGAAAAGGCTTGGTCTCTATCTCTTGGAACAGGTCTATAAATGGTTTTACCTTCCTCTTTAAAAACAGCCCAACGCCATTGATCGTGATGTCTATCCCAATCGCCAATAACCATATCAAACAATCTGGCTCTTATGTATGCTGCTTCATCAACCCTATGATCTTCATTTTTTCTAAGTGCTTCAAGCATGTCGTAAGTACTAACCAAGGTATTAGAATAGCCAAAACCTACTTTATCACCATGACCATCTGCAGCGCGTTCTTCAATCATATAAATTTCATCACCAAACTCATCGTTAAACTTTCCAATAGCTTTTTGTTTAGGCACATAAAATAATTTAGGTTCAGTATAAAACACACCAACTGCTTTAGACATTTCGGCAATGGTAAAAGGTGCATAAGGATGAGATCCTGTAAATCCATCAGACAATAAAGCTTCGGTTTTTGTCCCAACTAATTCTGGAGCGATATATTGTTCTCTAAAAAGCACAGATTGTAAATACTGTATGGCATTTTTTCTTAAAGCTCGCATGACATATTCACGACCTTGAGCGTCACGCATTCGCAACGATTTAGATTGATGTCCACCACCTTTTCTCACAGGAGTTAAGCCACCATAAAGCGTATCTAAATTAACGGTTGGCAATTCAACTTCTGTACTAAAGTACTTTCGATAACGTTTTCCCCAAGCTTTTTGATAGCCTTTGCTTTTGTTGGTTTCCTCTTTAGAATAAATAGAAGCTTTTACCATTTTAGGCATCTCATTTGTATAATTATCAGCCTCACTTTCATTAGCATTAAACACTTGAGTTTCAAAAACAGGTTCTTCCTTTCCAACAGCATAAAAACGCACATAAGATGATCCGTCTTTAAACACATCTAATCTTGCATAACCTTGTTGACTATAAGAAAACAATCCTCCACCTACATTTCTAGTTGCAGTAGTTTTTGAACCAGAACCACTTACAATTTGTGGCAAATTATGTTCTATGATGTATTGCAAACTATGTTCATGACCAGATACAAAAAGAGCTTTATCATTTTCTTGAGCTATGGTAACCAATAGTTTTTTTAACTCTAAATAGCGTTTATTATTTAAATCGGCATTTGAAACTCCACCTGTTTTTCGAGCAATATTTTTTATGGTTCCCAATACAGGTATTGGTGTTAAATGTGAGCCAAAACTAAACTGACCACCATGAGGTCCATTCGTAAACATAGGATGATGAATGGCTACAATTGTAGTCTTTCCTCTAGCCTTTTTAATTTCGCCTTCAAATTCGTCAATAAAACGCGATCTCGTTTTAAATTCACACTTATCATTTATTTTAGGATGCTTATCCCAATCTGTAACATACCAATGAGAATCTACAATAATTAGCACAATGTCATCAGAAATATTAATGCGTTCAATCGGACAACCATTTTCTGGTAAAAATGTGTTTTTTCCTAGTTCTTTTTCTACAAATTTTTCTTGATCTTTTAGTGCATCTAATCCGCTATACCAATCGTGATTTCCAGGAATAAATATCGTTTCTCCTTTAAAATTTTTAGTTGCATCAATTTGCACTTGAAGTCTGTGTTCAGATAGTTCTGCATCCTCTGAAGACAGCCCCTTAGGATAAATATTATCACCTAAAAAAATGGCTGTACTATGTTCAGGAGCATTATTAAGCGCATTTTGAAATGCTTGAACCCCTTCAGCCACTTGTCCTAATTCCGAATATCCTCCATCTCCTAATAAATAAAACGAATGTTTTAATTCTTTATTAGGAAAAACCGATGATGTAGTCGTTTTATATTGAAGCTCATACGTAGCACATGCATTACAAAGCAACATAAAAAAGCATATTGCTATTATTCGTAGTTGGTGTTTCATTCGCATTTTGGTCTTAATCTATTTGTAAAGATAAAAATAGTACTCATATAGTTCTAGCCTTCGATATCGAAATCAAAAAATCATGAACTACAAGACAGCATTGAGCAACCTACTTTATGCCTTGCCCAATCTGGACGTTTGGCAAACCATTTTTCAGATTTAGGCTGTTCCTCATAAGGATGTTTTAAAAGCTGAAATAATTCATCTATTAATTTAAAATCGCCTTTATTAGCATCATCAATAGCTAATTGTGCCATATAATTTCTAAGCACGTATTTAGGATTTACCGCATTCATTTTCAACTGTCTATCAGCATCAGACATCGTTTCTTTATCTAATCTGAAACCATAGCGTTCAAACCAATCTTTCCATTGTTGTGCAATACTATCTGAAACTTCAGTTGGCACATAAAATGCATCTTTTACGATTTGCAATCCTTTTGAAGCATTACCTTTTTTAAAACTAGAGAGGTTTCTAAAAAATATGGTCATATCTGTTTCAGTTAGCAAAAGGCAGTTTTCTAATTCTTGAATTAAAAGCGCATCCTTTTCATCATAATCATATAATCCTAATTTAGATTTCATCATCGCTAATGATGTTGTTTCAAAATCGGTTTTATACTGCTCTAATATCGCTTCAAGTGGTTCGGCTTCTTCAATTAAAGGATACAAGGCATTTGCTAGTTGATACAAATTCCAAAGTCCAATATTAGGCTGATTTCCATACCGATAACGTTTGTGCTGACTATCGGTTGTATTAGGCGTCCAACCATAATCAAACCCTTCTAACCAACCATAAGGTCCATAATCTATAGTTAATCCTAAAACAGACATATTATCGGTATTCATCACACCATGAACAAAGCCAACACGTTGCCAATGAATAATCATATTTAAAGTGCGTTTAGCGACTTCAGCAAAAAATGAAATGTATGTTGTTTTTGAAGGTTTCCCTAGATTTGGAAAATGATGCTTTATTGTAAAATCTACAAGCGTTTTTAACGTTTTATGGTCTTGCCTAGCAGCAAAAATTTCATAATTCCCAAAACGCAAAAACGAAGGTGCAACACGAGATACAATGGCTCCTTTTTCGTAAGCTGAATTTCCATCATATAGCATGTCTCTCAAAACTTCATCTCCTGTTAAAGCCAAAGACAATGCTCTTGTTGTTGGCACACCAAGATGATACATGGCTTCACTACACAGATATTCTCTAATCGAAGAACGCAATACAGCTAATCCGTCTGCTGTTCGAGAGTAAGGTGTTTTTCCTGCACCTTTTAGTTGGATTGTCCATTGTTTATTTTGGTGTTCAACCTCCAATAGATTAATGGCTCTTCCGTCTCCAAGTTGTCCTGCCCAATGCCCAAATTGATGTCCACCATAACACATCGCATAAGGCTTAGCATTTGGCAAAATCTCGTTTCCGGAAAACACTTTTAGAAACAAATCACTAGTATAGTCCTTTTGAGAAATCCCTAAATTTGAAGCCATATCTTCTGAAACATGTATCAGTTTAGGTGCTTTGGTTTGTATTGGATTTACAAAAGAATAACACGCTTCTTTAACCTGTCTTGTATAGTTATCTAAAACTGAATCTGCTGGTAATTCGTTAGTAAAAGTATGTTTAATATTCAGTTTCATAAGTATTTATTAAGCCACTTAAGCAACTCTTTTTCTGATGGATTTCTTAATTTCTTCGTTCCAATTACAATGGTAGGAAAATTAAGCTTTCTATTGCTGTATAAGTTACGTAATTCTTCTTCAAATTTTGAATATTTTTCCACATCCAGAAACATATATTCTAAATTTAAATTTTCAAAAAACGATATATAATATTGAGTTTTATATGATTTTTCTTGTGCTAGATTTGACATGATTTATGTCTCCTTTCTTTTTAATTATTTTAATTTACTTGAATGCATTTTTCGAAGTTTTGCCAATTTAGGTGTAATTACAAAATTGCAATAACCACTGTCTTGATTACTTCTGTAATAATTTTGGTGATCTTTAGTCGCTTCATAAAAAACATCAAACCTTGTAATTTCAGTAACAATCGGATTGTCGTAATAGTGTTGTAATTCTTTAATAATAGTTTCGGAAACTTCCTTTTGTTTTGAATCGTGATAAAAAATCACCGAACGATATTGAGTTCCTGTATCTGCGCCTTGTCTATTTAAGGTTGTAGGATCATGAGTGGTCATAAAGATGATTGCTAAATCTTCAAATGAAACGATATTAGCATCAAAAGTAACTTGAACCACTTCGGCATGACCTGTTAACCCAGAACATATTTCACGATACGTTGGATGACCAGGAACTGTTCCTCCTGAATAACCAGACACAACTTTTTCAACACCTTTCACTTCTTGAAACACAGCTTCTGTGCACCAAAAACAGCCACCTCCAAAAGTAGCGACTTGAATATTTTTAGTTGTCATAGTCACCTCCTTTTCGAGTTGCATAGATTCAGAATTAATGCAATAACGCAATCCACTAGGTTCTGGACCATCAGGAAATACATGACCTAAATGTGCATCACAAGTATTGCACATGACTTCTACGCGAACCATTCCAAAAGACACATCTTTTTCATATTTAATTGCGTTTTCTTTAATAGGTTGTGTAAAACTAGGCCAACCAGTACCAGAACTAAACTTAATTGTAGAATCAAACAAAGGCGTATTACAGCAAATGCAATTGTATTGTCCTTGGTCATAAATACTACATAAAGCTCCACTATGTGGTCGTTCTGTACCTTTTAGTCTTGTAATTCGAAATTGCTCAGGAGTAAGTAGCGCTTGCCATTCGGCTTCAGACTTTTCTACTCGTTGATTTGGAGTAGGATTTCCGTTAACGGAAAAGTTGATTACATCTTTCCAAGTAAGCATAACATTGTTCCTTTCTGTTTTAAATTAATATATGCTTTTTCAACCAAAATATAGTCGAAATAAAACTCAAATACTTACATCTTTCATCTTTATAAGCTTTTGAAAGCATTTTATAAATTTACGACAAATAAAAGTGTCTATTTTACATTAATTAAAGTTTAGTATTTTTACTTAAAATGAAATCAATATGAGTGCTCTTATAACCAAAGCCGAACAATTTGTAACCCATTATCTCAATGAGAATTTAGACACCACATTTGTATATCACAATATTGCTCATACACAAAGAGTTGTAGAAAACTTACAAGAACTTATTGAAGAAAGTGCATTAAGCGATACTGAAAAAGAGCAATTAATATTAGCTGCTTGGTTTCATGATACAGGATTTACAAAAACCATTGAAGGTCATGAACAGGAAAGTGCAAATATAGCTTCGACATTTTTAAAATCTGAAAACGCTTCTGAAGATACTATACAAAAGGTTTCTGAAATTATATTAGCGACTCAAAAACAATGCAAGCCTAAAACCATTTTAGAAGGTCTTATTAGAGATGCAGATTGCGCACATATTTCTAGTAAAAACTATGAAAGTTATGCTTCGCTATTACGTAAAGAATGGGAATTAACTTTAGGGAAAAAAGTTTCAAAATCTCAATGGTTAGAAGAAAATATTGCCTTTTTTACGCATCATACATTCTATTCAGATCAAGCTGCTTCAAAGTGGGAAAAGCGAAAAGGAAAAAACTTAGCAACCCTATTACAAAACCAGAATAAAATTGTAGAAAACTCAAAAAAGCTAAAACAAAAAAAAGCGGAGTTGCAGTTTAAAAAAGATAAATTAGAATTACCAGAACGTGGTATAGAAACGATGTTTAGAGTTGCGTTAAGAAATCATATTACGTTAAGTGATATTGCCGATACTAAAGCTAATATCTTATTATCTGTAAATGCCATTATTATTTCATTAGTACTATCAAATCTCGTTTCAAAATTAGACAACCCTTCAAATTACTATTTAATTTGGCCAACAGCCATTTTTGCATTGTTTACTGTAGTTTCTATTGTTTTATCTGTACTTGCAACACGACCAAACGTGACACAAGGGAAGTTTACTAAAGAAGATGTTGCCAATAAAAAAGTGAATCTTTTATTTTTTGGAAATTTTCACAAAATGAAACTCGATGAATTTGAATGGGCAATGCACGAAATGATGCAAGATAGAGATTACCTTTACACGTCTCTTACCAAAGATTTATATTTTTTAGGTTTAGTTCTCAATAGGAAGTATAGTTTATTAAGAACGACTTACACTGTATTTATGATTGGCATCGTAATTAGCGTAATAGCTTTTGCTATAGCTTTTCAGTTTTCAGGAGCAAATGTATAAACCCTTAAACATTAAGTTCTTTCATTAAATCGTCATAGGTATAAAACTCCTTATCATTATTTTTTTTATGATACAACACGCTTACTCTAATAGCTTTTAAACCTGTTACAGCTTGAAGATCTTGCAGCTCTACAATTTCTACATCGTTATCTAAATACTTTTTAGATTGTAAAAATTTAATGTAACGTAAATATTCCTTTTCGTCTTCTTTTTGAGAATACACAATACTTATTTTCCCTTTTTGAGTGACGCGTTCTGTTGTTCCTTTAATATAAGCTTTATCTACGCGCTTTTTAACAATTTCATATCTAGCATTATAAGTACCATCAACATCAAATTGTTTTTCGTCCATTCTAAAACTTATAGATAGAGGCTGATTAAAGACTAATAACATTGAAGCCACATCTAATTTTACTGGAAACTCCGATTGCATTAAATAGAAAGCGTTTTCCATTTCAATCATGACCTGAAGCTGCCATAACCTAAGGTTGTATAAATAGATTGGGTTAAAACTATCTTCCTTAGTAATCGATTCACCTATATACATGTTGTGTTCAACGCCGTCGGTTTTAAACCGTTCAAAATAATGAGGATACATAGCTTGAGCGTCGACTTGCTTTTTATCTAAAAGTGCAGCCATTTCTTTATTCACTAAAGCGATTGTGTCGTCGTAATCTTTTCTGTGATGGTATAAAACTTCCACTTTTTTGTCGATACTCTCAAAATAAGATTGCACTTCATCTTGCAAAATATCTGTCGATTTTAAATGTTCTAAAACTGGATCGATATCTTGTTTGATAAATGTCGAAATTTGTTGTTCGCTATCTACTTGAAAATTCGTTTTTAATCTTTCTAAATAGGTGTTTATTTGAAATAAAAACTGCTCATAAATTGGAAGATTCTCTATTTGAAAAGCCTGTTCAACAATAGATTTTATTGCATTTAACTGAAGTGTCAAATCTTTTCTTGTTGCTGAGTTTCGAGCTTCAGAAGATCCTTTAATATCAATTTGACCATATAAGGGATAAATATTCTCAAACGCTATTTTGTTAAAACTCGAATCTTTGCCATTAAGTTGATCTTTGATAAAATGCCTTGCTTCTTTAACAAATCTCCAATACACACTAGGATGAATTGATGTACACTCTTTTTGAATAATTGATTCAATTATAGTTTCTTCTTCGCTTTTAGAACGCTCTACAGCCGAAACAAGAAATGGCATAACATCTTCTAACTTGTTAGCATTAATACTATTAAGCACTTTTGGTTTTTCTGATACAATTTCTAAAATTCCCATTAAGCCTTCATCATTAGCAATAGGAGCAAAAATGGCACTTTTAATCCCTTGAGCACTTAAAGTTTCTATATGTGGCGCTTTGCATTCAGCTTTTTTTAGCATTTGGTCGACATCAGAAACCGAAAAATATTTTTTCTCATGTAATAATCTATTATATGACCACTCACATAATGCATCAACACAATTGGCTGTTTCTTTATCGTTCAATAAAAAACTATGCATACCAACACCATAAACTCGCTCAAAAATACCATCTTCTTTATTATAAATGGAAAACCCGACTTTAATATCTTTTAAACCGAGAAGCGATTGAAAGATAGCATGAAAATTTTCCATAAAACCTTCATTTTTTCTTTTATCTTCTCCAATTAAAGTCGTTTTAATATTTGAAATGGATTGGTCATCGGTCACATTAAAAATATTTGAGATTACAAATCCTTTAAAGAGATAGCTATCTTTTGGAAACTTAGTTTTCCACAAATCAATATTTTCAAAATTATCTAAAAGTTCATCAACATCATCTTGAGTAATTTTAGGTGCATCTTTTGTTGGAACAATTTCGGTAAAATCGGCATTATACAATATTTTATAATACTGCATTATACCATTTGCATTGGGAATTTCGTAATAAAATGGACGTTTAAAATTTATATTATATCCATAACAAAATGCCAAAATTATAGTACACGCAATAATATATTTATCATCTTCGGGCATGTTTTTGATCTTCAATTCAAAATCATCACCAGCTTCTTGTAAAATAGTTTTAAAACGTTCGGAAGAATTAAAGATTAGATTATGAAATGGTACAGAAGCAGTTTTAATTTCATTTTTAGTCAACACAGGACTAAAAGAATCTTGAAGAATAATTCCAATCTCTTTTTTGCGTTCTTCTAAAATTGAAACCTCGCTAAACCCTTCTCTTAATATCGGATAAGCAGATGCTGTTTTTAAAACGCGTTTGGCTTTAGCTGCTTGAAATTCGTCATCACTTTTAGCTAAATCTTCATAATGATTTAAGAGTTTATTAAAACTCACTAGGAGTTTAAAAGGAGATTCAAGATTATCGTTTAAATCATTCATGGTTGATGTACTGAACTTATAAAGTTACAAAATTAAAAAATTAGTCGCTATAACTTAGACTAACTTACAGCAAAAATGTTACGAAAATGAGAATAAACACTTAGTCTTTAAGATCTAAAACAGACACTTTAAATTTTAAACACTTTAAACCATTTTTTACTCAACACAACAAGCAATACAAACTTTATATTTATTAATTCAATAAATAGCAACTATGCAAAAATCATTATAGAGTAATACATAAAAAAGCTCTTATTGTTTTTTATGAGTTTTTTTATGCGAACGGCAAGACTCCCTACGACTACTTAAAATAGACTTCTCATCTCACAAAAAATCTAAGTACTATATTCAAACAAAAAAAAGCCAACTCAAAAGAGTCAGCTTTTAAATTTTTCGTGCGGGCGGCGAGACTCGAACTCGCACACCTCGCGGCACTAGATCCTAAGTCTAGCGTGTCTACCAATTCCACCACGCCCGCAACTTTCCAATTATTATTGGGATGCAAATATAAACAATAGTTTCAATATTCAAATAACTTTAATTACTAAAAAAACGATATCAATTTTTGTACTTTTGAAATAATCAAAAAACATACTCATGCAAAATATTCAATCCTATATCAACGATCATAAAGATCAATTTTTAAATGAACTGTTAGACCTTCTTAAAATTCCTTCGGTTAGTGCTGATCCTGCCTTTAAAGATCATGTTTTTAAAACTTCTGAAGTAATTAAACAACGTTTATTAGAAGCAGGATGTGATCATGCTGAAATTTGTGAAACTGATGGATTTCCTATTGTATATGGCGAAAAAATTATTGATGAATCTCTTCCAACAGTTTTGGTTTATGGTCATTATGATGTGCAACCAGCCGATCCGTTAGAGTTATGGCATTCGCCTCCTTATGAACCTGTTATCAAAAAAACAGACATTCATCCTGAAGGTGCCATTTTTGCTCGTGGTGCTTGCGATGATAAAGGTCAAATGTATATGCACGTGAAAGCTATGGAATTTATGACTAAAACAGACCAACTCCCTTGTAATGTAAAATTTATGATTGAAGGCGAAGAGGAAGTTGGCAGTGTTAATCTTTCAACATTTGTAAAAAACAATCAGGAAAAACTCAAAAATGATGTGATATTGATTTCAGATACAGGAATGATTGCAAAAGATGTTCCTTCAATTACTACAGGATTAAGAGGTTTAAGCTATGTTGAAGTTGAAGTCACAGGCCCTAACAGAGATTTACATTCTGGATTGTATGGAGGCGCAGTTGCCAACCCAATTAACATTTTAACAAAGATGATTGCTTCCCTTCATGATGACAATAATCACATTACAATTCCTGGGTTTTACGATAACGTTGAAAACCTTTCTGATGAAGAAAGAGCCGAAATGGCAAAAGCACCATTTTCTCTTGATGAATATAAAAAAGCATTAGATATTGATGCTGTATATGGCGAAAAAGGTTATACTACAAACGAAAGAAATTCGATAAGACCTACTCTCGATGTCAACGGAATTTGGGGTGGATACATTGGCGAAGGTGCTAAAACAGTCATTGCTAGTAAAGCCTATGCAAAAATTTCTATGCGATTGGTTCCTAATCAAGATTGGGAGAACATAACTGAATTATTTAAAACACATTTTGAAAACATTGCTCCTGCTGGTGTCAAAGTAAAAGTTACTCCTCATCATGGTGGACAAGGCTATGTAACTCCAATCGACAGTATTGGATATCAAGCTGCTTCAAAAGCGTATCAGGATACTTTTGGAAAAACTCCTATACCTCAAAGAAGTGGAGGAAGTATTCCTATTGTCTCTCTTTTTGAAGAAGAATTAAAAAGCAAAACAATCTTAATGGGATTTGGATTGAATAGCGATGCTATTCATTCACCTAACGAACATTTTGGTGTTTGGAATTATTTTAAAGGTATTGAAACCATTCCTCTATTTTATAAATATTTTACAGAGTTGAGTAAATAAAGAATACTATTCTTTTACAATTTTATACGCTCCAGATTTTTCTGAAGAGGATACTTTTAAGAAATAAATACCTGAAGACATGTTTTTCATTTGTAAAAACATGTTTTCTTTGTTTGTAATACGTTTTTGCGAAATTAATTTTCCTGAGACGTCAAATAAATCTAAAGCAATTGCTTCTGTATTATTGCTTATTGCAACATTGAGATTTGTCTTTACAGGATTCGGAAATACACTTACTTCAGAAGCTAAAAACGCGTCCAAACCTAATGTACTAAACTCAATACATTGACTTAACTCAGTGCATGATCCTGAAGTGATTTCTACAGCATAACTACCATTAACTGTTGGAATGTATGATTGTGATGTTGCTCCAGATATTGGTAAATCTGTATCGCAATTAATCCATTGATATGACGCTGAAGCTTGATTAGCAGTTAAAGTTGTTACGGTTTGTGTGATACCATTATCAACATCAATTAAGCCTCCAACAGTTGCCATATATGCAGTTACTAATTTGGTCAACTCATGAAAATAAGGCAAGTCTAAAGTACTATAACGATCTCCCGAAGAATGATAAAAAGGTGTCTGATCGTTAGTTTCCCAAGATTCACCAAGCAAGACCGCAGAGTAAGCATCATTAGGAAAATTACCTACAAACCAAAAACTAGCATGATCACTATTGGTCGTTCCTGGATTGACTTCAATTGCGCTTAAATCAAATGTATACGAATTTAAAACGTTTATGATATCATCTTTCATTCCAGAAGAATTAGCGACATTTATATAATCTATATCAAACTCATTATCGCCAGATTGACCTTGAGGATCACTATCATAACCAATCATGTCTAAATTTAAAACACCAAGTATATTATCACCATTATTAAACGCTTGATTGGCATAAAACGACGATCCGTTCAACCCTATTTCTTCTTCATCCCAAAGCGCATACACAATTGTATTATCTAAGCATTGTGTAGAAAGTATTCGAGCAGCTTCTAATACTGCTGCTGTGCCTGTTGCATTATCATCGGCACAGTAATCTGCAACCGAATCATAATGTGCGCAAATGATATAAATATTATTTGGATTGGTTTTTCCTAATTGTGTTGCTATAATGTTTCTACCATTACTATTAAATGCTTGATCTGTAATGGTTATATTATCTAGACTTTCGAACTTTTGTACTAAATAATCGGCAGCTAAATCATTATTAGATTGTTGTCTATTAATTATGGTAACAGTATTTCCGTCAACTACTGTGCTAATATCTCCAGAAAACTCTCTAACAATTAGATTCAATGTATCAACATTAACTTCATCAATTATATCTTGAACAGATTGTGCATACGAGGAATATACGCAAGCAAACAGACATAAAATGGTAGTTTTAAAGGTTTTCATTGTGGGCAAATTTTCTCTTAATTTCATCAAATATAATGGATTTTAAGAACATTGCTAATTGAAGAATTTGTAAATTCAATTTTTTATTCTACATTTGTAGAGTACACTCTAAATATGTAGAAATATGCAACTCTCAAAAACCGAAGAACAACTCATGCAACATTTATGGAAACTTGAAAAAGCTTTCATGAAAGATTTACTTGAAGCATATCCAGAACCCAAACCAGCTACAACTACTGTTGCAACACTTTTAAAACGAATGATAGATAAAGGATTTGTAACTTATAAACTCTACGGAAAATCAAGAGAATACAAACCACTGGTAAAGAAAAAGGATTATTTTTCTAAACATGTCAACTCACTAATTAAGACATTTTTTGATGACAGTGCCAGTCAGTTTGCCTCTTTTTTTACTAAAGAAACCAATTTAACTAAAGAAGAATTGGAAGATTTAAAAGCCTTGATTGACAACGAAATAAAAAACAAGTAGTTATGTTAATTTATATATTAAAATCTAGCGTTTGTCTTGCCATTTTTATGTTGTTCTATAAATTGGTTTTAGAAAGAACAAGCATTCATAAGCTTAAACGTTTTTACTTATTAGCCACATTTGGTCTTGCATTCATAATCCCTTTAATCACATTTACAGAATATATTGAGCCAACATTTACGGAGCATCAAACAATACCTACGACAAATCATATCATTACCAATGATGTAGTTTCTATTGAGGAAAAAGCTAACTATTTCCCTTTAGTTTTTGCAATTATATATAGTTTAGGTACTTTCTTCTTTTTTGTGAAGTTTAGCTTAAATCTTAAACGAATTTTTTCTAGAATACATCAAAATCCTATACAAAAAAATGGTAGATTCATTAATGTTTTAATCGAGAATCTATCGGTTCCACATACATTTTTACACTATCTATTTTTTAATAAATCAAAGTTTGAAAATAATGAGATTCCTAAAGAAGTTATTCTTCATGAACAAACGCATGCTAAGCAAAAGCACAGTTTAGATATTATTTTTATTGAATTACTACAAATCTTATTTTGGTTTAACCCTTTAATTTATTTGATAAAAAAAGACATCAAGCTTAATCACGAATTTCTAGCAGATTCTGAAGTTTTAAAACAAGGCATTCTAGCTTCAAAGTACCAAAACACAATACTAGCTTTCTCATCAAAAGCTAACAACAATCAATTGGCAAATGCCATCAATTATTCATCCATCAAAAAACGTTTTACAGTTATGAAAACACAAACATCAAAAACATCTATTTGGTTAAAAAGTTTGCTTTTATTTCCATTAATTGCCTTTACGTTGTATAGCTTTAGCGAAAAAATACAGGTAGAAAAAGAAGTCAATAAATCTACATTACAAGGTGAAGCATCTCAGCAAAATTCATCTTTAAATGACAATAGCAAAAGTCGCACATCCATACAAAATGCTGAAATTGATTTGTATTTAAATGAAAAAGGAGATTTACTCTATGATGATAAAATCATTACGATTCAAGACCTCTCATCGTTGTATCCTATAGAAAATGACATGAATGTCTCTATCACAACATCACTCAATACCGAAAAAACACTTATAACTTCAATAAGTAAGCGTATTCAAGGGTTCTTACGAGAACAAGGTTTAAAGACATTTTCAGTTTGTGTCATTTCTAAAAAAAATAAAACACAAGAAGGTGCAACACAAGAACAAGTCACTGAATATAATATTTGGGCAAAAAAAATCAATATGGCAATGAAAAAAGCTAAAGCTACAAATGACTTTAGTACTTATCCGATTATCAAAAAGAAAGATATTGACCATTTTGAACATATCTATCACAATTTAATGTCTGTGATACAACGGAACAATGCCGAGCCATGGCCTAATTTCCCACCTCCTCCTCCACCTCCTCCAATACCAAAAAATGCCACGTCTGAACAACGTAAAAAAATGCAAGCTGTAATTGATGATTATGAAAAACAGCATAATCAGAAAATTCATACTGTAAAAAAAGACAATCTTGTAAAAACAGGTTTTATAAAAATTAATGGAATACCTCATTATTTTGTAAAAACGAATAATGAAATAAAGTATTACAATAGAAAAGGTTATGAAGTTTCAAAGACCGGAAAAGTATTAAGCAATTCACAAGTAAATGCATCTGATGTTATACCAGGACAGTACATTACTAAAGTCTATTCAGATGGTAAAGTTGTCGCACAATTTAAAAATAACAAACCAAATTTAAATGGTCAAGTGAATATACCTGCACCTTCAAAGGCACCAAAACCGGTTAAAATTGAAGTAAAACAAAAAAAGACAAAATCCCCTAAAACAACTAAAAACAAAACTCTTAAAGAAGTCTCTAAAGTTAAATCGAAAGAAAATCAATTAACTAAATCGAAAGAAATTAAAACCAAATTAGATGAGTCTAAGTCTAAACTAGGTTTTATCACAGAAATGACTAAAGACATGTCTTTAAGGTTTTGTTATAACGGAAAAACCATTACGCGAAACAGAGCCATTCGCATTGCTAAAAACAATCCAAAGATTCATATTAGATTAGGTATAGAACATAATACTAAACAAAACATTATATACTTGTCTAAAAGGAAACCTCTTATTGGTTATAAAGGCTAGGCAAATAGGCATTCCCTTAACAATAGAATTTACCGAAGACTCGTGATACTAAGTTAAGTATCACGAGTCTTTTTCATTAAATAATGTAACAAAACTAGTTTTCTAACGTTCTAATAGACAACCTGTGCTAAACACAGTCGAAGTATCAATCAAAATCAAATCAATCATGTTAAAAAAATTCTTCATCATCTGTTCGGGTTCAGACACAGATATTCTAGCCAACTGTTCTATTCGCGAACAAAACAAATTTGCTGGTATTGGAGCAACTGTATTTTTCACTGCTGTAATGGCATTTATCGCTTGCAGCTATGCGCTTTATACAGTTTTTGACAACCTGTTTGCTGCTGTCGCTTTCGGTTTTGTTTGGGGATTACTCATTTTTAATTTAGACCGATTTATTGTATCTACAATTAAAAAACGTGATAGTATTATTGACGAAATTATTCAAGCCTCTCCTCGATTACTACTTGCAGTAATTATTGCTGTAGTCATTTCTAAACCTTTAGAATTAAAGATTTTTGAAAAGGAAATCAATCAAGTCCTACTTGAGCAAAAGAACGATCTTACCTTAGCAAACAAAACGCAAATTGCACAACAGTTTACTCCAAATGTAGAAGCCTTAGAAAATGACATTATACGTTTACAATCTCAAATTGACACTAAAGCAACTGAAGTAAATGCACTTTATGACACTTACATTTCTGAAGCTGAAGGTACTGCTGGAACAAAGCTTTTAGGTAAAGGTCCTGTTTACAAAGAAAAAAGAGAAAAGCATGATGCTGCTTTAACCGAATTACAACAACTTAAAACAGATAATAAAGCTAAAATTGCATCGATTGAAAATCAGATTGCTCAATTAAAAAGCGATTATGATGCTCAAGTTGACACTTCTCAACCAATTATAGATGGATTTGATGGGTTAATGGCTCGTGTTAATGCTTTAGGTGAATTACCTTGGCTGCCTTCATTATTCATTTTATTGTTGTTTTTAGCTATTGAAACGTCTCCAATATTTGCGAAACTCTTATCGCCTAAAGGTGAATACGATTACAAATTAGAAGATGCAGAAACTGCTGTAAAAACTTGGGTTGAACAAAAAGTAAACGAACGCAAAATATTGTTAAAGACAGACCAAATACTTAACAACAAAATCTATAGTGATATTGCTGAAGAAAATGAACTTTATACTTATAAGCGTAAAAAAGCAAGAGAGCTAATGCAACTTCAAGCTGATGCCTTTTTTAAGCATCAAAAAAATGCATTGTAATAGCTTAAGCTGCTGTAGATTGCTGCTCTTTAGTTTTGAAATGGTTAAACAATTCTTGACATCCTAAACCAATAATTGATAAACGTTTTTGTTTTATTATAGATTCGTTATGTAGTTGAGCAATTGCAGTAACACCATACCTATCAATACTTTTTAAATCTTCAATACTAATTGTAATAGCATTAGATTTTTCAAAAATGTTTCTGAATTGTGTTTTAAACACATGAATATTATGTCTATCTAAAGATCCTTTTACTTTAAAAAAGTTGTTTGAGTGTGTAATTTCTAATTCCATAATAACAGCATAATTAAGGTTAATCTCAGTTAATTTTGGCGCTATAAATCAATGATTTATAAGCTAAATATCTAAAATTATATAATGACTATGCTATTTTTTCGACCAAATGTATCATTGGTTAGATTTCTATTATGAATGACATTTTTTATCCGATAAAATACACACTAACAAGAACTTAAAACATCATTCTTCTTTTGTTTTAGTAATGTAATTATCAATTCTATTTTCAAGAATAGAAAGTGTTACAGTGCCTTGATTTAAAATCACATCATGAAATGCTCTAATGTCAAACTTTGAACCTAAAGTCGTTTCAGCTCTTTTCCGAAGTTCTCTAATTTTTAATTCTCCTATTTTATACGATAATGCTTGTCCAGGCCAAGAAATATAACGATCGGTTTCGGTATTTATCTCATGAAGCGATAACGCTGTATTAGAAGTCATATAATCTACAACTTGCTCACGTGTCCAGCCTTTAGCATGGATTCCAGTATCTACAACCAATCGACATGCTCGCCACATTTCGTAAGTTAATTTTCCAAACTGCTCATAAGGTGTGGTATACATTCCCATTTCTTCGGCAAGAAACTCACTATACAAACCCCAACCTTCACCATAAGCCGATAAATACAGATTTTTTCTAAAATTCGGAATACTATCTCCAAGCTCGTTATTTAAACTCCCTTGCAAATGATGACCAGGAACTGCCTCATGAACTGTTAACGCTGGCATTGTATATAATGTTCTACTAGGCAAATCATAAGTATTTACCCAATAATAACCAGGATCTGTACTTTCCTTTGTTGTGCCAATATAACGACCTGTTGTGTACTTTGGAGCAATAGCATCTGGAACTGGAGCAACACCATAAGGCTTTCTTGGTAAGGTTTTAAAGAATCTTGGCAGTTGAGCATCTGCGCGTTTTGCCATATCACGAGCAATCATTAATAACTCTTCAGGAGTTTCGGCATAAAACTGTTTATCTGTTCTTAGAAAATGAAAAAAATCTTCAAAGCTTCCTTTAAAATTTAAATCCTTAATTATGGTTTTCATTTCTGCCTTAATTCTTGCCACTTCACTTAAACCAATTTGATGAATATCGTCGGCTGTATATTGCGTACTTGTGGTGTAAAAATTAATTCTATTTTGATAGTACGCAGCTCCATTTGGTGTTTCAGACACGCCTAAAGTGGTTCTTGTCTTCGGAAAATATTCGGTTTCAAAGAATGTTTTAATGCGTTTAAATTGTGGTATAACATTAGTTTCAATAGCTATTTTTGCAGCAGTTAAAACGGAATCTTTTTGAGTTTCACTTAAATCACTTGGAAGATTTTTAAATGGCGAGTAGTAATAACTGTCTTCAACATTTTCGACAATATGTGTATCGTAAGTTGATTCGTAACCCTTAAAAATAATTTTGGGTTGAGAAACTCCTTTGTCAAGTCCTGCTCTTAAATGCACCAAATTTTGATTGACAAATTCTGGTATGGCATTTAGTTTTTTTAAATATTCTCGTGTTTGCCAATAATTAGTTAATGGTCTAACCTCATAAGTTAAATTGGTATGAAATCCAGTATCAGATAACAATGGATTTAAGTAGCCTTCAAATTCATAAAAATCGATTTGATCTTGTAGTACAAATTTTAAAAGTGTAAATGAAATGTGTTCGGTTTCTGTTAAAGTTTCAGTATTAATAGTTGAAAGTTCTTCTAAAGTACTTTGAGCAAATTCGGCTTCAGATTTGTAATAGGTTTCCGAGTAATCGCCTAAAGGATAGTCGTTTTTATCATAACCTTCATGCTCTTGATAATTTGTAATGATGGTTTGTAATGCTTCAGAAGCAGAAATCTCTTTCACTTCCTCTTGACAAGAGAAAAATCCGAATATCACAACAACTACTAGATATTTAAAGTATGACATGAACTTAATTTTTATTTAAACGTTCTTGATGTTTTTTAAGGTCAACAGGTTTATGAATTATAGTGTTTGAAACAGGATATTTTTTCAACAACTGCTTGGGTCTAATTGGTCGTTTTTCAAAACCACCTCCACAATTTGGGCAAACTTGATTTAGAAGATTATCAACACAATCTTTACAAAACGTACATTCAAAAGTGCAGATCATGGCATCTTCAGCATCAAATGGTAAGGCTTTGTTACAATGCTCACACGTTGGTCGTATCTGTAACATTGTTATAGTTTCTTTACGTACTTAGTAATGATTACAATTTGTTGTGCACCTACTTTACCTTCAATGTATTCAGCATTATCACGATCTAATCTAATATTTCTAACAGCTGTACCTTGTTTAGCAACCATACTAGAGCCTTTTACTTTTAAATCTTTCACCAACACCACAGCATCTCCAGATTGTAAAATCACACCATTTACATCGCGATGAATAATTTTATTCGCTTCATCTTCATGCTCACCAGTGGCTCTAGCTAAAGCTAAAGCATCATCATCTAAATACATCATGTCTAATAAATCTTTTGGCCAACCTTCGTTTCTAAGACGTTGTAGCATTCGCCAAGCCATAATTTGAACAGCCACATGTTCACTCCACATACTATCATTTAAACATCTCCAATGATTAGGATTCATATCTACATTGCCTTCAATTTGATCTTTGCAAGTTTTGCATACTAATACATCGTTAGCAACATTTTCGTTTAAAGAAGGTGGAATAGTATATTGAGATAAATCGTTAGTTGCTCCGCATAATTCACAGCTATTATTGCTTCGTTCTATTAAGGTTTGTAAAACACTCATAAAGTTGTAATTTATAATAGCACAAATATAGGAATTGCGTTGTATACTTATAGCATAAAACCTTAGAGGTTACTACTATATTTTTAGTTATGATCCAGATATACTTCTAAAACTTTAGACCCTCCTCCTTTAAGTATAACCTCCTTGGCTTGAGCAGGAATTAAAGCCGTTTCACCTATTTTTAATACTTCCGAAACTTGGTCTCCAACCTGAATCTCAACAGCACCTTCAACACACATATAAATCACAAAAGAATCAAGTGCACAATAATTCATTGTTTTTACTTCTGAAACAGCTACAATATTGGTTACAAAAAACTCTGAAGCAACAAGGTTAGCTTTATCATTCGCCTCAAGATTAAAACTTGAGTTGATTAGATTTTCTGACGGCTTTATAGCCTTCACTGCCAAATCAGTATGCAACTCTCTGGTATTTCCATTTGCATCAATTCTATCCCAATCATAAACTCTGTATGTCACATCAGAAGTTTGCTGAATCTCTGCAGCTAAAACTCCAGCTCCTATGGCATGCACTTTACCTGCAGGAATGAAATAACTTTCACCTTTAGCAACAGGTCTTTTATTAAAAACAGAAGCAACATTATCTGCATTAACATGGTGTAAAACATCTGGTTGAAGCTGATACGTTTCATTCATACCTAGTACAATCTCAGAATCTTTATCAGCATCCATAATGTACCACATCTCAGTTTTGCCAAACGAATCATGATAGTGTTTCGCCATTTTATCATCTGGATGTACTTGAACCGATAAATTAGTTTGCGCATCTAAGTATTTAATCAATAAAGGAAACTCATTCCCAAATCGTTTATAAGTATGCATGCCAACAAAATCGTGTTTATAATGCTCAAGCAACTCTTGTAAAGATTTTCCTTTGTACACACCGTTACTCACAGAGGACACATTCCCTTTCACACCCGAAATTTCCCAACTCTCACCTATATGATTAGACTTGGTTACTTTTCCTAGTTTGTGTTTTAACTTTTGACCTCCCCAGACTTTTTCTTTTAATATAGGGTTAAACTTTAGTGGATAAATATTCATTTGTTTTAAGTTTTTAGTGATATTAAACAGCTTCTAGTCGATGCAACTCGTCAATTATTGAAAACAACTGATTTCGAATGTTTGTATTATTTGGTTTTAATAACGGTAGTCTAGACTTGAATAATTGCTCTCGATAAGAAATTACATCTTCAAATAAATGTGCAAGTCCAAAATCGACTGGAATTAGATTGGTATTGATATACCCAAGAGTTTTTAATTTTCTTGCACTCAATAGATATCTTGCTCCTGCACGAATTGCCGATAAGTCTGATTTAAATTTTTTAATGTTTACAACCGAAACATTAGGACAATGGTCTCTAATATCTTTTACGATATCGTAGGTGTTGTCTTTACTTTCATTGTTTACCAAGCAAATGGGTATAGTATCCAATTGTTGAATCTGTTCAATTAGTACTTTAGGTTCCAATTCGTTTTCGTAATTATGAAATAAAATAATGACTCCTGTTTTCATGCAATTTTAGTAGGTTTTAACAAGACTAGCCACAGGCTCTACCATGTCATTATTTATTGTCTTTTTGTTTCGATACACCCAAGCAATTTCCCCAAGTTGCATAATAATCTTTATAGAATCCTTCATAGACAGTTTAGAACCATCGGCATGAATCCAACGTTTTAAAGGTTGCTCGCAAAGCATGGCTTTAGCTTGTTTTAAGCCGTACTTTTTTGTCACGCGTTTAAAGATTTCTACATCAAAAATCCATTGGGTAACAAATGCTTCATTAAAAGCCACAGGAATGATGTCTTTATGAAAAATCTTAGCACCACACTGCGTGTCTTTGAAATCCATTGATAAAATCTTACGGATGATAAAATTGATGCTTAAGCTTATGAGCTTTCTAGCAGACTCTTTAGTGATATTGGCTCCCATTCGAGAAATTCTTGAACCACTTACGATCTTAAATTCCGAATTTTCAATTGTTGTTACTAAATCATCAAAATCAGCTAAATCTGTTGAAAGATCAGCATCTAAAAATCCAATATAGTCGAGATCTTGTTTTTTGGCCATGTGTAGCATACCACGTCTTACAGCTTCAGCTTTACCTCCATTTTTCTCACAGTTATACACTGTAATGTAATCTGTTCTTCCTTTCTGAAGTTCATACAAGACATTTAAAGTATTGTCTTTGCTTCCATCATTTACAAAACACAAATGATACCCTGAATGTTTTTCAACAAAATCCAAAAATGCTTTACTTTTTAAACGTTCTTCTTCATTATAACAAGGGATTACTACTCCAACACAACGTTGTTGAATCATAACATCTGTAGCCTGAACCTCATTAGCCTGAGCAGGAGAACCAATAAGTTTTTTAACACGTGTACATATTTCATTTAAACTTAATGGTTTTTTCATGTATTCGTCTACACCTAGCTCAAAACCTTTAGAAATAGTAACATCTTGAGTGTTTCCTGATAAAACCATTACTGGAATATGTTTAGTTTCAATAGCTCTTATATGCTTCACAATATCCAATCCAGAAATCACTGGCATATTAATATCTACGATGACCAAATCAGGATTAAAATTTGAAACAAGCTCCATTCCTCTGGCTGCATCAGTTTCAATTCTAACTTCATATCCTAATTCTGTTAATCGTTTTTTTAGTGGTAATAAAACTAACTGCTGGTCGTCTATTGCTAAGATTTTCATGACTTAAATTTTTAATTTTGATACCTCAAAAGTAGTGGGCTTAACCTTCAAAAAATCCAATTTTAGTTGACTTCTCCATTCGTGTAGACGAATGGTTGTTTGCTGTAGACGAATGATAATTGCCTGACTTTTGATATTCTATATCTTTACAACATCTAATAATAACCGATTATAAATGAAAGAAACCACGAACAAATATTTAATAGCAGCCTTACTTTTAGGGTTGGCATTTCATGGTAGTTCTATCTTCTTTACACTTGAAACCACTTATGATGCCTTAATACATTTGTTTTTTGCAGAGCACTATGCTTCTAGTTGGTTTGAACCTTGGAGCTTTAAATGGTATACTGGATTTACAGTAATGAGCTATCCTCCTTTAGTGCACCAATCTATTGCATTACTGTCATTGGTTGGTGGATTAAAATTTGGATTATTCACAGTTGCCTTAATTGCTATTGTATTATTTATAACAGGTGTTTATCGCTTTTCATTATTAATTAGTGGCAATCGAAATGTCGCTGGATATGCAGCAATATTATGTGTATTTTCTTCATCTTTTGTAGAAACCTTACATATTTTTGGTCAACTACCTAGCATTGTAGGTATTTCTGTATTAATGCATGCCTTACCTGAAATATACCTTTGGTTACGAACTGGAAAACTTTGGTACTTATGTACTTCGTTATCACTTGTTGCTGTAACTGTAACCTCACATCATGTTACACCAATATTTGGAATGGTGTTTTTTATCTTTCCGTTAATTGGTATGGCAATAATGGATCATGCTAAAGCAGCGACAAACAGTTACAAAGCCATAACTTTTAAACTGTTTTTTGCGAGTTTCCTAAATCTATTTAAACGTATTGTTGTTTTTGGTGTTCTAGCCTTAATCATCATTATTACTTGTATTCTTCCGTATTGGATTAATTCAAAAAATAATCCGATAACACAAGTACCTATTCCTCATGGCTCTCGCGATAGTTTTATTGACGTTACCTCATCCGGATTGGTATTCTTTTTAGTCCCTTGGGGAATTTTACTATTTATACTTCCGTATATTTTTTACAGATACTACAGTAAACGTTACTTGTTTTTTGGTCTATCGATCTCAGCTTTGAGTATTTTAGGTACAGGTGGCACAACAGTCATTCCTAAAATGGTATTAGGTGAAACAGCTTTTAATATTTTAACTCTAGATCGGTTTACACTTTGGGCATCAATTATGTCGCTTCCTATTTTTGGAGAGTTTGTGTATCGCTTTGTTGAAAAAGACATAAAACTCAAAATTCAAACCTCTTTTGGTGCAATTTACCATAGACTACTTGGAGGTTTCTTAGCAGCACTTTTCGTGTTTATGGCAATTTTTACCATAAGCCTTGGTTATTTTAGGCCATCGCAGCCAGATCAAATCAAAATGCTACCCATTGTAAACTTTTTAAATCAAGACGATCACGACAAATGGCGTTTTTTAACCTTAGGCTTTGGCGATCAAATGGCTTGGTTAAGTGCGCAAACAAATGCTATGAGTGTAGATGGAAATTATCATTCTGCGCGTCGTTTACCTGAACTTACTACAAGACCAATTGAACGATTAGAAAACTCAAAATTTAAAGGTGTTGCTGGTATTGGATCACTACAACAATTTTTAACCACACCAGAGAAGTATAACTTAAAATACATTTTTTCTAACGATAAATTCTATGATCCAATATTGTATTTCTGTGGATGGCAACGTTTAAGACAACTTGAAAATGGTATTATGGTTTGGGAACGATTAAATGTTCCTCCAATTCCTTCTATCCTACCCAAAAACAATGTTGATACTTGGCAAAAAGTACTTTGGGGAACTATACCAATTCTTACTCTATTGATTGCCTTTATTCTGAATATACAAATGATTTTAGTACATGCGCTCAAAACTAAAAAACAATCACAAAAAGTATTTTTGAATTACAAATCTGAATACTCCAAAATCTCAGGAAAGCTCATCAATTTCAATCAACTTTGGGGTGTTACTTTAGTGATTATTATTAGTGTCTCTATCTATAATTTATACTTAAAAAAACTTAGTCAAAGTCAGCCAGAAGATGTCGTTTTAGCATATTATGATGCCTTAGATTTTAAGAAATTTGAAACTGCATTCGAATTGATTAATCCAAAAACAAAGTTAACCTTAGAAGACTACATGCTTCAAGTTTCAGTAACTGATGGTTTACTGAGCAGCTATGCAAAACTTGATGCGATTAGCACACAAATTCTTAAACAATCTACCGAGGAAACCACAATTGAAGTTAAAACAAAATGGATTACACCATTAGAAAAGATTCATAAAAAAGAATTAAAATCATTATCAAAAGTTAATGGACATTGGTATTTAAACCCTGAAGACATCAATAATGACCTTCCTCCAGATCAACTTTACACTCAAAACACCACGCGTTTTTTCAATCAAGGTCGAAGACGAATTACCACAGAGCAAACCTATCACGAAGACATTCTTAAACAACCTGTTTTAGAAGTACTTCATGCCAAACTTGTTAAACATAAGAATCAATATGCTATTATTGGTGAAGTACAGAACATTGACAACGTTCCCGCTGATGTGGTTTTAAAAGGCACGCTTTACAATGACGACAACAAAGAATTGGCAACCTACAACGCAAAATATCACATGAAACACAAATTAATGCCTAAAGAAGTTACAGCGTTTCGTATTAATTTTGAAGGCATAGCATGGACTAAAATACAAGATTCTATTCCTAAAAGTTTTAATCCCGATGAGTTTACGCCTATAGAACTTAACGAGCAACCAACTAAGTTTAATCTGCAAGCTGCTGGAAATGTTTCTGGATCTGGATTATATAAAAACGTTTCAATAAGTCAGCTTCAACTGCATGCCACAGGTCTTTCTGGAGAATTATTCAATTCGGGAACTGAAGAAGTTACCATTCCGCAGCTTTTATTCTCCTATTACGATGAAAACAAATCATTGGTCTGGGTAGATCATCTTTTTTTAAAGGAAGGTATTCGTCAACAACGAAAACAAAATTTTGATTATATTCTTTTAAAATCTAATACCGTTGAAGTCATAAATGACGACCTAGCTAACGTGTTTGTAAATGGGCTACCGAATGATGCTATTTCAAACAAAATTATTCCGAAACGAAAAGAAAACCATAGCACATCAGAATTACAAGTGCTGTCAAATTCGGAGTTTAGTTATATTAAAATAGAGTCAAATGCCTATATTGGAAATCCGAACTAATGAAGTTATACCTAAACTACATACTTGTCCTTTTTACGTGCTTGTTCTTTCAAACTAATGAAAAAACGTCTAGTCCAAATAATATCCAAATAGCATTGCTAACCAGCAATAAAGTGTATACTGCGGGAGATCATATAACGTTAGAATTCGCTTCAGCATCTATTTCTAAACCCTTATTGTTTTGTTCTGGAAGTTATGGTAGCACCATCCTAGAACCCGAACTTAATAATAAAATCTTAAAATACACACTCCCAGATGTGCTTTCTAAGAAAGCAGGTAATATCAATTGGATATTAACATTAGAAGACTTCAGTTTAAAAGGAAACTTGAAGATTAACCCCATTAAGAAAGCCGCAAAAATTGAAAATTATTTGGGACCACCAAGCGTTGTAGCAGGTGGAACAGATTTTTCGATGTTAGTCTCAATTCCAACAGACCTATATGACAATCCCTTAGACGAACAAACGCCAGTTACTACCAAACAACAATTTCTAGAAACAATCCAAACTGATAGTCTTTTGGTTAGACACCAAATTGCATATCAAAATATCTATTCGCTACCTAAAAGCGGAAAAATCTTAGTGGCTTCAGAATGTTTTGGACTGAACTCTAAGGAATATACCATTGTTGTACAACCAGCAATTCCAACAAATTTTCGCCTTAAAGCTCAGCGTATTCATCACTATGCAGATGGCAATCAAATAACAACCTTTACTACCTCTATTATTACAGACAAACACGATAATGTGGTAAGTGATGGAACCTTTGTTCAGTTTTATATTAAAACCGGACAGACGCAAATTTTACAAACATCTGGACTTACGATTAATGGTGTTGCTCAGGCACAAATGATTCATCCCGAATTTGAATCAAATTGGAAAGTCAAAGCCTATGTGGAGGGAATTTCAGAAAGCAATAGTATACAGTTAACCTTTAAACAAGCTGTAGAAGATTTTGATGTGACGTTTTCAGAAACCTCAAGACTAGTAACTGTTGGACCTCTTAAAAGTTTTATGAATCAAATGATTCCTGATGGCATGAAGGTACAGCTAAAGGTGTTTGACCAAACCGACAAACTTTTTAAAAGCTTTAAAACCACAGTTGATGGTATAGTAACGTTTAATCTTAAGGATGCTGAGATTCCTAAAGGTCAGTACAATTTTGAAATCGAATCTGCCGGAATTATAAAATCCTTTAAAGATGTTTCTGTATGGTAAATCTTAATAAAAATATTTTGCGTAGTATCTTAATCACCTCTTATATCCTTATTATTGGCTTCATTGTTTATGGCATTAGCGCAATTTTTGGCTACCTCAATACAGGAGCAGATCGCAGCAGTATGCTACACACAGAAATCAACAAAACAGTACACTATACTCCAAATCTTATTTGGAATGTGAACTCAAATGAAGGAAGACCAATTGATGCAACCAATCTTGAAGCTATAGAAAATGATTATCTTGACGCTTGGTATGTTGTACATGTAGCCAATAAGACCAACACTACTGAAGGTCTTGAGGATTATTACACTGAAAGTGCACGAAAGCCTATTACTGAACTCATTAAATTTAATCTTTCTCAACATATTCATATTGAGTCTACAACGCTTGAGCATCATCCTAAACTGGAATTCTTTAGTGAAGACGGACAACTCGCAGTACTCACAGATCATAACGTTGTCGAATACCAGCGAATTTTTAAGGAAAATCAACTTATAAATGAAGTGAGAGAGTTATCTACTTATAAAATTATTTTATTACTTGAAGATGGGTTTTGGCGTATTAGGCATAAAACGAAAATTGAAAGTAAAATGTTAGATTACTCTACGCATTCTGTAACCTTACCAAAAGACAGACTTGTTGGTATTAATTACTACCCAAAAGATTCACCTTGGGACATGTTTGGCGATAAATTTTCTGAAGTTATACTCTCCAAAGATTTTGAATTATTGCACAATGCAGGTATCAACACCCTTCGTATTTTCGTTCAATATGACGATTTTGGTGGTGCTCATGTCTCTAGTGACAAAATAGACAAATTAAAGAAAACCCTTGATATTGCTGAACAGTTTGATTTGAAGGTAATGGTTACGCTTTTCGATTTTTACGGCAATTATGAAGTTTTAGATTGGACCTTAAATATGAAACATGCCGAACAGATTGTTAAGGCTTTAAAAGCGCACAACGCACTATTAGGTTGGGATATTAAAAATGAGCCTAATCTCGATTTTAAAAATAGAGGACGCTCCAACGTATTGTCATGGCTTGAAAACATGATAAATCATGTAAAATTCTTAGACCCAAAACATCCTGTGACTATTGGCTGGTCTAATATAGAAAGTGCAAAACTTCTTAAAAACAAAGTTGACTTAGTCACTTTTCATTACTATGATGCATTATCTGACTTAGAAATGAAGCTAAATTCTTTAAAAGATGAAGTGCAAGACAAACCGATTCTTTTAGGTGAATTTGGGATGTCATCTTATAGTGGGTTTTGGAAACCTTTTGGAAATTCTGATGACGAGCAAGCCAATTATCATAAAACTGCTCAAGAATTAATTAAAGTTCACAATTTACATGCAATGTCTTGGACGCTCTACGATTTTGACTCTATACCTAAAGAAGTGGTTGGATCGCTTCCTTGGAGAAAAAGCATTCAAAAACACTTTGGGTTTATTGATAATGAAGGAAATCCTAAACTCGCATTTCCATATATTGCTACTGAATAGAATTGAATATAAAATCTGTTACTTTATTCGACTTGGAAGCTTCAATAGCTTGAAATGTGTCAATATAGCGTTGCGTAATTTTATCCATTGGAAAGGCATTAGCAGCCTCAAAATTTGCAACACCTAATTGTTTCATGTAAGCTGTATTCGTCACAATTGCTTCAATTGCATCTGCAAGACTTTCAACAGATTGCGGTTCAAAAAACTCACCTTGATAACCTTCATCTTTAACCAGTAATGCTAAATCCCCTAAGTTAGGCATCACCACTGCTTTACCATAACTACCTGCTTGGTGTAACACACCCGAACTTCCTGTGGTTGATGTATAAGGAAATACGACAACTGCACTTTCTTTAAACAGTTTTGGCACATCACTCTCTTCAACATAACCTGTAAATCTCAATTGATCAATATGCTTGTAAGTGGTTTTAACTTGGTCTAAATAACCTGGCACATTAGGATTATCGGTTCCTGCAACCACAACCTCCAAATCTAATCCTGTTCGTTGCCTTACTAACTGAACCGCTTCAATCATGTGCTCTACCTTTTTGTAAGTTCCAAACTTTCCAAAAGTCATGATTTGCATTGGACCATCAGGAAGCTCATAATTTGGTTGCTCTGTAGCTGTTTCAAAAGTTCCATGTGGAATAAGCATCACATTTTTAGTTTTATACTTTCGTTCTAACACATCTACATATTTTTGCATTGTAACAGCTACAACATCTGCTTGAAGAATAAGCCTAGTTATACTTGAACCTATAAATCCGTAAATTTTGCGCATAAACTTGTTTGACGTAAAACCTGCAGAATTCAAATCGACTTCCTCCAAAATATTATGCAATAACACAATATTAGTAATACCTTTTAACTTGCATACAAGTGGCAACATTAAGCCTAGTGCTGCAGCCACTTTTTTGTCGCCAAACTTCATAAATTGAAGATTGAATAGAACCGCATCAGGTTGTGTTGAATTGATTGCCTTAGTAACAGAAAAAAGATTTTCGTAACTATTAAACGACCAACACTCTCTTACTGTTATTTTACATCCTTGTCCTTCAAATGAAAGTTCTTTATCTGCTTCCGTTTTATCTGTAAGTAATATGATTTCGGAAACTTCATTCTTTTGTCTAAAATGTTTTACCAAATGAAAAGCATATTCATTTAAAGTGACTTTACTTGGCGGATAAGAGGTTACGATTGCTAGTTTCATTTTTTATAAATTTTCGTTTAATTTCAATACAAAATTGCAGCTTATTAGTATGATTTTTGGACTATTATAGTTAAGATGCAATTTGGTGTAGATGAATGGTTATTTTGTTACGATATTGTTTTTTGTATTACTTTTTCCGAAGCGATAAAATAGCACAACTGAACACAGAGTAATATGCTCATAGCGACAATCTGCATCTCAACTACCTGTTCTAAGTTAGCATGAAACCAAACGACTAAAGCGATTTGAAGCATTCCGAAAAATCCAGAAAGAATTACCGGAACATAACGATCTAAAGACAAATAGTAATAAGCAAACAAATTTGAAATAGCAAATACACCTGTAGCCAAAGCGTATTTCCACAATAATGGAGACATTGCCAAATACTGATCGCCAAAAAGAAGTTGAATCGCTAATTCTGGAATAAAAGCGCACACCAAAACGATACTCACGGCAATCACCGAAATATAGAAGACATATTTAAACAGAATTGTAGTCGTTTTTTTGCCTTCTTTACGCAATTGGATTACGGTAGGAAGTAGTATCATTACAAACATCCAAGCAATGAAATACACAATACGTCCTATCAATGCTAATGAAGCATATAAACCAGCTTCATAAGATTCAAAATAGTGCTTAACAAGTAGAATATCACTATTGTTTATGGTTATTTGTGTCAATTCATAAAATGCGGTAATTATAAAGAATTTTTTAAGCATTTTTGATTGCTGTTTAGGCAGAACAAACTTTTCTTTTAATCGTCGAAAATTTAAACGGAAAGGGAAAAGTCCGAAAACAAAAGAGCAAAGTATTCCAACAGCTATTAAGATGGAAGACTGAGCATTAAAAAGATTGATTAATGCTAAAGTAATAAGCAGACGACTTATCATTTCAAGCTGATAGGTAAATGATAGAGGTCTAAAGGCCTTTAAGCCTTGAAACACGCCACGATTTACACTCATAATGAAATACAAAGGCACACCAAAACCAAACATCATAAACATGTTGGCATTTGCCGAGTGAAACAAATTTTGAAGTGTATTAGCATTTAAAATGATTAATAATCCAAGACCAACGCCAAACCATAAAGCATGTTTTAACATTTTTACGTTAAACCCTTTGGCCATTGCTCCTTCAAATTCTGCCGAAAATTTTGCGGTCACCAATTGAAAAGTCATAGCCACAAACGACAGCACCAAAAGAAATGTGATGAGTATGGCTGCATCTGCAAATTGTTCAGGTCCTAATAACCTTCCTAAAATGAGATTGTATAAGTAGTTTCCACCATTTACCAACAGCACACTTAACATGAACCATTGTTCTGGAGCGATTGTATATTGTTTAATTCGGGTAATTGCTTGCATGATGGTAGTATTAAGCAGCTAACGTTGTTTTAAACTCTTCGTAGATATCTTTGCAACCATCTCCAACAATAGAAAAACAATTATGATTCATTTGTCCCTTATACAGCAATTGCTTTAAAACCTCAACTCCAGATTTATCAATAAAGTTGAGTTCATCAATATTAATGATTAGATTTTTGGTTGTTTGAAGAATTAAATCAAAATGCTGTTTAAAAAGTTTAGTTGTAGTCGTATTTAATGTTCCATGTAATTCAAAAACGCCTTGATTTTCTATAATTTTAAGTGCCATAATTGTAAAATTTTAATTGTTTTTTTGTTTAAATCTGACGCTAATATCATTACAAAATCCGTGTATACCCTTTTGATTTCGACGGATGGTAGATTGCTGTAGATGAATGAAGCGTTATTCGTCCGTAACTTGCATTTACAGAAACAAACCTATTATGAAGACTATAAAAACAGTATCTATTTACCTAATTCTAGTGTTAACTTATTCCGTTTATGCACAAGACATGAATGAAGGTTTTCAGTATTTAGAAAATGGCAATTACCAAAAAGCGACTGTGTTTTTTAAGAACATATTACAAGAACATCCTGAAAACAAGACTGCTCAAATTTGTTATGGTAGAGCTATAGGCTTAAATGATAAGCCTGCTGAGGCTTTAGAGTTGTTTTCTGAATTATTAAATACGTATCCTAATGATTTTGAAGTAAAATTAAATTATGCTGAAGCCTTGCTTTGGAATTCAAAATTTAAGGACGCAAAAACCTTCTACCATAGTTTGGTAAGCGAAAATGCCAACAATTTCTCAGCCTTATTAGGTTACGCCAATACGCTTTCAAATTTAAAAGAATATGAACAGGCTTTAGTTTATGTAGATCGTGCCTTAGTGGTTTCTCCTAATAATCCAGGTGCAATGGTTTCAAAAAAATACATTTATTTAGGACATGCATATCAGGAACAGCAATTACAGAACTATAAAATTTCAGAAGTTTTACTACAAACCAACCTAGAATTATTTCCTAAGGATAAAACCATTTTGCTCAACCTTGCCAACCTTTATTTTATTTGGGATAAGATTGATAAGGCCGAAGTTGTACTTCATGTTTTGGGAGAAAATCCAGATCATACCTTAGAATCTTTAAATGGTTTGGCTTTAGCTTCGCATTTAAAAGGTAATGATAAAGAAGCCTTACAATTAAGCACAGAGTCTTTTAAAACTTTATCTAATCAAACAGAAACACAACTCCGAAACCATACTACAGAACGTCATATTCAAGCTTTGATTTGGAATGGTAAATATAAAAACGCTGAAATATTAATTAATGATCTTCTTGAAACTCACCAAAACGAGAACTGGGTTTTGGCCTTACGAGCTACTTTACATGTGTATAAAAG
Source organism: Psychroserpens sp. S379A (assembly GCF_049800755.1). Taxonomy (NCBI): domain Bacteria; kingdom Pseudomonadati; phylum Bacteroidota; class Flavobacteriia; order Flavobacteriales; family Flavobacteriaceae; genus Psychroserpens; species Psychroserpens sp. S379A. Next base: position 817,786 of record NZ_JBNAFQ010000002.1, on the reverse strand, counting down.
TCAGTTTAAAAAGAGTCTTTTAGATTACAATACTATTCTAGAAAATGACAGCACATCTTTTGATGGAAACCTTGGAAAAGCTAATAACTTAAAAGCCTTAGGACGTTTTAATGAAGCTTATGAAGCAGCCGAAAAAACACTTCAAATCTACAATAATCAAAAAGATGCCTTAGCCTTTATAAATCAGCTCAATGCAACTTTTACACCTTCGATTGAAACAAGAGCTGCATACACCTTCGACAATGGAGACAATAGTGCTTACTATGTTAATACAACGATTAACGTCCCGTTTTCAACCAACTTACAGGTATTTGGAAATTACAATTTCAGAAGTACAGAAAATTCGGTTACAAATAATAGCGCAAGCTCCAATGATTTTTCTTTAGGTGTGTCCTATCAATTGATTCCACAAATTATTTTTAAAGGTTCTGCTGGACTTACCGATGCGCAAACACAAGAAAATAATTATACGCAATTCTTAACCAAATTATCGTTGCAGTTTAAACCATTTCGTTTACAATCTACAGAATTAGGTTACCATCGCGAAATCCAAACTTTTAATGCCGATTTATTGGAGCGTGAAATTTTACAGAATCATTTTTATTTGAATCATAACCTAAGTACAAATTTTAATTTAGGATGGTTTACACAGTTGATGTACACGACGCAAAATGATGGAAACCAACGCACATTATTGTTTACCTCATTATACTACAATCTTCTTAAAAAACCTGCGCTTAAAGTAGGGTTTAATTATCAGCACATCGGGTTTAAAGATCAATTACCTGCGATTTATTTTAGTCCGAAACACTTCAATGCAGGAGAAATCTTTGTTAATCTTATCAAAGATGAAAACACAAGTAAACCAAAATCTTGGTTTTATGAGCTAACTGCTGCTACAGGAAAACAATTTATTAATAGCTATACTGGGCAAACCACATACAGATTTCAAGGTAAATTAGGTTATAAACTATCACAGCGAAGCCTAATTAATGTATACGGACTTCATAGCAATATTGCTTCTGCCACAGCAGCTGGATTTACTTTTACTGAAGTTGGAATTCGATTTAAATGGCTGGTATTTGAAAAGCCATTATTTAAAAACTAAGCCTTTTTATTTGCTTATGAATGTTCGACCTTGGCACTTTTAATACTGAAATGGTATATGCTTTTTAGTAATCTTTCAATCCATAATACGAATGACTTTTCGTTATGATTTTGAAGTGAGAAACCAGTTTTTACAAACAATTCAACCCTTATTATATCTTTTAATAAGGGCTTTAAGTTAACAGATTACAAGTAAGTTGTAAGCTTTTTAAATTTTATTTGCTGCAGGTCAATAGTTCTATCCTTTAAGGTAAGACAACTTTACAAGCAATACTACTTTCAATTAGTATTTATTTGGTACATACACTGTTGAATTTGTAAAACACAAAAGGATTATTTAAACATTCTTCTAAAATTTTCACAACAAAAACACAATGTTTGAATGTCCATTCATTCTCCTAATAATAATTAATTATTTTAAGAACAAACTTACTGATGTTGTTCACGATTTTAATTTTACAATGCGTCTTTTATGCAGTAAAGCGAAATTAAAAAAGAAGAATAGTATATATCAAGAAAAGAAATATCTCTACCTCCTCTATTTAAGATAATCTTTATATATACTAAATAAGTCTATTAATTTTCGATAAAAAAAGGCAAAAGTTTTCACTTTTGCCTTTACTTAAAACCTCTCTTTTATGAGTTTTACCTACAAGAGACGAATTAAGTCATTAATCAGCTATATAGGGATTATCTAGCTAATATCTTTAGGGATTTATAAAGGTTATGCTGACTTACAATTTGCAACACGTAGATTCCTGAACTTAAATTGAGCTCTAATGGTAATTTATTTGAGCCTGCATTAATATAAGCACTCGATTGATATACTGGACTTCCTAATTGATTGTAAACCACAAGTTGAACTGTTTCATTATATTTTGCAGTTACATGTAGATGTGTTTGACTTGTTATTGGATTTGGAATGGCTACTAGAGATAATCTTGAAGCATCTTCTTCTTCAATTGATAAAACTTCATCTTCTGAAAATCTCAATTGTTTTATTTCTAGGCTTTTTGTCTCCACCATACCAGAATCTGAAACGAGTGTAAACACGATTGTTACAATATCATCAAGTGGAGCTGTATATCCAGAAAGATTTTGAAAACTTGAAATAGGAATAACAACATCTTCTAACGTATTGCTTAAATTAACATAAGCCTTCATTTGATTTTCCCAGTTGGTAACACTCTCTTTCACTAAAGTTATCTCTAAGGTTCCTGTACCTTCTGTTTGAAATTTCAAACTATTGAAACTACTCAAATTAACAGCCTTAAATCTTGGTGTTAATGCTCTGTAAGCCGCTAAATATGTACTTGTGGTTCCAGTGAGACTTAAATTTCTTTCAATTGGAAATTCGCTCAAGTCAAATTCTGAAGTGTTTTCAGTAATACTATAAGTCGTTACCATAGAGTTTTGCTGAGAATCGTCAATTCCCCAAGGTCCATCAGACATAAACAAATCATCTGGAGTGGCTATTCCGTCACCTATTCTAAATCCAATATCAAATAAATTACCTGTATCTACTTGAAGGTTGGTAATGTATTGTCCGTTCAAATCTATACTAGAGCTTGTGTTACTAAAGGCACTCGTTTCAGTAGCCCTAAATCCTGCATCAAAGGTGACACTTTCAGTAGCATTTGTATTTACAATCTGTAAGTCTAAAGCGCCATTGGTATACTTTCCTTTTCTCACGAAGACTGTAGGAGGCGTAGAATTGTTGTAAGAAACAATTGGTTTTTCAACATCAAGCAATTGCAATACTTCTTGACCAAGCTGAAATAAATCATCTACAGAATTGGTCCAAATTTGAAAGTTATAATAAGTTGCATTTGGCTCATACTGATCTAAATTCCAATGGCTATCAATTGCAAAATGTTCATCATTGTTTTCTGGTTTTGCTGAAAAACTTAATACATACTCAAAACTTCCGTCTACATTTTTAATAATCGCTTTAATAAACTGTTGGTCATTAATTGCAATCGTTGAAACCGAAATCAATTCTGCACCAAGTAAACGATCACAGATATACTTAGTATGTTCGTACACGCCATTTTCGGTTTTTAGTGCTAAGATTGAAGCCACTGGTGTACCTTCCTTAAGATAGTCTACTGCATAAATTTCAGACGCATTGGTGATGTTAATTAAATCTTCTGGAGTTGATTCGATCACCTCATCTTCATTTAAAACATCAAGAGGAATAAAATCTTCTAAACCAAAAGTATTACTTGCATTTCGAAACAAATAACTATCGGTTCTTTGAATACGTCTCGCCATTTGCATATCAAACTTATAACCAGACTTTACCCGATTAAAATTACGTTTATTGATTTGTTCAGAAAGTCGGTTATTACTTTCTAATCCACCAGCATTTCCACCAGAAGTTGGTGCTTCAATAACAGCACATTCGCCAAAACCTGAACATGAAGGATCTTCACAATCAATCAAACCATCTCCATCATCATCAATGCCATTGTCACAAATTTCTTGAGGCACAGGAGCTGTTGGACAACGTGCACCATCGTTACTCGCGCTTGAAGGTCCGAAAGCAAACAAATTAGAATCTATTGAAGTACTTTCAGTCAAATTCTGAACATTTTGAATTACATAAATAGTTCCTGTTTGATTAGCTGAAACATAAAATCTACCATCTGCATCAAAGTAAACTGCGCCATAGGTATAATTTAAACCTGAAAGAATTGGCACTTCACCAATGGCTTGTACCATTCCATTTGACGGATTGATACGATATAAAATATTGGAGTTTTTTTCAACAGTATATAATTGACTATCGACAGCATTAAAAGCCCAATCGTGAATGTTTATGTTTTGCGATAAGGTTTCGGTAGCTTCATGCAACGTGTAATTGGCTGAATCTGGATTTAGATCAATTTTATAATATGTAGTTCCACCACCTTTTAAGAAGTAAATTCCATTATCATTAATATCACCAACATAACGATTATTTGATGGCAATTCATCTACATAAAATGTGGTAGTGGTAAAGTTTTTACCAATTCTAACAATCGACTTTGCAGGTGATGATAGAGAACCCCAAATAAAACCATCTGCTGGATTATAAGCTGCTGCGTTAATATTACCAGGTGTTATATCTTGAGCCACTTGATAAGAATTCCCAGAAGCCAAATCGATGGCATATACATCGTTGTATTGAAACAAATAAGCATTGTAGTCGCAGTTAAAAGGAATATCTTGTGCCTGAGCGATTACTGTTGTGAGAACTGCTACTATTAAAAGTAGTTTCATTTTAATATTACCGAGTAGATTCATCTTTTTTTAATTTAAATTCAATGACAAATCTATAGCTAACTAAGCCGAAAACCTGGAATATTCGTTAGGCTAAAATCCTTCAGCGATGGATGGTAAAAAAGTGTAGATGAATGGTTTTAGAGCAAGTTAAGTCGCTTCATAAGTTCTGGTCGATTTGAACGACTTACAGGAATCACATCTTTTTTAATCAAGACACTATTATCCTCTATATCAATAATTTTATCGACATTAATAATGTACGATCGATGAACTTTTAAAAAAAGATCTTTAGGCAATTTTTCCTCTATTTTCTTAAGTGTTGAATGCACAGTGTAATTTTGTGTTTCGGTTTTTACATGTATGTAATCGCCTTTGGCTTCTACTAGATAAATACTTGGAATATCAATCTTAATAAGTCGTCTATCTATATTGACATAAAGGTCATTTCCCGAACTAGATTCTACCTTTTCAGATTGGGATGAGGGTTGAGAAACTGTTTTTGATTTAGCCTTTTTTATTGCCTTCTGAAAACGCTCTGGTGTAATAGGTTTCACGAGATAATCTACAATACAATCATATTCAAAAGCTTGAATGGCAAACTTTGAGTCTGATGTTGTTAAAATAATTTTTGGTGGATTTTTAATAGTTTCAATAAAATCGAAGCCTGTAAAATCTGGCATGTGAATGTCTAAAAAAATGAGATCGACCTCGTTTTGATTGAGATATTTTATAGCCTGAATTGCATTAGGAAATTCTTCAATTACGTGTAAGCCTTCTACGTTAGTACACAACTGCCCAATAATGGCTCTCGCAGCTGCTTCATCATCAATGATAATACAATTCATAAATATGTGCTATAACTGTTTTAAGTATTCAGTTATAATCTTAAGCACAGCCTCGAATTCTAAATGACCTACCTTAGTATTTTCAAGAAGATTTGTTTCGTAAGCCTGAGCAAGTTTATAACTTTTTTCAAGGCCTAAAATACTAATTTTATGTTTAAGTTTATGAACGCTTTCTGCTGTTGCTTTAAAATTCTCAGCTTCAAAATTTGTAAAGTACACCTGTTTTTCTGCAGGAAATTCGTTTTTAATAATATCGATAAGCTTTTGTTCAAAAGCCTTATCACCTCCAGACATGCTGTAAATGTAAGATAAGTTAGGCTGTTCCATTTTGCTGTTTTTTAAGGGTGAAATAAAAGGTCGTTCCTTCACCTGGTGTAGAAACTAACCAAATACTTCCACCGTAAACGTCTACAATTTTCTTCACAATAGACAAGCCAACACCTGTTGAGTCTTTTGTGTTTTCTAACTTTTCAAAAACTTTAAATATTTTATCGAAATATTTTTCGTCGATACCTTTCCCATTGTCTTTTACAAAGAACTCCCAATACTCTTGCTGCTCTTCAAAACCAATTGTAATCTTGCCTCTAGGTTTGTCATTATACTTTATCGCGTTACTGAGTAAGTTTTGAAATAATTGCTGCAAACGGTATTTATCACCTAATACTATGGGTAAATTAGAAATTGTAATATTAAAATGATTTGGAATATCAATCATTTTCAACACCTCTTGTATAAGCACATTTAAATCTACAGGATAAGCCTCATCTCGATCTTTACCAATGGTAGAGTAATCTAGAATACCACTTATTAGAGCATCCATTTTTTCTACATTGGTACGAATGAGATTTAACTGTGTGCTGCTATGCTCGTCAAGACGACCTTTGTTATCCTCAATTAACCAAGCTGCTAATGTATCAACACTTCGCAATGGTGATTTTAAATCGTGAGACACCATATGTGCATAATCACTAAGCTCTTGATTTTGATGTTCAAGCTCTTTCATCAACACCTCACGTTGTTTGTTTATTTTAATAATTTCGCTGGCCTGATCTTCAATAAAAGCAACAAGTTGAAGTTCATTAAGTTCTTGGTCTTCATCTGCTTTTGCATTGCTATTGAAAACCTTTAGTCGGTTAATGACACTTTTAAGCTTATCTATTAACTCTTTTTGTTCTTTAGCTTCTTGGTGTAGTTTCCTGTTGGCATCAAATAGCTCTTCAGAACTGATTTTCATAGCTCTCTGTGTCATTGCGAATTGCTCATCAAAATTGTTATACGACAAATCAACCGCTTCAAGAAATGCCTTCAAGTCTTTATTGTTTTTTAGTTCATCACTAAGAAACTTACGTATTTGTCTTTTAAGCAACGAATTCATTTATTCACTTATTAAGGTGATTGTCATGGTTTGATTGTGCAGTTGGCAGCTTACCTCACCATGAAAAGGCGCAATTTCACCATAAGAGTAAAACCCTGAAATAGTAGTATCATTTCCAAGAACTTCGATAACCTCTTCTATCTCTTCTTCAACACGTTGATCCAATACTAGTTTTCTTCCAATACAGCTTACTAACATAGCTAATTCTGGCTTTGTGGATCTTAAATCAAGTGCTTGTTGTGCAGCTCTCTCTGAAGCATTTGCAATATTATCTACATTAGTCATCATAAGTTGCACCTTTGCTTTTTCTGCAATATCACCAGCAAGAATTACCGCATTTTTCTCTTCATCAATATTCAAAATTGAACGTACAATAGACTGATTTTCATACTCAGAAGTAACGTTTAAAGGATACAATAAAGCTGCACCTGGAAGATCTTTAGCTTTATCACCTAAATACGATTTGTACAAATCTAGTGCTGGTTTTCCATCTAGTTCGTATAAGGTATTGCCTTCTGACTTAGTAACAATACGTTCTGGCCCAAAAGGTGTCCATCCTCCATAAATTGAAAACGAAATATCTAAGGTCTCACCATAAAATCCGATGGCAATGATTTCTCCTGGTTTTGGATTTTCATTATAACCTGCAAGAGTTTTTTCAAATCGTGCATCATCACCACACAAACCTCCAGTAATAATAATGTTATCATCTATAGCAGTATTCATTCCTTTGGTAAGTTGACTCCCATTTACAAAACTACCTTCTGAAACCACAAAAATATATTTTAACCCTTCTAAAGGGAATTGATTAATAAGTGTTTTACCTGTCTCGAGGCTATCCATTTCTTTAGATAAAATGTTACTCCGTTTTACTAGGAAGCTACTTTTCTCAAACTCAATAGCTGTAATTGTGATACTGTTTTCATTGACTGTATCAGAAGAAATTTCGGCACAAGCTGAACCAAAAACAATCTCGCCATTAGGAAACAAGGCTCGTACCTCTTCATAAAGTGATGATTCTTCTAATGCATATCTATTTCCGAATACTAAAACCAAAGGCTTTTTTAATTCTAATTTTGGTGACACATACTGCCAATCTTTATCATTTTGTTTTACTAATTGTACTGTTTTCATATCATTTTTTTAAGGTAAAAAAGAAAGTAGTACCTATTCCTGGTTCACTTTCTAGCCATATTTGACCTTCATGTAGGTTTACAATTTTTTTAACCAAAGACAGTCCAATACCTGTAGAATCTTTGCTTTTATTTAATGCATGAAAGATTTTAAAAATATTTTCATGAAATTGAGGTGCTATTCCAATGCCATTATCTTTGATTGAAAATTTAAAAGCTTCTGGTTGTTCTTCAACATCAATTTCAATGAGACCTTTGCTCTTATCATTAAATTTAACCGCATTACCTATTAGGTTCTGAAATACTTGTTGAAGCTTTGTTTTATCTCCACATAACACAGGTAATTGCCTCATACATTTAACTTTTATATGACCTGGTATATAAAGGATTTTTAACAAATCGTCTAACAATAATTGTGTGTCGACGGACTGTTTTTCGCTGTTATCTGAAGACACACTAGAGTAATTGAGAACGTCTGAAATAAGCTGTTCCATTTTTTCTAATGTGGTTTGGATAAGATCAAAATTTTGAAGACTTGCCTCGTCTAATTTATCTTTATTATCTTCTTTTAACCAACTGACCAAGGCATCTATACTTCGTAAAGGCGATTTTAAATCGTGAGAAACAATGTGTGCATATTCTTGCAACTCATCGTTACTTTTCTCTAGTTTTTGAAGCAATTTTTCTTTTTGGAACTCTAAATTTTTAAGCTCTGTGATATCTAAATGAATTCCGATGGAACCGATAACATTTCCTTGTAAATCGTAGTTAGGTGCACCACTAATTAACCAATAGCGAACTTCACCTGCCTTATTTTTCACTTTTAATTCGTAAGAATTAGATTCGCCACGTTTTCGTTTCTCATTTTCTGTTTTGATGATATTCTTATCCTGGTCTACTTGAAAAACCGCTCCACCTTTTTTTCCAATAAGTTCAGATTCTGAATAACCCGATATTTTTTCAAAACTTTGGTTAACCATCAAAATCTCATCATCATTGTTAACCTCTACTAGACCAAGATTCATATTGGCTATTATATTGCTGTATTTCTGCTTCTCAGATTCTAGAGCTTGTTGATACCTATTCTCTAATGTTATGTCTCTTACAATACCTTGTGCAGCCACTGCTATACCATCTTCATAAATGGTACTCGCATTAATATGTACGTATTTATTAGATTTATTTTTGGTTAAAATATTAATCTTGAAATTTGTAATAGATCCATCTACCAAAAGCCCTTTGAAAGAAGGCACTATACGTTTTACTTCTTCAGGAGCAACGAGATTCATTAAATTAACATCTTCAGAAATTGAATCGAATTCAAGGAGTTCAACTGCAGCCTGATTCATTTTAAGGACATTTCCAAAAAGGTCGATTATTACATAGGCATCTACAATATTTTCAAAAACTCCTTGTAGTTGAGAATTGGTTTTAGAATATAAGGTTTCGAGTTCTTTATGCGAAGCTTCTAACTTTTGATTGAGTTCGAATAGTTCAGCAGATTTGGCTTCAAGAATTTCTTCGGCAGCCTTTCTGGAAGCACGTTCTCGAGCAATTGCCCTTTTGAGAATTTCTACGTCTTCGTGACTCATGCTAAGCTTTGTTAATGAAAAATCTCACTTCTGTTCCTTTCTCATTTAGTTTTTTCATTTCAATATTGACAGGCACTTTAAAAAGCTTGAAGGTTTCTAACATTAAGCCCTTACCTAGCATATACAAGGCTTTATCTGACTTGTATACCATTACCATTTTGTCGTCTGTTTTTTGTTCTAGTTCAAAAGTTGGTAATTGGGCATCTGGATATATTTTTTGAACCTCAACATGAATATGATTTTCTATGGAGGATAGCAAATTCATAGGATCCTTGTAGTGTTCTACCAAATTAGGATGTGTTTTTATAAGCGCTTTAAAGAGATGTTCGGAGTATACCATAAGCAAATCGTCTACAGCAATATCTGTGTTTTCACTAAGATGAGAAATAAGTTGCAGCATTTCTGAAAATTCGTAAGTACCAACAGCTGTATAAATGCCTTCAGATTCTAAATTAGATTGGGTTATGATTTTATCGACCATTGCCAAGCCAAATTTTTCTTCTACAAGTTCTAAAAATTCGGTAAATATGATCCCTTTCATAGGTGTATTTATTTTAACTTATTATCAATTTTCCTAGTGATATAGGATTCATATTGTGTTAAAAAACACTGTATGAGCATCTTAAAAAATCACTTAGGCTGTAATTAATTCGTTGATGCTCCAATATCCTAATAATTTTTCAATTTTAGAAACATAGTCTTCATATTTAAGTGGTTTTAACACATAACCTGCAATTCCAATTTTATAGCATTCTAAGAGATCGCGTTGGTTATTAGACGTGGTTAAAATAATTGTGGGAATGTATTTTAGCCGATCGTCTGCTTTTAAAATTTTCAAGAACTCTATCCCGTTAATTTTAGGCATATTCAAATCTAACAGAATGATATCTGGTAGTTTATCTTTTTGCTCTAACAAAGTTAAAGCTTCTTCACCATTATTGGCTTCTATAATATTGTGCTTGAGTTGTAATGATGAAGTTGCTCTGCTCAGTTTCATTACTTCAATCATGTCATCTTCGATGAGTAGTACGTTGAGGGTTTTCATTTTGACTAGGATTAGATTAGCCAATATACCTCAATCTATTACAATAACAGTTATTATTCGGTTGAACGAGACTTAGTGTCGACGGATTACAAAAAAGTGTCGACGAATGGCTTTACAGATTTTCTAATTCCGCTTGCTTCTTCTTTGGCATGCCTTTAACCACCATATCGTATGAATGGTCAATCAATTCGCAAATGAATTTGGGTTGTAGCTCACCTTTATAAATATATACTGAGTTCCAGTGTTTTTTACTCATATGCCAACCTGCTGTAATACTTTCATATTCTGCTCGTAATTCTTCGGCATAATCTGGATCGCATTTTAAGTTTACATACCCTTCACCAATTTCCCATTTTTCTAAAGGAAAGAGGGCAAACATTTTACCTAACACTTTAAACACAAGTGTATCTTGATCAAAAGGAAAATCATCGGTTACACCTTTTTTACTTAAGCAATATGTTCTAAAATCTTCTATATTCATTTCAACAACTTGTTTTGATTAGCTTCTATTTTTAAAGCCGAATAATCTAAGGTCCAACCAATAGTTTCTACAATAGTTTCAATAAGTAAAATAGATTCTAAGGCTTCCTTTTTTGCAATGTCATACAAGCCACTTTCTGGGACTTTATTCATAATATGATTTTTAGCTTCGTTATGTAACTCCGTTAAATCTGAAGCTTCAAACTTATTGAACATACCATCTTTTTTATCGTAATAATTCAAATCGGTTTCAATAGATAACACTTCGGGTTGCGGAAAATGAAATAATCTAACTGTTTTGGTTTTTGTATCAGATTCTAACTTAATTTTAGACAAGTCAAATCCAACATGCGCTTTGGCATTAATTACAACCAATGCTTTCTTTTTACTCGTTACTAATTTTAAAAAGCGTTCTTTAACATCTTCGTAGTGGTAAATCTCAGCAAAATCACCTTCTACAGTAATAAATTTACAGACTTTTTTAATGCGATCTAATAAAATAACCGATTGCGAATGGGTTCTTTTTTTTATACTGAATTGCCTCACTAAAGTTACAATAGCTAAGGTCACTAATATACTTATGATGACTATAAAAAATGTTTCCATATAATTATGACTTAATCGATAAGATTAGACTTAAAAATTTACGTTTATATTATTAAGCACTTTAAATAATATTGGTTTACTTGGTGAAGCATCATTTTCGAAAGGTGCGATTTGCAGATTCAAAACGTACTCACCATCTTCAACAGTATTTGGCACATAAATCATCTCTGTAATTGTGCAGTCTTTTCTAAGCTTTCCATTAACATTCCAAAACGCTTTATGAGCTTTGAGTTCGCCTTCATCTTTTTCTTTATCGACACTTGGTAAATCGATAAGTAAATGTTTAATTCCTTTTTTAACCAAATAAAATACTGCTTCCTCTTCTAAATAGGTCCAATTGGTATTAGAATATTGCTTGTTCATTTTATCTTGCATGTTAGGCAACGTTCTAATTATAATAGCATCTCGCTTTTTATTGCCTAATGCAAATTGTAATTGCTTTTTTGAAATTACTGTATCATCTCCTAATTGTTCTGCAGCGACTGAAACCACTTCGGCTAAAAAGAAAAATTGTTTTAGGTTTTGATTTATTGAATGAAATGCTTTGGTTATATGTCCAACACATTCGGTATGTGTACCATGAGCATGTGGATTAAACTGAATACTATTAAAGTTTACATCTGCACCTTCAGCAACACTACCAGTCCAACCGTCTAACTGAACAGGTTCAATTTTAGGTTCATCAACATACCATGCATTTACATTTTGTTTAGACGCATGTAAAGGAATTGAAATATCTAAAGGTTTGGTTAAATCTATTTGTAATTTTCTAGAATTGTATTGTATTGTTGTTAGCACTATAAATTAAGTTTAAAAAGTTCTGAAGCAATTCCGTCACATAAAAATTGTCCTTTTTTAGTAACACATAAATGCTCATCATCAATATACAATAAATGTTGATTTATAAAAACTTTGGATTGTTCAATTAGATAATCCTTAAAAACTGTGCCAAAATCTTTTTCTATTTTAGAAAATGAAATTCCCCAAATGGTTCGTAAGCCTGTCATTACATATTCATTGTATTGATCTGTAATGGTTAAGGTTTCGGTTTCTAGAGGAAGGGTTTCACGTTCAATAGCTTTAATATATTTTGAATTGTTAGCCACATTCCAACCACGTTGTTTTCCATTAAATGAATGTGCCGAAGGTCCAATTCCTATATACGATTTGCCTTGCCAATAGGCTGAATTATTTTTACTGAAGTAATCTTCTTTCCCGAAGTTAGATAACTCGTAATGAATAAATCCTTTGGCTTCTAAACTGTCTTTCAAGATATGAAACTGCTCATGAGCTTGCGCATCATCAAGCGCATCAATTAATCCCTTTTTTATAAAACTCTCTAAGGCAGTTTTTGGTTCAACAGTCAATGCATAACTCGAAATATGTGGAATATTAAAAGCCAATGCTGTATCTATATTTTGTTTCCAACGTTCATTGCTTAAACCTGGAATGCCATAAATTAAATCGACTGAAATATTATCGAAATGTTGAGTTGCTTCCTCTAAACATGCTTTAGCTTCACTTGCATTATGTGCACGATTCATGAGTTTTAAGTCATCTTCAAAAAACGATTGAATTCCGATTGATAATCGGTTAATTCCTATGTTTCTATATGAATAGAAAATGGATTTTTCAAAACGACCTCTCGACTGCGCTCGAGGTAACAATTCTGCTTTAATTAAATCATCTGGATTGGCTTCTAGAGTAATTTCTGGAGCCTCAACAACATTATAATTTTCGTAAACCGAATCAATTAAAGTCTTTAATTCTTCATTAGACAATAAAGATGGTGTGCCTCCTCCAAAATATATAGTTTCTACTGTAGTCTTCTTAAATTCATCTTTTCTCAGCTGAATTTCTTTCACTAAAGCATTAACCATTTCATCTCGTTTTTTCAAAGAGGTTGAAAAATGAAAATCGCAATAATGACAGGCTTGCTTACAAAATGGTATGTGAATATAAATGCCGCTCAATTAGGTGTTAGATGATTAGATAGTTAGATGGTTAGATAAATTATTTTTAAAATGTGATTCAATTATTAACAACTCTGTAACTTAATAATAAAAGCTATTTTTTTACACGATCTTCGTTTTGCTTTACAAAACTTGCCCAACCTGAATAACTTTTACCAACTTCAATACGACCTTCGTTATAAAAATGACACACAGCAGCAGCCAAACCATCTGTAGCATCTAAGTTTTTAGGAAGGGTTTTCAATCCTAAAGTACTTTGCAACATTTTTGCGACTTGCTCTTTGCTTGCATTTCCGTTTCCTGTAATGGCCATTTTGATTTTTTTAGGCGAATATTCAGTAATCGGAACTTCACGAGATAAACCTGCTGCCATGGCAACACCTTGTGCTCTACCAAGTTTTAACATACTCTGCACATTTTTTCCGAAGAAAGGAGCTTCAATCGCTATTTCATCTGGATGATAGGTGTCAATTAATTCTACTGTACGTTCAAAAATGAGTTTCAGCTTCAGATAATGATCACTGTATTTTTTTAAATCTAATTCATTTAACTGAAGAAAAGACATTGTTTTTCCTTCAACTTTAATCAATCCAAAACCCATAATTGTGGTTCCAGGATCAATGCCTAATATGATTTTTTCTTTAGTCATGTATTAGCAATAATGGCATCCACTTAAAGAGAATGTAATTCCGAAGGTAATTGTTAACAGGTTTCCGTTAAAGGATCCAAAACCATCAATCACTGGATCAAAATCTTTTCCGAACCCAATAATATATGAGGTATCTGCATATATAGACATGTATTCACTCAAAGCATAATGCACTTCAAGTCCAGCCATCATGTTTAAAAACGATAAGTTATTATCTGAGTAATCTCCTAGTGGTTTTACAAAAGAATAACCTGGACCTGCATGTGCGACCAAACCCATTCGTTGTGGTAAAAAACCAATCATCTCTGTTGGATCATAAACAAATTGCGCATTGATTCTTGTGTAATTGACTTTAAAATCTGGCGAATCTCCATCACTTGAAAATCTGTTAAATCCAAAATCTAATTTGGCTCCAAACTGCTGCTTAAACATATACTGAAAGCCAGCATTAACGGTTGGAAAATTAACCGATTTTGACTCAAACCCTTCTACAAATCCAGATTGAGATGGACTATTTAAGCCAAGAGCAATTTGAGCTTTCCATACATTCGTATCTTTTTGAGCAAAAGAAACTACTGTAAACAATAAGCATACGATAACTAATTTGTGTTTTTGAGTTTTAAAAATGGACATCATATCATTAGAATGGTTTATTTTTACGACAATGCATTTTGGTGGTCTTCCTTACAAAACTAAACAATTCTTTCTTGTACTTATTAAATTAAGTATTGTTGTTGGTGCATTTTATTTTATTTACAAAAAGTTAGTCGAAAACGAAGCATTAGATTTTTCTGATTTTCTTCAGTTTTTAAGAGAAAACCATGTGTTTACATTAAAAAACGTGCTTTTTTTATTGTTTTTAACCATTTTAAACTGGTTTTTTGAAATTTTAAAATGGCAAACTTTAGTGGCAACTATTGAAAAAATAAGCTTCAAAAATGCTCTTGAACAAAGCTTAGGCTCTTTAACAGCATCTTTATTTACTCCAAACCGCATTGGCGAATATGGAGCCAAAGCCATTTACTTTGTTTCTGGAAAACGAAAAAAAATTGTATTCCTAAATTTTCTAAGCAATATGATGCAAATGACTACAACGGTTTTATTTGGCACTATTGGGTTATGGCTATTACATTCAAAATACGATTTGCAAATTGATTATTTCAAAATTTCACGCTTTTTAGTAATCATTTTAATTATTGCTGTATTTACAACATTTGGACTTAAACAGAGTAAATTTAAAATCAAAGGATTTGCGATTGATAAACTGCTTCATTTTTTTAAAGCCATGCCTACTAAAACTAAACTTTTTGGGATGCTGTTATCAATCATGAAGTATGCTGTGTTTTCTTTTCAGTTTTATTATTTGCTACATGTTTTTGGTGTCAATGTGAGCTATTATAATGCCATGATTGTAATTACATCGATGTATTTACTCGCTTCTGTAATTCCTTCGGTATTTATATTTGATGTGATTATAAAAAGTAGCGTTGCTGTGTATTTGTTTTCTGTTGTTGGTGTTAACGATTTTACAACGCTAAGTATTGTAACCATAATGTGGCTGCTTAATTTTGTTTTACCAAGCATCTTCGGAAGTTACCATGTGCTTAACTTTAATTTTCAAAAAGATAATTAATGCTCATCATTACCATCATTATTATTGTTTTATATCTATTTCTCATCGGAAGCTTTGCCGTTGGATTTGATAAAGTTGCGCCTATTGCTTTAGAAGACATTTCGCCTAAAACCAATTTTAGCATTGTTATTCCGTTTCGAAATGAAGCTGAAAATTTGCCTGATTTATTAGATTCTATTTTAACTCTGAATTATCCTAAACATAAATTTGAAATTTTGTTTGTAGATGACCATTCTGAAGATGAATCGATACAACGTATCAGAAGCAAACTAAACAAAACCAACATAGATTTCACGATACTTAACAATGAGGCAGTTTCTGATGCTCCTAAAAAAACAGCCATTACAAAAGCCATATCGAAAGCCAAGTATAATTGGATTGCGACTACAGATGCCGATTGTAAACTACCTAAATACTGGTTAGATGCTTTTGATTGCTTTATTCAAAAAAATGACACAAAATTTATAGTCGCTCCAGTTACTTATCATAATGTTACTTCATTTTTAAAACGGTTTCAGTTACTCGATTTTTTAAGCTTACAAGGTGTTGGGATTGGCAGTTTTGGTTTAAAAAAACCTATGCTTTGCAATGGCGCAAACATTGCTTATTCTAAAGCTTTATTTCTAGAATTAAATGGTTTTGAAGGTAATACTCATATTTCAAGTGGAGATGATATTTTTATGCTCGAAAAAGCAAAGCAAAAATATCCTAAACACATTCATTATTTAAAAAATGAAAACACCATTGTTAAAACATTAGCGCAACCTAATTTTAAAAGTTTGATTTCTCAACGTGTACGTTGGGCTTCAAAAACATCGAGCTACAATAGTCTTTTTGCAAAACTTACAGGAATGATTGTGTTTTTAATGAATGGTTTTCTAGTCTGCGCTCCACTACTTGTATTAGCTAATTTTATAACACTAAAAACTTTGTTGTATACTTTCATTATTAAGTTTTGCATCGACTTCTTATTACTGTTTAAAGCTGCTCGTTTTTTTAATCAAGAGTCCTATTTAGCATCATTTGTTTTTTCAAGTTTTATCTATCCATTCTTTTCTGTTTATGTTGTATTTATATCTGTTTTTAAAGGCTATAAATGGAAAAATCGCAGCTATAACAAATAGTACTTTCTCATTTATTTTTGTTAGCTTTACATGAATTACAACTTAATGTCCTAATGAAAAAGATCATCTATATTTTATGCTTGGTGTTTAGCGTATCATTTCTTCAAGCACAAGAAAATTACACCATTAATGGCGAAACTTTAGAATTAAAAACTGAAGTTGAAGGCAAACTAGATTTACTTTGGAATATTATAGATGGTCAATATCGCTATTTTGTTAGAACCGAAGACAATACCATTACCGAACTAAAAAACACTAAAGCAGATCGAAAATTTCAAGAAGAATATAAAACTTTACTTGAAGAACTCACAAATAATTACGACTCAACAAAACGACTCAACCTTACTTTATTTAGCCTAAAAGAATTTATTGACAACTATAATAGTTCTGTAGATACAACCTATGAGTCTAGTGTAAGTAGAAGTAAATTTCAATTTAGACTTGGTGTTTTTGGAGGTATGACGAACAGTCCGTTTGTTGACAATCCTGATAATAAAACAACACCATTGTTTGGTGCAGAATTAGAAGTATTAGAAGCCAAACGCATTTCGAGACATGCTGTATTTATGCAACTAAAACATGTTTTAGAGCAAGACGATATTAAATATTCTACAACCGAATTATCTTTAGGTTATCGCTTTAGAGTTATTAACAAAGAACGATTTAGTCTTTACGGAAACTGTAAGTTTGCGACACTTAATTTTTCGAGTTCGACTATTGTAAGGGAAATTGATGGTGAAATCACTACCGAAGACGTTAACGAAACAGCTTTTGATGTGCCTTTTATTTTTGGTATTGGAGCAGATATTAATGTGAGTAAAAATAGTTTTATCACTTTAGCTTACAATGAGCTTTTTGCAATATTGATAGATAATCAAGGTAACTTTTCAACCGATTTTTCTATTGGATACAAGTTTAATTTGTAATGCGACTTTCTAATTACAAAACTAACAATCCTGTATTTTCTGAGTTCTTTTGGGACGAGCAACAAAGCTCTAACAAAAAAATGAGTGTTACTGGCATCTTGATTAAATCTCTATGCTGCATACTTACAATTGCTGCTATAACAGCTTATATCTGGAAACTTAATGAAAACGGAATGCCAGTTAAATGGTTTACTCTTGGTGGTATGCTCGCTTCAATTGTTATAAGTATTGTTATTTCTGTTAGACATCATTGGGCTCCAGTTTTGGTTCCAATATATACCATTGCAAAAGGTGTTTTCCTTGGTGGATTTTCTGCATATGCACACGTCCATTTTCCTGAAATGCCTTATCAAGCTATTGGTGTTACTATCGTGACTTTTTTTATCATGCTTCTATTGTACCAAACTAGAGTTATTATTGTGACAAAAAAATTGAGAAGTGTTGTCATTACATCTGCAATAAGTATTATGGCTGTATACTTGATTTCATTAGTATTGAGTTTTTTTGGCATCAAATCTTACATTTGGGGAACGTCTTGGTTTGCTATTATCTTTAATTGTATTGCAGCTATTGTAGCTTCTTTTGCGCTTTTATTAGACTTCGACTACATTGAGCGATATAAACATAAAGCGCCAAAATATAAAGAATGGCTTGCAACTTGGGGACTTTTAGCAACACTTATCTGGCTGTATGTTGAAGTGTTAAGATTGATGCAAAAATTAGCTATTCGATTTTGATAACTACTGGAAAACTAAACTGTGTGGTCACTTGCTGACTTCGTTTTAATGCTGGAAAAATTTTAGGAAGCGAGTCTAAACTTGCGCGTAACAAACTATCTAATTGCGGAATTTGCTGTTTTGTTAAGGCACTACTTTCTATTGAATTTATTGAAAACTGACCTTCTTTATCAATTGTGATTTTTAAATTAATCGTTTCGTTAATAGCTTCGGTAACAACAATGTGGTATTGAGCTAAGTTTGTATTTAAGATATCTCTTAAGGTATGCTCAAAACATTGTTTTTTCGCTTCTTTTTCTAAAGTAGAATCACATGAAATAAACGCAGGATATTCATCAACTTCATTCCAACTAAAGCTTTGCAATTCTTCTTCTAATAAATCTTCGGAATATACTTTTTTCTTGTTGAAATAATCACAAGACATCATATTGATGAACACTAAAAAAACAAGTACACGTTTCATGTTGGTATAACTGAAAGCGAAAAGTACAATTTTTTTAGATATTACAAAGGCTTACTCTTTTTCCTTTAAGAATTTTTCTTCCTTTAATTCTACTATTCGTTGCTTTGCAAAACGAATAAATGGCGATTTAGAATAATCGCTAATAAAATCTTTGTAGGCCTTTATTTTTGAATCAATATCTGCATAATAATGATCTTTGGTCGTTACAATAAAAAACGCTGAAGATAAATTATCTGGATTTTCTTTTAAAGACTGTTTAAATGCATTTATAGCTTCATTGTAACGCTCTTGCCTATTCAATACCATTCCTAATTTTTGATACTCAAAATCTAAAGGTATGTCTTTTAACTTCAAGGCTTTCAGCATATATGTTTCAGCATTTTTATAATCATTAAGTTGCTCGTAATACGTTCCAATCACAAACATTGCATTGGCATCATAAGGATTAAATTTTAAAGCAAGTTTTCGTTGTTCGATAGCCTGTTCATATTCTGATAACTCTGCATAAACAAGACTTAATTTTTCATGTATAAACTCTGAAGATTCTCCTAAATCAATGAGTTTTTGAAACCAAATTTTTGCATCATTATAGTAATCTTGATAATAATAGTTTTGTGCCTTTAAACTAATTAGTTTTACATTAGCAGCATAGCTTTCTAAACCTTTATCGATGTATTGATGTGAAGCTGCATGCTTTCTTTTAATAAGAAAATATTTCGCAATTTTAAATATGGCTTTTTGATGTGTATTATCTAAATCATAAGCCAATCTAAACCGATTCATAGCTGTAGAATCGTTTATTTTTTCGAGAGCCAAACCCATTTCATAATGGTAATTCGGGTTTTGAGAATCAATATTTATCAATTCACTAAAGATTGTAATAGACGCTTCAAACTGCTTTGTTTTTGTCAACAATTTTGCATACTCATATTTAGACAAAGCATCTTCTGGATGTGCTTTTGTATATAGTTTATAATACTGAAGTGCTTGTTGGTAATTGCCAATGGCTACATACGATTTGGCAATATTGTTATAAACTTCATCTTGATTTGAATACGATTTATATGCTGAAATGGCTTTACTATAATTACCATTAAGATATAGACTATCTGCAATAGTTAAAACCGAAGATTGTGCTTCGGTTTTAAAAAATAATATTGCAAACAATACACTAAATACTATTCTCATTAATCTTTTTTATCTGGTGCAACTTGAAACAAAATTGGCAAACTATAAGGAACCGTTACAATTTTACCTTTTTGTAATCCAGGTTTAAATTGAGGTAATAAATTAATGACGCGTATGGCTTCATTTTCTAAATCTGGATGAGGTGCTCTTGCTCTAACTTCAATAACATCACCTTGTGTATCAATTTTAAAAATAACACTAATACGTTGCTTTCCAACTAAACCTAATTGTTTAGCCATGTCTGTATTAAAATTTTTATTGACATGGATTGCTATATTTTCACTCATGCATGCCTTTTGTTCTTCATTGGTAGTTAAATTTTGACAGCCTAGCATTACTGGTACTTGATCGACGACAGCAAATGGCACTTCAATAGATTCTTCAACTTCTATAATTTCAATTTCTTCTTGTAATGCTTTATCGACTTCTTCTTTAAACTCCTTTACACCTGAAGGATCTTGTAGAATTATTTTAGAATTACCATTCATAGAAGCAATCAACAATTTTTTAAAATACGTATCGCGTTCTATCATATCTAATTTATGACGCATTGTTTGTTTTTCTTCTTCAGTCATGTTTCCTAAATCATTGACCAGTAAACGCAATACACCATTTCGACTATTATTCTCCCAAATCTCTTTAGCTTCATTAGTGTGTTTCCAGTCTACATATTCGTCATATGTTCTGCTAAACATTTTTTTCATCGATTCAGAATGTTTAATATCCTCTTGACTGATGTCTTCATCATTTTCAACTTTTCGTTGCATAGAAGTATTAGTGATATATTCAAAATATGCGTTCTGCTTATAATAATCTGATTTTGATAAAATGTACTGCTCTTTATTACCTAAACCGAAATCGAAAATCTTCATAAACCCTTCACCATTTTTGACCATCTCCTGAATCAAGTTATAATA
Source organism: Psychroserpens sp. S379A (assembly GCF_049800755.1). Taxonomy (NCBI): domain Bacteria; kingdom Pseudomonadati; phylum Bacteroidota; class Flavobacteriia; order Flavobacteriales; family Flavobacteriaceae; genus Psychroserpens; species Psychroserpens sp. S379A. The sequence continues at coordinate 796,726 of NZ_JBNAFQ010000002.1, read as the reverse complement.
TTTCTCCTTTAATGCTTTATCACTTAGTTTAGAATCGTCAACTTGAATGGTCTCTTCTACAACTTCTATTTTTGGTTCTGGTTGTGCATATGATGATGTGTAAATAAGCATTGCACATACCATAGGAAGTAGCAACGCATATTTTATAATATGAATTTGTTTTGACTTTGTTTTACTTAACATAAGAATTCGTTTTTTGATTAAGGATTGTTTAAAGAATGGGTTGACAAATGAGAACTGTTGGGTTTCAAAAACCTGAGCTAGTAAATTATTATAATAGGTTACTTTGTTTTGATGCTTTACTGCTTTAGCATCAGCTATAAACTCATGAAGTTCTGAAATCCTATTTTGATACATATATACTAATGGGTTGAACCAGAATGCAATTCGGAGTAATTCAAAAAAGAGTAAATCTAAAGTATGTTTTTGTTTTACATGAACACTTTCATGTTCTAAAATTGAAGGTTGGTCTTTGGGATGTATTGCTTCGCCTAAAAACACATAATGAAAAAATGAAAATGCCGAAGTACTTTTAAAAAGCGTTACAATAAGCAAATCGTTGCTCCAACGTTTCGGATGTTTATAAAATAAAACCATTAGCTTAACAATCTTATACAACAAGATTAATGATGCTAAACACATACCACTAAACAGTACAATGTTCCAGATTGAAACAGGTTCTGGTTCTATCGAAATTCCTGCAAGATTTGCTATTTCTGGAGTTAAAGTATTTGTTTGCGAGACCTCGCCAATAATTACTTCTGGTAATCGAATAACAAATGCTTCAGGCATTATCGTTTTTATACGTTCTATTTTTATAAAAGGAATTAAAATTGATAATACAGCTGTTATCAAAAGGTAAGCTCTATTCCAATTGAAGAAGGTTTCCTTCCGAAGAAACACATCGTATATGATTAAAAAACCAAGTTGAAATGCAACAACTTGTAATATATAATGTAACATATTATGAGTTGTTTTTATTAATATCTTTTAAGATGGCTTCCATATCTTCAAGGTTAACATCATTTTTCTTTACAAAAAAAGACACCATACTCTTAAAAGAGCCTTGAAAATAATTGTCAACCAAAGTATTTATTGACTGGTTGCTATAATCTTGCTTTTGTACAATAGGGAAATACAAATGACCTTTGCCTTGTTTTTCATAATCAACAAACCCTTTAGATTCTAAAATCCTAACTATTGTTGACACAGTGTTATAAGCGGGTTTGGGTTCTGGCAATTGCGCTATAATATCTTTTACGTTGGCTTTTTGTAGTTGCCAAAGAATTTGCATTATTTCTTCTTCTGCTTTGGTGAGTTGCTTCATAATTCAGTGTTCAGTGTTCAGTGTTCAGTGTTCAGTGTTCAGTGTTCAGTGTTCAGTGTTCAGTGTTCAGTGTTCAGTGTTCAAATATAACTAAAATTTTAGTTTCAACTAATTTTTTAGTTTAATATTGTAACAAAACACATACACTTACGTCTAATTTTATAGAATTTTAATCTTATTATATGGATATATTTTTAACCATACTTGCTGCTTTTTTCATGATTTTAGGAATTATTGGCAGTTTTTTACCTGTCTTACCTGGTCCTTTGACGAGTTGGGTAGGATTACTCATTTTACATCTTACAGATGTTGTACCAATGAATTGGACCTTTTTAATTATCACACTCATTATAGCCATTACAATATGGATTCTTGATTACATCATTCCTGCAATGGGAACAAAACGCTTTGGAGGTAGTAAAGCTGGCATGATTGGAACTTCTTTAGGTTTAATTGTTGGCTTATTATCGCCAATTCCTGGAGGTATTATTATTGGTCCTTTTGTTGGTGCTCTAGTTGGTGAACTAATTAATAAAAGTGAATTTGATAAAGCTCTAAAAGCTGCTTTTGGTTCTTTTTTAGGGTTTTTAGCATCAACATTTATAAAGTTTATTGTGGCATTGGTGTTTTTAGGACTCTTTATTGTAAAAATTATAGAGTATCAAGATGTACTCTTCTAGTCACCACACTATAAAAAGATAAAACCTAACAACTAATGAGAAGAATTGTTAGGTTTTTTTTCTTTGCTATTAATTCAACAAATTACGTTAGAGGGATTAATTAACTTTGTTGACCACACAAATATAAGTTTTGAAATTTACTTTGAGATGCGGAAAAACCGTAAACTTGATGCGGAAAAACCGTACTTTTTAGGTTTTACAAGGGTTTCAAGCTTGTCTTATCTGACAAAAAACCGTAAATAAAACTATTTTTTTTACAAAAACCCTTTTGTTCTGGCTTCCTGAATCAAAGTTTCATCTTTTCCATCTTCAATTGAAAACAACAGTTTGAGTTGCTTTTTTCGTTTTTCGATAGCACTCATAGACAAATTAATATGCTCTGGAAGACTTCTAGTTTTCATTCCTTGAGCTAAGAGGTGTAAAATTTTTCGGTTAACTTCATCGACATAAATTTCATTAATAACCGATTTGTTTAAAAAATTAGTCACAGTACTACTGTAATAAGGAGGATTGATAAGTATATGGTGAAATGCTTCAGCTAATTCGCTAGATGTTAAATCACTTTTTATAAGAAATCCGTCTGGATTTATTTCCTTTACAATGCTATGAATACGATACGATTCATTAAACATGGTAAGTATAATAATCTTAGCATTAGGTAGTATATTCTTAGCTATTTTAGCCAAATCTTCACCAGAAGTGATTCTTCCATCAGACGAAGGTGGTAAGCTAATGTCAAAAAAGCACACATCATAAGGACGTTCGTCGGCAGCTTTTTGCATAAGCAAATTGGCAGCATCACAAGTATTAGCAGTATCGATAACTAATGTTTGGTCTTCCTTTTTTGTTGCCATCAATGTATTTTGGTAACCTTCAATTATGATAGGATGATCGTCAACCATTAAAATATGAATGTGCTGCATTATGGATTGGTTTTATAAGGTATTTCTATATGTATTGTTGTGCCTTTATTTAATTGAGATGAGATATCTACAGTTCCTTGTAAATCATTCACTCTGGCATTAATATTTTTTATTCCTATTCCTTTTTTACTTTTATTAACATCAAATCCTTTACCATCATCTGTAATTGATAATAAAATTACATTATTTTTTAATTCAAAACTAATTCTTACCAATTCAGCATTAGCATGTTTATAAATATTTTGAAGTGATTCTTGAATAATTCGGTAGATATTGATTTTATTTTTATTGGAAACACTTTCCCAGCTCACATCATCTGTAAAATCAAAGTTATATTTAAGTTGATAGGCAGTGGTTTGCTTTTCAATCAATTCGGAAACAATATCCATAAAACCAGAACCTGAAACAAAATCGGTATTTAGATCATGAGAGATTTTTCGAATATCGTCTTCAATGGTTTTTAATTCATTAATATAATTAGATCTATTTTGAATGGCTTCTTTTCCTTCTGAAAAATTTAAACTATCTAGACTTAGACGTGTTCCAAATAAGCGACCTAAAATACCATCATGCATTTCTTGAGAGATTCGTTTTTTCTCATTAGCTCTAGCTTCATCAACTTTATCTTGCTGAGATAACATTAGATTATAAATTTCTTCATTGGCTTTTTGCTGGTCTTTTTCAAATTGAAGCTCTTTATTTTTGGCACGTTGCGTGATAATTATATAGAGTAAAAATAAAGTCACTAAGAGAACCGCTGAGACAATCATTAGCCACATTTTTTGCTGAGAAATACGCTCATTTTCTTCTTCAATCTTATCTGTATCAAATTCAATTCTTGCAAATTTATTATGAACATTGCGCTCTACTTTAAGCAAGCTATCACTTAGTTTAATATGCTCATACAAATATGTCTTTCCTTCTTGACCATCTTTGAGTTTAGACAAAATCCTCAAAGTTTCTAACAATATCTCATTTGATGATATCTCCTTAGCAATTTTATAAGCTTTATTAGCATATTTTAATGAAGAATCTTTCTTCGTGTGAAAATAAAATTTAGACAAATCAATACTTACAGCTAATTTAGTAATATTATCATCTAGACTATCACTAATATGGTAAGCCTCTTTAAACAAACTTTCCATATTATCAATATCATCATCTCCAGCTAAAAACTTGGTAAACGCTAAATTATCAATTACTAAAGGATAAAATGTTGGATCATATTCATGATATTGTTCTTTAATTGAAGCTAAATATGAATATAATTGTAAAGCTTTATCATAGTTTTCGAGTTTTCGGTAAACAAATGCTTTATTATTTAATGAATATATTTCATTGTAAAAACCTTTAGACATCTCAGAAGCAACTTCAATTGCTAGGTTATGGTACTCTAAAGATTTTTCATAATTATCGAGTTTAAGAGAGATTATACCTAATAGGTTATTAAGTATCCAAAGATTGTCAAGATTATCTTCTGTACTAGGTAAATTTTCAAAAATACGAAGAGCTTTAATTGCATTTTCTTCGCTGCCAATATAATCTTTCTCTGTATCTTGAATATCTGCAATATTTAGTAAAATAATAGCCTTCCTTTTTAACTCCTCATCTAAATTGTAGTATTTTAAGGCATTTATGTAGTAATAATACGCACTATCATGCTCTTGATTAGAATGGAAATAAATTGCTAAATTATCGTTAGCAATAGCAATTGAAGTTGAATCATTAATCTTTTGTGCAAGCTCTATATTAGATTTATTAATTTCTAAATATTCATCATACTTCTCTGATGAATAATACAATAAAGAAAGTTGCCTCCTACTTAGTAATATTGTAGAATCAATATTTATTTTTTCTGCAAGCCTGACAGATTCTATACCTAGACGAAGACGTTCCTCTAGTGATAAATTAGATTTTTTTGAGTTTAATCTTAAAGAAATAGCCTTATCTAATTCTCTATTTTTCTTTTGAGCAAAAGATGAAAATGCTATGATGACACATAAAATTAGTACTAAGCTCTTCCTCAAGATTAATCATTTTTGGTTTCTCAATCAAAGTTAGAATAATTTTATTTATTAAATAAAGAAAAGCCCTTATGTTTATAAGGGCTTTAATTTGATATTTATAACTTAGATTAACCGTTTGGTTGTAATTTAGCTTTCTTTTTAGAGTGCGCTAATAAGTCATACTGTTTTTGTGTCTTAAAAGTAGGTTCGTTATTATCTGCTACAGTATCGCTTCTTTGTCCTGAAACTGTTAATAATACTACAGCTAATAATAGAAATGTAATTTTTAGGGTCTTCATGATTTTACTATTTAGGGTTATTAAAATTCTAATTTTGTTAATAATTAAAGCATCAAAAATGCCAGACGAGGGAAGAATGGATTATTAATTTAATTAGGCAAAACAGCCAAAAATTGTAAAAATTTTGAGGGAATTTTAAATGCACAAATGCATTTAAATAATAAAATGGATTAATAAAATTACCTTGATAAGTGATTTAGGGGCTTATGAAGGGCTGTAAACATACTACTTTTTATATCAATTTCATAAAAAAAGACGACGAAAAGCTTAATTTTATCGATTAAATGCAATTTTAATGCTTTTTAATGTTCATTTCTTGTTAATAACTTTAATCTAGATTAGTTGATATTTGGATTAAAAGGTGCAGGATCTTGATTATCTGGAGTGCCATCTAAATCTGAATCTCTTACATCATCTGAAATTACTAATAATTGCCAATGCAATGGCAAATACGTATTCATTACCAAATTATCGTAGTCTGCTGTTGGGCCAGATGCTAAAGTCACAGAAATAAATGTGTTGCCTAAACTTGGCATGAAATGCGTTTGTACAGTTAATAAGGCTGTAAAGTTTCCAAATCTTATCAAACGAGCTCCAGATGTTGTTAAAAATCCAAACTCTGTTGATTGCTGATTTGATGTACAAATTACTTCAGGAGTTGCATTAAAGCCATGAAAAGCCATAACTTGGTTAAGTTCAAACGCGATAACATCATTGATTTGTATTTGACCAACAAATGGACTTGATGGAATATACCTCCATATTACATTATTATCATTTCTAAACACGTTTACACCTATCGTTCCTGTTTGTAAATCTGTTATTTCTTGAGCAGAATACCCTTGAGGCATTGTAAATCCTAAAGCTGGATATTGCGAATGAATGAACTGTTGACCTGGATTAGCAATTGTTGGAATTTGAGCTAAGCCAGTAGGAAGGTTATGAGCACTATCCCAATACACAGCTTGTGGTCCAGCCAAGCCATTACAAATTTGAGAATTAAACTGCTGCAAATTTTGTTGATCATTATTATCGTCATCTTTACTACATGAGCATAATAATGTAATTAATGTGAATAAAAGTATACGATTGATAGTTTTCATAAAGATAGAATTATGGCGTTTATAATACATCGTGACTAAACAAAAATGTCATCCGTTAAGTATTTAATCTTTCCTAATTGTCTTCAATAACAGTTAACCAAATATCCCAAGAACCATTGCTATTAGATATATCACCATCATTTGAATTGGAGCTTCCGATAACAAAAAGACGATTGTCTAAAACAACCACATCTGAAGCACCTTCTGATTCGCTTCCTCCAGCATACAATTCGTCTATTTTAGAGAAATTAGAAGACAGCTTAACAATCCAATAATCGGTTCTGTTTATAACATTACTTGAGGAATATATGTTAGAATTAGAATCGCCAATAATATAAAGTCCAGAATTAGGTAATTCTACTAAGGCTTTTGCAATATCATATCCAGGACCTCCTAAGCTAACTTGAGACGTAATATTAAGAGCGTTATTTAAAGTAAACAACCAAACATCGATTTCACCAAAACTACCACTAGTTACATCATTTCCTGTTCCATTGATGTTAGATAATACCACAAGATTTCCATTATGCAGTTTTTGAATTAATGGAGCGCCATCAGATTCTGGAGAACCATAGGTTCTATCTTCAATCCATCCTCCATTTGCATTGATTTTAAAAATCCAGATATCACCAGGAAGGTAATGATCAACATTTCCATTGGTATCTAATTCCACAGCTACTAATGATCCACCAACTAATAGGTCACCATTATCCATTTCGATAACAGAACTTAATGTTTCATTACCATTAGAACCATATGTACTAGACCATAACAAGTTTCCACTCTCGTTAATTCGGGCAACAATAATATCTGTTGTGGTATTCAAAAAGTTATCCGGAAGCGGTTCGGTAAGTTTAGTTCCAGCAATAATTAAGTCTCCATTAGACGCTTCAATTAAGTCGACAGTTGTATCATTTATATAGTTAGATCCGAGTGTATTACTCCACAAAATATTGCCTTCAGAATCAAGTTTAACAATATACAAATCCATATCCAAGTCATTACCACCAAATTCAGTAAATCCTGCAGCAACAAAATTTCCATCTTGAGTCGCTATAACTTTTTCAAATCCACCAACACCAGAAATTCCTAAATGTTGTTCCCACAAAATCTCAAAATTTTCATCAACACTAACAATGTATGGCTGTTCTTGATTATTAACACCACAAATAATAAAGCCTTCACTATGTTTTACGATATCTATGCCGAACTCATCACCAGCACCACCAATAGAAACTTCATTTATTAAAGTTAAACCATTTAAGTTTTGATTTTCGTCTTCTTGATTATCATCGCTTTTACTACAAGCGAAAAGGAAAGAAATAATTGCTAAAAAAATAATGTATCTAAATGCTTTCATGATAGAAGTTTTATTATCATCGAAGCATGGAAAAATTGTCATCAAAAAAGATTATAAAACAAAAAAGCATCCCGATTTTCTGTTAAGAAAAAAGGAAAGCTTCTCATCGGTAAGCTCTTAATAAGAGACTTACAACTCTAGGATTACTCCTAGAACAACACAACTATTTTCATTGCTTAAAAAAAGCTCTAAAATTTTAGAGCTTCTTTTTTAGCAATTTTTTGCGGTCTGGACGGGACTCGAACCCGCGACCCCCTGCGTGACAGGCAGATATTCTAACCAACTGAACTACCAGACCGTTGCTTTATTGCGAGGGCAAATATACATTCGATTTTTAATATCACAAACCTTTTATTAAAATTTTTGACAAATTTTTTAAATAAATTTTTGCCGCTCTACCATGTAAGTCGTTAATATTTTATCAAACGACTGATTAATGTCTGCTTCAACGTATTTTATTTGATACTGTCCACATTTCAATCTAATGCTCTTAAAGTAATCATTTACAGCGGTTTCATAACCTTCTTTAATCGTATCTGGATACAGATTAATATATTCATTAGTCTCTACATCAATAAATCGTTTTGGCGCATTATCAAAATCAAATTTTAACTCCTTTTCTTTATCAATAACATGAAACAACACTACTTCATGCTTATTATATTTTAAATGTCTTAAAGCTTCAAATAATTTCACATCATCAGTAGAGGTTTGAAACATGTCTGTAAAAAAGAAAATTAAAGAGCGTCTATGGATGTTTTCTGCTATTTGATGTAAGTAGGTATATGTTTCAGTTTGTTTATTCAAAGGTTTTGAAACAACTGTATTACTTAACTGACTTAATAACATTTGATGATGACGTTCACTGCCCTTTTCTGGCGCATAATAATCGTAATCATCACTGTAAATGCTTAAACCAACTGCATCGCGTTGCTTTTTTAATATATGCATCAATGATGCTGAAGCTAAAGCAGAAAATGCAATTTTATTCAGATTTGAAATACTGAAATTCTTCATTTCAGGATAGTGCATTGAACTACTATTATCTACTATAAGATGGCAACGTAAATTGGTTTCATCATCGTAACGCTTCGTGTAAAGCTTATCGGTTTTTGCGTAGAGTTTCCAATCAATATGACGTGTGCTTTCCCCTTGATTGTAAATTTTATGTTCGGCAAATTCAGCAGAAAACCCATGAAACGGACTTTTATGCATTCCAGCTATGAAACCCTCTACAACTTGCTTTGCTAATAGTTCTAGATTTTTAAAACCTCCTGCTTTATTAAGTTCTACTTGTAAATTCATTTTAATAGATATTAGACCGCTTCGCTTTTAAAATTAAGACTTACTGGTACAATGTATAGAAATATTTTCTCTAAATTCTATGACCTTTTATCTAGATGACCTTATCTACAATTCCATAAGCAACAGACTCTTCTGCTCCCATCCAATGATCACGATTAAAATCTTTAATCACCTTGTCAAAATCTTGTCCGCAATTATCAGCCAAAATTTGAGCGCTTAATTCTTTTGTTTTCAAAATTTCCTGAGCTGTAATTTCAATATCACTAGCTTGCCCTCTTGCGCCTCCACTTGGCTGATGAATCATAACTCGAGCATGTGGTTGTATAAAACGTTTTCCTTTGGTACCAACAGACAACAAAATAGAACCCATCGAAGCTGCTAATCCAGTACAAATGGTAGACACATCACTATTTAATGATTTGATACAATCGTACATTGCAAATCCCGATGTTACATAACCTCCTGGACTGTTAATATACAAATGAATGTCTTTGGTCTCCAAAGCATCTAAGTACATCAATCTGTCAATAACATGCTTGGCAGATTTATCGTCAACCATTCCCCAAAGAAACACTTTACGGTCTTCTAGTAATTTACTATCTATTTTATCTTGAGTTTTTGCTTGCTTGCTCATATGTTTTTTACATCTAATGTTAATAATACCTAAAAATAAAAAAAGGTTCACCATAATGGCAAACCTTTTATCATTTCTTTTAGATACTATTCTACAATAAAGAATCTATTGCTTCTGTATACGCATTTTTAGGTGCAACACCTACTTGACGTTGAACCACTTCTCCGTTTTGAAATACCAAAACCGTTGGAATATTACGTACACCATATTTTGCTGCAAACTCTTGGTTAGCATCAACATCTACTTTACCTACGACAGCTTTGCCGTCGTATTCTGTACTGATCTCATCAATGATTGGTCCAACCATTCTACATGGTCCACACCAAGCAGCCCAAAAATCAACCATTACTGGCTTATCACTTTTTAATACTGTTTCTTCAAACGTTGCATCTGTTATTTCTAATGCCATAATTATCTATTATAAATGTGTTTAACTTTAATTTAATACACAAAATTAGTCAAAAATTTTGCCAAACCTTACAATGACAGCATTTGTTTTGATTATGAAGTTATTGAATACTTATATAATCATCTTTGGGGTGTATCACTATGTCGCAAAAGCTCCATAGTGTCAGGCTTTCCGTTATATCTTTTTTTACAAAAAGGATGTCACTTCAATCCTTTACACAATCAAAAAAGCAACCAAAAAGCTGCGTATTAAAATTATTACTGTTATTTTAGCAACCGTAAAGTTGCATATTAATCAAAAAACGAATATTATGAAAGACAGTATCATTAAAGAAAAACTATTTAATCATCCTATTGATAAAGTGTGGAATGCTATTTCAAAAGCCGAAGAAATATCAACGTGGTTCATTCAAGCCGATTTCAAAGCTGAAAAAGGGTATCAGTACACCTTCACTTCTGAACCTAACGAAAAAGGATGCACAACCATTAGCGGAACAGTAAAAGAAGCTAACCCTTATGTATTAGTATATACATGGATTGTTGCTAATACTGAGGTAGAAACCACTGTCACTTGGAAACTTGAACCTGTTGTTGAAGGCACCAAACTTCATCTAGAACATTCAGGAATTTCAAACTATACTGGAGACACAGCTATTGCAATGTTTGAAAGTTTTAATGGAGGCTGGGACAACTGCATCGATGGCTTATTAACTTATCTTAAAGACGAAGTTAATGCAGGATAACATCACCAAATTATTTAAAGCCATTGCAGATCCAACAAGGCGTGAGATATTTCACGCCTTAATTATTGCAAGTTCAACATTGTCGATCTCTCAAATTGCAAATCAGTTTGATATGAGCAGACAAGGCGTTACTAAACATATCAAAACTTTAGAAAAAGCTGGTTTAATTACTTTAAACAACAAAGGTCGCGAACGCTTTTGCTATGCCAATGCAAAACCACTTAGTGAATTAAATAAATGGCTAAAATTCTATGAGCAATTTTGGGATGATTCTTTAGATAATTTAGAAGATTATTTAGACAATAAACCTTCTTAAATTCTCACCTTTTTGTTCTTGAATTGTGGAGCCAAACAAACAACTAATTCAGTTTATAATACACATTTTCATTATCCAATTCGTGCAATAGTTCTTGAGAAATCTTTACTTTCTGTTTTCGGCTAGGTAAGTTCAATTTAATTTCTTCGTCATTGTCATAAATCACAAAATTTAAAGCATGACTCCCTTCATGTATTTTAAATAAACTTTGAAGTCTGGTAATTTGTTCTGCTTTAATTTCTTTAATATTAAGTTGAACCGATAGCTTTTTAGCATAAGTATCCATCACATCATGTAATAACTGAAAGCTATTAAATTGTAATCTCGGATCACTCTTCTTTCCTGTATCACGATTTACCCAACCTTCTCTTACATAACATTTCACATATACAAAACTGTTCTTCACTAAAAAATGTCTAAACTTTAAGTATTCTTCTCCAAAAATTCTAAACTCGTAACTATCTGTATAATCTTCAATCGTAAACAAGGCCCAACCTTTACCCTGTTTACTCACGCGATGCTGAATATCTGTTACAACACCTCCAAAGGTAATTTCTCGGTTAACATAGTTTTCTAACTCATTAAAAAGTGCTAAACTCCCATTACAAAATGTTTTCATTTCGACTTTAAAATCATCTAAGGGATGCCCAGAAATATAAACACCAACCACTTCTTTCTCTTGTGCTAATTTTTCCATTGTTCCCCATTCTTCACAAGGAGGAACAATAGGTTCAGCAATTTGCACTTCACTTGTTGCACCAAACAAACTCACTTGTGCTGAATTCTCATTCTCTTGATGCTTTGCTCCATATTTAATGGCTTTCTCTAAAAATGTAATCCCATCACCATCATCGTGAAAATATTGCGCACGATGTGTATCTCCAAATCCATCAAAACCTCCAGCTAACGCTAAATTTTCAAAGGCTTTTTTATTAGCAGCTCGCAAATCGATTCGTTTTGCTAAATCAAATATCGATTTATAATGACCATCGTCTTTGCGATGTTGCACAATAGTCTTTACAGCACCTTGACCTACACCTTTTATCGCTCCCATTCCAAAACGAACTGCACCATCTTGGTTTACCGAAAATTTGTAATAGGACTCATTTACATCTGGTCCTAAAACATCTAAGCGCATACGCTTACATTCTTCCATAAAGAAAGTCACCTGTTTAATGTCGTTCATGTTATTAGACAATACAGCAGCCATATATTCTGCTGGATAATGCGCTTTGAGATAAGCCGTTTGGTAAGCAATCCATGCATAACAGGTGGAGTGTGATTTATTAAAAGCATAACTTGCAAAAGCCTCCCAATCTTTCCAAACCTTCTCCAAAACTTTAGCATCATGACCATTAGCACTGGCTTGCTCAATAAATTTGGGCTTCATTTTATCCAGTACAGCAATTTGCTTTTTACCCATTGCCTTACGAAGAATATCGGCTTCACCTTTTGTGAAATCGGCTAACTTTTGCGACAATAACATTACTTGCTCTTGATAGACTGTAATTCCGTAGGTTTCTTTGAGGTATTCTTCCATAGCTGGAAGATCATACTCAATAGCTTCGTCACCATGTTTACGACGCGTAAAACTCGGAATGTATTCCATTGGACCAGGACGATACAACGCATTCATTGCAATTAAATCCTCAAAAACTGTTGGCTTCAATTCTCTCAAATGCTTTTGCATTCCTGGAGATTCATATTGAAATACACCAACGGTTTCTCCTTTTTGAAACAACTCATAGGTTTTTTCATCATCTAAAGGAAAGCTTTCTGGATCAAGCTCAATACCATGTTTTGCTTTTACAATTTTAACCGTATCCTTAATTAAGGTTAAGGTTTTTAATCCGAGAAAATCCATCTTCAGCAAACCTGCATCTTCAACAACAGAGTTATCAAACTGCGTCACATACAAATCTGAATCTTTAGCTGTAGCTACTGGAACAAATTTTGTAATATCATCTGGCGTAATAATCACACCACAGGCATGAATTCCAGTATTTCGAACGGAACCTTCAAGCGTTCTTGCCAAGTTAACGGTTTCAGATTCTAAATCACTTCCATCAGCAATATTGAGTAGCTGATTTACTTTTTCTAAATCTTCAGCTCTGAATTTTTTACTCAATTCTTTTTCATCTAAACCAAAAATCTTATTTAGTTTAGACATGGTCGGAATCAACTTAGCAATTCTATCGGCATCAAATAGTGGTAAATCTAAAACTCTGGCAGTATCTCGAATAGAAGATTTTGCTGCCATGGTTCCGTAGGTAATAATTTGTGCCACTTGATTGGCACCATATTTTTCAATCACATACTCCATGACACGACTTCGTCCTTCATCATCAAAATCGATATCGATATCTGGCATACTAATACGATCTGGATTAAGAAAACGCTCAAAAAGTAAATCGTACTTCAACGGATCGATATTGGTTATCCACAAACAATACGCAACTACTGATCCAGCAGCCGAACCACGACCTGGACCAACAGACACATTCATATTTCTAGCCTCGCGAATAAAATCTTCAACGATTAAGAAATAACCTGGATAACCTGTGTTTTCAATAACACTTAGTTCAAAATCCAAGCGTTCAGTAATATCATCAGAAAGCTCTTCACCATAACGTTTTTTTGCACCTTCATAGGTGAGATGTCTTAAATATGCATTTTCACCACGTTTTCCTCCATCGGCTAAATCGGCTTCATCTTTAAATTCTTCAGGAATATCAAACGCTGGTAATAATACATCACGCGCTAACTGAAACGCTTCAACTTTATCAACAACTTCTTGAATATTAGTAATGGCTTCAGGAATATCTCGAAACAAGGCTTTCATTTCTTCCGAAGACTTAAAATAATACTCCTGATTAGGCAAACCATAACGATAACCTCGTCCGCGTCCAATTGGAGTGGCTTGTTTTTCGCCATCTTTTACACACAATAAAATATCGTGTGCATTAGCATCTTCCTGATTACAATAATAGGTATTGTTGGTTGCTATAATTTTGATATCATGCCTTTTAGCCAGTTGAATCAATACTGGATTAACACGATTTTCATCTTCTTGATTGTGTCGCATCAATTCGACATACAAATCGTCACCAAAAGTGTCTTTCCACCAAATCAATGCTTCTTCGGCTTGGTTTTCTCCAACATTTAAGACTTTACTTGGCACTTCACCATAAAGGTTTCCTGTTAAGCAAATGAGGTCTTCTTTGTATTGTTCAATGAGGTCTTTATCAATTCTTGGCAAATAGTAAAATCCGTCAACAAAGGCATGAGACGATAACTTTGCGAGATTGTGATACCCATTTTTATTTTTAGCGATTAAAACAATTTGATAACCATTATCTTTTCGAGATTTATCAGTATGGTCTTCACACACAAAAAACTCACAACCAATAATAGGTTTGATTTCTTTTAAATCTGAAGTTTCGCCTAGTTCAATAGCTTCAGCTAGTTTTGCTTTAACAGATTTGTTATAATTATTTACGGCTTTCACAAAATGAAACGCTCCCATCATATTGGCATGATCGGTTAAGGCTACAGCAGGCATATTTTGTTTAGCTGCCGCATTAACTAAATCTGAAACACTAATGGTAGATTGTAATACTGAAAACTGAGAATGGTTATGAAGATGTACAAAATCGACATCTGCTAAGCCTGAAATATTTTGTTGTATTTCGGCATCTGAAATATCATTAGTTTGAGCCTTTTGAAGTCGCTCATTAATTTTAGCACTTTCCTTCTTGAGATTGATGTGCTTTAGCCCAATTAACTGAATCGTTTGCGGATTCTGGGTATTAAAATTCTGAAAATAATCAGGCTGAACATCGAGTTGTTCTTTTGTGTATTCTCCTAACCGAATCAATTCTAAAAAGCAACGTGTGGTTGCTTCCACATCTGCTGTTGCATTGTGTGCTTCTGCAAAAGGTGTATCAAATAAAAATTGATGTAATTCTGTTAAGGTTGGTAACTTAAACTTTCCGCCTCGACCTCCAGGAATCTTACACAACTCAGCAGTATGTTCTGTACATGTATCTAAAACGGGAAGCTCTTGTAAGTTATTTGCTAAATCTTGTCGAACAAACTCTGCTCCCATGATATTAAGATCAAACTTCACGTTTTGACCAACAACAAATTTGGTTTTAGAAAGTGCAATATTAAACTTCTCTAAAACTTCTTCTAAAGGAACACCTTGCTCTTGAGCTAATTCAGTAGAGATTCCATGAATTTTTTCAGCATCATAAGGAATATTGAAACCTTCAGGTTGTACTAAATAATCTTGATGATCGATACAATTACCCATATCATCATGCAATTGCCATGCAATTTGGATACATCTTGGCCAATTATCAACATCTGTAATTGGAGCATCCCAACGTTTAGGCAAACCAGTAGTTTCGGTATCGAAGATTAAATACATTAGTGTAGAATTGTTTGTTATTTAGCAGTAAAATCTAGCTTATAAAATTACGAAGAAACTCTTCTTTTTTAAAAGGAAGTTATGAACAGTTTTAAACAAAAAAGTCAGCTCAATTGAGCTGACTTAAATTTAAGTTTATATTATCCTAATTATATATTATCTAAATAATCTGGAATACCATCTGTATCTGTATCTACAGCGTCAGAAGGGTCGCCATCCATATTAGGATCTGCATCTTCGTTTGCTGTTAAAATCCCATCACCATCATCATCATTATCTAGATAATCAACATCTCCATCACCATCTGTATCTATAGGATTTCCATCTTCGTCTTTTGCCTCATGTATGGTTAAAACTCCATCACCATCATCATCGTCATCTAAATAATTAGCAATGCCATCACCATCAGAATCGTCATTATCAAGATCTCCATCACCATTAAAATCTTCAAAAAAGTTTGGAACTCCATCACTATCATCATCACCACAATCTAATTCGTCTAATATTAATTGAATGTCTCCATTCGTATCTCCACAAAAATCAATTTGTTCTTGTAAATACAATTGATAATCTAAACAAGCTGAAATGTAATTCCCAATAGTTGCACTATTAAATTCAGCTTCAGCAGTGTTTCTATTATTTACTGCAATCTGACATGGAAAAACACA
Organism: Psychroserpens sp. S379A; assembly: GCF_049800755.1. Taxonomy (NCBI): domain Bacteria; kingdom Pseudomonadati; phylum Bacteroidota; class Flavobacteriia; order Flavobacteriales; family Flavobacteriaceae; genus Psychroserpens; species Psychroserpens sp. S379A. Next base: position 780,522 of record NZ_JBNAFQ010000002.1, on the reverse strand, counting down.
GGCATTTAAATTATCTATTTCATTTTGTAATGCTCCACCAATATCACCACAATATAGTCTTTGAGTTTCTAAAGCTGCCGCAAGCGCTTCACAAGCCATAATATAATCTGCACTATTCACATAAGTAAGATCAGGTGCAGTTGTAGCATCAAATGCTGCTTGAAGTAATTCTGTTTGTTCTTCAGCATCTACACATGTAAACACCATCGAAGGAAATGATCCTGAAGTTAATGGTACTCTGTAAAATATACCTCCTCCTATTGGATCTTCACCAGTATCATTAGGATTGTCAGGATTTTGCTGCTCTGTTACACCACCAAAGTTAACCACATTTCCATCTTCATCATAAGCATCAAATTCAAACCTTCCTGTAAAAGTATTATTAATAATTTCGTCTAGTTTAATAAAACCATATTCGTTATAAATATCAGAATCAGGTCTGTTATTAGTAGAAAACACTGTTCCATCAGCAGCGATAAATCTACCTTCCATAGATTCAACATCGCCCAAATTATACGTTCCAACAGCAGCCGAAGGTATTCTAAGTATTAATGTTTCTATATTATTTCCTCCAGTAATGGTTAAATACCCATTGCCATCTATAGCAGCATTAAAATATTCAGCACTCCAAAGCACATAATCTTTTGTTCCTTGTATTGCAGGCGTATTAAATTCTACTTCTTCACCACAACTTACAAAAGTGAATACTGTAATAAAAAGTATAGCTAGTCGTTTCATTAGTTTCAATTTTTCTTCCTCTAAAATAAAAATGAGGCACATTTTTTAGGTAAATATAACGTTTTAGAACTTCCAAAAGTATAATAAAATTTCCAAATTACTTAATTTGAAAAAAATGTTCTAATTTAAATAATTGTATTATCTTTGCGCTCTCATTAATAATAGAGGTCGTGAACCTCACTAATTAATTATATATGTCAGTTAAAATTAGATTACAAAGACACGGTAAAAAAGGAAAACCTTATTACTGGATCGTAGCAGCAGATGCGCGTGCTAAAAGAGATGGTAAATTCTTAGAAAAATTAGGAGCTTACAATCCAAACACTAATCCAGCAACTATAGAATTAAATGTTGATGGTGCAGTACAATGGTTACAGAATGGTGCACAACCAACTGATACAGCCAGAGCAATTTTATCTTATAAAGGTGCATTGCTTAAAAACCACTTAGCTGGTGGTATTGCAAAAGGTGCTTTAACAGAAGAGCAAGCAGAAGCTAAATTTAATGCTTGGTTAGAAGAAAAAGCAGCAAAGGTACAAGCTAAAGAAGCAAATTTATCTGAAGCTCAAGCAAAAGCAAAAGCTGAAGCTTTAGCTGCTGAAAAAGCAGTTAATGACGCAAGAATTGCTGCAGCTGCTCCAGTTGTAGAAGAAGCGACTGAAGAAGCTCAAGCAGAAGGTGATGATGCTACTGCTTCAAACGAAGAAGAATAGAAATTTATTTTTATACTTTTAAACTCCGATACAATGTATCGGAGTTTTTTTGTTAATATCCCAAAATATGAAAAAGGAAAATTGTTTCTTTCTTGGTAAAATTGTTAAAAAATACAGCTTCAAAGGTGAGCTATTGGTTAAATTAGATACCGATGAACCTGAACTCTATAAAGACATGGAATCTGTTTTTGTTGAAGTACGACGTAACCTTGTTCCCTTTTTTATTGAATCGTCTCAACTTCATAAATCGGAATTATTACGTATCAAGTTTGAAGATGTAGATACCGAAGAAGATGCAGATGCTTTAATAAAAAGCGAATTGTATTTACCCCTTGAATTCTTACCAAAATTAGACGATGATAAATTTTACTTTCATGAGATTATCGGTTTTAAGGTTGAGGATAAAAACTATGGTCATGTAGGTATTATAAAATCGGTTAACGATTCTACCGCACAATCACTGTTTGAAATAGATAGAAATGGTGTTGAAATTTTAATTCCGATGAATGATGAATTCATTTCCAAAGTAGATAAAGCCAATCAAACCATTTTTGTAAATACTCCTGAAGGACTTATCGATTTGTACCTAGAAGATTAATTTCACGCCTTGTTAAATGAGTTTTAGTAGTATATCATAAATTATGAGATCCTGAATCAAGTTCAGGATAACAAAAAATGAATAAGCCTTTTCAATTCAAACAATTTACAGTAAACCAAGATCAATGTGCCATGAAAATTGGTACAGATGGTGTGTTGTTAGGTGCATGGACGTCGGTTGAAAGTCGTCCTTTTTCAATTTTAGATATTGGAGCTGGCACTGGAATTTTAGCATTAATGTTAGCACAGCGAAGTCAGGCTCAAGTTATTGAAGCCTTAGAAATAGATGATATGACATACGAACAATGTGTTGACAATTTCGAACAGTCTCCTTGGAATGATCGCTTATTTTGCTATCACGCTTCGCTAGAAGAATTTGCCGATGAAATTGAAGACTCATATGATTTAATTATTTGTAATCCGCCTTTCTTTTCTGAAGATTATAAGACCGATAATAAACAACGTGATTTGGCAAGATTTCAAGATGCTATGCCTTTTAAGCATCTTTTAGAAGGTGTTGCCTTCTTACTTTCTGAAAACGGACTCTTTTCAGTAATTATTCCTTTTTCTGAAGAAGAACATTTTAAACATCTAGCCTCGCAAGTACAACTTTTTCCTAAACGAATTACACGTGTAAAAGGCAATCCTACTTCAGAAACTAAACGAAGTCTTCTTGAATTTAGTTTTTTTAAAACTGAAACTGAAACCACTGAAATTACAATTGAAACCTCTCGTCATCAATATACTCAAGATTACATTAATTTGACAAAGGATTTTTATTTGAAAATGTAGTTTTAAGAAAACGATTTCGTTATTTTTGACACATAATTTGTATTTAAAAACAATAAAAATCACCAAATGACTCGAGCTAAGCGACAGCATTTGACAGATTCAAAATAATAAACTTTAGCAAATGAAACCAGATTTATTCGAAGCACCAGATTATTATAACCTAGACGAATTACTTTCCGATGAACATAAACTAGTACGTGATGCTGCCAGAGATTGGGTAAAACGTGATGTTTCACCTATTATTGAAGAGTATGCTCAAAAAGCAGAATTCCCTGAACAAATTATTGGTGGATTAGCCGAAATTGGAGCCTTTGGGCCTTACATTCCTGTAGAATATGGAGGTGCTGGATTAGACCAAATTTCTTACGGACTCATCATGCAAGAAATAGAACGTGGTGATTCTGGTGTAAGAAGTACTGCTTCGGTACAATCGTCTTTAGTGATGTATCCTATTTGGAAATATGGAACCGAAGAACAACGCCAAAAATTCTTACCTAAATTAGCTTCTGGTGAATGGATGGGTTCTTTTGGATTAACCGAACCTGATCATGGTAGTAATCCTGGAGGCATGACCACCAACTTTAAAGATATGGGAGACCATTATCTTTTAAATGGTGCAAAAATGTGGATTTCTAATGCTCCTTTTTGCCAAGTAGCTGTCGTTTGGGCTAAAAATGAAGAAGGTCGTATTCACGGACTAATTGTTGAGCGTGGTATGGAAGGCTTTTCTACTCCAGAAACTCATAACAAATGGTCACTTCGCGCCAGTGCAACTGGAGAATTAATCTTCGATAATGTCAAAGTCCCAAAAGAAAACTTATTGCCAAACAAATCTGGATTAGGCGCTCCACTTGGTTGTTTAGATTCAGCACGTTATGGTATTGCTTGGGGAGCCATTGGAGCAGCAATGGACTGCTACGACACTGCACTTCGTTATAGTAAGGAACGTATCCAATTTGGAAAACCAATCGGTCAGTTTCAATTACAACAGAAAAAACTTGCCGAAATGATTACCGAAATCACCAAAGCACAACTATTAACTTGGCGTTTAGGTGTGTTACGTAATGAAGGAAAAGCAACCTCAGCTCAAATATCTATGGCGAAACGAAATAATGTAGATATGGCAATTAATATTGCTCGCGAAGCTAGACAAATGTTAGGTGGTATGGGAATTACTGGAGAATACAGTATCATGCGTCACTCTATGAATCTTGAAAGTGTAATTACCTACGAAGGAACACATGACATTCATTTACTAATTACTGGATTAGACATTACTGGATTAAATGCTTTCAAGTAAACTCTAAGCATATTTAATTATTCAATTGACATAAATTACAATGTCATTTTGAGCGAAGTCGAAAAATCTCTTTTAAAGATTCTTCATTTCATTCAGAATGACATTTTTTATTTACATTTATTCCATGTCTTCAAAATCGAGATTAGATCGAGCGTATAAAAATGCTAAAGTTGTGCCTTTTAATAACTCTAGTAAATTTGTTTTGTTTAGTGATTGTCATAGAGGAGATAATAGTTTTGCTGATGATTTTGCGAACAACCGCAATATCTACTTTCATGCACTAAAACATTACTACGCTGAAGGATTTAGCTATTGTGAACTTGGCGATGGTGACGAATTATGGGAAAACCTATCCTTTAATTCTATATTAAACGCACATAAAAATGTGTATATGCTTATGAAGCGCTTTCATGAGCAAAATCGATTACATATGATATGGGGAAACCATGATATGGTATATCGAGATCCTAAATATGTTGAAAAGCACTTGTCTACTTATTTTGATCCTAAAATTGGTGAAGATGTTGAGTTGTTTTGTGATCTAAAATATCATGAAGCTGTGGTTTTAAAACATTCAGAAACTAATCAAGAACTTTTTTTAACACATGGTCATCAAGCCGATTGGTGGAATTATTTATTTTGGAAATGGAGTCGATTTATGGTTCGTATTCTATGGAAACCACTAAATGTTATGGGAATTGCCGATCCTACCAGTCCAGCCAAAAACTATAAGGAATTGATTAAAGTTGAACGTCGAACTAAAAAATGGATTGCCGAAAACAACAACTTAATAACAATTGTTGGTCATACACATAGACCTCGATTTCCAGAACCTGGAGACATTGCTTTTTTTAACGATGGTAGTTGCGTGCATCCACGAAGTATTACAGGTATTGAAATTGAAAATGGAGAAATCTCTCTTATTAAATGGCAAATTGCCACGACTGATGATGGTATTTTAAAAATTGTAAGAGTTTTATTAGAAGGCCCTCGAAAAATAGCAGATTATAAAACAGAATAGTTTATTACGAACTTTTTAATTTTGCTTTATTAGCACTTACTTTCATAAGTGAAATTTTTTTCAATACAGTCATTTTATCTTCATAAGTTTTACTTCGTCCTAGTATATCATTACTATTGGGCTCTACAAATTCAAAACACCAACTACCACAGCTTAATTTTTTTAAATTATAGAATAAATCTTTGTGACATTTACTGCGCATTAGGCGAATCATTTGAAAACATTCGACTCTAGAACTAAAAGATTTGCTTGAAAATTCAATTTCATCGTTAAGCTTAAATAGAATTCTATAATCTTTAGGTTTCGATGTGTGTAAAACAAAAACTGCCATAATATAGCTTATGGTAATACCTACGAAAAAAACAACAGGTTGGTTTTTTAATGGTTAACTTTCAGGTGCTAACTCCACTTCCAAACCATCCATTTCAGGTGTGATTTGAATTTGACAACCCAAACGTGAATTCTCTTTTACATAAAAGGCTTCACTAAGCATGGCTTCCTCATCATCTTGCATTTCAGGCAATTCATGGTCTGAATTTACATAACACTGGCACGACGCACACATAGCCATGCCACCACAAATACCAATCGTACCTTCTGGAGCCAACTCGTAAGAGCGAACTACTTCCATAAGGTTCATAGCCATATCTGTTGGCGCTTCAATTGAATGTATTACACCTTCTCTATCTGTTATTTTTATGTTTACATCTTGTTCCATACTATGTTACTATTACCAACGAATTATTGGACAAATAAATATAGAGACTTCTCGACTACGCTCGAAGTGACAATTCATTTTATAAAACTTACTCGATTGCTTTAACTACTGCTTTTGGAGCTTCTTTACGAGTGCCATCAAACCCATCTACTCCAGCAACAGTCGTATATTTCATAACATAACGCTTTCCTGGATTGATGATTTGGTAAGCTGCTTGACACATTAATGTTGCTTCATGAAAACCGCAAAGAATCAACTTTAATTTTCCAGGATATGTATTCACATCACCAATGGCAAAAATGCCAGGAATATTGGTTTGATAATCCAATGAATTATTCACTTTAATGGCATTTTTTTCAATCTCTAAACCCCAATTTGCAATAGGTCCAAGTTTTGGAGATAAGCCAAAGAGTGGCACGAAATGATCACATTCTATTTCAAATTCTTTTTCAATATGTTGTGCTTGTTTTACAACGACTGCCTTTACTTTAGCATCACCAACAATTCCAATTACTTCGGCAGGTGTAATTAAATTAATTTTCCCTTGATTCTTTAATTCCTGTACTTTTTCTACTGAATCTAAATGACCTCTAAATTCATTTCGTCGGTGAATAAGGGTTACTTCGGAAGCCACATCACTTAAAAAGATACTCCAATCTAAAGCTGAATCTCCTCCTCCAGCTATTACAACTTTTTTATCTCTGTACAGCTCTGGGTTTTTAATAATATATTCAACACCTTTATCTTCAAAATCTGAAATGTTATGAATTAAAGGCTTTCTTGGTTCAAAACTTCCTAGACCACCAGCAATAGCAACTACAGGTGCCTGATGTTTTGTTCCTTTATTAGTCGTTACAATGAACGTGCCATCGTCTTGTTTCTCTATCGTATCTGCACGTTCGCCTAATGTAAATCCAGGTTCAAACTGCTTGCATTGTTCTAACAGTTTATCGGTTAAATCGCCAGCTAGAATTTCTGGATATGCTGGAATATCATAAATGGGTTTTTTAGGATAAATTTCAGAGCATTGTCCACCAGGTTGTGGCAAAGCATCAATAAGGTGGCATTTTAATTTTAGCAGACCAGCTTCAAACACAGTAAACAATCCAGTTGGTCCAGCACCTATGATGAGTATATCAGTTTTAATCATATATAAATTCCCACAATTGTGAGTCTCATTTTAATTTGACTTTGAATACACAAAGTTCCTGTTTTTAACGTTAGCTTTCTATGACATTTGTCATTTTGCGTGAAGCCTGCCTGTCGGCAGACAGGGATTGAGGTTTTGTTGGAGCTCTTTTTTCTTTTTTTTAGAGATTCTTCGACAAGTTCAGAATGACAAGTAAAAAAGCGACTACCGAAAGCCTGACCCTTGTGGTCACGCCCAACTACACTTCAATATTAATAACTTTCTCTATTTGAGGCGCATATTTTTTAATGGTCATTTCTACACCAGATTTGAGTGTCATTTGATTCACACTACAACCAACACAAGCGCCTTGTAATTGCACCTTAACTAATTTATCATTTTCAATGGACAACAAAGAAATATCTCCACCATCGCTTTGCAGAAAAGGACGAATTTCTTCTAATGCTTTTTCGACATTAAGTCTTAGTTCTTCTGTACTCATAATCATTTCTTTACTGCTGAACAACCAGCCATAGTAGTTATTTTTATCGCTTCAGTTGGTGGCAAATTATCGTTTCGTCTTACCACTTCTTCAACAACATTTTGAGTTAATTTTTCAAAGGCATCCTCTAAAGGTGTTGCAGTTTGTAATGCTGCAGGACGACCAATATCACCTGCTTCTCTTATACTTTGAACCAGTGGTAATTCGCCTAAAACTCTAACATTTAAATCTTCAGCAAGGTTTTGAGCGCCTTGTTTTCCGAAGATATAATATTTATTATCTGGAAGCTCTTCTGGCGTAAAATAAGCCATATTTTCGATAATCCCTAACACAGGCACGTTGATACTATCTTGTTGAAACATTGCTACACCTTTTTTGGCATCAGCTAAAGCTACATTTTGAGGTGTACTCACAACTACAGCTCCAGTAATTGGAAGTGATTGCATAATGCTTAAATGAATATCTCCTGTTCCTGGAGGTAAATCTAATAATAAGAAATCGAGTTCTCCCCAAGCTGCATCAAAAATCATTTGATTTAATGCTTTAGCTGCCATTGGACCTCTCCAAACCACAGCTTGATCTGGTTTTGTAAAAAAACCAATCGATAATAATTTTACGCCATAGTTTTCTACTGGTCGCATTTTAGATTTGCCGTCAACATTTACTGCTAAAGGTCGCTCTAATTCGACATCGAACATAATTGGCATTGATGGTCCATAAATATCGGCATCTAAAACACCTACTTTAAATCCCATTTTTGCCAAAGTAACTGCAAGGTTAGCGGTTACAGTAGATTTCCCTACACCTCCTTTTCCTGAAGCGACTGCAATGATATTTTGAATGCCAGGAATTGGTTTGCCTTTAATCACATTAGTTTCAGATTTTTTAGGTGCATCAACTTTGACATTGACTTTAATCTTAGCCTTTTCGTAAACCTTATCGTGAATGGTTTTAAGGATATCGACTTCAGTTTTCTTTTTAGCTTGAAGACTAGGATTTTTTATGGTGATATCAACAATCACTTCATCAGCAAAAGTAACCACATTAGTCACTGCTCCACTCTCAACCATGTTTTGTCCTTCGCCTGGAACCGTTATAGTTTCAAGCGCTTTAAGTATATCTTGTTTATTTAATTTCATAAATTTTAGATTCAAGATTTCAGAATCAAGAATCAAGACATATCATATCTTAGTGTCCTGTTTCTATTTATATTCATTCTAAATGCAAAGGTACGTATTAAAGCTTGAAGTATAAAAGTAGAAGCTTGAAGTTTTTTATGGTGCTATTATTAGTTTCTATAAGTAATAACACCTATAATTCCGTTGATGGATCCCAAAACACAGAAGCTAAATCTTGTATTTGATTATTGATAACTGTAATACCTTCACTTTCTAGAAGTTGTTGCATAAGGTTGGTGCCATCAAAATGGTGCTTTCCTGTAAGTAATCCTTTTCGATTTACTACACGATGTGCTGGTACATCTTTTCCGCCAGAGCTATTCATAGCATAACCAACCATTCTGGCACTTCGCTTGGCACCTAAGTAATTTGCAATGGCTCCATAACTGGTCACTCTTCCGTAAGGGATTAATCGTGCAACGTCGTAAACCTTATCAAAAAAACTAAGTGTTTCGGGTTTCATCTTATAAGTCCATTAAAATATTAACTAAAGTAATGATAGCCACTATTCCTGTAATAATTCCAATACTTTTATTCATATTTTTTTGAGAAGTGAATTTTTTATTATTGATTTTATCAAAAAAGAAAATGTATATATACAACATCACAAAAGTACCAGTAGCTGCACCAGAACAGTAGGTTAACATACTCATAGGATCAAAAGTAAACCATCCAAAGCCTGCAATAGAAATGGTCATATAGGCTTGATACGGAATAGGAAACACATTAATAGCAGATAAAAACACCCCTTGTATAAAACGACTTTGCTTACTTTTAGTATGAGAGTCTATATTTGGTTTAGGCGAAGACTTAGCTATAAACAAAAAGTAAATAGCGATAAGTATAAAAATAACAAGAGCAACTTGCCTTAATATTTCAACTGTGTGTTGATGGTTACTCAAATAACGAGCAAACATGGCAGCAATATAGGTTTGCAAAAACACAATAAAACACACACCTATTGAAAATATAATACCTCTATTATAACCTTCTTTTAAGCTAATTTTTGCAGCAGTCATATTCAATAATCCAGGAGGAGCGACACCAACAATAGCAATAATTAATCCTAGAAAAAAAATAACAGTGATATTCAAAATCTATTTTATTTTAAACCTAATATACGTAATTGGTTTGTTATGCTCTAAATATTGTGATTCATAAAAGGTTTGAACACTCGTCACATCTTCAGGGCTTCCCTCTTGTTTATACACATTATGATTAGCATAAAGCACATCATGACCTTCACCATGAAGCAAGCCAAGGGTATAGCCATGCATAAATTCGCTATCGGTTTTTAAGTTGACAATACCATCAGGTTTTAGAATGGTTTTATAACGCTTTAAAAACTGAGAGTTGGTCATTCTATGCTTTGTGCGCTTGTACTTAATTTGCGGATCTGGAAACGTGATCCAAATTTCATCCACTTCATTTTCTGCAAAGGCTAAGTCTATCAATTCTATTTGTGTTCTTAAAAATCCTACATTAGGAATATTGTCTTCAATAGCTGTTTTTGCGCCACGCCAAAACCTAGCTCCTTTTATATCAATACCAACAAAATTAGTATTAGGATACTTTTTAGCTAATGCTACCGAATATTCACCTTTACCACAACCCAATTCTAAAACCAAAGGGTTTTCATTTTTAAAGAATGTTGTTCTCCACTGTCCTTTTAATTGAAAATTGTCATTTACCAATTCCTCTCTTGATGGTTGAACCACATTGTCAAAGGTTTCGTTTTCTTTAAAACGCTTTAATTTATTTTTACTTCCCACAATTTATTTAATGTTTTGGCAAAATTAAGGAAACATATTAGTATTATCTTTGTTTTTAAGCATTCTATTAAACCAGAACACTGTAATCAACTTAATACATGCACAATCAACCAAAGAAAAGAATTTTAGTTGCGCCATTAAATTGGGGTTTAGGTCATGCTACTAGATGTATTCCGTTGATAAATGCACTAATTGCAAATACATTTGAACCTGTAATTGCAAGTGATGGCATAGCTTTAAAGTTATTACAAAAAGAATTTCCAGATTTGGAAACCATTGAATTGCCTTCGTATAATATAGCATATTCAAAAAAAGCACAGTTTTTCAAGTTGAAAATACTTCAGAATTCTCCTAAACTTATTAAAGCGATAAATGCTGAAAAGAAAGTAACTAAGACGATTGTTAAAACCCATCGAATTGATGGTATTCTTTCAGATAATAGATTTGGTGTTTATAGTAAGCATATCCCTTGTGTATTTATGACACATCAATTAAAAGTGTTAAGCGGAAGCACAACTTGGCTAAGCACAAAAATGCATCAAAACATCATTAAACGCTTTGACGAATGTTGGGTTCCAGATAATTTAGGTGACGATAGTTTGAGTGGTGAATTAGGTCAATCTGATGGTATTGGCATTCCAATAAAATATATTGGTCCGTTGAGTCGCCTTAAAAAATCAGAGCATACAATAAAATACGACCTCATGGTTTTGCTTTCTGGTCCTGAACCTCAACGAACGCTATTGCAAAACTTACTTTTAAAGGAACTTGAAACCTATAAAGGCTCTGCGCTAGTTGTAAAAGGTGTTATTGATGGAGAATCTAAAGTCTCTAAAAGCAACAATATTACTAACTATAATTATATGACTAGCAATGCTTTAGAAAAGGCCTTAAATGAAAGCAATATTATTTTGTCAAGATCAGGATATACTACAGTAATGGATTTAGCTAAATTAGAAAAAAAGGCATTTTTTATTCCAACTCCAGGTCAGTTTGAACAAGAATATATTGCCAAACGATTAGATCAACTTGGTTATGTTCCTAGTTGTAACCAAAATGATTTTAAAATTGAAATGTTAGATACTGTTAAGAACTACAAGGGTTTAACATTAACAGAATACAGTACAAATTACAAGAAACTATTCAACCTTTTCAAGGGTAAATGAGAACTCACTACCAACACCTAAATCACTTTCGACATAAATTTTTTCGTCATGAGCTTCAATAATGTGTTTCACAATTGAAAGTCCTAAACCAGAACCACCTTCTTTTCTAGAACCACTTTTATCTACTCTAAAAAAGCGTTCAAAAAGACGAGGTAAATTTTCTTTAGAAATACCTTCACCATTATCTGTTACACGAACAATGACTTTATTTTTGATAAGGTTTTCAATACTAATTTCTGTAGTTCCTTTTTCTCTTCCGTATTTTATAGAATTTACTACAAGATTTGTCAATACTTGCTGGATACGTTCTTTATCTGCTTTAACTATGATAGGCGAATTGTAATCCATGTCAAAAGTTAATGTGATTTTCTTTTTTGCTGCTTTCATTTCCAACAAATCAAAAACACTTTCAACCAATTCAATAATATTGAATGTTTCAATATTTAACCTTAAATCACCAACTTCTAATTTGGTAATCATATCTAAATCTTTAACAATATAGATCAAACGCTCTAAACCTTTGTTTGCTCTATTTAAGTATTTTTCGCTAACATTTTTGTCATTAATTGCACCATCAAGCAGTGTTAACAAATAGCCTTGAACTGTAAATAATGGTGTTTTGAGCTCGTGAGACACATTTCCTAAAAACTCTTTTCGATATTCTTCTCGTACCTTTAAAGTTTCTATCTCCATTTTTTTATCACGAGCATACTTATCAATTTCTTGAGTAAGCGTTGCCATGTCTGTTGTAATAGGCTGTTTACGTAAAGTTGTAGATTCTAAAAGTGTTAAATCGTCATAAATCTTTTTAACACGTCTGTAAATAAATCGCTCCACTCTGTATTGAATGACTATAAAAGAAATAAAGAATGTAACTAGAGCAAAAGTTAAAAGATATAGAAAATTAATAGAATGTAGCACATACAAAAAAACACTCGATAAGAGCGTTAAAAAAGTAGTTACGTATAATGAAGTTTTAAAAGCAAACTTATACGTTTTTTTTATTTTGTTTTGCATCAATCTACAAACTTATAACCAACGCCTTTAACGGTTTTGAAGCTTTTATCTCCAATTTTTTCTCGAAGTTTTCTAATGTGGACATCTATAGTACGTCCTCCTACAACAACTTCATTTCCCCAAACTTTATCTAGAATTTCTTCACGTTTAAAGACCTTACCTGGTTTTGTTGCTAACAAAGATAATAATTCGAATTCTTTTCGAGGTAAAATGATTTCTTTTCCTTTTAAGGATATTTTATATTCTTCTCTATTAATAACTAAGTTTCCAACTTTTAAAATACTATCAGAAGCATCTTCTTCTTTAAGTCGCCTTAGTAATGCTTTTACTTTACTAACTAATACTTTAGGTTTTATTGGTTTGGTGATATAATCGTCTGCTCCTGCATCAAAACCAGCCATTTGTGAATAATCTTCACCTCTAGCAGTTAAAAATGTAATTACAGTATTGCTCAATTCTGGAATCTTCCTAATCTGTTCGCAAGCTTCAATGCCATCCATTTCAGGCATCATGACATCTAATATGATTAATTGAGGTTTTTCTTTTTTTGCAGCTTTTACACCTTTTAAACCATTTTCGGCAGTGATTACTTGATAGCCTTCAGCAGATAAATTATAGCCAACAATCTCTAATATATCTGGTTCATCATCTACCAATAAAATTTTAATATCTCTTTTTTTCATAATTAAGTTAATTCTTAAGACTCAAAAAAACTATGTAAAGATAGGATTAATAACAAAACCTTATAAACTACAAATTAATTAATAACATTAAGTTAACCTAAGAAATCTAAACTATAACAATCTATGCTTGTACTAGAGTTTATCATTTTTAAACCTGAGGAGGTAAGTCTTTTAAGTTTAAACAACTAATTCTTAACAGTGATGATTAATATGCCGAAAAATTATATCCTTGTCATTTTAGTATCTAGTTCGATAAACATAAGTCATGTTCAATTAAAAAAGGTTAGGCAAACCTTCATTATCTAGCGAAGGTTTACACATGTTTACAAATCACGTTAAAGATGATAAAATCTACATAACTACCAAAAAACAATTTACTCAAAACCATTGAAATTTATGATGCTTTAGGCAAACAAATTATTACAACTTCTATACAAAGTAAATCGCTAGCCATCTCTAAATTATCTTTAGGAAGAGACATTCTTAAAATAAAAGAGTAGAAAATCTCTAAACTAAAAAATTGGTTGTTAAGTAATTATAATCAAATATTATCATATTGTAAAATAGTGGTTTATCACTCTAATTATTAGTGAAAACCCTTAAATCTTGCTATATTTGTCATTGCAATATTTTTATTTTCAATCTAATTACAATAATTATGAAAAAACTTTACTTTTTAATGGTAACTTTATTAGTTACTTCTTTGTCATTTGGGCAAGACCTAGTTATTACTGGAATAATAGATGGACCTCTTCCTGGTGGATTTCCTAAAGGACTTGAGTTATACGTTATAAATGATATAGCTGATTTAAGTGTTTATGGGATCGAACGTGCTGGAAATGGAGGTACTTCAACAGGTACACAAACCTATACGTTTCCTGCTGATGCTTATACTGCTGGAGATTTTATTTACATTTCACCTGAAACTCCTTATTTCACCCAATATTTAGGTATTGCACCAACTTATGAACTTACAGGTGGTGAATTAAACAATAATGGTGACGATGTAGTTATCTTATATGGTAATGGATCAGTGATTGATGCTATGGGTGTTGATGGTGTCGATGGCTCAGGAGAAGCTTGGGAATACCTTGATGGTTGGGCTTACAGAATTGATGGTCAAGGACCAAGCGCAGCTTTTGATGAAACAGAATGGAATTATAGTGGAATTAATGCTTTAGATGGTTGTGACCTTGGTGACGATACTGGAACAAATGCTGGTTGTGCTTCTGTATTTCCTATTGGAACTTACTCTCCAACCGTAAATACAAATCCAACAATTACCATTACATCTCCAAATAATGGTCAAGCTCTAGCAGATGGTACAACAAGTGTTGATTTAACAATCAATGTTCAAAACTTTAATATTGGTGCTACAACTGGTGGTTTTGATGGTCATATTCACTGGACTCTTGATAGTGGTAGTGGTCCAGTTGCACAACCAATGAAATTTGATACAGATCCTGAAGCTATTTCAGTAACTGATGGAGGAACTTATACTGTGTATATGGAATTAGTAGACAATATGCATCAACCTATTGCTCCTGCTGTAAATACTACAGTAACTTTTAGTGTACTATTCCCTTGTGATATTCAAATAGGAACAATTACTGAAACTTGTGATGCTATTACGCCTGCTACTGATGACACATACAGTGTAACCATCGATTATACAGGTGGAGCTACTACAACTTACACAATTGATACGGGTGGAATTGGAACATTAGGAGGTGATGATCCAACTAGTGTTGCAGATGGTACAATTACTATCTCAGATATTCCTGAAGGAACAGATTTTTCAGTATCATTTACAGGAGATTCAGCAAACAGTGGCTGTGATTTCTCAAGAAATATTAATAGCCCTAATTGTGACCCTCAATTAGTATTACCTCAATATGAGTCATTTACTTATGCTGATGGTCCTTTAGTAGGAAATAGTGAATGGGCTTCTACAGGTGGAAATGCTGGAGACTTTTTAGTAGCTTCTGGTCAAGCTGTAGTTCAACATGGAGCACCAAGTGAAGATGTTAACTTACCTTTTACTTCTGTAACTGGTGATTTATACTATGCTTTTGACATGACTGTTCCTGCTCTTGCTGCACCAATTGGTGATGGTGGTGGAACCGATTTTGAATACTTTGCACATTTTAAAACTGATGGATTTGGTTTCATAGCTAAACTTGATATTGTTGCTCCAACTGGTGGTGGAGATTACACATTAGGTATTGGTAGTACATCAAGTACAGCAGATGCCACTTGGGCTTCTGATTTATCTTATGACACAACATATCGTGTTACTGTAAGATATAACCAAGACACAAATATTGCTGAACTTTGGGTTGATGCTTCTTCTGAATCTGATACGTCAATATTAGGAGCTGACGAAAGTGACCCTGGATCTACTGTTGCTGCATTTGCTTTTAGACAATCTGATTCTTCTGACAATGAAGGGATTTTAGTTGATAATTTAGCTATTACTCAAACTTTTGCTGAAACGTTATCTAATGATGAGTTTACAATTGCAAATGAGTTTAAAGTATATCCTAATCCAACTACAACTGGATTTGTAAACATTGTAAGTGCAAATAACGAAGCGGTTTCTGTAGCTGTTTATGATGTTTTAGGGAAAGAAGTTATTAATTCGGCTTTAACTAACAATCAATTAAACGTTTCAGGATTAAATTCTGGTGTTTACATTATGAAAATTTCTCAAAATAATGCAAGCGTTACTAAAAAGTTAATCATCAAGTAACAACTCTTGTATTATAACATACTAAAAGCGTTGCCTTAATTGGTAGCGCTTTTGCTTTTTATTTACTTTTGCTTTTATGATAAATCAACAAGATATTTTTTCAATTGCTTCAGAAGAAAGCTTCACTGAAGTCGCCTTGAAGGTCTTTAAGTTTCAGTTTGAAAACAATCCTGTGTATCGTTCATTTTGCGATTTATTATATAAGCATCCTAGTGATATAACATGTGTTGAGGACATTCCCTTTTTACCGATTCAATTTTTTAAAAGTCATCAGGTTTTAAGTTCTACTTCTAACATTCAAACCACTTTTACCAGTAGTGGAACCACAGGAAGCACTACTAGTAAACATCACATTACTAACTTAAATCTTTATAAAGAAAGCTTCAGAAAAGGGTTTCAACAATTTTATGGCAACATAGAAGATTATGTGATTCTTGCACTTTTACCGAGTTATTTAGAACGCCAAGGCTCTTCTTTAGTTTACATGGTGAATGATATGATTACACAATCTAAGCATCCTGAAAGTGGCTTTTATTTAGATAATATTTCAGAATTAAAAGAACAGCTTATTAGTTTAGATTCAAACGGACAAAAAGTATTGCTTATTGGTGTGTCTTTTGCGCTTTTAGATTTGGTTGAAGCGTATAAATTTCAGCTCAAACATACTATAGTTATGGAAACTGGTGGCATGAAAGGAAGACGAAAAGAAATTATTAGAGATGAGCTTCACTCGATTCTAAAAAAAGGATTTGGAGTAGATTCAATTCATAGCGAGTATGGCATGACAGAACTGCTCAGTCAAGCGTATTCTAAAGGCAATGGCATTTTTAAATGCCCAAATTGGATGAAAGTTTTGACTAGAGATCCTGAAGATGCGCTCACACTTCAAAAACGACAAAAAACTGGTGGTATTAATATTATTGACTTAGCAAACCTAAATTCTTGTTCGTTTATTGCTACTCAAGATTTAGGACGAGTTGCTACAAACAATTCTTTTGAAATTATTGGTCGTTTTGATGCTAGCGATGTAAGAGGCTGTAATTTGATGGTTTTGTAAAATTAATTGTAAGGTCTAAAACTAAAGTTCGACTATTCATTGAGAAGCTAAGATTTTTATACACCTTATACTTCTATGAAAAAGAAAGATTAGCTTCTAAATAGTTGGTTGGTTTATGAAAAACGCTTCATATTAATGAAGCGTTTTTCTATTTAATTCTGTTTTTTAAACTAAGACACTTTAATAATATAAGTGTTCTTCTTTCCTTTATTAAGAATAATATACTTGTCATTAATTAAATCGTCTTCAGATAATTGGTAATCTTCCTTTACCTTTTCTTTATTAACTGAAACCGCATTTTCTTTTAGCGCACGACGAGCTTCACTATTTGAGGCTAAGAAATTTGTTTTTGCAGCTAAAGCTCCAATCATATCTGTTTGAGATAATTCTTCTTTAGAAATTTTGGCTTGAGGCACACCTTCAAAAACGTCTAAGAATGTTTTTTCATCTAAGGTCTTAATATCTGTTTTAAAGGTTTTACTAAACAAAATATTAGATGCTTTTTCAGCATTTTCAAAATCAGATTTAGAATGTACCATTGTCGTTATTTCTTCAGCCAAACGTTTCTGTAACATTCTTTGATGTGGTGCTTCTTGATGTGCAGAAACAATAGTTTTTACATCATCTTCTGTTAAGAATGTAAAGATTTTGATATATTTTTCGGCATCTTCATCACTTGAGTTTAACCAATATTGGTAAAACTTATATGGTGAAGTACGATTGGCATCTAACCAAACATTTCCGCCTTCTGATTTTCCAAATTTAGAACCATCACTTTTGGTAATTAACGGACAAGTAATCGCGAAGCCTTTACCTTGTGCAATACGACGTATTAATTCGGTTCCAGTTGTAATATTTCCCCATTGATCACTTCCTCCCATTTGAATGGTACAATTGTTTTCTCGGTACAAATGCAAGAAATCATAGCCTTGAACGAGTTGATATGTAAACTCAGTAAACGACATTCCATCTGTAGATTCTGAAGAAAGTCTGTTCTTTACAGAATCTTTAGCCATCATATAGTTAACAGTAATATGCTTCCCTACATCGCGAATAAATTCAAGAAATGAAAACTCTTTCATCCAATCGTAATTATTCACTAATTCAGCTGAATTTGGCGCATCACTATCAAAATCTAAAAAGTGAGCCAATTGTTTTTTTATTGATTCCTGATTATGACGCAGTGTTTTTTCATCTAATAAATTACGCTCACTAGATTTTCCTGAAGGGTCACCAATCATTCCTGTTGCACCTCCAACCAAAGCAAAAGGTTTGTGTCCACAACGTTGATAATGAGCCAACAACATGATAGGCACAAGGTTTCCTATATGCAATGAATCTGCAGTAGGATCGAACCCAACATACGCAGAACGCATCGCTTCCATTAAATGATCTTCTGCTCCAGGCATTGTATCATGTATCATACCTCTCCATTGTAACTCTTCAACAAAATTCTTTATCATAATAAGTGTTTCTAAATATTGCGCAAAGATAGATGTATACCACAAAAGAAAAAAGACTAATTTTACAAAATGATTTTAGTTACTGGAGGCACAGGATTAGTCGGTTCACACTTATTGTATCAACTTGTTAGCGAAAACAAACAGGTTAAAGCTATATATAGGCGAGCTCATACTCTAGAGCGCATAAAACATGTGTTTTCTTATTACACTAAAAATCATAAAGAACTCTTCAATAAAATTGAATGGATTGAAGCCGATTTAAATAATATTCCAGCTTTAGAATTAGCCTTTAAAGATGTTGCATATGTATATCATTGTGCTGCATTTGTGAGTTTTGAACCCAATAAATATTATCAACTTAGAAATATAAATATTGAAGGTACAGCAAATATTGTCAATCTTTGTATTTCAAATAAGGTCAAAAAACTTTGTTATGTCAGCTCAATAGCTGCCATTGGTAACGAAGCAAATTCTGACCATTTAATTACTGAAAGTACTGAATGGAATCCTGAAGCAGACAATAGTGTATATGCCATTACCAAATATGGTGCAGAAATGGAAGTTTGGCGAGGCACACAAGAAGGTATTCCTGCTGTAATTGTTAATCCAGGAATTATTTTAGGTCCAGGTTATTGGAAAGGTGGTAGTAGTGGAAATTTGTTTAGACTCATTCATAAAGGCTTAACGTATCGCACTTCGGGAACAACTGGATATGTTTCTGTTTGGGATGTTTGTGATATTATGAATAAGTTAATGCACAGTGACATTATAAATGAACGCTACATTTTGATTTCTGAAAATTTATCATTTAATGAATTTCAAAAAAAAGTAGCTAAAGCCTTAAATGTAAAGCCACCAAAAAAGGAAGCTGGTCGACTTATGTTAGAAATTGCTTGGCGTTTAGACTGGTTAGTAAGTAAGTTGTTTGGTAAACGCAGAAAGCTTTCAAAGCAATTGGCTAAATCGATTAGAACTAAAACCGTTTATGACAACTCAAAAATTAAAGATGCTTTACAAATAGAATTTAATAGTATTGATAGTGCTATAGATCAAGTTTCAAAATATTATTTAAACGATAATACTAAACTTTAGTTTTGTTTAGCTTTTATCGGTTTTTTGACTTTCTTTTTCGGCTTTAAAGTATCTATAGCTCTTTTTATGGAGTCTCTTTGTTTCTTTTTTTCAGCTTCCTCTTTATCAATCTCTTTTTGATATTTTTCTTTTTGTGTTTTTATCCTTGTTTCAACCTTATCAATAATATCTTCATACTCATTAATATTGAAAGCATAATATTCGTTACTGTTTACAAATTGAAGGCTATCTATATTATGTTTCTTATATATATAGACATCTGGAGTGACATTATTATTTTCTAATTTACGCTTATTAGTTACTTTAGCAGCATTAAACACATAAACATCAAAGAGAATATCTACCATTTTCTCTTTGGCTATGAGATTATCAGGTTTTTTAGGTTTCTCGATTTTATTACAAGCAACACAAAACCCAAAGATGATTATTATAAGATATATTCGTTTTATCATCTGTTAAAAGTTAATCGTTTTCCAGCTTTAACATCGAGAACTTTAAAATTATTGTAAGCAAGAGTTCCGTTTACAAATGTATGTGTAATTCTAGATTTAAAAGTTGTGCCTTCAAAAGGCGACCAACCGCATTTATATAATATATTATCCTTATTAACAGTCCAAGGACTATTGATGTCAACAATCACTAAATCGGCAAAGTAGCCAGGTTTGATATAACCTCGTTTTTCAACCTCAAAAAGAATAGAAGGGTTATGACACATTTTTTCAGCAATTTTCTCTAACGAAATTTTCCCTTTATGGTACATTTCTATCATAGCAACAAGTGCATGCTGAACCAATGGTCCTCCAGAAGGTGCTTTAGTGTACACATTATCTTTTTCTTCTAACGTATGAGGTGCATGATCTGTTGCAATCACATCAATTCTGTCATCTAAAAGCGCTTCCAAAAGTTGGTCTCTATCTTTTGCTGTTTTGACGGCTGGATTCCATTTAATATGAGTTCCTTTTTTATCGTAATCTTCGTCACTAAACCACAAATGATGAATACAGACTTCGGCTGTAATTTTTTTATCTTTTAAAGGAATTTTATTTGAAAACAGATTGGTTTCTTTTCCAGTTGATAAATGAAACACATGCAATCGTGCTCCCGTTTTTTTGGCAAGTTCTATAGCTTTTGAAGACGATAAATAACAAGCTTCTTCACTTCTAATAATAGGATGTTTACTTATTGGAATATCCTCACCATATTGATCTATATGCTCCTGAAGGTTTTTTCTAATAGTACCTTCATCTTCACAATGCACAGAAATTACCATATTGGTACTACTGAAGATTTTTTCTAATACTTTTGGGTTGTCAACCAACATATTTCCTGTAGAAGAACCCAAAAATAATTTTAAACCTGCAACAGCTGTTGAATCTACTTTTAAAATTTCATCTAAATTATCATTGGTACCACCAAACATAAACGAATAATTGGCATGAGAAGTTTTTGAAGCAATATCAAACTTTTTCTCTAACGCTTCTACAGTTGTTGTTTGCGGATTGGTATTTGGCATTTCAACAAACGACGTGATACCTCCTGCAATAGCAGCTCTAGATTCAGTTTCTATAGTTGCTTTGTGTGTTAAACCTGGTTCTCTAAAATGAACTTGATCATCAATTACTCCAGGAAATACATAATTGCCTTCAACATCGATTACAACAACATCTGCAGACTTAGCACTTATGGAGCTTGATACTTCTTTAATACAATCATTTTCAATTAAAATGTCACCTTCAACAATTGTACCTTCGTTAACAATTTTGGCATTTTTAATTAATGTAGTTTGCGGTTTCATGTATGGTAATGTGATCTTCTATTTATTAAATATACTTTTCAATTTCATATTGATAACTCCAAAAATAGCTTCAGAAATAATACTACCACTCATTTTTGATTTTCCTTTGGTTCTATCTGTAAAAATAACGGGAACTTCAACAATTTTAAATTCTTTCAAATAGGCTTTAAATTTCATTTCAATTTGAAACGCATAACCTACAAATTTAATGTCGTCTAAATTAATAGTTTCTAAAACCTTCCGATGATAACATACATAACCTGCTGTAGTATCATGAATTTTCATTTGAGTTACTAATCTCACATACTTTGACGCAAAGTAAGAGAGTAGCAAACGTTTCATGTCCCAATTTACAACATTAACATTGTTATTAATGTAACGAGAACCTATAGACATATCTGCTCCTCTATTGGCACAAGCATTATATAAACGAATAAGGTCATTTGGATTATGAGAAAAATCGGCATCCATTTCAAAAATATAATCATAGTGCCTTTTTAAACACCATTTAAAACCAGCGATATATGCTGAACCTAAACCTGTTTTTTCTGCTCGAGGTAACAAAAAAAGTTGGTCTTTAAATTCCTCTTGTAGTGCTTTAACTTTTAATCCTGTTAAATCTGGAGAATTATCGTCAACTACCAAGATGTCAAAAGCCTTGTCTTTAGAAAACACAGCTCTAATGATAGCTTCAATATTTTCTATCTCATTATACGTTGGAATAATGACAATGGCATCTCTCATTAAATTACAATTGACTGGACTTTTTAATCAACTATCACAAAAGTAAGTTTTTAAACGGTTTTTTAAACAGTAAAAATCATAAACAATGTTAATCTTAATAAATCTCTAAAAAGTAATGAAATGCAAAGTAATCCCACATCAAAATTTCTTTATAATTTTACCACATGCTCAGAGAAGTCATTTCTAACGATTGGTTTACCGTTTTTCTAGTTTTAGGATTATCCTTTATTGTGTTATGTAAATTTTTGTTTGCATCTCGATTTAACGATTTTGTTACTGTAATTGGCAATTCTAAATATTTAAAAATCTATGCTAGAGATCAAAAATTTATTGATGGCTTTGATGCCTTATTGTTTCTCAATTTAATCATTTCGGTATCAATCTTCTTATATCTTGCCTACACATCGTTGGTAAATCCGTCTGAATTTGATTTAACTCAGTTTTTTAAACTAATTTTTGGAATAGGCGTACTTTTTTTAATCAAAGTCTTGTTAGAACGATTAATAGGAAGCATTTTCGAAATAGATTCATTAATAGATTCTTATTTATTTCAAAAAACGACTTATAAAAACTATACAGGGTTTATCTTATTACCCATTAACTGTTTATTGATTTATACAATATCTCCAACAAAACATGTAATATATGCATGCTTTATTTTGATTGTTTTAATTAATCTTCTTGGTTTTATAAGCACTTTTAAAAATCATCAAAAGTTATTATTAAACAATTTATTCTATTTTATTTTGTATCTTTGCGCTCTTGAAATTGGACCCTATCTAATTTTATTTAAGTTAATTAAAGATTTCAACGCTTAAAATACTTTAATGAATATGACGAAAGTAAAAACAATTTTAGTATCTCAACCAGAGCCTAAAATAGAGAATTCTCCTTACTTTGATCTTCAAGAAAAGCAAAAAGTAAAAATAGATTTCAGACCATTTATTCATGTTGAAGGAGTAGAAGCTAAAGACATAAGACAACAAAAAGTTGATCTTTCAAACTATACAGCTATAATACTTACTAGTAGAAACTCTGTTGACCATTTTTTTAGAGTTGCTGAAGAAATGCGATTTAAGGTTCCTGATTCTATGAAATATTTCTGTCAATCTGAAGCTGTTGCATACTACTTGCAAAAGTATGTGGTTTATAGAAAACGTAAAATTTATGTTGGTAAACGTACATTTGCAGATTTATCGCCATTAATAAAAAAGTATAAAGACGAAAGCTTCTTATTGCCTACAACAGACAAACTAAAACCTGAAGTTCCTAGAATTTTAGACGATTTAGGTGTAAAGTGGAAACAAGCTACATTTTACAAAACGGTTATTAGTGACTTATCAGATTTGGCTAATGTGTATTATGACATTTTAGTATTCTTTAGTCCATCAGGTATCGAATCTTTATTTCATAACTTCCCTGAGTTTAAGCAAAATAACACACGTATAGCTGTGTTTGGAAATACAACTATTAAAGCTGTTGAATCTCATGGCTTACGCGTTGATATTGCTGCTCCAACGCCTGAAACACCATCAATGACAATGGCTCTTGAAAAATACATAGAAAAGACTAACAAAGGGAAATAAAACTTCTTTTTAGAATTAAATAAAAAAGCGATTTCAAATTCAAATCGCTTTTTTATGTTTACTATATTTCCATTTTATTTTAATGGTCCACCATTCATAATCTCATCGTTAGCATATTCCTCAAACTTCTTAAAGTTCTCTCTAAACGTTTGCGACAATTTATGTGCAGTTTCATAATATCCTTCATCATTATTCCAAGTTGCTCTCGGACTTAACACTTCGTCTGGAACATTAGGACAAGTTTTTGGTTGTTGAACTCCAAACACTGAATGAATATGATAATTACCTTTGTTAGCTTCCTCTAAACTACCATTCATTGCTGCGGTAATCATCGCTCTTGTATACTTCAATTTCATTCTTGAACCAACACCATAAGGACCACCAGTCCATCCAGTATTTACTAACCACACATTCACTCCAGCTTCTTGCATTTTCTTACTTAGCATTTCAGCGTATGCTGTTGGATGTAATGGCATAAATGGTTCTCCAAAACATGCAGAAAATGAAGGTACAGGCTCTGTAATTCCTGCTTCTGTTCCTGCTACTTTTGCAGTGTAACCTGAAATAAAGTGGTAAGCTGCTTGTCCTGGAGTTAATTTTGATATTGGAGGCAATACACCAAACGCATCACAGGTTAAGAAAAATATGTTTTTCGGGTTTCCAGCAAATGAAGGCTGTTGTATATTATCAATATGGTAAATAGGATAGCTTACACGTGTGTTTTGAGTAATAGTGCTATCCATAAAGTCTACTTCACCATTATCTTTGAAAATAACATTTTCTAAAATAGCACCTGGTTTAATCGCTCTGTAAATGTCTGGTTCTTTTTCTTCAGTAAGATCAATTACTTTAGCGTAACATCCACCTTCAAAATTGAAGATACTATTTTCAGCAGTCCATCCATGCTCATCATCTCCAATAAGCTTACGATTAGGATCTGCAGACAATGTTGTTTTTCCTGTTCCAGATAATCCGAAGAAAATAGCTGTATCACCATCTTTACCTACATTAGCAGAACA
This sequence comes from Psychroserpens sp. S379A, assembly GCF_049800755.1. Taxonomy (NCBI): domain Bacteria; kingdom Pseudomonadati; phylum Bacteroidota; class Flavobacteriia; order Flavobacteriales; family Flavobacteriaceae; genus Psychroserpens; species Psychroserpens sp. S379A. The sequence continues at coordinate 755,688 of NZ_JBNAFQ010000002.1, read as the reverse complement.
GTGCATTGGCAATACATTCTTATCTACAGGTAAAATCATGTTTAAAGCAGAAAAAATACCTTTCTTAATTTCTCCTGTATAAGCAGAACCTCCAACTAAAGCTATCTTTTTTGTGAAGTTTAAAATAGAGAAATTACCTTGTCTTAATCCGTACTTTTCAGGCTCAGAGCATTCATATCCTGGAGCACAAAGTACCAACCATTCCTCTTCAAAATTTTCAAGCTCTTCTGCACTAGGTCTTAAGAACATATTGTAGACAAACATATTAGACCATGGATATTCTGTAACGGTTCTAACATTCATCTTATATTTAGGATCAGCACAAACATAGCCATCTCTAACAAAAATTTCCTTTCCGCTAAGATAATTTTCAATTTCAGATTGTAAATAATCGAAATTATCAGGTGAAATTGGTTTATTAGTTTTTCCCCACCATACCCTATCTGCAGTATAATCGTCTTTTACTAAAAAGCGATCTTGAGGTGAACGACCTGTATACTTACCTGTGTTAATCGCAAGTGTTCCATTATTCGTTTCTTTCCCCATGCCTTTTTCAATAGCAATTTCTTGCAGTTTTTCTGGAGGCATTTGATAGTGTACAGTCGCGTTCTTAATGTTGTAATTATCTAACGCAATCGTTTTCGTTGTTTGTGTATGGTTTACCATAATTTGTTTATGTTGTTTAGACTGCAAAATTAAACAATATTTTAAAGTAGCCCCTTTTATTTATGAATTATCAGCATTCATTTTTAAAAAGTTTATCAACAATACAAGCCAAGCCAATATTAAAAACAATCCTCCTATTGGAGTTATAAATCCAATAGTTTTGAAATCAAATGCAGTTAAGACGTTTGTCGCCAGTCCATATATAGAACCCGAAAAGAAAACTATTCCAATACAAACTAAGTAAAAAATGATACGTTTCACTTTGTGGTTTATGCCTTTAATGTTTCCTACCATAAGAAGAAAAAACGCATGATACATTTGATATCGCACACCTGTTTCAAAAGTTTGTTGAGATGCTATTGAAATTAGAGGTTTCAAACCATGAGCAGCAAAAGCTCCTAATATAATTGCCAACATTCCTATAAATGTTGCAGTAATAAAAATAATCTTATTCATATAATTGAAAAATTGGTTTTAATAACCCTTAGTATTTAGTAAATTCGTATTTAAATTTCTTTGAAGCTTATTAAAGATATTAAATAGGAACTTTTTCTTTTTCGCTTCAAAGAATTTCACATAACAAAATTACTCAACAAAAATCATTATGCGAAAAATTTTAGTCATTGGTGCAGGAAAATCTGCATCATTCCTTATAAAATATTTATTAGAAAAATCTTCTGAAGAAAACCTTCACATTATTGTTGGAGATATCGACATACAAAATGCTAAAAAACTTATAAATGGTCATGAAAATGGTCAGGCTATTAATTTGGATATCTTCAGTAATCATTCTAGGCAAGAGGCTATCGAAAATGCCGATATCGTCGTTTCTATGCTTCCTGCACGTTATCATATTGAAGTAGCCAAAGATTGTATCACCTTCGGAAAACATATGGTTACCGCATCATATGTAAGCAAGGAAATGGAAGAGCTAGATAAAGCTGCTAAAAACAAAGGCCTCGTTTTTATGAATGAAATCGGTGTCGATCCTGGAATTGACCACATGAGTGCTATGAAAGTGATTGATGAGATACGAGCTAAAGGTGGAAAAATGATTTTATTTGAATCGTTTACTGGTGGACTTGTTGCTCCTGAAAGTGATAACAACTTATGGAATTATAAATTTACTTGGAACCCAAGAAATGTAGTTTTGGCTGGACAAGGAAGTGCAGCAAAATTCTTACAAGAAGGCACTTACAAATACATTCCTTATAATCGCTTATTTAGACGTACCGAATTTTTAGAAATTGACGGTTATGGTCGTTTTGAAGCTTATGCCAACAGAGATTCTTTAAAATATCAAAGTGCCTATGGTATGGAAGATATTAAAACCTTATATCGTGGCACCATGCGTCGTGTTGGTTTTAGTCGTGCTTGGAATATTTTTGTTCAACTCGGAATGACATCAGACGATTATACAATTGAGGACAGTGAAAACATGAGCTATCGTGATTTTATAAATGCCTTTTTACCTTATAGTCATACCGATTCTGTAGAATTAAAATTTAGGCATGCATTAAAAATTGATCAGGATGATATCGTTTGGGATAAACTTGAAGAACTGGACATTTTTAACGACACAAAAAAAGTAGAGCTTAAAAATGCTACTCCAGCTCAAATCCTTCAAAAGATTTTAATGGATAGCTGGACTTTGCAAGATGACGACAAAGATATGATTGTGATGTATCATAAATTTGGTTACAAACTAAATGATAAAATGCATCAAATCGATTCTACAATGGTTGCCATTGGAGATGACAGAACCTACACAGCAATGTCAAAAACCGTAGGCTTACCCGTTGCCATGGCGACTCTAGCTATTTTAAATGAAAAAATAACAACACCTGGAGTTCAAATTCCAATTTACAAAGAAGTATATGAGCCTATTTTAAATGAACTGGAAGGCTTCGGAATTAAATTTTCTGAAAAGGAAGTGCCATATTTAGGATATAATCCTTTAAACATCTAACCTTATTTCTTAGCAAACACAATGAAAACTGTAAACCAAAAGATACAAATTGATGGTATTGATAAAAAAATACTACGAGCCTTAATGGCAGATGCTAGAACTCCTATTTTAGAAATAGCACGTCAAGTTGGAATTTCGGGAGCAGCTATTCATCAACGTTTACGAAAACTTGAAAAATCAAAATTAATTTCAGGTTCCAAATTTGTGATTAATCCAAAAGTTTTAGGCTATACCACTATGGCTTTTATTGGTGTGTTTTTAGATAAAGCAGTAAGTAATCCTGAAGCTGTAAAGCAATTAAAGAAAATTCCTGAAGTTTTAGAATGTCATTACACTACTGGAAATTGGAGTATTTTTATTAAAGTTTTATGTAAAGACAATGAACATTTGATGCAAGTTCTTAATCACGATATACAATCGATTACAGGTGTTTCTAGAACGGAAACGTTTATTTCATTAAATCAACAGATCGATCGGCAAATTAAGATATAAAAAAAAGCATCCAATCATGGATGCTTTTTTTGTTAAGAATAATTACTGTTAATCTCTTCCACCAAACACCTGAAGTGCCCAATACAACAAAGATGCTAATGCTCCAATAGCAGCAACTAAATACGTTCTAGCTGCCCATTTTAAAGCATCTTCAGAACCTTTATATTCTTCTGGAGTAACGACATTTTTATTTTTTAACCACGCTAAAGCTCTGTTACTTGCATCATACTCAACAGGCAAAGTGATAAAACTGAACAAGGTCGCAAATCCCATAAATACCAAACCAGCAACTGCAACCCAATAGCCTAAACCAACTCCTGCAGCAGCACCTAAAACCAAGCCACCAATAACAAGCCATTGTGACATTCCAGATGTGACACTTACAATTGGCACTAATGCCGAACGCATTCCTAAAGCGCTATATGCCTGAGCATGTTGCACAGCGTGACCAACTTCGTGAGCTGCAACTGCAGCAGCAGCTGCATTTCTCTGACTGTAAACAGCTTCGCTTAAATTAACTGTTTTATTTTTCGGATTGTAATGATCTGTTAATTGGCCACGTACAGAAATCACCTCAACGTCAGAAATACCATGATCTGCCAACATTTTCTCTGCAATCTCCTTTCCGCTCATTCCATTTCTAAGTTGCGCCTTTGAGTATTTGGCAAACTTTCGTTTTAATTGATTACTTACTAACCAGCTTACCAAAGCAATAGCTCCAATAAGTACGTAGTATCCCATCATTCCATTCATAATATTTAAAATTAAATTAGTTAGCATAAAGATAACAAAAAGTGCGCCAACTTAAGTCTAGGAAATTTTGTCAGTTTATTCTCAATAGCTCTGAAAATTTTGTCAAAGCACAATTCGCTCGAACTGACGCTAATGACTCAATTACATAAACCCTTTCTATTTGAAAAACTTAATCTCTTGTCACTTCGAGTGGTTTTCGAAGTATGAGAAAATTGTATCGAGAAGTCAACTCTTATCAAAACTAAAGGTCAATAGTTCTACTAATCGAAATACAACTCGCCAAGACAAATCACAGAAACTATTCAATAGCTAAAGTCACTTCAGCAACCTTTTCTAATTCAAAAATGATAAGCAATTGTTCAGGTTTCTCATCAAAAAAACTTGGAGGTGTTCCTAGTTTATACACAAACGCATCTTTGTCTTTCGATAGGATTGTATTGGGTTTCCCTAACATAAGTACAACCTCATCTTTAGTTTTATCGATTAGTAGTTGTGACTCAATGATATCATCAACCATTTGGTAACGCTCTAAAGGTTCAGCTTGCCAGCTATCTGCATCAAAGCGTTTTTCAAACAACCAAATTAAAGACATGCTTACAATCAAAGCCATTAAAAGAAATAAGCCAATTTTTTTGATTCTTTTAAGCTTTGAGACTTGCATGTGTTATCCTACTATATTCACAATTTTTCCTGGAACTACAATCACTTTTTTAGGTGTACGACCATCGAGTTGTGCAATGGTTTTTTCATGAGCCATCACTGTTTTTTCAATGTCCTCTTTGCTCATGTCTAATGGCAATTCTAAAGTAAAACGCATTTTACCATTAAACGAAATCGGGTATTTTTTACTGCTTTCTACCAAATGTTTTTCTTCAAACACTGGAAAAGCAGCTGTTGAAATTGATTCAGAATTTCCTAATTGTTCCCAAAGTTCTTCAGCAATATGAGGTGCATAAGGCGATATTAAAATCAATAATGGTTCAAGTATGGCTTTACTTGTACATTTTTGAGCAGTTAATTCGTTAACAGCAATCATAAAGGTAGATACCGAAGTGTTGAACGAGAAATTCTCAATATCCTCTTCTACTTTTTTAATCGTTTTATGAAGTGTTTTTAAGTTATCTTTTGAAGGCTCAGCATCATTAACTTTTAAGCCATTATCATCAATATAGAGTTTCCACAATTTTTTTAAGAAACCATGCACACCTGTGATTCCAGCAGTATTCCAAGGTTTTGCTTGTTCTAAAGGTCCCAAAAACATTTCGTATAATCTCAGACTGTCCGCTCCATATTGTTCGCAAATATGGTCTGGATTAACAACGTTGTATTTAGACTTAGACATTTTTTCGACATCTCTTTCAACCACAACAATATCATCTATAAATTTAGCATGTTTGAACTCTGGTCTCCAATTTCTGAACTTAGAAATATCTAACTCGTCAGAAGAATTTACAAAGTTCACATCTACATGTATTTTAGTAAATGTCGGTGTGTTTGTTCCAGACACATCCTGTATTCGTTTTAATACTTCTTCGTGTTTTTCAGAATCATGAAAATCGTCCACTGTTGTTTTAGACAAAAACACATCTTGTCTTTCATTAACTCTATAAACAAACGCACTAGTCCCTAAAATCATGCCTTGGTTAATGAGTTTTTTAAAGGGTTCGTCCACACCAACAAAACCTCTATCGTTTAAAAACTTTACCCAAAAACGTGAATACAATAAATGTCCTGTAGCATGTTCGCTTCCTCCAATATATAAATCGACATTTTCCCAATACTTCAACGCATCTTCACTAGCAAAGGCTTCACCTCTATTGGCTGCTTCTTCCATATACCTAAACATATACCAAGAGCTTCCTGCCCAACCTGGCATGGTGTTGAGTTCTAGAGGATACACACCATTATCATTGTGAGATTCCGAATCAAGTTCGGAATGACATTCGTTTTCGTCATGCTGAACTTGTTTCAGCATCTCATTAGAAACAACTTTATTAGTCTTAGTACACCACGCCCAAACCTCAGCACGACCTAAAGGCGGTTCGCCTTCTTCGGTTGGTAAATACTTTTCCACTTCTGGTAAAACGATTGGTAAATACTTAGCATCTATCATTTTCGGCTTACCATTCACATAATATACTGGAAATGGTTCGCCCCAATATCGTTGTCTGCTAAATACTGCATCACGTAATCTATAGTTTGTTTTTCCTTCGCCTTGACCTAATTGCTCTAATTCATAAATGGCACGTTTGGTCGCTTTTTTATAATTCATTCCGTTAAGGAAATCACTATTTGCAATTTTCACATTGTCTTTAGATGCAAAGGCTTCTTCAGAAATATCGACACCTTCAAAAATGTTAGGAATCTCAATATTAAAATGCTTAGCAAAATCGTAATCACGTTGGTCACCACAAGGCACAGACATCACAGCTCCTGTTCCGTAGCCAGCTAATACGTAATCACCAATCCAAATTGGAATTGGTTTTTTAGTAAAAGGATGCTCTGCATAAGCTCCAGTAAACACACCAGAAATGGTTTTCACATCTGCCATACGATCACGTTCGCTACGTTTAGCAGTGGCTTCAATATAAGCTTCAACCTCAGCTTTTTGTTCTGAAGTTGTGATTTGAGATACCAATTCGTGTTCTGGAGCTAAGGTCATAAACGACACTCCGAAAATGGTATCAGGTCTGGTGGTGAAGACTTCGATTGCATTAGATTCTTCGCTGCGCTCTGAATAACAATTCGCATTTGGAATGACATTGAAGGTTACACTTGCACCAACCGATCTACCAATCCAGTTGCGTTGACTTTCCTTTAGTGAGTCGGTCCAATCTATGGTTTCTAAACCTTGAAGTAAACGTTCAGCATAAGCCGAAATTCGCATGCTCCATTGTGTCATTTTTTTTCTAATCACAGGATGACCACCACGTTCTGATACACCATTGACGATTTCGTCATTTGCTAAAACGGTTCCGAGAGCAGGACACCAATTCACTTCTGTTTCAGCTAAATACGTCAATCTGTATTGTAATAAAATATTTTGTTGTTCTTCCGAAGAAAAATGCTTCCAATCTTCAGCAGTAAACGTTTCAACATCGTCATCGCAAGCTGCATTAATTTTTGAATTTCCTTCGATTTCAAACACCGAAATTAATTCAGAAATTGGTCTTGCCTTATCTTCATCATTACAATAATACGATTCAAACAACTGAATGAAAATCCATTGTGTCCATTTGTAATACTCAGGATTACTGGTACGTACTTCTCTACTCCAATCGAAAGAAAATCCGATTTGGTCTAATTGTCGACGATAGGTTTTGATATTCGTTTCGGTCGTGATTGCTGGATGCTGACCTGTTTGAATGGCATACTGTTCCGCAGGCAAACCAAAACTATCATAACCTTGTGGATGCAACACGTTAAAGCCTTTATGACGTTTGTAGCGTGCGTAAATATCACTTGCAATATAACCTAAAGGATGACCAACATGTAATCCTGCTCCACTCGGATAAGGAAACATGTCTAACACATAGTATTTAGGTTTCTCACTCGTGTTTGATGCTTTAAACGTTTGATGCTCTGACCAATAATTTTGCCACTTTTTTTCTATGTCGTTGAAGTTGTATTTCATAATCTATACTTAAAATGCTTGTCATTGCGAAGCAAATAAAATTTGCTGTGGCAATCTTATATTCAAATAAATAACCAAAAGATTACCACGTCACTTCGTTCCTCGTAATGACATATTTAAGGTCGCAAATTTAAAGGTATTACAACACAATTAAAAGTTTAAGCGTTGTAAACATTATACAAAGCGAATAGTTTTATATTTTTACGCCATACAATGTTCTAACTTATGAGTTCATCTTTTGACAGATATCAAAAACGAAAATTAATAACCTCTTACTTTTCTGTAGTGATTAGTATTGCTTTGGTTTTATTTTTACTAGGCTGTTTAGGCTTATTAGTCTTAAATGCTAAAAAAGTAGCCGATCATTTTAGAGAGCAGGTTGTGGTAACGATTTACCTCAACGATTCAGCTAAGGAAGTTGAAGTCGATCAACTGCAGAACACCTTAGCAATGGCAGATTACACCAAAGCCACTGAATATGTTTCTAAAGAGCAAGCTGCTGAATTGATGAAAGCCGAAACAGGTGAAGATTTTATGGATTTTGTGGGTTATAATCCGTTACAGAATTCGATTGATGTGTATTTGAAGGCAGATTATGTGACTAATGAAACTTTAGATGGAATTACTGAAGAACTCGCAAATAAAAAATTTATTGAGGATATCACTTACGATAACGATTTGGTAGAACTGATGAACAATAATGTTAAAAAAATCACTTTTTGGGTGTTATTGCTTAGCGCTATTTTTACAGTTATTGCTGTGCTTTTAATTAACAGCTCTATTCGGTTGGCAGTGTATTCTAAACGTTTTATTATTAAAACCATGCAAATGGTTGGTGCAACTAAGACTTTTATTAGACGTCCTTTTGTTTTTAAAAGTGTGCAATTAGGCATTATTGGTGCTATAGTAGCACTTATAGGCATGGGAATTGTATTGCATTATTTAAACCAATTCTTCCCAGAGTTAGAATTACTTCAAAACCCAATTTTGGTTGTCTCGTTGTTTGTTGGTGTTTTCTTATTGGGCATACTAATTACCTGGATAAGTACTTTTATTGCCACACAACGTTTTTTAAATTTGAAAACGGATCAGTTATATTATTAGCTGTTAGCTGTTAGTAAATAATAAAGCAATTAACTCAACGTTATTAAATCATCTACTAACTAAAACTACATAAGTCATGAAAAGGCTATTTGTTATTTTCTTATTTGCTGCCATTTTCACATTGACATCTTGTATTATTAATAACCCAAAACCTGAAGATTGTGTTATTAAAACTGTAAAAATCATTAAAATTACCGAAGGTGGTGTAAATGATATTGTCTTTCATGATGATGGTACAGATTTCTACTACATAAATCGTGGATTAGAAAAAGGACTAAATTTAGATACTCTTAACGCAAAAGTTTTAAATAAAACTGTTACTTTGCATCTAGCTAAAGTTTTAGGAGGAATTACCTCTGAGCATATTTCGCAAATAACTTTAGACGACGATATTATTTATACGGAGTTTTCTTTTGTTACTTCTAAAGGAAACTAAACTAAAATTATGGGAGAACAAAAACGTAAAGAAACTGCTAAAAACGAATTCATTTTCGGAAAGAAAAACTATAAGTTTATGCTTATTGGCTTAGGATTTATAGCGCTTGGCTTTATTTTAATGTCTGGTGGAGGAAGTGATGATCCTAATGTTTTTGATCCTTCAATTTTTAGTTGGAGACGTATTAGATTGGCTCCTGCTTTAGTCTTAATTGGTTTCGGAATTCAGGTGTATGCCATTCTTCTAAATCCTAATAAAGATTCAAAATCTTAATTATAAATTTCACTACATTTTCGTATTTGGTATTTCTATTTTGATATTTTTGCCTCATGGATATCATCGACTCAATTATATTAGGAATAATTCAAGGACTAACAGAATTTCTACCTGTATCTTCTAGTGGTCATTTAGAATTAGGTAAAGCCATTCTTGGTGATGAATCTATTCCAAAAGAAAGCTTATTATTTACAGTAGTGTTACACTTTGCAACTGCTTTAAGTACCATTGTTGTATTTAGAAAAGATATATGGTCTATTTTAAAAGGCATTCTTAAATTTCAGTGGAATGACGATCTTAAATTTGCATCAAAAATTGTAGTATCTATGTTGCCTGCTGCTATTATTGGCTATACTTACGAAAGTGAATTAGCTGAATTGTTTGGTGGCAACATCAAGCTTGTTGGTTTTATGCTCATTCTTACTGCTTTATTGTTATATCTAGCAGATAAAGCCAAAGATACTTCAAAAAACATTTCGTTTAAAAATGCAGTAGTTATTGGGTTTGCTCAAGCTATTGCTATGCTACCAGGTATTTCACGTTCTGGTGCTACCATTTCTACTTCAGTTTTGCTCGGAAATGATAAAACTAAAGCGGCTCGTTTTTCATTTTTAATGGTGGTTCCGTTAATCTTCGGAAAAATCGCCAAAGATATTATTGGTGGAGAATTGACCTATGATAGCGGAAACTTTATGTCTTTAAGCATCGGATTTATTGCTGCCTTTGTTTCAGGTTTATTTGCCTGCACTTGGATGATTAGCTTGGTTAAGAAAAGTAAACTCATTTATTTTTCTATTTACTGTGTTATTGTTGGTTTAATAGCAATTTATATCGCTTCAAAATAATAGTATGCGTACAGCTGAAGATTATCTTTCCGGACAAGTTTTACTTATCGATAAGCCCTTAACATGGACGTCCTTTCAGGCAGTAAACAAATTGCGTTGGGAAATTAGACAAGCCTTCAACATTAAAAAAATAAAGGTTGGTCATGCAGGAACACTAGATCCTTTGGCTACTGGTTTGTTGATTATTTGTACTGGTAAAATGACCAAACAAATCAATACATTTCAAGGTCAGGATAAAGAATATACTGGCACTTTTGTTATAGGAAGCACAACTCCTTCCTACGATTTAGAAACTGAAATTAATGAGACGTTTCCAACAGAACATATTTCTAAAGCTTTAATTCGCGAAACTACTCAACAGTTTATAGGAAACATCGAGCAATTCCCACCTGTATTTTCAGCCATTAAAAAAGACGGAAAACGCTTATACGAATTTGCGAGAGCTGGTAAAGAAGTAGACATAAAATCACGAACGGTTCGTATTTCAGAATTTGAAATCACCAACATTGAAGGCAACAACATCAACTTTAGAGTGGTTTGTAGTAAAGGTACTTATATTAGATCGTTGGCTCATGATTTTGGAAAAGCACTAAACTCTGGTGCTCATCTTTCGGTTTTACGACGTACAAAAATTGGTGATTTTCATGTAGATAATGCCATGTCTCCTGAAGATTTTATTGCTGAGTTAGCTTCAGAATAATTTGAAAGCTACCTCAGTCGCTTGCTTCACAATGTAGTACTCTTAATCAAAATATATTTTGAGTCGAAGCATCTCTTTGAGTTTTCAGATATTGAAATGAGTTTAATCTAAATCATCGCTATTAACGTATATCTTATACAACCTAAAACTAAACATTGACCTATTTGAAACTCTTAGACCAACATAAGGCCTTACTCATTACACTTTTGATTTCTGGAACTCTAGTGCTTGCTATGTTTAGTTTTCATATTTCAAAAAACACTCAATTTATTTCTGAAAGCTACTACGAAATCGAGCCGCAAACCATTGAAGAATTAAAAGCTTTGGAACAGCAACTCAAAGCTGAAGAAGCTTCAAAAGCTTCAACCAATGAAGCTTATAATGAAGATGAAGAATTTAAAGAAATGATGAAGAATTTTAAATCGATGGCTTCTAACGATTTTGAAAAAACCACTCAAGAGCAAGAGAATATTTCTGAAGAAGTTTCAGAAACACTTGATGATGTAATAACTTCCACTTCAAATTACAACAGTTCTAAAAGTTATGCTATAAATGAAAAAGAGCGTGAATCATTTAATAAAGCGAAAGCTGTTTTAGCTACTCAAGCTAATAAGAAAACAGATAACACTAGAGCAAACCGAAACAGTACTGTTTCATTCTCTTTAAAAAACAGAACCAAAGTTAAATTGCCTCCTCCTGTATATTTGTGTGAAACTACAGGAAAAATTGTGGTTAATATTACAGTAGACAGCAACGGTTTGGTTACTGATACTTATATCAATTCGTCCTCGTCGTCTAGCAACCAGTGTTTGATAGATCATGCTTTGGAATATGCCCAAAACGCTATTTTTTCGGAAGATGCAAACACTAAAAGTCAGCTTGGTTCTATTACCTATTATTTTAAAGGAAAGAATTAAACATCAAGCATTGCTAAGATGTCATCAACAATATTCTGCCCTTTATTTTTGTTGTACCAAACCTGTAAGTCTTCTTTAAATTCTGGTGTTAAAGATCCATGTTTTGTTTTATAATCAATAACCATTTGCGTAGCTTCACTAGGTCTTGGCCCAAATGTATTGAGAACTTCGCCAGTTGCATTATCAATCATAATCAACTTCGCAATTGCTCGTCCACCATTAGTTAAAAACTGATCCATTAGTTCAGGATTTTCATCTCTAAACACTAATTTAAAATCGATGTTTTCAGATTGTTCGGCAATTTTATTAAGTACAGGAACTACATGAGCAGCATCACCACACCAACTTTCGGTGATTACTAACCAAGTCACATTGCCTTTAAAATTAGAAATGCGCTCTTTTAGGTCTTCAGAAAGTTTAATCGTTTTGTCCCAACGCTTCATTCGTCTATCATTAAGCATTGTATAATTAACTAAGGCTTCCGTTTTGTCATTTCCAGAAGTTGATTCCTTTTCCACTAAATCACGAACAAGATTTCGATAATCTTTGTATGAAATTCCTTTTTTTAAACTGTCGTTTATAATGTGTTGTATTGTTGTTGTTTCCAAAGTTGCCATAATATTTTTGATGCAATTTAATGTAATCCTTAAAAAATAAAACTGACTTTAATCATGTAAATTAAAGTCTGTCACTATTTATCGTCATATAAGACGACATTTTAATTTAAAACTTACTATTTTTAGAATTAAATAGAATTTTATGGAAAAACACAGATGTGGTTGGTGTGTTGGAGATGCGTTATATGAAGCCTATCATGATGAAGAATGGGGAGTTCCAGTATATGACGATGACACTTTGTTTGAGTTTTTAATATTAGAAACCTTTCAAGCTGGCTTAAGTTGGATTACTGTTCTTAAAAAACGAGAAAACTTCAGAAAAGCACTAGATAATTTCGATTATAAAAAGATTGCAACATACAATCAGAAGAAGATTGATAGTTTACTTCAAAACGAAGGCATCATCAGAAACAAACTTAAAATAAAAGCGACCATAACCAATGCTCAGGCTTTTATGGATATTCAAAAAGAATTTGGTTCTTTTTCAAAATACATTTGGGATTTTGTTGATGGCAAACCTATTAAAAACAGTTTTAAAGACTACAAAAAAGCACCAGCAAACACACCTCTAAGCGATGCCATTAGCAAAGATTTAAAAAAACGAGGCTTTAAATTTGTAGGCACAACTGTTATGTATGCGCACATGCAAGCCACAGGAATGGTAAACGATCATGAAGTTAATTGCTTTAGATATGATGAAGTTTAAAATTATTAGTGTTTTTTTATTTGTATTTTCCATAAGTTGCTTTTCGCAAACTAAAAATGAAAAGGAATCGAGAATTCGACTTGATGCGTTTCCTGAAGCTTCAAAATTAGTTATTACTCCAATCTTATCAAAAGTAAAACGCATTCGGTATTATCGTGAAACCGATGGTAATCGTTCGAGTTTTGAAAGCAAATTCAAATACCACAAGTATTGGTATAGTATTGAGTTTGACAATAATGGCATCTTAGAAGACATTGAAGTAACTGTTAAAGAAAAACAATTGGACACATCGATAAGACTGAAACTAAATGCGTATTTAAAGAGACGTTTTAAAACGTACAATTACTTAAAAATTCAAGAGCAATATGTGTCGCCTAAAACGTTTGATGATATAAACTATCTAACGCATATTTTAGAACACCGAAACACAATACCATCCAACTATGAAATTGTTGTTGCTGTTGAAACTCATGATAACTGGGAAATAAGAGAGATGACCTTTAATTATTTAGGTAAATTTCTAAATGAACGTACAATAAAACAAGATAGCTATGAGTACATTATGTACTAGAATAATCTTAGTAATAGTTATTTTGTTTTTGGGTATAGATATGAATGCTCAAAACGACACTGAAATCTTTAATGAAAATGCTATTGCTATAAGACATAATCTTAGCAATACATATAGCATAAATTTTGAACTTAGTAACCGAGCATTTGTCTATACCAATGAAAACATAATCTACCAAATGCGACAAGTTCAAGTTAGTCATTTCTCGACCTTGAAATTAGACTTGAAACAAAGTATTGCTTTTGGATTAATGTATAGAAATCGAGATGCTTTTGAAGACTCTAGTAACGAATTTAGATTAACTCAACAATACAACACGAAGTCAATTTTTAAAACTTTACGTCTTGGTCATCGGTTTAGAAGCGAACAGCGCTTTTATGACAATTACACTGCGTTTAGGTTTCGGTATCGACTGGCCTTAGATTTGCCTTTACAAGGTTTAAAACTTGATGTTGGAGAAACCTATCTAGTCGTTACAAACGAAGCATTATTAACCTGTGCAACAATACAAAAACCATCAATTGCATATCGTTTATCACCATCGTTTGGTATTTTATTATCTAAAGACTTGAACATTGAATTTGGTGTTGAACTTCGTTTAGATGACATTACCATCAAAACTGAAGATACTATTTTTTTGAACTCCTCAATAGAGCTTAAAATTTAACCTAAGTGCTTAAGAAACTCTTGCCTAGACATCTCTTCTGCTCCTAAACTCTCAAGGTGATTCGTATATACTTGACAATCTATAAGCTTGTAATTGGTATTTTGAACAAACGAAATAAAGCCTACCTTACTAGCATTACTCACTTTACTAAACATACTTTCGCCACAAAACACACCATTATTTAAATCGACACCATATAATCCTCCTACCAATTCATTATCTAACCATACCTCAACCGATTTAGCAAAACCTAATTCATGCAATTTGATATAAGCTTCTTTTAATTCATTGGTAATCCAAGTGCCATTTTGACCAGCCCGTTTAATTTTTGAACAGTTATCAATAACGGCTTCAAAATCTTCATTTACTGTAATTCTAAAGTCTGAATTTCTCATTACTTGCCTCATGCTTTTAGAAATTTTCAACTTTTCTGGGAACAACACAAAACGAGGATCTGGTGACCACCACAAAATGGGTTCATCTTCTTCAAACCAAGGAAATATTCCATTTTTATAGGCTTCTAAAAGGCGTTCTATAGACAAATCTCCTCCAACAGCTAAAATACCTTCTTTTGAGGCTTTTGAAACCTCTGGAAACACAATATCATCACCTAGTAATTCCATATAAAATGGTATAATTTTTTATTAAAATACAAAAAAAGGCCTCAATATATTGAAGCCTTTTTAAATGGTTTGCTTTTCTCTTTCTTAGAAAGGAAGGTCATCGTGATCTTCTTCATTTAAATTTGTTGCTGGTTCAAATGCTTCAGCTGGTGCAGTAGGTGGCATATTATCTTGAGCAGCTTGAAGGTTTTCAATTCTCCAACCTTGAACCGAATTAAAATATTTTGTTTCTCCCTGTGGATTTACCCACTCTCTACCTCTAAGGTTGATATTCACTTTTACATTTTGTCCAACTTGATAGCTGTTTAACAAATCGGTTTTGTCCTGAACAAATTCAACCAAAATATGTTGTGGATATTGCTCTTCTGTAGTCACTACCAATTCTCTTTTTCTAAACCCATTGCTACCAAAGGTTTGTGTTTCTCCAATCATTTTGATTTTTCCTTGTACTTCCATTCTCGTAATACTTATAATTAATTTTTTGTTGTTGTTTTTAAGATAGTAATAGTTTCCATGCACTATTTACATCACCATAACTTAAATAGTTTCTGGCGATTTTATGTTTTTGTCTATGAGACATTTCTCTAATATTTGGATAACGCTCACTTACAGTGTTTAAAAATGCTTCCACTTCTTCATTGGTTGGTAATGCTTCAACATTACCTAACATACCTAAATCATTACCAGTTAAAATCATACTGTTTTTAACTTCAGAAGGCATACTATCTACACCTATTCCTAAAGTTGAAATAGGTTTTGGTATTTCAAAAAAACCATTTTTAGCTCTATTGTAATAGCTTCCTCCTGCTCTAGCTACCAAATCTAACTTTTCTTGAACGATAACTTGATTATCATCTAAAACTGCATCATCAATATGAAATTTAAGCACTTCGCAAATGATTAAGTTTCCAGCTCCTCCTTCGGTTCCTAATTCAATAATATCATTCACTTTACATTCAAATTGCACTGGAGATTCTGCTACTCGAAATGGTTTAATCGTATCAGATTCTAACATGGTTAAACCAGATTTCTCAAATTCATTTACGCCTTTTGCATACTCTGTACTACTCAAAGACATTTGTTGCACAATCTCATAATTAACTACATTAATGACCACTTCTTTGGTATCATATACATTTTCTAAAGTATGTTTAGTAGTATTATTTCTAACACGACGTGCAGGAGAAAATATTAAAATTGGAGGGTTTGCACTAAAGACATTAAAAAAACTAAAAGGTGACAGATTAGGATTACCATCTGCATCAATTGTACTAGCAAATGCAATAGGTCTTGGTGCAACAGCACTTAATAAATAGCCATGTAGTTTTGCTGTTGAAATGTCTTTAGGATCAAAAGATACCATCTAAAGTTTAATTTTAATAATTCAGAATGCAAATGTAACCATAATGCTAAAGTTATGAAAATGATTTGCTTGTCCTTAAGACAATATTATTAACATAAATCCTTTATATTTAAAATTCAAAATTAAACTTGATGGCTCTACCTTTAAACAGAAATCAAATACGATGGATTATCATTATCATTTCTTTAGTGATTATATCATTAATACTTTGGAATACCTACTTGTTTTTTCAAAGTTTTAAAGCCGAACAGAAAATGAAAATGGACATTTGGGCTGAAGCACAATCTGAATTTCAAAAAGGTTTTTTAACAGACAATGTTAATCCGATTGTAGACAAAATTATTCTTTCAGATAGTTTAATCCCGAAAATAATGGTAACTAAAAATGGTGATATTGCTACTAGAAATATTGACGAAAAACGAATTAATGATACGACTTATATTAATAATTTGATTAGAGAATATGAACGTCAAAACACACCTATAGAATTGTCGTACATTGATCCTGATACTAATAACAAGGTTCATATTGGCAAATTGTATTATGGCGACTCAATTGTGTTGAGTAAACTCAAATATTATCCATTAGCGCTTCTGGTTATCATCTTTTTATTTGCTGCTGTTGCTTATTTCTTCTACAAAAGTTCAAAAACAGCAGATCAAAATAAACTATGGACTGGTATGGCTAAAGAAACAGCGCATCAAATTGGCACACCATTATCTTCTCTAGTTGGATGGACTGAAATTTTGCGTTCTGAGCAAGTAAATCCTGAGTATTTAGTTGAAATTGAAAAAGACATTTCAAGGCTACAAACAATCACAGATCGTTTTAGTAAAATTGGTTCCATTCCAAAACTTGAAAAAACAGATATTGTTAAAGAAACTTTAGACTCCTACGAATACTTAAAAGCACGATCTTCGAAGCTGATTGATTTTGAAATTGCTACTCCAAACGATATTATAATGGTTAATCTCAATCAACAATTATACAGTTGGACGATTGAAAATTTGGTAAAAAATGCTATTGATGCTATGAAAGGAAAAGGCACATTAAAAATTGCCATTGATAGTGATTCTAAATTTGTAAACATTAAAATATCTGATACAGGAAAGGGCATTTCAAAACAGCATTTTAACACTATTTTTCAACCAGGTTACACCAGTAAAAAACGAGGTTGGGGTTTAGGTTTATCGTTAGCCAAACGCATTATTGAAGATTATCATGATGGAAAGATAAAGGTTTTAAATTCAGAAATTGACAAAGGAACAACCATGCAAATTGCTTTAAAATTATTGTTTTAAATTTAAGGTATGAAAACGCAACAATACTTTACATTAAAAGGAGTACAGCTCAATAATAATTGTCCAGAATGTTATTCTAATGAAGGACTAGAATTGACTTTTAAGCAAAAGTTTGTTGAAAACATGTTTTATAAGGCCATAACCGAAAACACCAAATATGACATGCATTGTAACATCTGTAAAACTGATATTTTTCCTATTAGGTGGACAGATGATATTGAGCAAGTTGTAAATTATCAAAAACGAGCTGTAACACCCAAACCTAAATCTTTAAAACTTAAACAAGCTGGTTGGCTTTTTATAATTATTGATATACTCTTACTTATCACAGTAATCCTATTTGCAACTGGAGTTATTTCCTTTTAATTACAAATGCGAAGCTATACGATTTGCAATAGCATGAAACTCATCTTCACTTAATTGAGTTTTGCTTATAAATCTTGCATCTTCCATCGAATTTAGTGGAATTAAATGTACGTGAGCATGCGGAACTTCTAGTCCGATAACTGTCATCCCAACACGTTTACATGGTATTGCTTTTTCAATTGCTATTGCAACTCGTCTTGAAAACTCTAAAAGACCATGATATGCTGTTTCATCTAAATCAAATAGTTTATCGACTTCCTTTTTTGGAATGCACAATGTATGACCTTTAGCATTGGGATTAATATCTAAGAATGCTAAGTAATCTTCAGTTTCAGCAACTTTATAACATGGGATTTCGCCGGAAATAATTTTTGTGAAAATTGATGCCATAGATTGAATTGTTTAGAGTGTATGTAAATATAAAAAGATTCCTAGTGATTAGGAACCTTTTTTATTGTTTTCAATTAACACTACGAGCTAATGCAAAGCTCTAGATTAGATGTTTATCTTGAAATTTCTAAAACATCAAACTTCATAATACCACTTGGTACTTGAACTTCAGCAACTTCTCCAACAGATTTTCCTAGTAAGCCTTTTCCAATAGGTGAATTTACAGAAATTTTACCTGAAGCTAAATCGGCTTCTCCATCGGCAACTAAAGTATAGGTCATTTCCATACCATTAGTTTGGTTTTTTATTTTCACTTTAGATAACACCAACACTTTAGACGTGTCCATTTGTGATTCATCAATAACACGTGCTCCAGCTAAAGTTTCTTCTAGTTTAGAAATTTTCATTTCTAGCATGCCTTGAGCTTCTTTTGCAGCATCATATTCAGCATTTTCACTTAAATCTCCTTTGTCTCTTGCTTCAGCAATAGCTTGAGATGCTTTTGGTCGCTCAATATCTTTCAATTGTTTAAGCTCATCTCTTAACTTTTTTAATCCTTCAGCAGTATAATAAGATACTTTACTCATAATTCGTTCGTTTATTAATTATTATCTCTAGTATTCATCTAAAAAAGATCCCGAAACAAGTTCGGGACTAAAGAAAAAATCCCGTTCACACGAGATTTGTTATACAAAGATACAAAATATTTATTTCAACCTTAATTTATTGTAAATTGCCAACAAAAAATTAAACAAGCTAATGAAGAATACCATATTTGTTTTATCGCTCTTACTTTTAATGACTTGCAAAAAAAGTGACGATGATGCTATAAATAATTGTAATTTTTTACAAAATATTGGAGTTAACAGAACTATTAGTTTAAACTTACCGCAATACAGTCAGTTACAGTTTTCAACAGAATCTGTGTACATCGCTAATGAAGGAAATGCTGGAATTTATGTTGTAAATATAGGCGGAAATTTTAGAGCTTTTGATGCTGCCGATCCAAATCGAACAATTAGTAGTTGCTCTTTTTTAGTTAAAGATGGCACGAATGTTAGCAATACATGTGAAGATCAAAACACTTACAATTTACTTACTGGATTGTCTGTAGATGAACAACTGCCTTGTGCTTTACATGAATATAGAGTTACAGCAAATGGTAATGAGTTAACCATTTCAAACTAGTTTATTTTTACTCATAGAACAAAAAAGCTCCTTAACTTAAATTAAGGAGCTTTTTTGTGTTTTAAAATTTAAGCGTCGCACCAATTAAAAAATTCCTTGTGGCTTGTGGATAAAAACCTGCACCTTCAATTGTAGTTACAGTTCCAGGATTTGACCAATCGTCATCGTAAGTATAATAAAATCCATTAGAGATGTATTTTTCGTTAAAGATATTATTAACCAAGCCTGTAAGTGTAATAGTATCAAAAATAGATTTTGGAGTAATCGTATACGTAATATTAAAGTCGTTTATAAAAAAGCTATCTAACTTAGACATTTTGGCTTCAGTATTACTCATAAACTGTTCTCCAACAAACTTACTAAGTAAAGCCATTTGCAAGTTTTGAATTGGTTGATAAACAATAGCATTGGCAGCAATTAATTCTGGAGAAAATGCGATATCAGTCTTCCCAAGGTTAACAAATTCGCCATCAAATGAGATAATTGTTTCTTTATTTTTATTTGAACTCAATGTTGCATTAGGTTGTAAAGTTAATTTAGAAGACACTGGAATTGTTGCTTCTAACTCTAAACCTAATCTGTAGCTTTCACCACTATTTGTTCGGATTGGATTTCCTACATTATCAATATTTCCTGTTAATATTAACTGCTCATTATATAACATAAAATAAGCATTTGCATTAAAACTAAAGTTTCCTTTTTTATGACGCCATCCTAACTCGAAATCGTTAAGTTGCTCTGGCTCTACATTAGCGTTGTTTTCAAAATCATCACGATTAGGTTCTCTATTGGCTCTAGCATAAGAGAAATACAAATTGTTATTATGATTTAACTCATAGGTAATTCCTGCTTTCGGATTAAAAAATGTATAATTTTCATCCACATTAAAAGGAATTAAATCTGAATTGATTCCTGAAGTTTCATAATTTACATTTCTAACTTGTAAATCTGCATACAATTTAATTTTATCATTTAATCTAATATTGGCTTTAGTAAACACCGAAAAATCATTCTTTTTACCATTGCCTTCATAATAATGATCTCTAATCTCACTCTGGCTAGCAAATTCTGCCCAAATGATTTCTCCAAAATGATCACCATCATAATGACTAAATGAAGTTCCAAAAATCATATCTAGATTGTTGTTTTTATAATTTGCAGAAGCATTAAATACATAAAAATCGTTATCAAGCCAACGTCGTCTAATAAGATCTGTTTCATCAACAATTTCCCCATTAAAATCTAAAGGCTCTAAACCATACTCGTCAAAACTTTCGTCTTCTTTAAACTGCTCAAAATAACCGCGACCATACGTATAGTTCAACCCTATATTTGTAGACCATCGATTATTGTATCGTTGGTTCCAGTGCAATTGGTAATGATCTTGACTGTAGTTATCAACTTCGTTATCATAAAACCGAATATTTCCTTCGTCGTCTTCATACTCACCTGCTGTATTGTAAGTTCGATCATTTTTTAATTTATCTAAATCTTCTAAGCCATTCCAAGATTGGTACGTTACTTCTTTACCTCCAAATAAAACGGCTTTAATTAAAGTATTATCATCAACATAAGATCCTTGTAAAAAGTACGATTTTAAGTCTGTCGATGCTCTATCAATATAACCATCAGATACGATGTTAGACAAACGACCAGCAATTTCAAAATGATCGTTCATTAATCCTGTACTATACTTTACAGTATGTTTTCTCGTGTTGTAGCTTCCGAAAGAATTAGAAATTTCTCCATTGGCTTCTTTAGACACAGCATCTGTTAATACATTCACACTTGCACCAAATGCTCCTGAACCATTGGTTGATGTTCCAACTCCTCTTTGCAATTGTAAACTTTCAACAGAAGATGCAAAATCTCCTAAATTTACCCAAAAGGTTCCTAAAGATTCTGCATCATTATAAGGAATACCATTAATGGTAATGTTTGTAGATTGCGAACTCACACCACGAACACGAATACCTGTATAACCAATACCAGCTCCAGCATCTGAAGTTGTAACAACTGATGGCAAAAAATTTAACAACATAGGAATATCTTGCCCTAAATTACGTTTAGCAATTTGTTTTTTAGTAACATTAGAGTGTGTAATTGGTGCTTTTTCTTTTACACGTACAGATTTTACTAAAACTTCGTCTAGTTGTTCTACTTTGGTTGAATCTTGAGTTTTTTCTTGTCCATAAACAGAACAAATACTAAATAAAAAAATGAAAAGTGTTAATCTCTGTTGTTTCGTTTTTGAGAGATTGTTGAATAAAAATTTCATTACGACTATAAGTTTATAATCGAATAAAAAGAGGTCATTATTCTTTGGTTAATATTATTGAAAAAATATCGTAAAGCTTAGCTTCACTATTGCACTCGTTAAAAAGGTCTACTAGACCTTTATTAACACTCGCTTCCTAAACAGCATTACCTGTTCTAGGTTCAATGGGTATGATCTCAGCCTCTCGAAGTTAAAAGTTAAAAGTTGAACAGTTAAAAGTTTAAGAATACTGATAACTACTTACTGATGACTGCTAACTGAAAAGCACCCCTTTTTTGAGAACGCTGCAAAGATAGAATAGATTTATTGATTGCACATTAAAAAACTTTTTATTTTTTAATCGATTTGAGGTGGTTTACGATTGATTTTCTTCTCTGAGTTTCTCTTTTTATTAGCTAACCGTTTTTTAATTACTGTTTTAGGTATCTTGGTTGGAATTCGTTCTTTATCTTCAATCAAATTGTCTTTTAGTAGTTCTAAAAAACGAGTAGTAATAATCGATTTGTTTTTATGTTGGCTACGACTTTCTCCACATTGCAAGATCAACATCTTTTCTTTTGATAATCTTGATTTTAGCTGATTTGATAGTAATTCCTTTTGTGCTTCGTTAAGTACTTGCGAGTTTTGTAAATCGAATATCAATTCGACTTTTGAAGCCGTTTTGTTGACATGCTGTCCGCCAGCTCCAGAGCTTCTAATGGCTTTAAACTTGAGTTCTTTTATTAAGGCTTGTTCATCAAACATATTATTTAATTTGATGAGGTGCTTTTAGTAAATCGTTGACTGTTTTAACAGGATTAAACGTAATTAAAGGAACTTCAACAAAAATGGTATTCCAATTTGCCATACTACCATTCCAAAGACCAGGAAGTTCAAGTGCCTTGAGGTCTTTTCCTGTTTTAGTTTTCATTGTAATAAAAGCAGCTTTTGCATCTACAAAGGTTTTTAAGTCAAACTTTTCTCCTTTGTAGTTTTTTATTCCACAAACCAAATCAACAGGATTAAAATGTGTTGCTTTTTTTAAAATCTGTTTTTGGAGCTTACTCTTTTTATCGATTTGTGCAGATTCTACAATTTGAAGTGATACATTACCACTTTCATCTTTAACCCAAAATGGTCCACCTCCAGGTTCACCTTCATTTTTAACCATTCCACAAATACGAATCGGACGATTTAATTTTTCAGTTAAATATTCAATTTGATATTTTAAAGAATACTTTTCAAATTCTGAGCTAATCTTAACATTTAAAGTTTTAACCAAAAATTCTGCAATTTCAATAAGTTGTTGCTCAGAAATATCTTCCTTTTTATCTAATAACTCGTGATAATTAAACACCTGCTCTTGTACTTTTAAAAGCAATCCAGCCAACACTTTTTTATATTTAGCAACTTCGTCTTTATATTTATAGGTCACGACATTATCAATATTTTTTATAAAAATAATATCAGCATGTAAATCGTTTAAATTTTCAATTAATGCACCATGACCTGAAGGCCTAAACAATAACGATCCATCCTCTTCTCTAAAGGGTTTGTTTTTTGGTGTTACTGCTATGGTATCTGTAGATTCCTTTTGATATGAAAAGGAAATATCAAATTTAGATCCAGTTTGGGTTTCAACTTTTTTCTCTATACGAACAAACTCTTCATCAAACTTATGATTATGTTTTTCTGAAATGGTAAAATGCAATTTTGTAGGTTCATCGGTTGAAGAATACAAAGCAGATTCATATAAATGCTCTTCGAAAGCTGTAGATACTACTTGATTCTTATACTCATGAAAAGGCAGTAAACCTTTTGGTGAATTCCCAAAATCTAACTCATCCTTATCCAACATCATTTTAACAAACATGAAACGTTGTTCATCAACCGAAAGTGATTCAAAATTAGGATGAATGTTATGAAGTTTTTCTTTTACAGTATGATAAAACGGAAACTTATCTAAACCTATAAAAAACAACGACAAATCATTATTTTTATAATTATTAATATAGGCATTTATACTCTCTTTTTTTATATCATACTCTTTTAAAAAACGATATAAAAATTTAAACATACGTGTTGCTGCACCTGATGCTGGCACAAATTTTAAAATGGAAATCGAGTCTTTTTTAGATTCAAAACTAGAGATATACTGTTGTATTTCAAGTTCAGAAAGTTTTACAATTCCGTTATCTATGCTTGCTTCTTCAACTAGGTTTGCAAAAGGAACTCCTTGTTCAAAAAGTTTAATTTGTTGTTCAACCTTTTTTAAGGTAAGTCCTTTTTGTTCTATGTGTTTTATGTCTTTTTCTGAAAAAATCAATGTAATTTTTTTAAAAGATTATCAATTTGGGTTTTACAAGTATTAAATCGATCTTCAAAACTTCCTTTTACAAGGATATACTTTTTTTTAGAATCGATAAGTGCTTGCTCAAATGCTTGAAACATTTGGATTCTAGAATTGGGTTGATCCCGAATTCCATCAGCAATCCAAGGCGTGTCAATATAAGTTAAAAAATACAAATCGTAGGTGTTTTGATAAGCATATTTTGCAACTAACTCTGGGCAAAATCCGTTATAATAAAACTCAGAGTACACCATAGTTTCTAACAAATCTGTATCGCAAATTAAAAGATTATTCGCTTTTTTAAGTAGTTTATTTTCTAATTGCATCTGACCAATGGCAATAGGCAGTACATCACTTTCGGTTAAACCTTGATGTTGTTGTAATTTAGTTTCAGCATAACGACGCGAAAATTCTTCTACAAACACGGTATTAAAATGTTCTGCTAAGGCTTCGGCTAAAGAAGATTTTCCAGTAGATTCTGGACCATACAATACAACTTTTATACAGTTTGAAGGGTGTTGTTTAAGTGTTTCTTCCATGCTTTATAACCAAATATGGCAATAATAGTTAATACAATATAGAGCAGACTACTAAAGGTAAGACCTTTATAAAAATATAGTGGAACTGTTATGATATTACCTACAATCCAAAACAACCAATTTTCAATTTTACGCTTTGCCATTAACCACATTCCAGCAAAAAATATAGCTGTTGTAAACGTATCTACATAAGCTGTCCAACTATCAAACTTATTAAAAGTCATATAAATTAAAGCTATAAAAATTAAAGCTCCAATACCTAAAAGTAGTGAAATCCATTTTTCTTTAATAGTTGTTTCAGAAATCGGTGTCACATTAGAATCACTAACCTTCGTTGTCCAAACATACCAACCATACAAACTCATAATAAAATAATAGGCATTAATAATCATGTCGCCTAATAAATCCCATTTAAGTAATAGGTAAACAAAAATGGCTGTGCTAACCATTCCTGTTGGAAATACTAAAACATTATTTCTTTTTGAAAACCATACAGAGGCAATTGTAAAAACAACTGCAATTAGCTCTAAAACAATATCTAAAGTATCGTAAGTTTTATATTGACTAAATAAAAACTCAAAAATGTGGTTCATAATCGTAGCGATCTGATTTTACAATTTTCATGTGGAGCAAGCCTCTTTCAATAAGCTGAAAAGCATCTTTAATTTCAACGGTTAATATTTGCATTACTTCATCATATTCTCCATACACTTGAGTGCTTAAAGGATTTTCAAGAACTTTAAGATTTGAAGCTCGTAACTGTTTTATAAAATGAATAATTGCAGGTTCGTAATCATCATGCAAAGGTGTTAATGTAAGTTCTACAGAAATGTTCATAGTTATTTTTTTAATTCATCAAAAAAGGATTCGTCGTCTTCAAAAGCTGTTCCAATAACGACTACATCTGCACCAGCATTGTAAGCCGCTTCTAGTTGCTCTTTGCTTCTTATTCCACCACCAACAATTAACGGAATATTTAATTCTTGTTTAGCTTGCTTGATAATTTCTATTGATACAGGATGTAAAGCTCCACTACCAGCTTCGAGATAAATGAGTTGCATTCCTAAAAGTTCTCCAGCTCTAGCTGTGTCAACAATAAGTTGCACATTTTGTCTTGATAAAGGCTTAGTCTTAGTAACTTTTTCTACTGAAGTTTGTTTCCCATTTTCAATAAGCAAATAACCTGTTGGAATCACTTCTAAACTAGAGGATCTTAGCATTGAAACTGCTTCAATGTGTTTCCCGATTAAATATTCAGAATTTGTACCAGAAATAAGTGATAAAAACAATAAGGCATCTGCATGATTGGTTAGTTGAGTTACATCACCAGGAAATAAGACAACTGGAAGACTTGTGTGTTTTTTAATTTCTAAAACCAAGGTTTCGGTCGCATCATCATCAACTGTACTTCCTCCAATAAAAATGTGACTAGCTACTGACAGGTTTACCTTATGAATAAAATCAGATGCCATTTCAATGGCCATTTTATCTGGATCGATTAATACTGCCAAAAGTTTTTCACTTTTAGATACTGAATCTAATATGTTATTGTAAACTGCTTTCATTTAAGTCGTAACAAAAGCACACGTAAATCCTTCAAATTCTAGAAAATGTGTATTGTATCTATGTTTTTTGTTTTGGTAATCTATCCAAGCTACTGTTTCTTTATCTTCAAGCATAAACGGAATGACTAAAAAATGCTCTCTAAACAACATACCAGGAGTCGCAAACAACTTATACAACGATTCTTTTATACACCAAATAACCGTTAACTTATTAATGTAGTCGACATTATTTTCAGCTAAATAATTAAACTCATAATCTACAAACTTATGCGCAATGATTGTAATTTTTGGTCGCTGCTTTTCGATATCAATTCCTACTTCAGCATCACTAATTATCACTCCAGAAAAAATAAAAGAATGCGTAATAGAAATATGCTTTCCATCTTTTAAATATGGTTTTCCATTATCATCATAATATAAATCTTGATCTGTATAACCAAACTCACGAAGCAAATGACGCACACTTAAAAATCCGCGTTGATGCAATTCACTTTTCATTCCTAAAACTCGTTTCAAACTATTTGGTTTTAAATCTAATGGCTGCATTAAATCGTCATACGACTCTGCAATCTTCCAAATTTTAACAACAGTTTGTGAGTCAGGCTGTATAGTTTTATAAAGTGGCATTTAATTATCTGAAACTTAATGGTTATCTTTGCACAGCCTAAAGCTGATTTAGGAATTTTAAACAGGCGAATTTAGCCAAATTAAACACTAAAGCCAAAGGCGAATCTTAATAATAAATAAAGTTAAAATTTATATGAATACAAAAACATCAACTTACGTACCTTATAAAGTAAAAGACATGTCTCTTGCGGCTTGGGGAAGAAAAGAAATTGAATTGGCTGAAGCTGAAATGCCTGGATTAATGAGTCTTCGTGAAGAATACAAAGATTCACAACCTTTAAAAGGTGCTCGTATTGCAGGATGTTTGCACATGACCATTCAAACTGCAGTGTTAATCGAAACCTTAATTGCTCTTGGTGCCGAAGTAACTTGGAGTTCTTGTAATATTTTTTCAACACAAGATCAAGCTGCTGCTGCCATTGCAGATGCTGGAATTCCTGTGTATGCTTGGAAAGGTATGAATGAAGAAGAATTTGATTGGTGTATAGAACAAACCTTATTCTTTGGTGAAGATCGTAAGCCTTTAAACATGATTTTAGATGATGGTGGCGATTTAACCAATATGGTTCTAGATAAATATCCTGAATTAGCTGAAGGTATTAACGGACTTTCAGAGGAAACAACAACAGGAGTACATCGTTTATACGAACGTGTAAAAAACGGAACGTTACCAATGCCTGCGATTAACGTTAACGATTCAGTGACTAAATCTAAATTTGACAACAAATATGGTTGTAAAGAATCTGCAGTAGATGCGATTCGTCGTGCAACAGATGTGATGCTTGCTGGAAAACGTGTAACCGTTTGTGGTTATGGCGATGTTGGTAAAGGAACAGCAGCTTCTTTTAAAGGTGCTGGAAGTATTGTAACCGTTACCGAAATTGATCCTATTTGTGCTTTACAAGCAGCAATGGATGGTTTTGAAGTTAAAAAATTAGAAACGGTTGTAGGAAATTCTGATATTGTAATCACAACAACTGGAAACAAAGATATTGTTCAAGGACGTCATTTCGAAGCTTTAAAAGACAAAGCGATTGTTTGTAATATTGGTCACTTTGATAACGAAATTGATATGGCTTGGTTAAATGATAACCATGGTCACACTAAAAATACAATCAAACCTCAAGTTGATAAATATACAGTTAACGGAAAAGATATTATCATTTTAGCTGAAGGTCGTTTAGTAAATTTAGGTTGTGCAACTGGTCATCCAAGTTTTGTAATGAGTAATTCTTTTACAAACCAAACTTTAGCACAAATCGAACTATGGAACAATGCCGAAGCTTATAAAAACGACGTGTATATGTTACCAAAACACTTAGATGAAAAAGTAGCAAAATTACATTTAGAAAAAATTGGTGTTGAGCTTACCGAATTACGTGATGATCAAGCTTCTTATATTGGTGTTAAAAAAGAAGGGCCTTTTAAACCTGAACATTATCGTTACTAGATTATTAGATTTTTAGAGCGCTTCGCTTTTAGATATTTAGAAACCCTTGCAGACATGTAAGGGTTTTTTTTATGTCATTGCGAAGAATTTATCACGTTGTAATCTCTTGAGTTGTTATGGCAATTTTAATTTGGCTTTATACCAAATTAAACCACGCTTTACACTACTAGTTTTGCAAAACCTTATGTGGACGTTTTACAAAAGCTAGCCGTTACAATCGTTATTGCGAAAAACGTTATCGTCCACTTGAAGGATTTTTCTAAGTCGAAAAAATGTCACATTAAAGAGTTGCCACTTCGAGTGATTTTTGAGAAACGAAAAAATTGTATCGAGAAGCTAATAACCAGTAACCAACAATCGCCTTGCTCCATTTAATCCGCATTTTTGATAGTGATGATACGCTTTGGCTGCACGTTCACTTATTTGTATATCAGTTTCATTTAAAATCCAACCATCAATAGCCCATTTTAAGGTATAGGCTTCTGGAGCCATTAAACCTGTAGTCCAAACCAACGGATTGGCTTTGGTTTTACTCAAATATGGTTTAAAAAAATCCTTACTTATACAAGCTAAAATAATGGCATCACGTTTATTATTGTTTGTCGGTTCAAAATTCCCTTCTACATCAAATTCCATAAGTCCATCATGACCAATATATGATATCAACTGAGCATTACCTCCAAAAAACAAGTCTTGCTTTTGGTATTCAATTTTAACTGGATTTCGTCCTGCAGATGCCTCCAAAAAATCAATGGTGGTTTGCTTAATGTACTTTCCGTCATAAGCATCAGCTAAAAGATATGTATTGGTTGTTTTATGTTTAAATAAAACTCGTTCAAGAACATGGTTTCCGATATTTTTTTCCGAAGACAATAAAGTCCAATCCTTAGAGTTTTTAAAGTGAGTTTTGACACCATATAAGGCAGACCAGTATAAGTTTCCGTTAATATCTTGTCCATTACCTAATTTAGATGGCACAGGAACAATACCTTGATTAACATTATCACATAAAGCAACAAAAACATGAATGGTTTTAGCTTCTTGAGCATTCAAATTGAAAACACAAATTGAAAACACTATATAGATTGATGAAATTATTTTTTTCATAAAATGAATAACGACTCTATAGCAAAAATAGTATCTTTATAATTCAACATTTTATATGCAATTCACACCAAAACTTACCAACATAGAAACCTCAATTTTTTCAGTCATGAGTGCTTTGGCGAACAAGCACAATGCTATTAATTTATCGCAAGGGTTTCCAAATTTTAAAAGCGACCAAAAACTCATTGATGGTGTCACTAAAGCCATGAATTCTGGTTACAATCAATATGCTCCAATGGTTGGAAGTTTGGAACTCAGAGAAGCCATCTCTAAAAAATTTGAGCTTCTATACAACTCAAGTTATCATCCTGAAACCGAAATTACCATTACTGCTGGAGCCACTCAAGCTATTTTTACTGTGATTTCTACGTTTATAAAACCTGAAGATGAAGTTATCATTTTTAAACCAGCTTACGATAGCTACCAACCTTCTATAAAAGCTAATGGAGGAACAGCAATTGCTATTGCTTTAGAAGCACCTAATTATACCATTAATTGGGATTTGGTGAAACAAGCCATCACTTCTAAAACAAAAATGATTATAATCAATACACCTCACAATCCTAGTGGAACTGTATTGACAAAAAACGATATGCTAAAGCTTCAAGAGCTCACTCAAAACACTAATATTATTGTATTAAGCGATGAAGTGTACGAGCATATTATTTTTGATGAAGAACAGCATCAAAGTGTGTGTTTATTTTCAGATTTAAAACAACGCAGTTTCATTACAGCATCCTTTGGAAAAACCTTTCATAATACTGGTTGGAAAGTTGGCTATTGTTGTGCTCCTAAAGCATTAATGGAAGCCTTTAGAAATCTACATCAGTTTAATGTATTTTCTGTGCATCATCCTACTCAAAAAGCATTGGCAGAGTATTTACAAGAGCCAAATCACTATTTAGAGCTACCAAAATTTTACCAAGAAAAACGAGATGCCTTTTTAAACCTCATCAAAAATTCGAGGTTTAAGTTTACACCTTCAAAAGGCACTTACTTTCAAGTTTTAGACTATTCTGAAATTACAGGTATGAATGATGTTGAGTTTGCTAGACAATTAACTACTAAAAATGGAATCGCTTCCATTCCATTATCTGTATTTTACGACAACAAATTAGACCACAACGTGTTGCGCTTTTGCTTTGCTAAAACCAATGACACTTTAAAGCAAGCTGCAAACATTCTTAATAACATTTAACACTATCACAAGTGACTTTTAAGATGATTTTGTTTCTAATGTATTGAACATAAAATTTAATACAATGAAATACTTAGTAAGCATTTTTATCATCATGATTAGTTTATCTATAAATGCACAAGACATTGAAAAAAATGGAAAACTTTATCAAGTTAAAAATGAACGCATCTTTTTAGATGGAAAAGATGTTACAGATACTTTAAATCTTGAAGAAAAAACTGCAATTATAAAACAATCTCGTTTAATTGCCGAAAAAATAGAACTCAACGAAAAAGCTAAAAAACTAGAAAAAAACACTGAAAAAGCTGAAAAATCACAAAAAATAGCCGAAAAGAAGCAAAAAAAGGCAGAAAAAGAACTAAAAAAGAGATTAAAAGCTCAAAAGCAATTAGATAAAACCACAAAAAAATTAGAGAGTTCTCAAAAAAAATACAAAAAACTAAAACACAAAGGCAAGCTATCTCCTCAAGATGAAACTAAATGGTTAAAAAAGATTGAGAAATTAAATGCGAGTTTAGAAAAGGCTAAAAAGAAAGTCTGAGTCATAGTAATAAACTAGAGTTTATCTCAAAATTTGTAATTTTAGTTCATGAAAAATGAATTACAAATTGCCTTAGTCCAATCTAATTTAGTTTGGGAAAACCCAAAACAGAACAGACTAAATTTTAGTAAAAAAATTGCATCCATTTCAGATTCTGTAGACCTTATTATCTTACCAGAAATGTTTACTTCTGGTTTTACAATGAATCCTAATAATGTAGCAGAATCAATGACAGGAGAAACCATCTCTTGGATGAAAGCACTTTCCGAAGAAAAAAATGCAGCCATTACTGGAAGCCTTGTTATTAAAGAAAATGAAAACTTTTACAATCGTTTAGTATTTGTTCATCCTAATGGCAATATAGAAACTTACGATAAACGACATACCTTTACTTTGGCTGGCGAACATAAGGTTTACAAAGCAGGAGAAGATCAAATTATTATAAATTATAAAGGTTGGAAGCTAAAACCGCTTATTTGTTATGATTTACGATTTCCTATTTGGGCAAGAAACAAAGAAAACTACGACCTGTTATTTTATGTTGCCAATTGGCCAAAAGTGAGGATTAGTGCTTGGGATGCATTACTACAAGCACGAGCTATTGAAAATATGAGCTACTGTATTGGTGTTAATCGTGTTGGTCTTGATGGAAATAACCATGAATACTCTGGACATTCTGCAGCTTATGATGTTTTAGGAAAGCGAATAGATTCGATACCAAATGACAAAGAAGCTATCGAAGTTGTTTCTCTAAACAAAGAGCATATTGATACTTTCAGAAACAAGCTAGGATTCTTAAATGATAGAGATGAGTTTAATCTAGTGTAAACACTTCTTCTGGATAATCCCAACCTGCTCGTCCATCAATTATACCTTTAGCATAACTCACACGCTCTGGCTGACGTTGTAATAGGAAATTACCTGAATCCCATTTTTGATTTCCATTAGTATCGTAAATCACTCTAATATAATATTTGTTAGGATCTAAATTTTTGAAATCAAATAAACGTGCTTCTGTTGCAAATTGCTCGTACTTCACTTCTCCTTTTTCGGTTGTTAATTGAACAATTACAGGATATACAGCATTCTCTAATCGTACTCTAATATTGGTGTAATCTGCCAGCTTTTTTGTTCTTAGAGTAAAACTCAAAGTATCATTAACATTTCCAAAAAAATCTTCAAAGGTGTTTGGCAACATTTGAATGTTATAGTTTTCAGATTCTTTTTTTTCAAACTTAAAACTATACTTGTTTTTTAGTTTATCAAAACTTGTTGTAAAAGGCACTTCAATTGAATCTTTATCTAAAATAGTCACTTGATCTTGATCTATTGTATTAAAAGGCGTAGCACTTATAATCTCGAAATCTTCATTAAAATTTAGGGTTCCCAGTTGTAATGCGTTTATTTCTAAAGAATCTTTTTCAATATCTCTAAACTTATGAGTTAATGTATCAATAAATGTTTTGTTTCTAATAACAAAACGTGCTGAGTCTATTTCAATCTTTGGTTTATACCAATAGTATAATGTATCTTTAGTGTTGTCTTTAGTAATTCGTTTTTCAAAACCTTTAGGTGTATCTCCTAACATTTCAATTGTCATATCCTTATCATCACCTTGGTATCCAAAAGCAATTCTTTGTCCAGCAATTTGTTTAGGTCTAGCAACATCAAAATCTAATTCTTCTTTAAATAATTTTAGAGTATAGGTTGTATCGGTTGGCACAGAAACCACACCTTCATAAAAGCCTATTTTGTCACTCTTTTGTTGGTAGGTAAAGTTTCCGTTTTCATCTTTAAGAGCGATGAGTTTATACTGACCTTCTTTAATATTATCAATACTAAACTTAGTTAAACTATCTAATGTATTAGTAATGTATTTAGGTTTTTGTTTGTAAACTGTTGAATCTGTATAAGTAGAATCTAATTCATATAACATCACAGAAACAAAATTATCTGGTTTTAATTTTTCGGCATCAACAATAGTTCCTTTTACTGAAAGTGAGTCTATAACATCACCTGTTGAAAACACATATCTGTAATAATCGTATGGATTTTCTTCATTATTATCTACAATACTTTGTCCGAAATTAAAAGCATATGTGGTATTATCTTCAAGCGTATCATTAATAACGATCTTAATATACCTGCTAGCATTTCCTAAAGGTGTAATCGTAGGTTCAGTATCCATTGGAGGTGAAATAATAAGTTGCTTCTGCAAATCTTTTACCTTAATAAATTCGTTAAAATAAATACGAATTTCATTTCCTTTAAAGTTTGTAGAAAAATTTTCAGGAATGACTTTAGTAATCAAAGGTGGCTCCTTATCTATCGCTCCACCAGAAGGTCTACCTCTATTAGCACAAGTATAAAGCAAGCTTATGCTCAATACTAAAACTAAAATTCTAAACCATTTTGTACGCATTGTAAATTCTAAATTTTGAACAAATTAACAACTATTTCAACCATAGTCAAAACAATTAACGCGCTTTTGACACTCAAGCTATATTCTAATCTGTAATTGCCATTGTCGCGATACTCAATTTCAAATTATCTATTGTAAAAAGCACATTTGCACAAGCTTCTAGTGTGGCTCCTGTTGTAATAATATCATCTACCAACAATACATGTTTATTCTTTAAGGTTTCAAATTGTGAAATGGTAAAATTTGTTTGACTATTTGAGCTTCGTTTCAATCGGTCTTTAAATACTTGAGTTTTTGTTGCAGAAGTTTTTATAAGCGTACTCGAATCGTAATCTGCCTCTAAAGCCTTTGCTAAAGCACTTCCAAATTTATCTACTTGATTATAACCTCTCTGTTTTTGTTTTGATTTATGTAATGGCACAGGAACAACAACATCAATATTTTTGTAGGCATCAGAATGTTTAAGGGCTTCGCCTAACCATTCTCCAAGAACTTGACCAACAACCTCGTGTCCTCTATACTTTAAATTATGCATGAGTTGCTGTACAATTCCTTTTTTAGAAAAATGCAATAATGCTGTTGCTTCTTCAAGTTTAACACGTCCATACATTATTTTATGAACAGCATTAGACCTGTCAAAATGAAAATCTGTTAGTGGCAATTGATGTCTACACGTTGTGCAAATATGTAGTTCATTGTCGGTCAAATAGTTTCGACAACCCAAACAAACCTTCGGAAAAAACAAGTTTAACAAGTTTTTTATCATTTCATCGATTAAAATCAATTATCATATTCATATTCTCTAGTTTCGCATAGTAAAATAACAAAATTAATAATGATAGTTAACCCTCAATTATTTAACTATAGATTAATTATTGGTTCATTAATAGTTGCCGTAACGGTTTTAAGCGTTTTTAGTTACACTAATTATCAATCCATTGAAGCGCATCAACAATTTTTAGAACAAGAAAAGAAACTCGTTGAAAGTGAGTTGTCTCAAATGATAACAAGATACGATGAGGTTTCCGTTTCAAATGATTTAATCACATCACAACTTGAAGTTGCTAAACAAAATACTAAACTCGCTTTAGATTCGCTTAGTATGCTTAAAAGTGATCTTTCAGTTATTTCAAGATTTAAAACACAACTTTACGGTTTAAAACTAAAAAATAAAGATTTATTTAATACTATCGATTCTCTTAATCTAGAAAATCAAAATCTTAAGGAAGAAAAGTCAATTGCTTTTACCGAACTTGTTAAGCAACGAAAAGTTAATACGTCTCTATTAGAAGAAAACAAAAACCTAAACAAGAGTATAGAAAAAGGAGCTTTGTTAACAGCTAATTCATTCAAAGCTAAATCTTTCATTAAAGTTCTTGGAAAAAAACGAGCTTCAAACAACGCAAAAAAAGTAGACCAAATAGAAGTTTGTTTTACACTTGCTGAAAACACATTAACTGAGCAAGGAGAAAAGGAAATTTACATTCAAATTGTTAATCCACAAAACAATGTTGTGTCCGATAAAGGTGCAATTAGTTTTGGTGACACCTCACTAATTTATAGTTTGAAAAAAATTGTAGAATACAACAATGAAGTCCTTGATATTTGTTTAGATATTGAAGCTGATGTTGATGAAAGACCACTTACTGCTGGAACTTATTTTATTAATGTTTTCAATAAAGCTCGTAAACTAGGAAGCACTCAGGTAACATTAAATTAAATAACATTATATAATTTATTAAAAACCGCTCTGTAAATTGGAGCGGTTTTTTATTTTTGCACCATGGCAAACGACGATCAATTTAAAAAAGTAATCTCTCACGCAAAAGAGTATGGTTACGTGTTTCAAAGTAGTGAAATCTACGACGGATTAAGTGCAGTATATGATTATGCTCAAAACGGAGCAGAACTCAAAAAAAATATTCGTGACTATTGGTGGAAAGCCATGGTTCAAATGCACGACAATATTGTTGGTATTGATGCTGCTATATTTATGCATCCAACCACTTGGAAAGCTTCTGGTCACGTTGATGCTTTTAACGATCCATTAATTGACAACAAAGATTCTAAAAAACGTTATCGTGCAGATGTTTTAGTAGAAGACTATTGTGCTAAAATTGAAACCAAAATTGAAAAAGAAGTCAAAAAAGCAGCTAAACGCTTTGGAGATGCTTTTAATAAAGAAGAATTTGTAAGCACTAACGGAAGAGTTCTTGGCTATCAAGAAAAAATTGATACTATTCTTAAACGCTTAGGTCAGTCGCTTGAAAAAGAAGACCTTGCAGATGTTAAAGCCTTAATTGAAGAGCTTGAAATTGCAGATCCTGTATCTGGTTCTAAAAATTGGACAGATGTAAAGCAATTTAACCTAATGTTTGGAACCAAACTTGGTGCTAGTGCAGATAGTGCGATGGATTTATATTTACGTCCAGAAACTGCGCAAGGAATTTTTGTAAACTTCTTAAAC
This sequence comes from Psychroserpens sp. S379A, assembly GCF_049800755.1. Classification (NCBI taxonomy): domain Bacteria; kingdom Pseudomonadati; phylum Bacteroidota; class Flavobacteriia; order Flavobacteriales; family Flavobacteriaceae; genus Psychroserpens; species Psychroserpens sp. S379A. The sequence continues at coordinate 719,581 of NZ_JBNAFQ010000002.1, read as the reverse complement.
GTTCAAAAAACTGGACGAATGAAAATTCCGTTTGGAATTGCGCAAACAGGAAAAGCCTTTAGAAATGAAATTGTTGCTAGACAATTTATTTTTAGAATGCGTGAATTTGAACAAATGGAAATGCAATTCTTCATTAAACCAGGTACACAAAAAGAATGGTTTGACTATTGGAAAGATACACGTTTAAAATGGCATAAGTCACTAGGATTAGGAGACGACAATTATCGTTTTCACGACCACGAAAAATTAGCACATTATGCAGATGCTGCTACAGATATTGAGTTTAAATTTCCATTCGGATTTAAAGAATTAGAAGGCATTCACTCACGTACTGATTTCGATTTGAAACAACACGAAGAATTCTCAGGAAAAAAACTTCAGTATTTCGATCATGAAGACAATGCAAGTTACACGCCTTATGTTTTAGAAACCTCTATTGGTTTAGATCGTATGTTCTTGGCTGTATTTTCTAATGCTTTAGAAGAAGAAACTCTAGACGATGGAAGCGTTAGAACTGTTTTAAAATTACCAGCTGTTTTAGCTCCAACAAAAGCAGCTGTTTTACCATTAGTTAAAAAAGATGGTTTACCAGACATTGCCAAACAAATTATTGACGATTTAAAATGGGATTTTAATGTCACTTACGATGAAAAAGATGCTGTTGGAAGACGTTACAGACGACAAGATGCTAACGGAACTCCATTTTGTATTACTGTAGATCATGATACTATTGAAGATAACACAGTAACCATTCGTCATCGTGACACTATGGAGCAACAACGTGTTAAAATTGACGATTTAAAAGACATCATTAAACAAGAAGTAGATGTCAAGCATTGGCTTCAGAAGATGAAATAATTTAGTTGAGTAAAAGTTAATCGTTCTGTCATTTAGAGCGAAATCGATAAATCTATATTAATGATTTTTAAGACATTTCGACTGTGATCAATGTGACAGGCATGAATTAATGGTAGTTCAAACAACCTATTTTTAAAAATACGCCTTTAATTGAATCGTTCCTGTGTGAATGGTTTTACTGGTTTCGGTTTTTCTTCCGAAGTAATTCAAATTCAAATCTAAAAACTTGGTCAGTTTCTTCTGTGCTAACAAACTCCATGTAAAATTGTTTCCAGGTTGTAAACCTTCTAAAATTTGATAGGCTACAGGTGTATTTAGATTGCCATCATATTCATTTTTAAAATAATTAACTTCACCTGTTAGAGCTATTTTTTGTCCGTTGTTATAGGTAAATGATAATCCAAAATTATTCTGAAGCAAACCTTCTTTATCACCTATTGTATTATCTTTAGTTGTGTATTGATAAAATACATCAAAACGCGCATTTTCATTAAAAATATAAGACAGTTTAGGCTCCATACGAATTTGATCTAACTCATAATTTCTAGACACAAAATTTTCATTGATACTCTCATGAATTTCAAAACTTGATTCAAAATTTATCAACCAACTTTTTGCAAACTTATGATTGAACTGAAGTTGATGACTCTGCAATTTGTTTTCTTGAAATCCTACAGACAAAACAGAGCGATTGGTATTGTTTAAAAATGTATACGACGTGGTATAATGCTGTTTCCCTCTGTTAAAGAACAAGACATTTCTCACACTTTTGTTAAGCGCTAATTGATTGTCGTCGTCTTTAGAAAATGGATTCAAATCAAAAGTATTGCCTTGTCGTTCATCTTTTCTATCAATTAAATAAGACGTCTGATTGTAAAAATGAGACCAAAACTTTTTAGACTTTTGATCTGAAGTTGACCATTGCTGCGGATTGATAGTTAACGTTTGACTCAATCTATTTTGATGAGTTCTCACAAAAACTTGATTAGGTAATAACACACGAATAAAACTGCCTTCGTCTGCAAATTGTGCCAATTCAAATTCGTCTAATTCTTGTATACCATTAGTATTATAGTCAACCCAAGTGTAAGCACCTTGTCCTGGTTCGACTTCTACATAAGTAAAATCTTGTCGTGGCAATGTTCCAGAATTGGTTTCAAAAACTGTATTCCAAATCACCATATTATTAAATAATTTTTGATTGAAGCTTAATCTAGAGTTTAACGATTGGTCATCTTCTAAGTTTGAATCCACTTGCTTTAATCGTCTGTAATTTGCAAAAAGGGCTAAATCTGTATGCTTGTTTTTTATAATTCTAGACTTTAAATAATAGGTGTTTGATGAATTTACTTTTTCAATACGATTTAGCCTTAAACTATCATTAACTCGTTGTTTAAAACCTATTTCAACAAATACGTTTGTACTATCTCCAATACCTGTAAACACTTCGTAAGACGTAAAACGCTGACTTAAATTTGTGAGTGAATCATTAGACCTTAAACGTTGCTCATTATCTTCCATCGCTAATTTTGTTCCTACCCATTGAGTTCCAAAATTATATACAATTCGGTTAAAGGAACGTAAAAATGTAGATTGCGAGTTACTACTTTTATTACTTAAATAACTTGATTCTGAATAAACATTGAATTGTTTCAACCGCAAATTAGCCATCAAATTATGACGATTACCATTAAAATTTTCAGAGTAGTTTAAGTGTTCAAATTTATAATTTGCTGTTCCTTTTTTGGGATGAACTAATTCTAATCCTGAAGAAAGTAAACTCTGATTTCCTAAGGGATTCTCTAAATTCCAATCACGATTAAATTCAGGTCTATACAAACGTTCAATGGTTCTAAAATCTTTCTGAATGATATCTGCATCACCAAAAGCATTCAAATTCCATAAACTATCTGTTTTAATAATTTGCTGTTTTACAGTTAATTTACCAGCAAAACCATCATTATCGCTATCATCAATATCAGAAAACAAATTCAAATCGTTTCTGCTACCAGCCAACTCAAATAAAATATCTGTTTTTTCTGAAGGTTTATAGCTTCCATTTACAACAGCAACTTGCAATTTTACAGGAGCAATCAATTGCACAATAGGCTTGTAACTTCCTTGTGGAACACCATTATCTGGTTCGACATATTCATAGATGTTTTCTATGGCATTACTATTTATCAACACATAATTTCCTTGACCTTCACCTACCAATGTGAAACGAACACTATACAATTCATCTTCCGGATTGTTTGAAAACACGAAAATTTCTTCTCCTCCAACAATCTCCTTTTTATATAAAATACGATTTTCATCAAAAGATTCTTCAACATCAGAAGGTGCTACCATTAGGTTTTGGTCATCACCAGCTTGAGAAAGAATTTCTACCTGTTCTGAAGACAAATTTTGCTGTAAGGGTTGATTTTTTGAATCAGATTCAGAATACACAGAAACACCGAGTTTTAATTTTTCAGTTTCATAATTGCCTCCTCCAAACACTGTAAAACGAGAAAAATTTCGTTCACTAAACTGATAATCGACAGTAATTCGCATTTCAGAAGTGATAGGAAATGAAGAATTGAAAATGATTTCACCAGCATTATAATCGATAATATAATCTTTGTTTTCGCCACGTTCAATGGCAATTCCATTCACATAAACGGTTTCACTTCCAGAGACAATAAGCACAAACAATTCACTATTTGGTCCGCTCAGTTTATATGGTCCTTGATTGCCTTCTTGAGCTGTAAACTGACTGCTCGTAAACTGCCCTCTTACAAGTGCTCCAGCAGCAAATAAATTGGTATCAGATTCCTCTTTATCAAAATCTACATTTACTAATAAACCTTGAACACGTTTGGTAAAAGCTGCAAAATAGCTCTCATCATTTACCAAATCGATATCACCTGCTCTTATGCTCCAAGAATCACTAAACAGTTCAATAAAAACCTGATCGAATTCATCTAATCGTTGCGAATAACCACTCTCTTGTAAAGGAATATTAGCATCTTGAATCGATGCTCTAAGCGACACTTTATCACTCAGCTTTCCTGAGATTTGCAAATCTAACTCACTATTTAAAACTGAATTTTGATTACTTCCTATCGTGACACCTCTAGAAATACTACCAGAAGTACTCAGTCCATCAAACGGTAAAAACGAACGTTTTACATTAGATTGGTTGAGCTTGTATAAGCGTTGCAAATTATCTGTATTTTCAACAATAATACGTTCATCTAATTGAAAATATGTTTTAGTTATAAAATCTGGATATCTTAAATAATCAATAACAATAGAATCTGTGTCTATCGATTTTTTGAAGGTTAATAGCGCTTTTGAGAAATCGACATTATAATATGTTGAGTCAATTATGGTATTATCTTTTCGTCTTAAAATGAAACTATTGGTATTGATGCTAACTGTATCAATTTTTATAGAATCTCTTACTGCTACTTTTTTGGTTCTGTAATTAGAGCTTGGCTCTTGCGCAAAAGCAGAACAACACATCATAAAACAGATAAAAGAAATAGCAATTTTCATCAAGTATATAAACTTCTAAAGCCGAAAAATATTTTATGGTTAAAACCTCCTTAAAATAATAGTGTAAAAGTACAGTATTATTTAATTTAGACCGATAATCAACATTTAACAAAAAACATCTAATAGATTTATAATATGAAAATAGTTTCTTATAATGTAAATGGTATTCGAGCTGCCATGAATAAAGGTTTTATCGATTGGCTAACCAGTGCAAGTCCAGATGTAATTTGCCTACAAGAAATTAAAGCCATGAAAGAACAAGTAGATATTGAAGCCATAGAAAATGCTGGCTACAAATACAATTATTGGTTTAGCGCTCAAAAAAAAGGTTATAGTGGAGTTGCTATTTTGAGTAAAATGAAACCCAATCATATTGAATACGGAACAGGTATAGAATCTATGGATTTTGAAGGTCGTAATTTAAGAGTTGATTTTGATGGTTTATCTGTGATGAGTATGTATTTACCCTCTGGAACCAATGATGCTAGATTAGCACATAAATTTGAATACATGGATATGATTCACGACTATTTGAATGATCTTCGAAAAAAATTACCAAACTTGGTTGTTTTAGGTGATTATAACATTTGTCATGAAGCCATTGATATTCACAATCCAAAAATGAAAGGTGTTTCTGGGTTTTTACCTGAAGAACGTGAATGGCTAGGAAACTTTATCAATAGTGGATTTATAGATTCGTATCGTTATCTCCATCCTGAAAAACAAGAATTTAGCTGGTGGAGTTACAGAGCCAATGCTAGAGCAAACAATAAAGGTTGGCGATTAGATTATGCGATGGTTAGCAAACCTTTACAAGAAAACATAAAACGAAGCGTTATCCTAACGGAAGCAGTGCATAGTGATCATTGTCCGATTCTAGTAGAAATAGACTAATTATTAATCGAAAATAAATCAACAACAAACCCAATAAACAATTAAACCTATGTTTAAAAAATTGTCTTTAATAGCATTAACTTTAATACTAACAAGCTCATGTGTTTCGAAAAAAATATATGAAGATTTAGAAGATAAATATGCCGAATTAAAAAAAGAAAACCGAAAGCTGTCTGATGACTATCAAAATCTTCAAGCTGCTTTAAATAGCGCTGAAATTGATTTAGAAAATCTTCAAAACGATTATGAAACCACATTAGCGCAACGCAACAAATTGCAAACCGATTATGATGCAACAAAAGCTAACCTTGATAATTTAAATGCTTCATATACTGCTTTAGAAAAAAATAGCTCTGCTGCAATTGCCGAAAATTCTAAGAAAAATCGTGAGTTATTAGCTCAACTTGAAGCCAAAGAACAAGCGCTTTCAGCCGAAAACGCAAGACTAGAAAAATTGAAGCAAGAACTAGAAGCACGTTCTCAACGTGTTGCAGAACTTGAAACCATGATTGCATCTAAAGATGCTGCTATGACCAAACTTAAAGATGCTATTTCTAGAGCATTAACCGATTTTGAAGGTAAAGGCTTAACTGTAGAACAACGCGATGGAAAAGTATATATTTCTATGGAAAATAAGTTGTTATTCCAATCTGGAAGTTGGGCTGTTGGTTCGCAAGGAAAACAAGCCGTAAAACAATTAGGTGAAGTCTTAGCTGAAAATCCAGACATTGCCATTTTAATTGAAGGTCATACAGATAATGTGCCATACAAAGGCAATACACAATTGAATGGCAACTGGGATTTGTCGGCAAAACGTGCCACTGCAATTGTTAGCATTTTGAGAGAAAACGAAGCGATTAATCCAGAAAATTTAACAGCAGCAGGTCGAGGAGAATTTGCGCCTGTTGCAAGTAATGATTCTGCTGAAGGCAAAGCTCAAAACCGTCGTATTGAAGTGATACTGACTCCAAAACTAGATGAGATTTCCAAGCTATTGAATGACATATAATAAATAATCTTTATAACCTGTATCATAATTATAGACTCTTCAATCGTGCCTCTTTCTAAATGACAACATTATCTTTTTTTGTCATTCTGAGCATAGCGAAGAATCTCCGACTAATTATAAAACTTAACATAGATTTAGACCTTACAGGTTTCTATAAACTGTAAGGTCTTCTTATATTTACAATCAATATTTGATTAAGGTAAATGTCGCACTGAGCATTACTGAAATGAAAATATATTTTCATTGAAAGTACCAAAGCAAAGCTTTTAAAAGTGTCTTTTCAATTATAAAATTATGTTCAATTAAAAAGATTCCTGCCTTCGCAGGAAATATTATGAGATATACAACACTACCAAAAACTGATATAAAAGTTAGCAAAATATGCCTAGGCACTATGACTTGGGGAAACCAAAACACACAAGACGAAGGTTTTGCTCAAATGGACTTGGCTGTAGATAAAGGCATCAATTTTTTTGATGTTGCCGAACTTTATCCTGTTCCTGCAACTGCCGAAACTTATGCTGAAACCGAACGTATTATTGGCAACTGGTTTGAAAAAACAGGTAAACGAGATCAAATCGTTTTAGCAACCAAAATTGCTGGACCAGGTGATTATACTGCTCATATTAGAACCAACGGTTTTAGTAAAGAAGCTCTAAATGAAGCTGTAGATAACAGTTTAAAGCGACTTAAAACCGATTATATTGATTTATACCAATTGCATTGGCCAGAACGACAAACCAATACCTTTGGTGTTAGAGATTATACACACAATCCAAACGACAGATGGACAGATAACTTTAATGAAATTCTCCATAATTTAGATGAGATTATTAAATCTGGAAAAATTCGTCAAGTAGGTATTTCAAATGAAAAAGCTTGGGGAACGATGCGTTATTTAGAAGAATCTAAAACTAACAATTTACCTCGAATGATCACCATTCAAAATGCATATTCCTTATTAAATAGAGTATTTGAAGGTGATATGGCTGAAATTTCTTTGCGTGAAGATATTGGCTTATTAGCTTATTCTCCAATGGCATTTGGTGTATTGTCTGGAAAATATATAAAAGGTATCGAAGCAGATAATGCGAGACTAAAATTGTTTCCAAGATTTGCAAGATATAGTGGTAACAAAGCTACTGAAGCGACGAAACGTTACCTACAAATTGCCGAAGATCACAACATGACCTTAGCACAAATGTCGTTAGCCTTCGTAACCGAAAGACCGTTTATAACAAGTAATATTATTGGAGCAACCTCTTTAGAGCAATTAGAAGAAAATATTGATAGCATTAATATTAATCTAAGTGATGAAATAATGACAGCCATTAATGCTGTACATGCAGAATTGCCTAATCCTGCACCTTAATCAAACTTATAATATTATGTCATTCCGACTGAAGTGGAGGAATCTATAGTAGATAAACCATTAATAAACAAAAACCCCTTTCCGTTACTACGAAAAAGGGGTTTTAGATATTATTTGATTTCCTTACCATTTTTGTCAAAAAAATGATATTCAAGATATGTGTAAGCATCTCTAGGTAAAACTTTTACCCATTTTTTGTGTTCTAAAAACCATTTAGAACGTACTGATGGAAACCCTTTGGTTAAAAAGGCTGCTATAAAAGGATGTGCATTTAAGGTAATCTTTTTATAGTCTTTTTTGAAAAGTCTTTCGAGGTCTTGGGTAATTTTTTGAACCACTTTAATTGGTGCTTCAATCTCATTACCTCCACCATTAGGATTCTCTTCTTTGGTTTTAATATTGCGTTCTGGGCGAACACGTTGTCTGGTAATTTGTACCAAACCAAATTTACTTGGTGGCAAAATTTTATGCTTTGCCTTATCATCATTCATTTCGTCACGAAGATGATTATACAATTTTTTTCGATTCTCTGCTTTTCCCATATCAATAAAATCGACGACAATAATTCCTCCCATATCACGTAAACGTAACTGACGAGCAATTTCTGAAGCAGAAATTAAATTGACTTCTAAAGCAGTGTCTTCTTGATTTTTTTCTTTGTTAGATCGATTACCACTATTAACATCAACTACATGCATCGCTTCGGTATGTTCTATTACCAAATAGGCTCCTTTTGCCATAGAGACTGTACGACCGAAAGATGTTTTTATTTGACGCTCAATACCAAACTTTTCATAGATTGGCACGCCATTTTTATACAACTTTACTATTGATTCTTTAGCAGGTGCAATTTCTTGCACATAATCTTTAATCTGTTCATAAAGCACTTCGTCATCTACTGTAATACTTGTGAATGAATCATCAAAAATATCTCTTAATATTGAAGAGGCTTTGTTCATTTCACTCAACACCTTACTAGGATGATGTGCTTTATTTATTTTTTTACACATTGCTGTCCATCTATTCAGCAAATTCTGTAAATCTTTGTCGAGTTCGGCAACTTTTTTGCCTTCTGCAACTGTACGAATTATAACACCAAACCCTTTAGGTGTTATGCTTCTTACCAAACGTTTTAAACGTTCTTTTTCTTCTTTAGATCCAATCTTTTGAGAGATTGAAATACGATCAGAAAATGGCACTAAAACAATATAACGACCAGCAATAGATAACTCGCTACTAATACGAGGTCCTTTGGTTGAAATGGGTTCTTTTACAATTTGTACTAATAGAGATTGATTTGATTTTAACACGTTAGCAATGCTTCCGTTTTTATCAATATCTTTCTCAAACTGAAAATTTTTCAGTAAAAAATCGGTATGTCTACCTGCGCTTACACGTTTAACGAATTTTAAAAGTGAAGGTAATTTTGGTCCTAAATCATGATAATGCAAAAACGCATCTTTTTCATAACCTACATTAACAAATGCAGCATTTAAGCCTGGAACTGCTTTTCGTATTTTGGCAATAAATATATCACCAACCGAAAAGTTGTTATCATCTTCATCTTTGTGTAACTCGATAAGTTTTCCATCTTTTAATAAGGCAAAATCAACAATATCAGAACTCGATCTTATAATCAATTCTTTTTCCATGTTGTTAATTTTAATCTATCTCGATTCATTTCGAAACAGATGGATTTTATTTTGACACAGGATGTTTAAATCCAGTAAATTCATGCATTACGAAGGTAAAACGTAATAAAAACTCATGAATTTTATATCAAAGAACGTTGTTTTTAAAAACCGAGAAAGTAGTTAAAAAACTACTTTCTCAATTTATTTCTTTTTGTGACGATTAGCGCGTCTACGTTTTTTACGCTTATGCGTCGCTACCTTGTGTCTTTTTCTTTTTTTACCACTTGGCATAAATAAGTCTTTTTAAATTAATATTTCTTTTAATGTTTTAGTTGACCTCAACATTGGTCTTAACACCTTCAACAAATACTTTTGCAGGTTTAAATGCAGGAATATTATGTGCAGGTATTTTTATTGTTGTATTTTTTGAAATGTTACGTCCAGTTTTTTCAGCTCTAGTCTTTACAATAAAACTTCCAAAACCTCTAAGGTACACGTTATCTCCTCCTTCTAATGAAGATTTTACTTCTTCCATAAATGTTTCAACCGTTGCTTGAACATCTCCTTTCTCAATTCCTAATTTATCAGAAATTTTAGCTACTATATCAGCTTTTGTCATTGTTATTAATTTTTAGGGTTATCTATTAATTATAAGGGATGCAAATATAGGTAATTTAATTTCAATATTTCAAGCGTAATTAATTAAAATTTAACCTTGTAAAGATTTATTTTTGCCTTAATTAAATAAATTCTATGGAATTTAAGAAAGTTTTAACTAATTGGTATTCAATAAATAAGCGAGTTCTTCCTTGGAGAAGCACCAAAAACCCATATCATATTTGGTTGTCGGAAATTATCATGCAGCAAACTCAAATTAAACAAGGATTACCTTATTATAATGCTTTTGTTATCAAATTTCCAACAGTTTTTGACCTTGCAAATGCTTCAGAGCAAGAGGTTTTAAAGCTGTGGCAAGGACTTGGTTACTACTCAAGAGCACGAAATTTACATGCTTCTGCAAAATATGTTGCAAGTGAACTAAATGGTGTTTTTCCTTCAACATATTCAGATCTCTTAAAACTAAAAGGTGTTGGTGATTATACTGCAAGTGCTATTGCTTCAATATGTTTTAACGAACCTACTGCTGTTGTAGATGGAAATGTGTATCGCGTATTATCACGTTACTTTGGAATTGAGACTGCTATAAATTCTACTCAAGGCATTAAAGCGTTTAAAACGCTAGCATCTTCACTAATAGACAGTCAAAATCCTGGTGATTATAATCAAGCCTTAATGGAATTTGGCGCAATACAATGCAAACCTAAAAACCCAAACTGTACTGAATGTCCTTTAAAAGATAGTTGTGTTGCGCTTCAAAAAAATAAGATTGATTTGCTTCCTGTTAAACTGAAGAACACTAAAGTTACTAAGAAACATTTCAATTTTTTAGTTCTTATCTCTTCAGAGAAGTACACCATTTTCGAAAAACGACATTCAAAAGGTATCTGGCAAAACTTATATCAATTTCCTTTAATTGAAACTGACCAAGAATTAGTTACTGATGGTTTCAAAACACATTCTAAAATTGATTCTTACTTTAAGAATATCAAGTTTGATTATAGTTTATACAACACCAAAGCGATTGTTCACAAACTTTCGCACCAGCATTTATATACTAAGTTCTGGATTATTGAGGTTGACAAACTTCCAAAACAAGGCATTCCTATTTCAGAAATAAAAACCTTTCCTACTCCAATTGTGATTGGAAATTTTATTGATGAATTTAATTTCCTTATTTAAAGAACTCACAAATTTTTCATACTTTTAATACTAACATTACAAATTGTTTAATTTTGTAATATTAAACTACAAATAACTATGTCTGGAACATTAAATAAAGTGATGCTAATTGGGCACTTAGGAGATGAAGTGAAAATGCATTATTTTGATGGCGGAAATTGTGTTGGACGATTTCCTTTAGCCACTAATGAAACCTACACCAACAAACAAACAAACGAGCGTGTTACCAACACAGAGTGGCATAATATTGTTGTAAGAAACAAAGCTGCAGAAATTTGCGAAAAGTACCTTTCTAAAGGTGATAAAGTCTATATTGAAGGCCGACTAAAAACTAGAAAATGGCAAGACGATAAAGGAAACGATCGTTACTCTACCGAAATACAGTGTACTGATTTTACATTTTTAACGAATAAAAATGAAGCTTCTGCTGGACAATCAAATGCTAATCAGCAAACGTCTAATACAACTTCGCAACCTATTGCTGAAGACAATGATGATTTACCATTTTAAACATTAAAATTATTTATTTTGGATCCTGAACCCTCGAGTTTTATACTTTTAATTTTATCTGGTCATTCAGCCTTAGTTTCTGGATTAATCTTACTTATCATTTTATTGTTTTGTTCTGCACTTATTTCTGGTGTTGAAGTGGCTTTGTTTTCGTTAACTAAATCTGATATTGACACAGGTTTAGAGGAACAGCCCAAAGCATTTTCAATCATATCAAAACTTTTAGAGCGTCCTAAAAAATTATTAGCAACCATTTTAGTTGCCAATAACTTTATCAATATTGGCATTGTTATTTTGTTTGCTTATTTAGGTGAGCACTTATTTCATTCTATAGAAGTAGCTTGGATGCGTTTTCTACTTGAAGTCGTTGTAATTACCTTCTTAATTTTATTGTTTGGTGAGATCATTCCAAAGATTTATGCCAGCCGAAATCGTGTTAAGTTTTCAATGTTTATGGCTTTACCTCTAAAGGTACTTGATGTTATTTTCTCACCTATTAGCATGCCTATGCGATTTGTGACGTTGGCTATTCATAATCGTTTAGGAAAACAAAAATCTAATATAAGCGTCGATCAATTGTCTCAAGCTTTAGAATTAACTTCTAATAGTGACACTACTATTGAAGAGCATAAAATTCTTCAAGGTATTGTGTCTTTTGGAAACACAGACACAAAACAAGTTATGCGACCTAGAATGGATATTTTTGCGCTTCATGAAGATCAAAAATTTAGTGAAGTTATTGAAGAAATTACCAAAAATGGCTATTCAAGAATTCCTGTATATAAAGATAATATCGATACAGTAACTGGTATATTATATGTAAAAGATTTGTTGCCACATATTGATCGTAAACAATTTGAATGGACCACTTTACTTCGTGAGCCATTTTTTGTACCAGAAAACAAGAAATTAGATGACTTAATGGTCGAGTTTCAAGATAAAAAAGTGCATTTAGCTGTTGTTGTTGATGAATATGGAGGCACTTCAGGATTGGTGTCTTTAGAAGATGTTATCGAAGAAATTGTAGGTGATATTAGTGACGAGTTTGATGATGACGATGTCATTTACACTAAAATAGATGATAAAAATTTTACGTTTGAAGGTAAAACAACGTTAAAAGATTTTTATAAAATTATAAATATTGAAGACGAATCGGTTTTTGAAAACCATAAAGGTGAAGCCGAAACGATTGCTGGATTTGTATTAGAAATTTCTGGAATATTTCCTAGATTGAGAAGTAAAATAAATTTTAAAAATTACGTTTTTACTATAGAAGGTATTGAAAGAAAACGCATCAAAGACATTAAATTTACCATCTTAGACTAATAAAATAGCGTTTAAATTCGTTTAGTTATATCTATCAAATCAACTTATGAAGAGATTACTTTTATTATGTATTATTTTATCGTGTGTAGCTTGCGGAAGCGATCCTATTCCGAAGCCAAAAGCCATGCTAAGATTAGATTATCCTGAACCAAAATATAAAGGTGTAGATATTAGACTTCCATTTACATTTGAAAAAAATGAATTAGCAGATCCTATTACAAAAATAAAACTTGATGGTGTTAATAACATTTATGCAGTAGACATCGAGTATCCGAAACTAAAAGGAACTGTATATCTCACGTATAAAAAAGTAAAAGAGAATAATCTAACAAACTTACTGCGAGACGCTCAAAATCTAACACAAAAGCACACCATGAAAGCCGATGAGATAGAAGGTGACATTTATGAAAACCCAAAGAAAAAAGTTTTTGGAATGTTTTATGAAGTTGGAGGAAATGCTGCTTCGCAATCTCAGTTTTATGTTACAGATAGTATCAACCACTTTTTAGTGGGTTCATTATATTTTTATGCCAAACCTAACTACGATTCTATTTATCCTGCAGCTGTATATCTAAAAAATGACATCAAGCATATTATGGAAACTATTGAGTGGAAAGAATAAAAAAACCTTCCTAATATTAAGGAAGGCTTTTCAAATCAACTTAACTAACTCAAATAAACTTAAAAATTATATCTTAAACTTACGTTCCAAGTTCTACCATAGCCAAAACGACCATTGTTACTAGTATTTACGCCTTTGTAATTTTCTTCTGGATTAGCAGACATTGGTGTATTACCCGAAACAGATTCTAAATACACCTCATCAAATACATTGTTTACATTCACTCTAAATTGCAATGATTTGCTTTTATCTTTTCCTAAAAGCATTTTATAGCTGAGTCCTGCATCAACTGTGTCGTATGACGGAAGAGCAATTGGGTCTACTGCTAAAGAACCCGTAGAGTAAAAATCGTTATACCAATTCCAGGTTCCATCAACACTAAATCTTGGTAAAAACTCATAGATAAAATTAGCACCTGCTGTTACTTGAGCTGCTCCACCAACTTTAAATCCGTCAATATCTAATTCCGTAGAACTTCCTATTTCGTTTCCGTCACCATCAAAAGTTCTTTGAGTTGCTTTATCTGCAAATTCCCACTGCCCTAAAGCAACATATCCATTAACCTTTAAATTTTCAAATGGTCTGGTAAACACTTCTAATTCGATACCTTGGTGTACTTGTTTAACTCCTTGAGTTTGGTATCCTTCGTAATCTGGAGACTCTTGTTCTTCACCATTATCACTTAATAGTGTTCTCTTATCCCAAATAGTATGATATAAGTTTATGTTTGCAGAAACTTTACTACCAGCAAATTGATATCCAGCTTCAAAACCAGTAATAGTTTGGTTCTCTACTTCTGGATTAATCAAATCGTTCGAGTTCCTAGTATTCACAAACAAATCATCATGAAATGGTTGACGCGAATAAAACCCTGCATTCACAAAAACCTTATGACTGTCATTTATTGCATAAGCTGCACCTGCCTTTAAATTGTAACCAATATTAGATACTTTTTTAGACTTTTCAGACACACCTTCTTCTTCAGTAAAAAAGAACTCTTCTCGTTGATGATCTTGATTAGATAAGGCACCTTGAAAGAATGCCGAAACCTTATTTTTAGAATATTCTAATTGGCCAAACATTCCATAATAAGTAATAACCTCTTCATAGTCTCTATCCATCCGTTGATCGTGATCTGTGTTTGGGTTAAAAACCATATTCCACGGGTTAATACCTCCAAAAGAGTCTGTAATTCTATACGTTCCTGAATAACCACTTGTCACTTCTACAGAAGTTGTAGAACCCACAAATTCATTTACACCTCTAAAGTGGATTCCGTTATAGGTACGAATATCTGCTCCAACATTTAAATTTAAAGTTTCTGAAAGCTCATTATTATAATTAGAAACTAAACCAAACCAATTGTGGTTGTTATATGATCCTCTTACATAACCATTACCATCACTATCAATTCTTTCAGAAGCAAAAGCTCCACGACCAATAGATCCATACAATACAGATGACAAAGATGATTTTTCATTAATGTTCCAATCCCAAGACAAGTTTGCTACTGGTTTATGGTAGATGTTACGACCTCCAGGGTAACGCTTACCTCTTGGTCCGTCTAAAGTGTTTGAACTATTCACATTACCTTGGTTCCAGCTGTTGTATTTTCTACCATTCTCTAAAAAGTCTTTAATTGTACCACTTCCTGCAGCGGCATGCCATTGAGGCGCTCCCGTCAACAAAAAGTTAAAGGTGTGTGATTCGTTTGGTTGGTATCCAACTGATAAAAAATAGGTTTGTCCTTGTCCATGTGTATAATTAACATAACCATCACCTTGCCAATGCCCTAACATCGCTGAGAAAGACCAACCTTTTTCATTCTTTCCTGTAGAATAATAAGCTGAAGTTTTTGTGTAATCATCATTAGCAATCATTTGTTGAAAGAAACCTCCTCTTTTGTTATCGATGGTTTTAGTAACAATATTTACTGTACCACCTACAGAAGAAATAGCTAACTTAGATGACCCTAAACCACGTTGAACTTGAATAGCATTAGCAACATCTAATACTCCAGACCAATTTGACCAATACATTTTTCCATCTTCCATTCCGTTGATAGGTTGACCATTTAGTAAAAATGCGGTGTTAGTTTGATCAAAACCACGTAAAAACATTTGACCATCTCCAAATCCACCAGATTTTATATTCTGAACTGAAGGAGTAGATTTTAAAACCTCAGGTAAATCCCAGTTTCCAGCTTTTTCTTGAATTTCTCCTCTTCTTATTGTCGAAACTGCAACTGGTGTTTTTCTATCTTCTGCTAAATCTATTACGCCAGAGCCAACAATTACAATTTCGTCTAATGCATTATCAGCTTCCAGTGTTAAAGTCCCAAAGTCTTTTGAACCATCAAAGTTTAAGGTAATACTTGTGAATCCAACATAAGAAATGACTATAGTCCCACTTTTAACTGTTGCTTGTAAAGTGAAATTCCCATCAAAATCAGTACTGGATCCATTTGAAGTTCCCTTTTCTACGATGTTAGCTCCTGGCAAGGGAAGACCATCAGCTACTACAACACCTTTAAGAGTTGTTTGCGCCATTACAGTTGTAGTTATGCATAATGCCACAAAACATAAAATCTGAGTAATTTTTTTCATCGTTATCGAATTTAATTTTTGCAAATTAACTTCGATATAATGACAAAAAGTTTACCGTAATGTTAATGAATTGAAAATATAGAGTTGTGTTTCTCTATGTTTTTAAACACTTATTTAACTGTTTTATAATGTTTCAATAATTGCTGAGTTGAGGCATCATGCGAATTAGAAATATTAGCTTCATTCAACTCCGTTAAAATGGTGTTTGCTAATTGTTTCCCTAATTCGACACCAAACTGATCGTAGCTAAAAATATTCCAAATAATGCCTTGCACAAAAATCTTGTGCTCATACATGGCAATTAGCTTTCCTAAACTTTCTGGAGTAAGTTTATCAATTAAAATTGTTGTCGTTGGCTTGTTGCCTTCAAATACTTTAAAAGGTATTAACTCTTTTATTTTCTCTTCGGAAAGGCCTTGCAATTTTAATTCTTGAACAACTTCGGCTTCAGATTTACCATTCATTAAAGCTTCGGTTTGAGCAAAGAAATTAGACATCAACTTATCTTGATGATCTTGATTTTTATGAAGGGATTGTGCGAAACCAATAAATTCAGCAGGAATTAATTTTGTGCCTTGATGAATGAGTTGAAAAAAAGCATGTTGCGAATTGGTTCCTGGTTCGCCCCAAATAATGGTTCCTGTTTGGTAGTTTATTTTATTTCCGTTTCTATCAATACTTTTTCCATTACTTTCCATAATCCCTTGTTGAAGATAGGTAGCAAACTGATTTAAGTATTGCGAATATGGTATTACTGCTTCACTTTCGGCATTAAAAAAGTTATTGTACCAAACGCTCAAAAGCGCAGAAATAACTGGAATATTTTTATTAAAATCTTCGGTTTTAAAATGCTCATCCATTTTATGAGCACCTAAAAGTAATTTTTCAAAATTATCAAAACCAATAGCTAAACTAATTGACAAACCTACAGCACTCCAAAGTGAAAATCGTCCGCCAACCCAATTCCACATCGGGAAAATATTAGCTTCATCAATACCGAAAGCTTTTACTTTTTCAATATTGGTAGATACTGCAACAAAATGTTTAGATATTGCTTCAGTTGGAGCATGTTTTAAAAACCATGTTCTAATCGTGTTAGCATTAGACAAAGTTTCTTGCGTTGTAAATGTTTTAGAAACTATGGCAAACAGTGTGGTTTCAGGATTTAGATTTTTAATGACTTCATTCACATGATCACCATCAACATTACTTACAAAATGCATGTTAAGATGATTTTTATAAAACGACAAAGCATCTACAACCATTGCTGGACCAAGATCTGAACCTCCAATTCCAATGTTTACTACATCAGTAAATGGTTGTAAGTTATAACTCTTTAACTCGCCATTAATAACTTTATTTGAGAAGTCTTCAATTTTATGTTTAACCTCATAAATTTCAGGCATGACGTTTTTTCCATCTACCAATACTTCGGCTGATTTTGGGTTGCGCAATGCTGTATGTAGTACTTCGCGACCTTCCGTTTTATTAATAATTTCGCCATCAAAATACTGCTTTATTGCATCTTTTAAATCGACTTCATTTGCCAAATCAATTAATAAGTCAAGTGTTTCTTCAGAAATACGATGCTTTGAAAAATCTACAAAAAAATCTTCCCATTGTAAGGTCAAGTCATTTGCTCTATTGTGATTTTGAGCAAATAAATCTTTTATATGTGTGTTCTCAATAGATTTAAAATGCGCCTGCAAATTAGTCCAAGCCTTAGTTTTCGTTGGATTGATCGTTTTTAATGCCATTATTGAATTTTGGAAGTTAACACATCATCTTCAGAAGGAATCGTTATAGCATTGTCTTCAAATTGAATGTTATCTAACCGTTCTTTTATTGGCTTGATAAATTCTAAGTATTTTACTTTTAAACTATCTGAAATAGGTTCGGCTTCTGGTAATTTTTGTTTAAATGGATCTACTTGTTTTCCATTTTTCCAAAAACGATAGCACACATGAGGTCCACCAGTATTGCCTGTCATTCCAACCCAACCGATCACATCGCCTTGCTTTACAAAATCTCCTTTTTTAACGTTTTGAGCTTTCATATGAAGGTATTGTGTACTGTAAGTCGCATTATGTCTTATTTTTACATACTTACCATTTCCTCCACGACGAGTTGACTCTGTTACAGTTCCATTTGCGGTTGCTAAAATTGGAGTTCCTATTGGAGCGGCAAAGTCGGTTCCTTTATGAGGTCTCAATTTATAGCCATAATACTTAATACGTCGATTAAGATTGTATCGAGATGAAATTCGACTAAACTGAACTGGAGCTTTCAGGAAAGCACGTCTTAGATTTTTTGCTTCTTCGTTGAAATAATCTTTGATACCTTTTACAGAATCTGTTTCAAATTCAAAAGCGTAAAACGCATCCTTATTATGTTCAAAATAAACGGCTTTTATTTCATTAACACCTGTATAAATTGAATCATCAATATATTTATCAGTATAAATCACTTTAAATCGGTCGCCTTCTTGAAGTCTTCTAAAGTCAATCGTCCAAGCATAAATTTCATCAGCCATTTTATATGCAAGTCTAGGACTAAGTCCTTTTTCTTCCATAAGCATAGAAATACCACTTCCTTTTGGAATTATGCCAGTTGCAACTTTCTCAACAAATTTAATAGGCTTTCGACTAGTGTATGCATGAATAGAATCTTGAAAATTAATAACCACATAATCTTCTAATGAAGGTTGATAAATAAAACACTGTGGTGTTTGTAATGAATCGTTAGCACAAAGTAAAGTATAAGGTTTACCAACTTGCAATCTTCTAATATCGAAACTGTCTTTTGCTTTTTCGGCAATATTAAATATACGTGGATAACCTATATGATTACGTTCTAAGATTTCTCCAAAGCTATCGCCTTTTCTTATGGTGTCTTTTTTAACAATATAATCTTCTAAAACAAAACCAAATTCTTTTAACGGTTCAGGTTCGACAAAGGTTTGTAAGTTTTCTTTTTCTGTTTTTTTATCGGCATCTTTACAAGACCATAAACCAATACAGATAAAAAGTGCTATTAATAGTTGTTTTGGTTGCATTAATTAGTTCTATAAATTTTCTCCCCAATTTTTTAGTTCATCTTCGCTCCAAAGTTCAGGAAAAAATATTCGTCTTTGATATTTAGGATGCATGTATTTTTTCCAATCGCTTCCTCCTGTAGCTTCGCCATCACCAAGACCACTTTCAATATAATGCTTTGCAGCGTTATAATGTGCCATTACCCAAGTGATATTAACTGTGTAATCATAATGCCTCATTGCTTTTACTAAATCGGCATCTTTTTGATCAGCTTCGGGAAGCTCCTTAAAACGTGTCCATAAATTTTTAGTATTGTAGGTTTGCATGAATCGAATAAAGTCGCCTTTATATCGTTTTTCAAAATTTACAAGGAGTGTAGATTTCTTACCAGTTTTATAATCTTTTCCTGCGGCTTGCCAATACAAATGCTCAAAGGCATGCTCGAATGGTGTATTTCTGTCTATGGTTGCTCTAAATCTAAAATCGATGAGATTGATTAGCTCAGTTGAGGCAAATTCAATCATTCTATATTGTGCGCTTTGAAATCCGCTAGCTGGTGTAAGTGTATAGCGAAATTTCATATACTGTTCAACTTCCATACCATGTTGCATGATATTAAATGATGTTGTCAACATATCAAAATAACGACTAATACGCATCAATTTATTTTCAAAAAACTCAGCACTTAAATCTTCTTTTTCAGCCACTTGTTGAATTTCCCAAAGAATCATTTTAAACAACAACTCATTTATTTGATGGTAGGCAATAAATACCATTTCATCAGGAAGTGTCGTACGTTGTATTTGAAGATTCAGCAATGCATCTGTTTGAATATAGTCCCAATATGTAATTGGCTTGCTGTAAAGCAAGCCATATAAATGATCGTCTGTGTCTTGGTCTATTTTTGTATACTTATCTTGTATTTGCTTAAGTATATCATCAAACTTGTTAATGTCGTCCATATTTTAGTTAGTCAAATTGAATTTGAAACGAATGTTTTAAACCTTTAAAAGCTTCGAGGTTTGCTTGAAGCGAACCAACAGCTAAATCTGCTTTAATCTTTAAAGGAATTTTATTTTTGTCTGCGCTTACCCAAAGGGTTAAACTTTCTTGTTCTTTAAATACACGACCTGCCATTACATAAGGACGAAATTTTAAAGTTTTTATTCTTCCAAATTCAGTATCTATAGTTTCTCTTCCTAAAAACTTTAATTTGAAATTGTAATTTTCTTCATCAAAAAACATATTTAATTTAACAATCTCTCCTTCTTTAATAGATTCTGTATCGTAATTGTTTCTTAAATAATAAAAGGCAGACACCATGTCTTGAACATCTTGCTCAGTAGCTATCGTTTTTTTTGTTTTTCGTTTTTTGTCTTCAACAAAGGCTTCTTGTTTTTCGTGATTGAAATCAATTTCTATGTCTTTAATATGACCTCCTTCATTTATTTTTCTAATAAACTTGTAAGGCATTCCTGTTTCCATATCAATATAACTCTCATACCTATCTTTTACTTTGAAAAACCACTTAATTGCTCCTGTAGTCCAGCCTTTACCTACGATATGAAATACAGGTTTCCCGTTGAATGTTGATTCTTTAACTTCTAAAGTTGCATTTCCAGCTTTTAAGAAATTGCTATAGCTCATTTCAAACTTAAACCATTCTCCCTCTTGGAAAGCAGTTTCTTCTTGAGGAGAAGAAAATTGCAATCCAAACAATAATCCAGCAATAAGTAGTATGTTTTTCATTTTTATAATTGTTAAGAACGTAATTTTAATATTACTTCATGGTATTCTTTATGGAGAATTACAATTACTATTCCAAAAATATAAAAAAACTCGAAATCATTATAAATACTCGTGTTATAGTTATGTTAGAGTTATATGCCATTCAGAAAGAATTTAGTGATTGAATACTCTTTATTTTTGAGATTTTTCACTTCGTTTCGCTCTGAATGACACTCTTTTTTCTAATAATTTATTTACACTACAACGTTCCTCGTTTTGCTTGTTCACGTTCTATAGACTCGAACAAGGCTTTAAAGTTTCCTGCTCCAAATCCTTGAGCTCCCATGCGTTGAATAATTTCGAAGAATAATGTTGGTCTATCTTCAACAGGTTTTGTAAAAATTTGAAGGAGATAACCTTCTTCATCAGCATCGACAAGGATTGATAATTTTTGAAGTTCTTTGATATCTTCTTTCATCATATCCATATGCACTCCAAGGCGCTCAGGAATCATATCGTAATAGGATTGTGGTGGAGGTGGCAAAAACTCTACACCACGAGCTTTTAATTGCGCTACTGTTTTTATAATATCATCGGTTGCTACTGCTATATGCTGTACTCCTGAATCTTCATAAAAATCTAAATATTCTTCAATTTGCGATTTTTTTGCTGCTTTAGCTGGTTCGTTTATTGGAAATTTAATGCGACCATTACCATTACTCATTACTTTACTCATGAGTGCCGAATATTCGGTGTGGATTTGCTTATCATCAAACGATAAGAAGTTTACAAATCCCATAACATCTTCATACCATTTTACCCAAGTATTCATTTGTCCCCAACCTACATTACCTACCATGTGATCTATATATTTTAAACCAACAGGTTCTGGGTTATAATCTGATTTCCATTCTATAAAACCAGGCATAAAAGTTCCGTTGTAATTTTTTCGCTCAACGAACATGTGAACCGTTTCTCCATAGGTGTAAATACCAGCACGAACAACTTCTCCATACTCATCGGTTTCGACCGTTGGTTCCATATAAGATTTAGCTCCTCTTTTTGTGGTTTCTTCGTACGATTTACGAGCATCATCAACCCAAAGCGCTACAACTTTTACACCATCACCATGTTTTACAATATGATCGTTAATAGGTGACTTACTATTTAAAGGTGTGGTTAACACCAAGCGGATTTTATCTTGCTTGAGTACATAACTTACGGAGTCTTTAGAACCCGTTTCTAAACCTTTATATGCATAAGATTGAAAGCCGAATGCTGTTTTATAGAAATGTGCCGATTGTTTTGCATTTCCTACATAGAATTCTACATAATCTGTTCCTAGTAATGGTAAAAAATCTTGAGCTCCATCAAAGATTTTTTCTAATCCGTAATTAACACTTTTTACTTCTTTTGCCATGATATTATTGTTGATTCGTTTGTTTATTTTTTGTTTATAGTTTTAGCCCTGATTAAGGCATTTGTTGAAGCTCTTTTTTTTTGAATTTCGCATCGTTGTGCGAAATGACAACAAAAAAAGCGACTGCCGAAAGCAGGAATTAGCTCCTCATTATTATTTTACTCTAACCAAGACTTAAAGTAGTCTTCATCTGCAATTTTCATTGCTTCTTCGGTTAGCATTAAAGGCTTAAAGGTATCGACCATAACAGCTAACTCTTCGGTTTTTTCCTTACCTATACTTCGCTCTGTTGCTCCAGGATGTGGTCCATGAGGAATGCCTGCAGGATGCAACGAAATATGTCCAGCTTCGATATCGTTTCGGCTCATAAAATCACCATCGACATAATACAAGACCTCATCACTATCGATATTGCTATGATTGTAAGGTGCAGGAATACTTTCTGGATGGTAATCGTACAATCGTGGTACAAAACTACATACTACAAAAGCGTCTGTTTCGAAGGTTTGATGAATTGGAGGAGGTAAGTGAATACGTCCTGTGATGGGTTCGAAATCGTGAATTGAAAAGGCATACGGATAATTGTAACCATCATAACCAACCACATCGAAAGGATGTGAAGCATAAACCATTTCGAAGATATCGTCTTGTTTTTTTATCTTCATTAAAAACTCTCCAGATTCATTATAGGTTTCTAGTTCTTGTGGCTGACGAATATCACGTTCGCAAAATGGTGAATGTTCGAGTAATTGACCAAACCAATTGCGATAGCGTTTTGGCGTGTAAATTGGTCGTCGTGACTCGACGATAAATAGCCTATTGTCTTCGGTATCGAAATCTATTTTGTAAATAATTCCTCGTGGGACAAGCAAGTAGTCACCATATTTAAAATCGAGGTTTCCGAGATGTGTTCTAAGTTTTCCAGTG
This sequence comes from Psychroserpens sp. S379A, assembly GCF_049800755.1. Taxonomy (NCBI): domain Bacteria; kingdom Pseudomonadati; phylum Bacteroidota; class Flavobacteriia; order Flavobacteriales; family Flavobacteriaceae; genus Psychroserpens; species Psychroserpens sp. S379A. Next base: position 696,297 of record NZ_JBNAFQ010000002.1, on the reverse strand, counting down.
CCTTTATGAACGAATATCAGTTCGTCGGCATCTGAGTTTTTATAGAAATAATCTTTGGTTGATTGTTTTGGTGCTGCTAAAATGATGGTACAATCGCTATTGGTAAGTACAGCTTTTCTACTGTCTAAATAATCGTTTTCAGGTTGAACTTGAAATCCTCTTAACCTATACGATTGAATACTATTTGTTTTGGCAATTTTTGGCGCTACACTGTATTGCTTTTTGATGTCTTTAACTTGTGTTGGTCGTTGTTCGTGGTATGAGTTTGTTGACATTCCGTCAAATCCAATGGTGCCAAATAGTTGCTCGTAATACAAGCTGCCATCTTTTTTTCTGAATTGTATATGTCGTTTATGTGGAATGTGTCCTAGCTTATGATAAAAAGGCATTTTTTAAAGTTTAAAAGTTGAAATATATATACGATAAATCGTATAAATTAAAGTGTTTTAAAGATACAAAAAATGCTAGCTTATTCTGGGTTTCTTTTGATAAGAAATTTTAATAGAAGTAATATATTTTGCCAAAAGACTTTCATTGTGTTACAAATATCGTTGAATTTGCTAAAAGATAAAAATAAAATTTTGTAGATTATTTTCTATAGTTAAAATTTTTTTCTATATTTGTGAAACTAAATCTTCTACTTTAGGCAATTTAAGAAGTCTCCTAAGGTAATTGAATAGTATGTTGCAACTTTATAACAAGTACTTGTTTTTAATGACTTCTTAAATTTTAGACTTCTTAAAAAATTTGTTTATTAACCAACTTATACAAATACTGTTATAGGTTTAAAATTTAGTAATTTATGAAAAAAATAGTTTTTATTCTGTGTGCATCAATAAGTATTTTAACTGCATCTGCAACAGAAACAGAAAGTGACAACAAAGAATCTGTTACTATAGAATTAGAATCATCGAGTATGAAACTAGAAAACAATTCTAATAATGTTTTTTTTGCTAGAATGTGTTGTAGAAGAACTGTTAGAAATGCTGAAGGTGAATCTTGGACAGCTAGAAGATGTGTGACTCATGACGATGGGCATATTGCTATGGGAAGAGCGTGTCAACTAGCATTAGAAGATGCGCAACAAGCACAACAACAAGCACACTCATATACTTTAATTAAAAATTAAAAAATCCCTTATGTTTTCCATCAAAAAATTAAATAGCAATCCAATCTTAAATTTCATTTTAATTGTTTTCATAATTAATATGTCATTTTCTCAAAGTCAAACACTAGAAGTTGATTACAACTCTATTTTACTAGATGAGAATGATGACTATGGTTCCTGTAACTTTTTTGATGGAAAACTAATTACAAATGGGATTAAAAGTGTTTATACAATTTCGGCGAAAGATACAATTGCTGATACTGAATATTTTGGACTTATCGACAATACCAATTTTAAATTTTCAAAATCTCATTATAAAAATTTAAAACATCATGTGATTTATTATAAAGAAAAAAAAGGTTTAGAAAAACCTAAGCTAATTAAAGATCAATACAACATTAAGTGGGAAGTTAAAGATGAATATACAAGTGTTTTAGGTTTTCGTTGCCAAAAGGCAGTATGTGAATTTCGAGGTAGATCTTTTGAAGCATTTTTCACTTCTGAAATCCCATATAATGATGGTCCATACAAATTTGATGGACTTCCAGGTTTAATTTTAAAAGTAAAATCCTTAGATGGAGCGCTAGAAATAAAAGCCAAAATGATTACAAATGTGGAAGAAGATGTTCCTAATAATCCATACGATGGTCTTGAACATACCATAAGTTTTGACGATTATAAAAAGCTATATAAAAAGTACTTTAATAATATAACAGGCTATAGAGCTGATCTTGATTCAGAAATTTTTGTACCTAATAGATACATAGAATTTTTAATTGATGAGTAATTATAAGTGTTTGTTGAATAAGAGAAAAACTATGAAAGCATATTTCTTCATAGTTTTTTTTCTTTTTATAACCTTAAATTTAGTCTCTCAAACTATAAAAGGCACTGTTAACGATAGTTTAGGTCAACCCGTTTATGCCAATATCTTACTTAAGAAAAACGAAACAACTAAAAATGTCATACAATATACCATCACAGATGATAATGGAAAATTTAACTTACAAATAGACCAACCCTTAGATTCGATTAGTATTGAAATCAGCTCCTTAGGCTATAAAACGCTTTACGAATCAATTAATTTTTTAAAATCGAATAAAAAGAAATATACTTTTGATTTTGTTTTAAAGGAAGAACTCAATCAACTAAATGAAGTTGTTTTAAAAACCAATAAACGAATTCAAGTAAAAAATGACACAACCACATATAACCCAAATGCATTTAAAGATGGTACCGAAAAAACCGTTGAAGATTTATTAAAAAAACTACCTGGAATTGAAGTTAAATCTAATGGAGAAATAAAATTTAAAGGAAAAAGTATAAAAAAGTTAATGCTAGATGGAGATGATTTATTTGGAAGTAACTACACACTTGGCTCAAGAAACATTAACGTTGATGTTATAGATAAAATACAAGGGTTAGATAATTTTGAAGACAATCCATTACTTAAAGGTTTAAAAGACTCAGACAATGTAGCCTTAAACATTGTCTTAAAAAAAGGAAAATCCGATTTTTCAGGAAACACTAATTTAGAATATGGTACAAAAAACAGATCTAATTTATATACTTCTGGACTCCTTGTTAATAAAAAATATAAAACATTTGGATTTCTATCTTATAACAATATTGGTTATAACAATTCTATTTACAACCTAAATTCTGAAATACTGATTAAGGATATTGACAAAGCTCATTTAGAAGCCAAATCACTTTTATTTGAAGGAAATTTTGAATCTATTCTTGATGACAGTTTTCACAGCATAAATAGCTCTTTTTTTAGTAGTATTAATAACATCTTCAAGGTGTTCAAGAAATCGTCTATAAAACTAAATTCTGGATTCTATACCAACAAATTAAGAAGAGTTAATGAAAATCTAACAGAAGTAAATGATGGTCTAAATCAAATTGATTTTTTTAACACTCAAAAACTAACCAAAACTCCGAAACTATTTTCAAGTCAAATTTTATTTTCAAACAAAGAGCGTGACAGCTTACATTGGGAATACAATGGCACTATTACTATTAAAGACACCAAGTTTACTAATAAAAGTAATAACAATTCAATACAGCAATTAGGACGTTTACATAGTGAGTCTTTAAATACATTTCATAATTTAAGTATGACTTCAAGAGTTCATAAAAGTATGGCTTTAGAAGCGATCTTTCTTTATAATTATAGTAAAGCTCCTCAAGTATTGACGATAAATCCTGGAACAATATTTAATAGCGATTCTAATATTGAATTAGAATCTCAAAACATTGAATTTCAAAAACATAGCTTGCAATCTAAAATTGAAATTATAGGTGCTAAAAAATGGTTTAAATACAATATAAGCACTGGTTATAATTATTATGACACTAAATTAAATTCGGCATTATTATCTAATTCAAACACCTATAATGCAAGCTTCAATAACAATGTGGACTATTTGGTAAAATCGTTATATGCTTATCCAAAAGCTTCCATAAGTGTTAGTAAAAAAGCAATGCTTAAGTTTGGAATTAATCTTCAACACAACTCATTAATTTATAGAGATAAAATAAATGATTCAGAAATAGACAGAACAGATTTTATTTTGTCACCAAACCTAAGTTTCAAATATGGGTTTTCAAAAAAGTTTAGTGGTTTTATGTCATACTCTCTCAATCAATTACTTCCCGAAGAAGATAGATTATATCCTAATATTATTCAAAATAACTTTAGGCTGTTTTCCTCAAATATTGTTGATTTAAGATACATTAAAACAAATCAAATACGTGCACGATTTAAGTATTATAATTTTTATAAAAGAACAACCATTTTTTTAGAAGGCAATTACCTATTTAACAAAGGCAATTATTTTGATCAATCTGTAATAAATCAAGATATCACTATAAATTCAAGTTTTTACAATCCTGCAAACAACAAAAGTTATAGTCTTTTATTATCATTTGAAAACTATTTTCATTTTATAAGAAGCACTTTAACTTTTAACACATCGTATACAATTGCCTTAGATAAAAATATAATTAATGGTTCTGAATTAAGAGATCTCAAAAACAAAAATTTACAATTTTCATTTACCATTCGCTCAGGACTTAAATCTAAATTTAACTTTGAAAATATAAGTAATTTAGAAAATAACACCTTTGAAACTGGTAATCAATCTAACAATCTAACCTCTATTCATAATCAATTAAAAACAATCTATAAACTTAATAAACATCTACACTCTAATACCATTATAAGTTTTATCTCTCCTGATGTTACAAATCCTGTTAACTATACATTTTTAGATACTGAATTAGTTTACAAATCAATAGATAAAAATTATCAAATCTCTTTAACAGGAAAAAATTTAACAAATAATAAAAAATTCGAAACCCTTTTTGTGAATGACTATTCTAGGTCAGTAGCGTCGTACAATTTAATTGAACGCTATGTTTTATTAGGAGCTTCCTTTTCATTTTAAAACCAAAACCCAATATTAAAAAACCAAATACTCTTGCGCTGTTCAGGCGAATACGTGAACTTGGCTTGAACAGGTCCTAAAAAAGTATCAATCCCATAACCAATAGCATAACCTCTATAATCTGGAAGCGTAAACCATTCTCCTGTTTCAAAAATAGCATTATCTATATTTGCCCAATTACCCTCTAGAGTTAAGTGGTGCTTTTTAAAAATCTCGTAATCTGCAGCAGCTGTAGCTTTTACAAAGCTGTTACCAGAAAGTGATAAATAATCATAACCATAAAATGGGATAAAATTATTTATAAAATCGTTTCCATAACCTCCTAGTGCAAAATCTAAAGTAGACGTTGTATTTTCACCAATTTTAAATCCACCACTCGTTTTAATATTGAAGGCCAATTTATCTGAAACACTAAATGCATAACCTAAATCTGCTTTAGCAATTGAAAAGGGCTCGAAATCATTTTGAAATCTAGAAGCAACTAAAAACCAATGAAGATCTCCATTAAAAAACAAGCCTCGTTTTGGGAAATACATGTTATCATAAGTATCTAATTTTAGAGACCCGAAAACGCTACCATAATCAGTGTTTTCAAACAAGAACTCATCAGTTTGAGAATTTAGCGTAATGGTTTCCGATTTAATTTTAAGTCGTTTATGCTCTACACCTAAACTTATCGCAAAATCTTTTCTAAACAAGGTTTGTAGATAAATTTGATTGGTATGATCTTGAAAATCGACATCAATTTTATTAAGTCCAGAGCCTAAATTACTAAAATCACTAATGAGTAGTTCAGAATTAATATTCTTATGAAATTGATTGTACCTCGATTTAATTCCAATACTCCAATAAAATCCTTTATCAATAAAATATTCAAAATTATATCTTACATTATCGCCTAAAATGATGTCTAAGGACGCTACATCATTATCAAAAAATAATCGCTTTTTAGTTAAATTAACCAATGCTGCACTTTTATATAAATCATCATAATGCAAGCCTAATTTTAAGAACGTTGTAACCTCATTTTCAATAACTGTTGCATACAAATCATAACCTTCTTTGTCTTTAGATTTCTTGAATTGATATTTAAATGTGTCAAAATTATTAGTAGCTATTATATTATTTACACCTCTACTAAAGTCTTCATAACTTATTTTAGTGTCATCTTTAAACTTCAATTTTCCAAGAAAATACGATCGCGTATATCTCTTATTCCCATCAATTGTAATTAAATTAATTTTAATACTATCTGTTGAAACCTTATCTACAATTGGTCTTATAGCATTGGCAGTTTTATATTTTGGTAACTTCTTTAATTTTTCAATTTTATCTAAGGCAGCAAGTTTGCCATTTTCAATGATTTTTTTACTTTCACTAAAAGAAACAACTGTAAAATCTTTAATATCTGGATTAATATAAATATCTGTAATTTTAGATTTCAACTTCATATCATTGATTGTTCTAAAATTATTTATCTGAAGCAATACATCTGGAGCCGATTTTAAATCATTTCTATCTTTTAAACCATCCTGAACATCTACACCAATAATGATATCCATTCCTTTAGCTTTTAGTTTGTTTATTGGATAATTATTTACTACTCCTCCATCAATTAATACCTGATCATCAATAACTACAGGTTGAAACAACGAAGGAAAAGCACCACTTGCTGTAACCGCTTGAGCTAAATTTCCAGAATCTAAAACTACAGCCTCTCCATTTTCGACATTAGTTGCAATACAAAAAAACGGAATTGGCAATTGATCAAAACGCGTTATTTCACTAACATGCAACGTGAGTTTAGACAGCAAATTATATACGTTTTGACCTCTTGAAAGTGCTGAAGGCAATTGTATCTTAAATTTATCGAAAGGAAGATTTACAGCATATTTTTCAGTATTAACACGTTCATAAAATGTTTTAGAAGATCGCGGTAAATCATCACTAATGACCTTATCATAATCTACAGATTTAAAAACAGAATCTAATTGCTGTCCCGAATATCCAGACGCATATAAGGCTCCAACAATTGCTCCCATACTTGTACCAGCAATATAATCTACTTTAATCCCGAGGCTATCAATTACTTTTAGAGTTCCTATATGTGCAAATCCTTTTGCACCTCCTCCACTTAATACTAGTCCAATTTTTGGAGCACTAGTCTCTTGAACATCTTGCGCTATGGAAAACGTTGACAAACACAATGTTAGTATAATAATGAGGAGCTTCTTCATTTTGAATTATAATAGGCTTTTATTTTTCTTGCTTTTGAAAGTCCAACCACTTGTTCTAATGCTTTTTCATCTGCTTCTGCAATTCGCTTAACAGATTTAAAATGTTTCATTAAAGCGACAATGGTTTGTTCTCCAATTCCAGGTATGGTTTCTAATTCGGTTGTTAATGCGTTTTTACTTCTTCTGTTTCGGTGATGTTCTATGCCAAAGCGATGCGCTTCATTTCGCAATTGTTGAATGATTTTTAACGTTTCGCTTTTCTTGTCTAAATATAAAGGAATTGGGTCGTCTGGATAAAATAATTCTTCCAAACGTTTTGCAATTCCGATGATTGCAATTTTTCCTCTCAAATCTAATGCGTCTAAGCTCTTTAAGGCTGAAGACAACTGCCCTTTTCCTCCATCAATAATAATTAATTGTGGTAAGGGTTTATTTTCGTCTAATAAACGTTTATATCGTCTATAAACAACTTCTTCCATTGAAGCAAAATCGTCTGGACCTTCAACAGTTTTAATGTTAAAATGTCTGTAATCTCTTTTGCTAGGTTTTCCATCTTTAAACACCACACAAGCTGCTACTGGATTTGTGCCTTGAATGTTTGAATTATCAAAACACTCTATATGTCGAGGTTCTTCAGACAATCTTAAATCGACTTTCATTTGTGCCATAATTCGATTGGCATGACGATCTGGATCGACAATTTTCACTTGTTTAAAGCGTTCCATTCGGTAATATTTAGCATTCCGAAGCGATAGTTCTAAAATGCGTTTCTTATCTCCTAGTTTGGGAATGGTCACTTTTAAATCTTTCCCTAAATCTACTTTAAATGGCACATAAATTTCTGAAGAATTAGAATTAAAACGTTGTCTTATTTCGGTAATAGCTAACTCTAATAACTGCTTATCGGTTTCATCTAACTTTTTCTTGATTTCTAAGGTGTGTGACCTGATAATACTTCCGTAAGACAATTGTAAAAAATTGATATAACCATAACTTTCATCGCTAAGTATTGAAAACACATCTACGTTACTAATTTTAGGGTTTACAATAGTTGATTTTGCTTGATAGTTTTCTAAAATCTCTATTTTTTCTTTAATGCGTTGCGCTTCTTCAAACTGCATATCTTGCGCCAATTGCTTCATCTGAGTTTTAAACTGCGACAACGAATCTTTAAAATTCCCTTTAATAATCGCTCTAATTGCTTTGATATCCTGATTGTACTCCGTTTCAGATTGCAAATCTTCGCAAGGTCCTTTACAATTTCCTAAATGATATTCTAGGCAAACTTTATATTTTTGGGCTTCAATTTTTTCTTCTGAAAGATTATAGTTGCATGTTCTTAAATTATACAAGCCTTTGATTAAATCGAGTAAGGTATGAACCGTTTTCATACTCGTGTATGGTCCAAAATATTCTGAACCATCTTTAAATACACGTCGTGTTGAAAATACTCTTGGGAAGCGTTCTTTTTTAATACAAATCCAAGGATACGATTTATCATCTTTAAGCATCACATTGTATCGAGGCTGATACTTTTTAATGAGATTGTTCTCTAATAACAAGGCATCTTTTTCGGTCTCAACAACAATATGCTTAACACTTTCTATTTTTTTTACTAGAACTCGTGTCTTACCATTATCGTGGGTTTTGGTAAAATAAGAACTGACACGCTTTTTTAAATTCTTGGCTTTTCCTACATAAATTAATGTTCCTTCAGCATCATAATATTGATACACACCTGGTTCTTGAGGCAAGGTTTTTAATTGTAATTGTAATGTAGGTTTTTCCATTAATTCAAAGTTAACTGAAAAGCAAAGACTTCAAAAAAAAATCATAAGCTATTTTAGTATATTGCAATACCATAAATCATTTCGAATGAATATTGTCATTTTATCGAGAAATCCTCATTTGTATTCTACACAACGTTTAGTGAAAGAAGGTGAAGCTAGAGGTCATGATATGGAAGTTATAGATCCTTTAAAATGTGATATTATTATTGAAAAAGAAAAGCCAACCATTTATTATAAAGACAGGTATCTTGATTATGTAGACGCTATCATTCCTAGAATTGGCGCTTCGGTAACTTTTTATGGTTGCGCAGTGGTTAGACAATTTGAAATGATGGGTGTTTTTACCATAGTAACTTCAGATGCTATACAACGTTCACGAGATAAATTGCGAAGTTTGCAACGCTTAAGCAAAGCTGGAATAGGCATGCCTAAAACCGTATTTACTAATTATTCACGCGATGTTGAAGAAGTGATAGAGCATGTTGGCGGAACTCCTGTAATTATTAAACTCTTAGAAGGTACGCAAGGTTTGGGTGTGGTTTTGGCTGAAACAAAAAATGCTGCTGAATCTGTTTTGGAAGCTTTTAACGGACTCCAAGCTCGTGTAATTGTGCAAGAATATATTAAAGAGGCTAATGGTGCAGATATTAGAGCTTTGGTAGTTGACGGACAAGTAGTTGGTGCAATGAAACGACAAGGTAAAGAAGGTGAATTTAGATCTAACCTTCATCGTGGTGGAAATGCCAATGTTATTAAACTTAATAACGACGAATTAAAAGTAGCAATGCGTGCTTCTAAAGCCTTGAAATTACCTGTTTGTGGTGTAGATATGCTGCAATCTGATCGAGGACCTTTGCTTTTAGAAGTGAATTCAACACCAGGATTAGAAGGTATTGAAGGTGCAACAGGACGTAATATTGCTAGAGCCATTATTACATTTATTGAACGCAATAGAACATAAATGAGTGACAAAGACGTATTAGAAATTTTAGGAGAAGAAGTCGCTTTAGGAGAAAGTGCAACTGTAAGTTTTAATGTAGCTAAGTTACATACACAAAACAAAATTGATGTTCCTGTGATTATAGAACGTTCAAAAAAACCTGGTCCAACTGTTTTAATGACTGCTGGAATTCATGGTGATGAAGTTAATGGCGTAGAAATCGTAAGGCAAATCATAGCCAAAGGGATTAACAAACCTAAAAAAGGAACCATTATTTGTGTACCTGTAATTAATGTATTTGGGTTTATTCATATGGATCGTGAGTTTCCAGATGGTCGTGATTTAAATCGTGTGTTTCCAGGAATAAAAGGTGGCTCTTTAGCAAGTCGTGTGGCTTTTAAATTAGTCACAGAAATCTTACCTCATGCCGATTTGGTTATGGATTTCCATACTGGAGGAGCAGATCGTTTTAATGCTGCTCAAATTAGAATTATTAAAGGCGAAAAAAACTTAAAAGAACTGGCTCAAATATTTGGAGCGCCTTTTGTTTTGTATTCTAAAAATCTTAATAAATCGTTTAGAAATATCTGCTATAAATTAGGCATTCCTGTATTACTTTTTGAAGGCGGAAAGTCATTTCATATCAACAATACAATTACCAATACTGGTGTTAATGGAGCAAAACGTGTGCTTCATCATTTAGGAATGCTCAATAGTAAGTTTAAAGTATCTACTCCCAAAAAATCTTGTGTGTTTATTTCTGGAAGCAAATGGATTAGAGCCAAATACTCTGGAATGTTTAATGCTTCGGTAAAAATTAACACTCATGTATCTAAAGGTGATGTTATTGGACACATCACAGATCCTTACGGAAGTTTCAATCACTTTGTGAAAGCTCCAAATGATGGCTATATTTTTAATATTAATGAATCTCCAATCATTTATCAAGGTGATGCTATTTTTCATATTTCAACAGCATTGAATAATGACTAAATCTGAACTGCGTAAAACATACAAACAACTTCGAAAAACCCTTTCAGAAGAACAACTTGAAGATTTAAGTCTTCAAATTTCAAATACCTTATTACAACTTCCTATTTGGGATAAGGAATTCTATCATATCTTTCTATCCATTACAGAGCATAAGGAAGTTAATACAGAGTACATCTTGAATATTTTATCTGGTAAAGACAAACATATTGTTGTGTCTAAAAGTGATTTTTTAACTTCTCAAATGTCTCATTATTTACTTACAGACAGTACAACTCTTAAAAAAAATGAATGGAATATTCCTGAACCTATAAGTGGTATTCCAATTGAAACCAAACAAATTGAAGTTGTGTTTGTTCCCTTGTTGGCATTCGACCAAACTGGACATCGTGTTGGTTATGGTAAAGGATTTTATGATAAGTTTTTAGCCGATTGTAAGTCTGAAACTATTAAAATAGGATTATCTTTTTTTGAAGCCGAAAAGCAGATTGACGATACTTTTGAAAGCGATATTAAGCTTGATTATTGTGTAACTCCTGAAAAGATATACACGTTTTAATCTATAATTTCTTCTTGAGCTTTTGAAACCTCATCATTTCTAAATGCGCGCTTATTAAAGAAAATCAAGATTCCAATTCCTGTACTAATTGCCATATCTGCAATATTAAATACAGGTTCAAAAAACGTAAAATATTGTCCGCCATAAAACGGAATCCAATCTGGTAATACACCACTCCACATTGGAAAATGAAGCATATCTACAACGTGACCATGAAAAATTGCATCATAACCACCTTTTGTTGGCAAAAAAGTAGCTACTTGTCCAGCACTAGAATCGAAAAACACACCATAAAATACTGAATCAATAATGTTTCCTAAAGCTCCAGCTAAAATAAGAGACACTGCAACAATTAACATTTTAGACTGTTTTGCCTTAATAGATTGATTTAACCAATAGCCAATCCCAATTACTGCTAATATTCTAAAAATTGTAAGGCAAACTTTTGCAGTTCTATCTGAAATGAACGTTATAAAATCACTGATTTTCGTTCCCCAAGCCATCCCTTCGTTTTCAACAAAAAGAATTTGAAACCATGAAAACACTTCTATACTTTCATTTAAAGCAAAATGTGTTTTAATGTAAACCTTAGAAAGTTGGTCTATAATTAAAATGATAACGATAAGTAGTGTCGCTTTTTTTAATGACATGCTTAGGGTTTACAATTGGTATGAATAAGTTGTTATATTTGAATAGTTAAAAATCTCAAAAAAGAAAAGCTGTCTAAAAAGAGGTATTTCGATTGAAAGTAAAAAATCTCTAAGCATTTTAATGGTGATACTAAATTAATTGAGATTTTTCGACTTCGCTCAAAATGACAAACACATCACTTTTTAGACAGCCTTTATATTTTTAAGTAGCTTTAAAATTATTGCATGTTTTTAGCTTCAATACTTAAGGTTGCATGTGGTACTAACTTTAAACGTTCTTTATTGATAAGTTTTCCTGTAACACGACACACACCATAGGTTTTGTTTTCAATTCTGATAATGGCATTTTTTAGATCACGAATAAACTTTTCTTGACGAATTGCTAATTGCGAATTTGCTTCTTTACTCATTGTTGCGCTACCTTCTTCAAAAGCTTTAAATGTAGGAGACGTATCATCTGTACCATTATTATGGTCGTTCATGTACGCACTTTTTATGAGTTCTAAATCGTGCTCCGCTTTTTCGATTTTATCTAACAGTAATGTTTTAAATTCTGCAAGGTCATTATCTGAATATCTAACTTTATTATCTGCTGCCATATTTTAAATTTTTTGAATAAACAATTTTGTATTTACATCATCAAAAGCAATTTCTATACCATCATTAACTTGGTCTAAAATTTCCAACTCATCGGTAAGTGTTTCGGTTTTAATATACTCTAAATTTTTGTTTATTGCGTTAATAATTTGTTCGTCTTTTTGAAATTGCACTGCAATTCTATCGGTCAATTCAAAACCAGAATCTTTACGAAGATTTTGAATTCTATTCACTAATTCTCTAGCAATACCTTCTTTTTGTAATGCTTCAGTTATCGTTACATCTAAAGCGACTGTTAGAGCACCTGAACTTGCTACAAGCCATCCTTCAATATCTTTAGAAGTAATCTCAACATCTGATTGTTCTAAAGTAATATTTTTTCCATTAATTTCAACATCTAAACTACCATTTTGCTCAATTTTTTTTATGTCTTCTGCTGAAAAATTATTAACAGCCTGAGCTACAGCTTTCATATCTGCTCCAAAACGTGGTCCTAAAACTTTAAAATTTGGTTTTATTTGTTTCACTAAAATATCTGAAGCATCTTCTAAAACCTCAACAGACTTCACATTTACTTCAGATTTTATCAAACTTTCAACTGCTAAAATCTCTTCTTTTTGCTCTTGCGAAGCAATAGGAATCATGATTTTTTGTAGTGGCTGACGCACTTTAATCTTCTCCTTTGCTCTTAACGATAAAACTAGTGAAGAAATTGTCTGCGCATTTTCCATTTTTCGCTCAAGTGATTTATCTACAAAAGACACATCATACTTTGGAAATTCTGCCAAATGTACGCTTTCAAAATTCTCCTTTTGAGTTACCGAATTTAAATCCATATATAAACGATCCATAAAGAAAGGAGCTATTGGAGCACCTAACTTAGCAATGGTTTCCATACAGGTATACAATGTTTGATAAGCCGAAATTTTATCTGCTTGATAATCGCCTTTCCAGAAACGTCTTCTGCTTAAACGCACGTACCAATTACTTAAATAATCTTGCGTAAAATCTGAAATTGCTCGTGCCGCTTTTGTTGGTTCGTATTCGGCATAGTATTCGTCAACTTTCTGAATTAAAGTATGTAATTCAGATAAAATCCAACGATCTATTTCTGGTCTTTCAGCTAAAGGGATATCAGCCTCTTGATAAGTAAATCCATCCAAATTAGTGTATAAAGTAAAAAACGAATAGGTATTGTAAAGTGTTCCGAAGAATTTGCGCTTGACTTCTTCAATACCATCCAAATCAAACTTTAAGTTATCCCAAGGATTGGCATTCATAATCATGTACCAACGCGTGGCATCTGCGCCATAGGTTGACAAGGTTTCAAAAGGATCGGTTGCGTTACCTAAACGCTTCGACATTTTTTGTCCGTTCTTATCTAAAACCAATCCGTTAGATACGACGTTTTTATAAGCCACAGAATCGAATACCATAGTTCCAATAGCATGCAGTGTGTAAAACCAACCACGAGTTTGGTCGACACCTTCAGCAATAAAATCGGCTGGATATGATTTACCTTCATCAATAAGATCTTTATTTTCAAAAGGATAATGCCATTGTGCATAAGGCATAGAACCAGAATCAAACCACACATCAATTAAATCGGCTTCACGCTTCATTGGTTTTCCACTTTCAGAAACTAAAACAATTTCATCGACAATATTTTTGTGTAAATCGATTTTAGCATAATTCTCATCAGACATATTTCCGACTTCAAAACTTTGGAAAATATCAGCTTCGAGAACCTCAGCCTTCACGGCTTTTTGCATTTCACTTTTAAGTTCTTCAACAGAACCTATACAAATCGCTTCTTTGCCATCTTCAGTTCTCCAAATTGGCAACGGAATTCCCCAATAACGAGAACGCGATAAGTTCCAATCGTTTGCATTAGCCAACCAATTGCCAAAACGACCTTCTCCTGTGGATTTTGGTTTCCAATTGATGGTTGTATTGAGTTCGTGCATTCTATCTTTTACATCTGTCACTTTAATAAACCAAGAATCTAACGGATAGTATAGAATTGGTTTATCTGTACGCCAACAATTAGGATAGCTATGCTTATATTTTTCAACCTTAAAGGCTTTATTTTCTTCTTTTAATTTAATGGCAAGTTCAACATCTACAGAACGCTCTGGCACTTCACCATCATTATAATATTCATTCTTTACATACTTACCTGCAAACTCTTGCATTTCTGGTCTAAAGCGACCTTGCAAATCTACAAGTGGCACTAAATTATCATTTTCATCTTTTACCAACATTGGTGGTACTTCTGGTGTAGCTTGTTTTGCTACTAAAGCATCATCTGCTCCAAAAGTTGGTGCTGTATGAACGATTCCTGTACCATCTTCAGTAGTGACAAAATCTCCAGAAATGACTCTAAAGGCATTTTCAGGATTGTCATTAGGTAAAGCATATGGTAATAATTGCTCGTAAGTAATTCCGACTAAATCAGCACCTTTAAATTCTTTTACTACGTGATATGGAATTTTCTTATCTCCAGAATTATACGCTAACAATTCTGACTTATCTTCAACTAAATTATACTTTCCTGAGAATTGATAATTAACCAATTTCTTAGCTAAAATCACATTCATTGGCTTGAATGTATATTGATTATAGGTTTCTACTAACACATAATCAATCTTTGGTCCAACCGTTAAAGCCGTATTGCTAGGAAGCGTCCAAGGTGTTGTCGTCCAAGCTAAGAAATGAATATCACCTTCATCTTGTAAAAAATCTGGAAGCGAATCTTGATTTGCTTTAAATTGAGCAACCACAGTTGTATCTGTCACATCTTGATACGTTCCTGGTTGATTGAGCTCATGTGAACTTAGTCCAGTTCCTGCTTTAGGAGAATATGGCTGAATGGTATAACCTTTGTATAATAAGTCTTTATTATAAATCTGTTTTAATAACCACCAAACGCTTTCCATATATTTTGGTTCGTAAGTAATGTATGGATCATCCATATTTACCCAATAACCCATTTTTTGAGTCAAGTCGTTCCAAACATCAGTATAACGCATAACAGCTTTGCGACATGCTGCGTTATAATCTTCAACAGAGATTGTTTTACCAATATCTTCTTTGGTGATCCCAAGTTCTTTTTCAACTCCAAGTTCAATGGGTAAACCATGTGTATCCCAACCTGCTTTTCGTTTTACCTGAAACCCTTTCATGGTTTTATATCGAGGAAAAATATCTTTAATAGCACGAGCTAACACATGATGTACACCAGGCAAACCATTAGCCGAAGGAGGTCCTTCAAAAAACACAAAAGGTTCATTACCTTCTCTGGTAGAAATACTTTTTTCGAAAATATTATTAGCTTCCCAATAGTTAAGTATCTCCTCAGCTACTTTTGGCAAGTCAAGTCCTTTATATTCAGGAAATTTCACGCTCATAATATGATGATTCTTGTCAAGTCGCGAAATTAAGGAATTTTAGTAAAATTATATGTGTGTTGAGTACAAAAAAGAGATTGTTGCAATTATACTGCTATTTGTTATAATTAATGTGTTATTAATTACCAAACATGACAACTACAAATACGATTAGCAATACAATTAACGATACGAGTCTTTTTAAATTTTTCATTTTGATAAACAAACAGTTACTAAAAACTTAGACATAAAAATCTAAATGAAGTCACTTTAGCTTTAGAGTCTGTTAAAAACACAAAAAAGCAAACGTGATGTTTGCTTTTTAAAGTCTGCTATTTAATATTGGGATTAAAGGTTGATTAGTTTTCTAACAAACCTAAAAAAAAACTCTTCTGAAGCCAATAACATATGTTAATTGAGTTTTAAATCTTTTCTAATTCTACTTAATTGCACAGGTGTAATGTTTAAATACGATGCAATTTGATATTGAGCAATTTGCTCATCTATGTTTGGAATTTTACTTTTTAAAAGTTGGTAACGTTCAGTAGCGTTTAAAGAAATTGATTCGAATTGTTTTTTTTCATAAATTAAGAATAGGTATTCTAAAATTCTATTGTACAAATTACTTATTTCAATTACTGTTTTGGTAAGGTTGAAAAATTCTTTAAAATCTACTTCATATACTTTGCAATCTGTAAGCGCTTCGTAAGTTAAAAGCGAAGGTTTTTTTGTTAAAATAGAACTTAAAGGTCCTACAAAACTAATTGGAGAATAAATATTTTTAGTGTACTCTTTGCCTTTCTCAGACACTCGTACTGAGCGCATTAATCCAGAAGTTAAAAAGTACAGCTTATTACTTGTTCCTCCTTGTTTAATTGTATGATCTCCTGATTTTATTATCTTTTTGGTTGATATATTACTGAGAATTTTAAAGGTGTCTTGAGACACATCAAATTTAGATTTTAGAAAATCAAAGTTTGGATTTTCCATAATTAAAGGTTGGTTAAAGGTTTTGGTTGCTCTAAGATTACTATTTAAAAAATTGATAACAAATATTCCCTATGAAGATGTGAATAAAATAGATGATGTGTAAAGCTTATAAACAGAGCTAAAAAACAAAAGGCTATCTCAAAAAATGAAACAGCCTTTGGTTTGAAATTTTTTTGACTTAATTGATAATTATCTTTTTTGTTTCAACTCTAGATTTCGTTTTCAAGTGTACCACATAAGTACCACTACTCAGGTTTGAAATTTTAAATCCATTATCTAGATCTTGAGTATTAACATTTACAAACTCCTTGACCGATTGTCCCAGAATGTTAAATATAATGATTTGGTTTGCTTCTGATTGAAGTCCTTTAACAAATAGTCTATTTGAATTATTATTAAAATACATACTCGTGTTTTGGAAATCGTTTATTTGATCTGAAAGTGTAGCATCTTCAGCTTGAAACACAATTTCGAATCTGTTTTGAAAACGTCCTTCTTGCGAAGAAAATTCGTATGCCTCTCCATTTTTTAAATCGAAATAATTTCCCGTAAAATTATCTTTTAAAAACACTGATTGATCCTCGTCAAAATTTTCAAAATCAGTGGCTTTAATACGATAACTATAATTGCCTGAAGCATTTAAAATTAATGGAACAGATGTATAATCTGAAATAGAACTATAGGATTGAATAAGCATTAGCTCGTCTTCTAATACAAGGTTTAAATCGTCTTCGCTTTCATTTGTGTTTTTGGCTTCGTAACCGTAATCAAATTCGTCGGAAGTAAAATTACTAAACCCTAATAATAACTCTCGTCGTGCATCTGGACCATTTACAGATTGAAACTCTAAGCGTATTTTTTGCATTAGGTTTTCAGTATCAGCAAACGTGTTGGTATTTTCAGCTTCAGCTGTTCTAAAAAAGACCGAACCTGAATTATATGTTCCATTAGCATCAGCTTCTTTTATAAATAATCGCTGGCTATTTTTAAACGTCACTATTCCATTTGATACAATTTCAGCAAAAAACCCTTGTCCGACAGGCAGATATCGTGTTGGTATTTTGGTACCTTCTTCGCCTCCACTACTTCCACCATTAACACCTATAAATTGAGATGCTCTTACTGCTCCTAATTTAGTTACTGTAGCATAACCTCCATTATAATCATTAAGGTAATGTGATGTACCACTCCATTGTTGCCAAAGTTGAATTGAACCATCTATCACACCAACGTTATCGTCAATAAAAGCATGAAGATCAATAGCAGAAGGATACGGATTTCCTAACAAGTAACTTGTTCTGCTTACTGCAGGTACAGAACCATTGCCTCCTGTATCTGATACATTAATTGTTATTGTTCCGTTATTTGGTTTTCCTTCAAACAAATATTGCTGTTCTGTTTCAGATATCCCAGTTCCTTTTTGCGTGTATCCAACACCTGGTTTTAAATTTGTGTTTTGATCAATTGCTGTGTAATCTAGGTATGTAACACCATTTTTATACGTGTATAACCACTGTGTACTCACGCTTCCAACTTGATCGTAAGCATTAGTAAATGTCACATTACTTCCGTCGTCTTCTTTAAGCAAACTCAATGCAAAATCAGAATTGTTTGTATTGTTAGTGGTCGCATTATTATCGTTTAAAGATATTGCACCAACAACACCAATAGGTGATGACCAATAGTTATACCAATATTTGTTAGCACAACCTTCTTGTCGCCTTAAAACTTTACCTTGAGCAGACGTTACCAAATCACTGTATTTACTTTGAATAAGTTGTGAATCGTCACTAAGATCTAAGGTTCCGTTGAGTTCTAAATACCATTTATTTTCAACTTTATGATCTCCATATATAGTGAATGTTTTTCCATTATTAATAAATAACCCTAAATTGGTATGTGAGTTTGAAGATGAAATATTATGCTTAATATCAACAATACTCCAATCTTTATTATTTAGAGCATTTTCAATATCCCAAATATTGCCATGCAGCCAAGTACTCTCTGTAGACCAATCACCATTATTACTTGTTTCAAAAGGCATTGGAGCGGTTTGAGATTGCACTGCATTTATACCAGAAATTGCAAGGTGTCTTGAGTATTGTGAATTATCATTTAAAGCGTTTGCTCTTATATTAGACATCGTGTAATATGCTAAGAGGTTTGACCAAGATACGGTTTCTGAGGTTGAATGATGAATAATGTCTTTAGCAATCAATGTTCCTCTTATTTTTCCTGAATGATTTGAAATTTCTTGATAAATCATTTGCTGAATTTGTTCAGATGAAAGGGCTTCATCAAAAACTCGTAATTCATCTATTTCTCCTTTAAAATACTCTTTATCTGAAATTCTACTTGAACGTCTTCCGATTTGAAAATCACCTAAACTAGCAGAAGAAGCCTCAATAATTGTTCCTATTGTTCCACTAATACTTCCAACGAGACCACCATCAACATAAAATCTAGTAAAACCAGTTAATGAAGAAAAAGTTCCAGCAACATGATGCCATTCATTACGATTAATACTTGGACCTAAAACCGAATATAGAGCACCATTATCTGTTCTTATTGAAAAGCCTAAGGTATTACCATTTTCAATGTATAGCCTACAACCTAAGTCTTCACCTACTATTGTCATTGTTCCTGAAGCAGAATTATCTATTTTTATCCAAGTCATCATGGTAACTTGATCTAATCCATCAATAAATCCTTCACCTGTAACGTAATCGTCAATACCATCCAAATCAAGTGCTGCTACTTGTGGTGGATTTGTATCGAATAAATCTCTATAATCTACATTACCATCGGTTAACAAATCACCATCAGCATCTGGTAAGATTGAAGGATTGGTAATATCTTCATTAACATCTAGAGTCGCATCATTTACTCCATTGGTTTCAAAAGCATCATCTAATCCATCAATATCTGTATCATTTCCTGAAAGCACATTAGCTAATCCATTCTCAAAAATATCTAAGGTTCCGTCATTGTCTGAGTCTTCATCGAGATAATCTGGAACACCATCTCCATCGGTATCAATAGGCGTAAATCCTGAACCATAATTACTTGAAAATCCCGAAGCATTAACACTTCCTGAAGGCTGAAGATAACCAGTAGTAGATTGCGCTTCTATATTATCTGGAATACCATCATTATCACTATCTATATCTAAATAATTAGCAATACCATCACCATCAGAATCTGCTAAAACAACTTGAGGATTTACAAAATTCGTAACACATGAAAATTCAATACTATAACGTCTAATTTGGTTACTAAAATTAGTTCTAGATAATATTCCTAGACGGAATGTATAACTTGACAAATCGAAATATCGAGCAGAAATATTATTATTCGGAAAAATATTAGATGTTCCAGTATAATTTGTGCCTCCTGAAGTCGCTACTAAAAAATTTTCTTCTTCAGTAATAGTTACGTTTGTAGGACTATCAATAACATAACTTACAGGTGTTTGAACTTTATCTTTTTCAAACAACTTTGAATTTCCATCAATATCATTTAAATTGATGAATACTTCTGGTACAACTACAGGTGTTGTAGTTCCTGATTGTACAAACTGAATTTCAAACTCTACAAAAGCTTCTTGATTAGCAAGCATATTAGAAAACTGTAGGTTTGGTTTAAGATAGGTTGAATTTGTATAATCATCATCTAAATCTTGAACTGTAGCTCCTACAATATCAACAATGGTTATTAAAGCATCAGTACCTGTTCCTATATTTGTAAATCTAAACACTTCACCTTCTAAAATGGTTGAACTGTTTCCATCTCCAGACACTTCTAATGGAGAAGCATTAAAATCAAAATTGACTTCACCTCCACATTCTGGTCCATTTGGAATAGCGCTTCCTTGTTCTTCAATATCTGAAATACCATCATTATCATCGTCTAAATCAACATGATCTAAAATACCGTCGCCATCTGCATCTTGAGCAACAGACAATTGTGATACTGAAAAAAGTATTAAAAAAAGGACTTTATATAGAAGACTTAACTTCATAACGCAATAGGTCAAACATTAATTTCGATAGATTTTGGTGGCTAGTATTTTCAATACAAAAGATTATGCTTATTCACACATAACCTGCACAATATTAAGACCTTCTACACTTATGATATAGTTTATTTGACAAAGTGTTTAATAAATCGGGTAAAGTTCAAATATCAGAGTTAAGCTAAATAAAACTGCTTAAACGAGGAGAGTAACTAAGTCTTCAATTTTAGAAATCAATTGAATTTTGATAGCTGTCTTTTTTAATGAAATTTTATTGTACTTCGACACAAATATGGTAGAAAACCCTAATTTTTCGGCTTCTAAAATACGTTGTTCAATACGTTGTACAGGACGAATTTCTCCAGACAAACCAACTTCGGCAGCAAAGCAAAAATCACTTGCTAAAGATTCGTCTTCATTTGAAGATAATATGGCTGCAACGACTGCCAAATCTATTGCAGGATCATCAACCGTTATTCCTCCAGTAATATTTAAAAACACATCTTTAGCACCAAGTCTAAATCCTGCACGTTTTTCTAAAACAGCCAATAACATATTTAGTCGCTTGGCATTAAATCCTGTTGCACTACGCTGTGGTGTTCCATAAACTGCTGTACTCACCAAAGCTTGTACCTCAATCATTAGTGGTCGCATACCTTCAAGTGTTGCAGCAATAGCATGACCTGAAAGCTCTTCATCTTTTTGAGAAATTAAGATTTCTGAAGGATTAGACACTTCTCTTAATCCTGAGCCTTGCATTTCGTAAATTCCCAGTTCGTTGGTTGAACCAAATCGATTTTTATTAGCTCGAAGAATTCTAAACACATGGTTGCGATCACCTTCAAATTGCAAAACAGTATCAACCATATGCTCTAAAATTTTCGGACCAGCAATATGTCCATCCTTAGTAATGTGTCCAATTAAAACAACAGGAGTTGCTGTTTCTTTTGCAAATTTAATAAGCTCAGTTGTGCATTCTTTTATTTGCGAAATACTTCCTGCAGAAGACTCTATATAATCGCTATGTAGCGTTTGAATAGAATCAATCACTACAATATCTGGTTCTAATTCCTGAATCTGTTTAAATATATTTTGTGTCTTAGTTTCTGTAAGAATGTAACAATGATTTGAAGCAGGATTGATACGTTCAGCACGCATTTTAATTTGTTTCTGACTTTCTTCGCCTGAAACATATAAGGTTTTGTATGATAGTTTTAAAGATATTTGAAGCAACAAAGTACTTTTCCCAATACCTGGTTCTCCTCCCAAAAGCGTTAATGAGCCAGGAACTAAACCTCCTCCAAGCACACGATTAAATTCTTGATCAGAGGTGTCTAATCTAGCTTCTTTAGAAGCGTCAATTTCATTAATTTTTAAAGGTTTAGATACACGTTTTAATGTTGAAGATGGTGCTTTCCAACCGCTTTTTTCTGGCTTTTGAATAACTTCTTCTGTAATGGTATTCCATGCTTTACAAGCTGTGCATTGTCCTTGCCACTTAGAATATTGAGTCCCGCAATTTTGACAGAAAAAAGTTGTTTTTAATTTAGCCATAGGTGTTTTCTGAAAGGTCTAAAATCTTTAAGTTAAAACTCCTGCTAAATTACTATTTTTTTAGTTGATATCTTTAAACCAAGCCATGATAGAAACAAGTTTTATGGCTGAAAGTTTTAAAGCTGTATTGTTAGATAAAAAAGATTTCGACTTTAAATACAACCACTCAAAAAAGTAATCGGTAGAATATATACTGAATTTAGTTTTCTTCATCGTCGTCTTCGTTTTCATTATCGTCAACAGCTAAGGCTTCTAAATCTTTTAATTTCGATTTGATATACTCTTTGTCTATCATTAGAGTTTCGTCTAAAGTAAGCGCTGTTTCATAAAACTTTGTCGCCTTTTTATTTTTACCTGATTTTTCGGCATGCAATGCTAAATAATAAGTGCCTAGTGAAGATTCTGGATCTTGCTTGTTGGCTAATTTCCCTATGTTCTTTAAAGATTCTAAGTCTTCACGTTCTTCTGCAATTGCAACAATTTTTGCAAATTCTTCTTCGGTTATAGGTTTTGTTATTCCGAAGTATTCTTCAATACGTTTATATCTATCTATAATATACTTATCTAGAGTGCCTTCATAAGTAAGTACCTTTTCGTTAATCTCTTTTTCATCTAATGGTTTGTAAATTTCAAAGATCTTATCTAGTGCTTTAGATAGAGCTCCAGTAACTAATGTGTAATGTGTATCGCCTTTTAGTTCATCATAATAAAATGTAAACTTTTGAGTATCTAATGTTTTAAATGCATTGCTTGTTTCACGAATATTACGCTTTAAACTAGGAACATCTTTATCACTAGTTGCTACATAGTAAAAGACATCATTTTTTAAATGACCTAAACGGGTCTCTAAATTAGCAGACATTGTGCCTTTGTAATCTGGACTAATATTAATGTAAGCTTGAAAAATAGGTTCGTCTGTAAACAAATAGGAGTTCATAAAGTTTGCCATCATGTTGTGACCAACTGCAACTCTAAACGGACTCGTATTATAATTGTTGTCGACATAAGGTAACAATTCATGCTGTACAAAATCGTAAAATCGCTTACCAGATTCAAAAGGCATGCCTGTTAATTCATCAAAATAACCATCGTAGAATCGTTCTTTACCTTGAACTATACCAACAATTATTGATTCTGGCATTTCTTTAAAATAAGTTTGAAAATGTACTTGACCCAAAACAGGTTCAAATAAATAATCACCATCAAATACAATAATAACTGGATGCTTTATTATAGATTCTGGATCGTAATTTTTAGGCAATTTGATTTTTATATCTCTTGTGGTATTGAGATATCGTGATTGCAATTCTTTGCTAATTGTTTGAGAAAACAGTGAGGTGCAACACAAAAGCACATATGAAATAAGTAGGTATCGTTTCATCGTTTAGAAGGGATTTGGGAAGTAAATATAGAAGTTTAAACGATAAATCGCATATTTATTCGACGAAATGCATTATTTTTTAAGAATTACTCTTTTAGCTCATAGATTTTATCGAGCAACATATCTTTAGTAATAAAATCTGATTCTTCAAGCGAAAGTGCTGATTGATATGTAACTAGAGCTTTTTTCAAATTTCCATCTTCTTCGTAATACATGCCAAGGTAATATGAGCCAATCATTGAATCTGGATATTCTTTTCTGGCTAGTTTTGACAACTCTTTTAAAGAATCTAGATCCTCTTTTTTCTTTGAAGCAGAAGCAATTGCTCTTAAGTCATTTTCGATGACTTTCTTTTTAAAACCATAAAACAACTCAATATCTTCATACTTTCGCATCAAATATTCAAAAGGGCTTCCTTCGTATTCTAATATTTTTTCTTTGTATTCCTTTTTGGTAATTGGTTTATAAAATGAAAATATTTGGCTCAATGCCTTCGGAATACCTAATCCTACTAAAGAATAGTGGTTGGCATCTTCAAACTCGTCAAAGCGATAGTGAAAAAACTCATTCTCTACTCCTTTTAATGAATTATCTAAGGCAAGAATATCTGTTTTTAAACGTTTCACATCATCATCTGCTGTAGCTAAATAATAAAATGTGTTAGAATTTATTAACGGAACTCGCTCTGTCATAAATGTTGTCATCTCTGGAGCTAATTCTGGGCTCAATAAAATATAAGCTCTAAAAAGTGGTTTATCTTTAAATAAGTAGTAATTGATAAAATTAGCACTCATATCATGACCAATGGCAATTCTAAAATCAGACACCATATAATTACCTTCTATATAAGGAATGAGCTCCATCCCTAAAAACTCGAAAAATCTTGCACCTTCATCATGAGGAAGTCCAGTTTCTTCAGCATAAAAGAAATCGCTATCTCTAGTATCGCTTTGATTAACACCTACAACAATACAATTTGGAATGTCTTCCCAGTACGATTGATAATCGGTATTACCAACAACAGGTTCAAACAGATAATCACCATCTAATACAATCACTAAAGGATATAAAGTTTCCTCTTCGGCATCATAATTTCTTGGTAACTGTATTTTGATTTCTCTTGATTCACCAAGTTTTGAAGACTCAAAAGGTTCGTAAATAACTTGAGCAGTTAGAGGTATTGAAAAAAGAAAAACTAATGCGAATAACGTAAAGTGCTTCATCATGGCTAAGGTATTATTACTATGCAAGGTAAAAAATTATTCGGTTCTATTATAGATTGGTAAATAAAATAGAGATAATCCACCAAGAACAATAATCATAAAAGTTTGTGATGACCACATGATCCAACCAAAAGCAATACTAGGTTCTTTTGCTATTGCAAATATTGAAAATGCAGCATACACAGCAACAGGATAAGAACCAATACCTCCATTTGTAGCTGCAATGCTAAAGCTAGCAGAAATAAATCCAATTAAAATAGCAGCAAAAGGAATGTTTGATGTTTCTTCAATAGAGAACGAAGTAACGTAAAACATTAACACATACATTGCCCAAATAAACAAAGTATGACCTATAAATGCCCATTTATGTTTCATTTTAAAGATCGTCATAACTCCTTCTACTAAACCATTTACAAAAGTTCTAATTTTGGTTGCTATCTTTGACTGACTTCGTTTAATAAACACAAAAAATAAAGCGACAAGAATGAGTAATACAACGATACCAAAAATGATTTTTTGGGGTTGAAATCGTTCAGTAAAAAATTGATAAATAAAATCAAATTCCAAAAAAAGTGTAATTGCAATAATTCCTAACATCATCAACATATCAGCAATACGTTCGGCAACAATGGTTCCAAAACCTTTTTCAAAAGGCACTCCTTCATAATTGGTTAAAATAGTTGCGCGTGTAATTTCTCCAGCACGAGGAATGGTATAATTAACCAAATAGGTTGCAAAAACAGCCATAATACTATTAGGCAATCGCAAGGTATAACCTAAAGGTTCAATCATAAATTTCCAACGATATGCTCTAGAAAGATGACTTAACAAACCAAAAAACAAGCCTAAACTAATGTAAAAATAATCTGCATTTTTAAAGTAAGTAAGCAACTCATCAATAGAAATTTTAGAGAGTGAATACCATACCAACAACACTCCTAATAATAAAGGGAGTACTATTTTTAGGACCTTTGCAGTGTGTTTTTTCAAAAGTTTATTTTAAAAGATTAGTCGCTTCATCAGGAAACACTAATGAAGGCTTAAACACTTTAGCGTCTTCAATATCCATAAACGCATAAGTGATTAAAATAAGCGTATCTCCAACAGCTACTTTTCGAGCTGCAGCGCCATTAAGCGTGATTTCTCCACTATTTCGAGGACCAGGAATACAATAGGTTTCTAAGCGTTCACCATTATCGTTATTTACGATTTGAACTTTTTCACCTTGAATAATATTAGCCGCTTCCATTAAATCTTCATCAATAGTAATACTACCAATATAATTAAGGTCTGCTCCAGTAACTTTTACTCGGTGAATTTTAGATTTTACAACTTGAATTTGCATGAGGCAAAGATAATTAATTTAATGCGATATTATCTATAAGTCTAATATCATCTGCATATACAGCTATAAATGCTCTGTATGTTTTTTTGTTAGATTTTCGTTTTACAGTTTTAAGCGTATCTACATCGGCAATAATGAAATATTCTAGTTCTAATAATTCATGTTTAGCAAATTGATGTTTTACCCACTCAGTAACCTTATTAGCACTTTTTGTGCCAAACTGTTCTTTGGCAGCTTTTAAGGTTGCATAGATAAAAGGAGCTGCCATTCTGTAATTTGGTTTTAATCTCATATTTCGCGAGCTCATTGCTAAACCATCTTTAGCTCGATAAATTTTACAACCAATTACTTTAACAGGTATATGATATTTTTCAACCAACTTTTTAATAATCATTAATTGTTGAAAATCCTTTTCTCCAAAATACGCACGATCTGGTCTTACAATTTCAAAAAAGCGCTTAACAATAGTTCCTACACCATCAAAGTGACCATCTCTAAAACGACCTTCCATCTCGTGCTCTAATCCATCATATGAAAATGAAGTTGATGAAACATTGTCACCATAAATATCGTCAACTGAAGGTGCATAAACCACAATTTTTTCTTTAGAAATATCCTTTAATAATGCTACATCTTTATCTAAAGTTCTAGGATACTTCTCCAAGTCATCTTGGTTGTCAAACTGTGTTGGATTTACAAAAACACTAACGACTACAACATCATTATCTTTTAAACCTTTGACAATCAAAGACGCATGTCCTTGATGTAATGCTCCCATTGTTGGAACAAAGCCAATTGTTTTTTTTTCAGACTTTAAACCATCGACAAATTGAATTAAGTCTGTTTTGTTTTTAAAAATATGCATACACTAACAAAAGTTTAACAGCGTGCAAACTTAATATTTTACTAGCAATCTGCATAAATTTTTGTAATTTTGCATGTTTTTTATTTTTAATTCCAAAAACGGCAGATTTATGAAAGATAAGCGAATATTGTATGTGTCATCTGAAGTGGTTCCATATTTACCAGAAACAGAAATTTCTTCAATGTCTTTTGAAGCACCTAAAATGGTAAATAAGCAAGGTGGACAAATACGAATATTTATGCCGCGTTATGGTAATATTAATGAACGAAGACATCAACTACATGAGGTTATTAGATTATCAGGAATTAATCTTGTAATCAACGATTTAGACATGCCTCTAATCATTAAAGTGGCTTCAATTCCTAAAGAAAGAATTCAAGTGTATTTTATTGACAATGAAGAATACTTCAAACGAAAAGCAACACTTACAGATGAAGATGGAAAACTTTTTCCAGACAATGACGAACGTGCAATATTTTTTGCAAAAGGCGTAATTGAAACGGTAAAAAAACTAAATTGGTCACCAGATATTATTCACGTTAACGGTTGGTTAGCTTCGCTTTTACCACTATATCTTAAAGAGTTCTATAAAGACGAACCTCTATTTACTGAAAGTAAAATTGTGACCTCTATATACAATCAAAGCTTTGAAGGAACGTTAGATAAAAACATGGTTAACAAAGTTAAATTTGATAATATCGATGATGCTAGTATTAAATTGTTAGATACTCCAAGCTATAATAATCTAATGAAAATTGCTATTGATCATTCTGACGCTTTAATAAAAGGCTCTAGTGATTTACCAAAAGAACTAGATGCGCATTTAGATGCTTGTGAAAAGCCTGTTTTAGAATATTTTCCTATTGAAGAATTTGCAGAGCCTTACACAGAGTTTTACAATACCAAAGTACTAACTTAGTAAAAAGTATACATGAAAAATAAAACAATTGCCCTAAGAAACTCTGTTGTTCTTGTTCTTCTAACAAGTTTATTTATAGCTTGTGACAAAGACTTTGCAACTATAGAATCTGATATTATAAATAATAATACCGCAACAAGTTTTGATGTCCTATCAAGAGACTTTGATGTCATTGCTTACACAAAACCTTTAGAGCCCGTTCAAACCAACTCTTTACCTATTAACTCATTAGGTGTATACAACGATGCTGTTTATGGACAAACAATTGCTAATGTTGTTACTCAGTTATCGCCTTTAATTTCAGATCCAGATTTTGGAACAGATGCAGTTTTAGATTCTGTGGTAATAACCATCCCTTACTTTAGTACACTTACTAATTTTGACTCTGATAATAATCCTGTTTATAAGTTAGATTCTGTTTTTGGAAACGCTCCCATGAAACTTTCAATTTATGAAAGTAATTATTTCTTAAGAGATTTTGATCCTAACTCTAGCATTAATGACCCTCAAATTTATTATTCAAATCAAAACACAGGAACAGGAGTAATTCCTGACACTCAATTAGAAGGTACACTTCTATATTCTGACGATAATTTTGAACCTGAAGACGATATCATTGAACTAGAAAACGAAGATGGGGAAGTTACACAAAGATTAGCTCCTGCTTTGCGAATAGCATTTAATGCCGATGAGACCGAAGACCAAGCAGAAATTGCCTATTGGCAAGATAAAATTATTGCTAAATCTGGGCAACCTGAATTAAGCAACACCAACAACTTTAAAGATTATTTTAGAGGTTTGTATTTTAAGGTAGAACCCATTGCTGGTGAAGGCACAATGTCTCTTTTAAATTTTGGAAGTTCAAATGCAAACATTACACTTTATTATACCAATAACACAGATTCAGATCCTACTCAGTCAACTTTTATAATAAATTTTACTGAAAACCGAGTTAACTTTTTATTTAATGACTTTAATATACCTGATGGAGACGACAGTTTTGGTGACGAAAAATTATATCTTAAAGGAGGAAAAGGTTCTGTAGCTGCTGTTCAATTGTTCGATGGTGAAAATATTGATGAAGATGACACGATTAATAGTTTTGAATCTTTCAAAAATGAATTTGTTGAGGTTGATGAAAACGGAAAGTTTATTAAAAGCAAAAAACTAATTAACGAAGCCAACCTCGTTTTTTATGTTGACCAAAATAGTGTTTCTGATATTGTAGAGCCTGAACGAATTTATCTCTACGACATGAACAACAACATTCCTCTTATTGATTATTTGTTTGATTCTGCCAATACTGTTTCACCTGTAGATTCAAGAACCAGTCATTCAGGAAGATTACAACGTGATGAAAACGGGAAAGGTTTAAAGTATAAAATTAGAATTACTGAACATATTAATAATCTTTTACTGAAAGATTCGACTAATGTAAATCTTGGTCTAGCTGTTTCTGGTAATATTAATTTAGAAAACAACGCCCAACAATTTGATGTATTAAACTCTGCTAACGCTACCAATAAAGTTCCTATGAGTTCAATAATTACTCCTAGAGGAACAGTTCTTTATGGAAATAATACTTCGGATGAAGAAAAAAAATTATATTTGGAAATCTTTTTTACCGAACCAAATAATTAGAAATTACTATGTGTGGAATTGTTGGATACATTGGTCATCGTGAAGCTTACCCAGTTATTATTAAAGGCCTTAAACGATTAGAATACAGAGGCTATGACAGTGCTGGAATTGCTTTATTTGATGGAAAAGACATAAAATTATCTAAAACTAAAGGTAAAGTTGCCGACCTTCAAGGAAAGCTTGAAACTGAGATTTCAACAAATGGTAGTCTAGGTATTGGTCATACACGTTGGGCAACACATGGTGTACCAAATGACATAAACTCTCATCCACATTATTCTAATTCTGGAGAACTTGTCATCATTCATAATGGAATTATTGAAAATTATGAATCCTTAAAAAAGGAATTAATAAAACGAGGATATACGTTCAAATCTGATACTGATACCGAAGTTTTAGTCAATCTCATTGAGGATGTCAAAAAAAACGAAAACATAAAATTAGGAAAAGCCGTTCAAATTGCCTTAAATCAAGTTGTTGGAGCTTACGCAATTGCGGTTTTTGACAAAAACAAACCTAATGAAATAGTTGTCGCAAGACTTGGAAGCCCTTTAGCCATTGGTATTGGAGAAGATGAATTTTTTATTGCCAGTGACGCCTCTCCTTTTATCGAATACACTAAAAATGCGATTTATCTTGAAGACGAAGAAATGGCAGTTGTTAGAAGAAAAAAGGGTATAAAAATTAGAAAGATAAAAGACGATTCTCTTGTAGATCCTTATGTACAAGAACTTCAGCTTAATCTAGAACAAATTGAAAAAGGTGGTTACGACCACTTTATGCTTAAAGAAATTTATGAGCAACCAAGCGCTATTCTAGACACCTTTAGAGGCAGAATGCTTCCAAACGAAGGCATTATAAAAATGGCAGGTATTGAAGACAACATGAAAACCTTCTTAAATGCCAATAGAATTATTGTCGTTGCCTGTGGCACATCTTGGCATGCTGGTTTAGTTTCAGAATATATTTTTGAAGATTTAGCTAGAATACCTGTAGAAGTTGAATACGCTTCAGAGTTTAGATATAGAAACCCTGTTATCACAGATAAAGATGTTGTAATTGCCATTTCTCAATCTGGAGAAACGGCAGACACTTTAGCTGCAATAAAACTAGCAAAATCTAGAGGTGCATTTGTTTTTGGAGTTTGTAATGTTGTTGGATCGTCTATCGCTAGAGAAACAGATGCAGGAGCTTATACGCATGCTGGCCCAGAAATTGGTGTTGCTTCAACTAAAGCTTTTACCACTCAAATAACTGTACTAACACTAATTGCACTACGTTTAGCGAGAGCAAAAGGAACGATTTCTAGTTCTGAGTTTAGACAACACATGATTGAATTAGAATTAATTCCTGAAAAAGTAAAAAAATCATTAGAGTCTGATGCCTACGTAAAAACAATATCCGAAATTTATAAAGACGCTAATAACTTCTTATATCTAGGTAGAGGTTACAACTTCCCAGTTGCCTTAGAAGGTGCTTTAAAACTAAAAGAGATATCATATATTCATGCCGAAGGTTATCCTGCTGCCGAAATGAAACATGGTCCAATTGCCTTAATTGATGAAAACATGCCAATTGTTGTTATTGCAACAAAAAAAGGACATTACGAAAAAGTTGTAAGTAATATTCAAGAAATAAAATCTCGTAAAGGTAAAATTATTGGTATCGTAACTGAAGGCGATAAACAAGTAAGAGAACTAGCAGATCATGTTATTGAAGTTCCTGAAACTATAGAATCTCTAACACCTCTTTTAACAACTATACCATTACAGCTGTTATCATACCATATTGCCTTAATGCTAGGCAAAAATGTTGATCAGCCTAGAAATCTAGCAAAAGCTGTAACTGTTGAATAAATCATAGTAAGATTTAAATCTTAACCAAAAAATTTAGTTTTTAGCAAAAAACCACTCTTGTTTTTGTTAAAAACTATTATGCGTGCATACTTTTTTAAGAATTATTCACTACATTATGATATAATTATTTATATTGCTATACTAAATTTAACTAATTCCCTAAAATGAAGACACTTTTCAAAACTATGATGCTGTTTTGTTGCGCCTTTTCTTTTGCACAAACTACAGTAAAAGGTAAAATCACCGACAATAATGGTCAACCCTTACCAGGAGCTAACATTATTGTTACTGGAACAACCACAGGTACGATTTCAGATTATGATGGTAACTATACCTTAACCATCGAACAAGATCCTCCATTTACAATTCAAATTAGTAGTGTTGGATTTGAAACTGTTAATCAAGAAGTTACAACAAACCCTCAAATTATTAACATAACTCTTAATGAAGGTACAGAATTAGATGAAATTGTTATTTCAGCATCTAGAACTCCAGAACGAATATTTGAATCTCCAGTTACGGTTGAACGATTTGGACTCAAAGAAATCAAGAATACCGCATCAGCAGATTTTTACGGTGGCTTAGAAAACCTCAAAGGTGTCGATATCAACACCAATAGTTTAACTTTTAAATCTATTAACACTAGAGGATTCGCTGCTTTTGGAAATAACAGGTTTGTACAACTTGTTGATGGTATGGACAACTCAGCACCTGCACTTAACTTCCCTTTAGGAAACTTGTTAGGTATGACCGAAACAGACGTTCAAAGCGTAGAAATTTTACCAGGAGCTTCTTCAGCACTTTATGGAGCAAATGCTTTTAATGGTATTTTATTTATGCGTAGCAAAAGCCCATTTGACCACCAAGGTATTAGTGGTTATATAAAACAAGGAATAACATCTCAAGAAGCTGCTGGTGATAATGACTATACTGATTTAGGTATAAGGATGGCTCATAAGTTTAGTGAGAAATTTGCCGCTAAAGTCAACTTTGGATATTTAAAAGGTACAGATTGGTTCGCTACAAATTATGATGATAAAGACAGATTAGGAGGAACTCGAGAATCGAATACAAACTATGATGGTGTCAATGTTTATGGTGATAATGTTACTCAGAATATTAAATCAATAGCTCCTGCTAGTGTGCAAGGACTAATACCAGACGTTAATGTAAGTAGAACTGGATATAGAGAAGAAGATTTAACCGATTATGATGCAGAAAGCATAAAAGCAGATTGGGGTTTATACTATCGTCCTTGGGAAAATGATTTTGAAATACAATATGTTGGTAAGGTAGGTACAGGTTCTACAGTATACCAAGGTGCGCAACGTTATAGAATAGATAATTTCTTTTTACAACAACATAAATTAGAAATTAAAAATGATAATTTCTTTGTAAGAGGTTATATAACAGCAGATAAAGCTGGAGACACCTATATTATGGATGTTGCTGGACCAAATCTATTACAAAAATGGAAATCTCATCGAGATTGGTTTGGAGACTATATTAATACTTTCGTTGGTGCTACTCTTACTGGTGCTACTGAAGCAGAAGCTCATAATATTGCTAGACAAGTTGCAGAAGAAATAATAGATCCTAATGGTGATGATGGCATTGAACGATTTGAACCAGGTACTCCAGAATTCCAAAGAGCTTTTGACGAGGTTACAAGTGACACCAGTTTTTTAACTGGATCTGCAATTAGAGATAACTCACAAATTTATCATGGTGATGCTAATTATAATTTTGGAGATAAAATAGAGTTTGCCGAAATACAGCTTGGTGGTTCTTACAGAACCTATAGATTAAATTCTTTTGGAACTATTTATGCCGATGAAAATGGTCCTATTACGTATTCTGAATTAGGTTTATATACACAATTACAAAAATCATTAGAATTAAACGAAAGTTTAGAATTAAAACTAACTGGTTCTATCCGTTATGATAAATCAGAATTATTTGATGCTTTTTTATCACCTAGAATTTCAGCTGCCATAACAGTAAACGAAAACCATAACTTTAGAGCATCGTTTCAATCTGGATTTAGAAATCCAGACACTCAATCCTTATATATTGGTTTAGAGACTGCCTTAGGAACACTCGTTGGTGGTGCATCTGACATTGGTGAACGCTATTCAAGAGATTATAGCGTTAGTCAATTTGCACAAGACAATTTTGGACAACCAGCAGTTAAAACTCAAGATGCTTCTGCAGCTTATACTAATTCATTATTTGCATCTATTGCAAGTGACCTATCAAATCATAATCCTACTTCTAATGGGAGTGAATTTATAGGCAATTCTAATTATGTTAAACCTGAACAAGTCAGTTCATTCGAAGTAGGTTATAGAGGAAAAATTAAAAAATTCATTATTGATGCCTCAGCTTACTATAGCTCTTATAAAGATTTCTTAGCTAATGAATCTGTAATAGCTCCTCTTTATGGTAATGTTTCAAATTTCGATTTAACAGGCTATGACCCAAATAACTTAGCATCTATAGCAGGTTTGAATCAAGATACACAGCAAATTTTATCAGCATTAAATCAAGGAGATGTTAATGTTTACCAAACCTATACTAACTCTGAGGAAAAAGTAAATTCTTACGGAGCAGCAGTACAGGTTTCTACTAAAGTTTTAGGTGACTTTGATTTAAGTGCTAACTACACCTATGCAAAAATGGATTTCGACATAAAGAGCAATCCTGATTTCAGAACTAATTTCAATACTCCTGAGCATAAAGTTAAAGCATCATTTGGAAATACTGAACTTTTCAAAAATTTTGGATTTAACCTTGCTTGGAGATGGAGTGATAATTATTATTGGGAATCCTCATTTGGTGATGGAGAAATCCCTGCTTTTCACGTAGTTGATGCACAAATCAATTATAGAATCCCAAGTTTGAAGTCATCAATAAAAGTTGGAGGAACGAACTTGTTACAAGATGAATACTTTACCGCTTTCGGTACAGGTTATATTGGTTCTCAATACTATATCTCTTGGACTATCAATAATTTATAATAATGGAAAAGAAATTATTTAAAATGAAAACATTAAAATATATAGCGCTATCAATGCTTACATTTGGTATGGTAGCTTGCGAAAATGAACTCGTAGAAGATTTTAGAGACCTTAATGCCAACGATGATGTTGTTTTAGAAGAATTAACTGTTGGTGATTTAGATTTTTCAAATTATGTAGCCATTGGCGCATCATTTACTGCAGGAGTTACTGATGGCGGTTTGTTTATTGCTACTCAAGAAAACTCGTTCCCTAATTTATTGGCCAAACAATTTGAAAAAGTAGGTGGCGGAAGCTTTACACAACCGTTAATGAATGATAATTTCGGAGGACTTATTCTCGGTGGCAATCCAGTAATTAGCCCTATAACAGGAGATAGACTTTTTACAGAAAGACTCGTTTTTGGTGGAGCTGGTCCAGTACCATTACAAGCTGTAAATCCATCTGCAATGTCAACTACTGACTTTGCTTTAAATAATCCTACAGGTCCTTTTAACAATCTAGGAATACCTGGTGCAAAAAGTTTTCATTTAATAGCTTCAGGTTATGGTAATATTTCAAATTTTCCAGCAGCAGCCAATCCATATGCTATTAGAGTAACAGGAAATAATCAAAATGCTTCAATTTTAGAATTAGCAATGGCTCAAAACCCAACATTTTTCACTTTATCTGAAGTAGGTGGAAATGACGTTTTAGGTTATGCTACTTCTGGTGGAGAAAGTGATATAGATGCTCCTAATTATGATCCAATTACAGACTCTGCTACTTTTGATTTTGCTTTTAATAACTTAATTACTGCTTTAACTTCAAATGGAGCTAAAGGTGTGGTAACTACTGTACCTGATATTACTAGCTTATCTCATTTTACAACTGTACCTTATAACCCTATTACTCCTGATGCTTTAGGAGATCAAATATCTTTGTTAAATCAAGTCTATGGAGCTATAAATCAAATATATATTGGCGCTGGAGAACCAGAAAGAGCAATTGTTTTTTCATCAACAGAAGCTAGTCCAGTAGTAATAATTGATGAAGACGCAACTGATTTAACATTAGCAATCACTACGACTTTAGGTAGTAGTCCAACTTTTGTTCCATTTGTACAGTCTTTAGGTTTACCTGCTGCTGCTGCACCACTAGTAGCTCAATTATTAGGACAACAATATGGTAAAGCAAGATCTGCTACAGAAAATGATTTATTTGTGTTACCAAGCAGTTCTATTATTGGCGAAGTAAATGCTGAGCATGTTGTAAGTTTAATTACAGAAAGTGGAGGTCTTTTACCTCAAACCCTTGCAGGAACATTTGCTGTTGAAGGTATAACATTACCATTAGAGGATAAATGGGTGTTAACTCCAGAAGAACAACAAGAAATAGCAAATGCAACTGCAGCTTACAATACAACAATTATAGATGTGGCAGATGCTAATCCTAATGTTGCTGTAGCTGATTTAAGAGCTGTTTTAGAACAAGCAGCTATATCTGGTTATACTTATGATGAATTTGTAATGAATACCGATTTAGTTTTTGGCGGACTCGTGAGTTTAGATGGTATTCACCTAACCTCAAGAGGTTATGGATTAATGGCGCGTGAATTCTTAGCTGCAATTGATGCTGCTTTTGGTTCTAATTTTATAGCATCAGGCTCAACTCCTGTTGCTGCTGATTTGCCTACAAACTATTCTGCTACGCTTCAATAAGATAACATAAAAATTAGTTTAAAAACACCTTCTTTTTGAAGGTGTTTTTTTATGATGAAAAAAGAAAAAAAATACATTAATTTTTAAATTAAAGCTATATCTTTGCAGCGCGAAAAAGGAATGCTTTTATTACATAAAGTAAATCTCATTTTTTCACTATTGAAATATCTAAACATTAAACACATAAGTAATGTCAAAAGTTACAGGTAAAGTTGCACAAATAGTTGGTCCAGTTATCGATGTAGAATTCGGAGCTGGTACTGAACTTCCAAAAATTTATGATTCGTTAGAAATTAACAACCAAGATGGTTCTAAATTAGTATTAGAAGTACAATCTCACATTGGTGAAGATACTGTACGTACTATTGCAATGGATTCTTCTGATGGTTTAAGTAGAGGAACTGAAGTTGTTGCAACTGGTGCTCCTATACAAATGCCAATTGGTGAAGATGTTTACGGACGCCTTTTTAATGTAATTGGAGACGCTATTGATGGTATTGGTGATTTACCTAAAGCTGGTGATAACGGTCTTCCAATTCACAGACAAGCTCCTAAATTTGAAGATTTATCTACTTCTACTGAAGTTTTATTTACTGGTATTAAAGTAATCGATTTGATTGAACCTTATGCTAAAGGTGGTAAAATTGGTTTATTTGGTGGTGCTGGTGTTGGTAAAACAGTACTGATTCAGGAGTTAATTAACAATATCGCAAAAGGTCATGGTGGTCTTTCAGTATTTGCTGGTGTTGGAGAACGTACTCGTGAAGGAAACGATTTACTTCGTGAAATGTTAGAGTCTGGTATTATTAAATATGGTGATGACTTTATGCACTCTATGGAAGAAGGCGGATGGGATTTATCTAAAGTTGATAAAACGGCTATGAAAGATTCTAAAGCAACTTTCGTATTCGGACAAATGAATGAACCTCCTGGAGCTCGTGCTCGTGTGGCACTTTCAGGATTAACTATAGCAGAATACTTCCGTGATGGAGCTGGTGACGGACAAGGAAAAGATGTACTTTTCTTCGTTGATAATATCTTCCGTTTTACACAAGCTGGTTCTGAGGTATCTGCATTATTAGGTCGTATGCCTTCTGCGGTAGGTTACCAACCAACATTAGCAACCGAAATGGGAGCAATGCAAGAACGTATTACGTCAACTAAAAGAGGTTCTATTACATCTGTTCAAGCGGTATATGTACCTGCAGATGATTTAACCGATCCTGCTCCTGCAACAACCTTTGCTCACTTAGATGCTACAACAGTATTATCTCGTAAAATCGCTGAGCTTGGTATTTATCCTGCGGTAGATCCGTTAGATTCTACGTCACGTATTTTAACTGCTGATATTTTAGGTGCTGAGCACTATGATTGTGCACAACGTGTAAAAGAGTTATTACAACGTTACAAAGAATTACAAGATATTATTGCCATCTTAGGTATGGAAGAATTATCTGAAGAAGATAAAATGGCTGTAGGTAGAGCAAGACGTGTGCAACGTTTCTTATCTCAACCATTCCATGTTGCTGAGCAATTTACTGGTATTCCTGGAGTATTAGTTGATATTAAAGAAACTATCAAAGGGTTTAATATGATTATGGATGGTGAATTAGATCACTTACCAGAAGCAGCATTCAACCTTAAGGGAACGATCGAAGAAGCTATTGAAGCTGGAGAAAAAATGCTTACTGAAGCGTAAACAGCTTAAAGCTTAAAGCTTAAAGCATAAAGCAATAAACTATGTATTTAGAAATTGTATCACCTGAAGCTACATTATTTAGTGGAGAAGTAACAAGTGTTGCTGTTCCTGGTTTGATGGGCGAGTTTGAAGTGCTCAACAATCACGCTCCTATTGTATCGATTTTAAAAGAAGGTAATGTTAAAATTAATGGTAACATCACTTTAGAAGAAGATGTTGAAGCTAAATTTAACAAAACTGACAAAGGTTTCTGGTTGCCTATTAATTCTGGTACTATTGAAATGAAAGACAATAAAGTTATTGTACTTGCTGATTAAGTAGACTTTATATTTAAATAATAAAAAACGCCAAACAATTTATCTGTTTGGCGTTTTTTGTTTTCTATCTTACAATCTAATCAATCAACTATTCGTCTTTTAAATACTCTAGTATATCTGCAGGTTGACAATCTAACGCCTTGCAAATAGCTTCCAACGTTGAAAACCTAATGGCTTTAGCTTTTCCTGTTTTTAATATCGAAAGGTTTGCGGTTGTAATACCAACAATTTCAGCCAATTCATTGCTCTTCATTTTTCGTTTGGCCAACATCACATCAAGATTAACTACTATAGACATAATTTTATATTGTTAACTCGTTTTCTTGTCTTAATAAACTTCCATTTTGTAAAATATCTGCTACGATATACAAACTAAATCCAATAACCATCAATAAAAAATCTCGTCCTATCTCTGCTAGTAATGTAATTTCTTGAGAACTGTAAAATAACGTCATACTAAAAATTAGACTTAAAAACCCTGAAAGTAAAAGTAACTTCCCAGCAGTTTTAAATTTGATTGAACTTTTAAAATTAAATATGTCTTCTTTAATAATGACACTTAAACCATTTTTTATAAACAATAAACCTATAAATGTTATAATTGAAAATATTAAATCAACAAATTGTGTATAATATCCGAAAATAAAATTCTTATAAAAATCACTATCAGATGGTTGGAGAAAATCTGTAAAAAAAGTAATATAAACGTTCCCAATAAAATGTACAATGTATATTATAATCAGAAGAATTATAAAGACATTTAAAAATTTAATTTTTTTCATAATTATATAGTTAATTCATTTTCAGACTGAATTTCGGTAGCACGTTTAAATAAAGTAGCAATAACAAAAACAACACCTGCCATAAATATATAAGCCGAAGTCTCTATGCCTATTTGAGTAAAAAACACTTTAAACCTCAACCATGTTACATATGAATTTGCAAAAATTCCAATCAAACCTATACTCAATGCTATGTAACTAATTTTAAAGATTAAATTCACTATTACAGAATTAAAGGGCTTATCAAAATTGATAATTTTAAAAATTGAAATAAGCAGATAAAAAACATAAGCTTTTAAACTGGCAATTATAACAAGTAACATTACTAAAAGTGTATAATGAGTTGTACTAAACTCAAATAAACTTGAAAGATCGATTCCTAGATATAGATTTTCAGTGACATTCTTATTTCCAAAAAGACTTAAGATGGACACAAAAAATATTGATCCTGCTTTAATACAATACCCAATAAATACAATCCATGAAACCACATTCATTGTATAAAAAATTCGTTTTGCTTTCATATTTTTATCGTTTAACAATAACAAATATACAATAATTATCGAAAAACAATAATTACTTATCAAATATTAATAATATATTAAAGATTACATATCTCGTTTTGAATACTTATATAGTGTTCCTATCTTTGATTAATGCTACCAAAAAACCTTCAAAATAAACTAGATAAACGCGTACAAGAAAATGCCTTCCGACAGTTAGGAACCTTAAATCATTTGATAGATTTTTCTTCTAATGATTATTTAGGATTTTCTAAATCTGAAGCCATTTTTAAAGAAACACATTTATACGTAACAGAGCATAAACTACTAGAAAACGGATCGACTGGCTCTCGTTTACTTACTGGTAATCATAAACTTTATAACGTTGTAGAACAGCAAATAAGTACTTTTCACAATTCGGAAACTGCATTAATATTTAATTCTGGTTATAATGCCAACTTAGGCTTTTTCTCTTCTGTACCGCAACGCAATGATATTATTGTGTTTGATGAGCTTTGTCATGCATCAATTAGAGATGGAATCAAAATGAGCAATGCTAAAGCCTACAAGTTTAATCATAATGATTTAGAGGATTTAGAATGTCACCTCGAGCGCAGTCGAGAGGTCTTAGCAAAAGAATCTAACATATACATCGTTACAGAATCTGTATTCTCTATGGATGGCGATTTTCCTAATTTAGAAGAACTATCACGATTAACTAAAACATACAATGCACATCTTATTGTTGACGAAGCACATGCTATTGGTGTTTTTGGTAACTGCGGAAAAGGATTAATTTCTAAACTTAATTTAGAAGCTTCAGTTTTTGCAAGAATTATAACCTTCGGCAAAGCCTTGGGAACTCATGGTGCAGCTATTTTATGTCATCAAGATCTAAAAGAATATCTAGTTAATTTCTCAAGACCATTTATCTATACAACTGCACTTCCGCCTCACAATTTAGCAACTATTCAATCTGCATACAATGCACTTAATACTCAAGAATTTCAACTAAAAAAACTTCGTCACAACATTACATTTTTTAAAACCGAAATAGCGCGACTCAAACTTCAACATCATTTTATTGAAAGTAATTCGGCTATACATTGCTGTGTGGTTTCAGGAAACAAGAAAGCCAAACACATTGCTCAAGAGCTTCAACATAACGGATTTGATGTAAAAGCCATTCTGTCTCCAACGGTTCCTAAAGGAAAAGAGCGTTTGCGTTTCTGTATCCATTCATTTAATACTGAAAAAGAAATCTCGGAAGTCTTACACTTACTCACTACCTTTGCTCTATAAATTGAAGCGTAAAAAATAACACGTTTTCAATGTGACAACTTTTAAAGACAATAATCATTTTAAATGAACACATATTTCATTACAGGAATAGGAACTGATGTAGGAAAAACTATAGCTTCAGCTATAATCACCGAAGCTCTTGAAGCCGATTACTGGAAACCAATTCAAGCAGGCGATTTACAACATTGTGATACTAAAAAAGTACAGCAATTAATTTCAAATAAAGTTTCAAAATTTCACAGCAACAGCTTTGCATTACAAACACCAATGAGTCCTCATGCTGCTGCAGATATTGATGGTATTTCTATTGAACCCAAGCACATAAAACCTCCCAAAACAAAAAATCATTTAGTGATTGAAGGTGCTGGTGGATTATTGGTTCCCATAAATCACAAACACACTATTTTAGACCTTATCAAACCAACTTATAAAATTATTGTGGTTTCCCGACATTATTTAGGCAGTATAAATCATACACTATTAACCTTAAATCTGTTGCAAGAGAAAGGATTTGACACCTCAGTAATTTTTAGTGGCAATGAACACAAAACCACTGAGGATATCATAAAACAAATGACTAAGGTTAAAACCATTGGCAGAATTGAAGAAGAACCTTATTTTGATAAAAATGTGGTGAAAGACTATGCTGAAAAATTTAAAAGCTACCTATGAAATTAAACGAACGTGACAAACAACACATTTGGCATCCACTTACGCAGCATAAATTACATCCTGAAACCATTGCTATTACCAAAGCTAAAGGTTGTCTTCTAACCGACGAAGATGGTAATGAATATATCGATGCTATTGCCTCTTGGTATACCTGTATGTATGGACATTGCAATTCATACATCACCAAAAAAGTTTCTGAGCAAATGCAAAAACTAGATCAAGTTGTGTTTAGTGGTTTTACTCATGAACCTGCTGTAAAACTCTCTGAAACTTTAATAAAGATACTTCCTAACAATCAAGAAAAACTCTTTTTTAGTGATAATGGCTCCACATCTGTAGAGATTGGAATTAAAATGGCACTACAATACCATTTTAATCGTGGCGAAAAACGCAACACGTTAATAGCATTCGAAAATGGTTTTCATGGTGATACGTTTGGAGCTATGAGTGTTTCCGGACTTTCAGTTTATAATGGTCCTTTTAAAGATTTTTCTTTAAACGTTATCCGAATACCAACTCCTAATGGTGATAATCATGATGCTATCTTAAATGGGTTAAAAACCTTAACATCAAAACATAATATTGCAGGTTTTGTTTACGAACCTTTGGTTCAAGGTGCTGCTGCTATGAAAATGCATGATGCTAATGGTTTAAATTCCATTTTAGATTTCTGTAAAACCAATAACATCATCACTATTGCTGATGAAGTGATGACTGGCTTTGGTAAAACAGGACGTTATTTTGCTTCAGATTATATAGAGACAAAGCCAGATATCATTTGTCTAAGTAAAGCGCTTACTGGAGGTTTACTACCAATGGCAATTACAAGTTGCACACAAGAAATTTACGATGCGTTTTACAGTGACGATATGAGTAAAGGCTTATTTCATGGTCACACCTACTCTGCAAATCCTTTGGCTTGCACAGCAGCTTTAGCTAGCATAGAGTTATTAACATCTAATGATATTCAAAACAACATAAAACGTATTATTGCTTCGCATCAGCAGTTTGCAACTCATATACAGCAACATCAAAAAGTAGCATCAGTGCGTCAAACGGGAATTATTTTCGCTTTAGATTTAAACATTAAAATGGAGCGTTATGGCAACTTACGCGATAAACTCTTTCGATTTTTTATGAACAATGGCGTGTTTTTAAGACCATTAGGCAATACCATTTATATTCAAGCACCTTATGTGATTTCAGAAGTACAGCTCCAAAAAATATATCAAGTGATTGAGGCTGCTTTAGAGCAATTATAAAATTGATTTACAGTAAATTACGCTTATATCTTATTTTTTTGTATATTTATTGTACTCCCTATTAAAAGTTAATACAATTTTGTTGACAGCATTCCGTATTAACGGCATGCACATATAGATTTTTTACTAACTCTAAACCAACCAATTATGAGTAAGAAATACTGCTGTGCTACATTTATATTATTCTTATTTGTCGCATTTTACACATCATGTCAAAAAGACAATTATGAAGAACCTGAACTAATCCCAAAAACTTACTCTTTTAGTATTCCAAACAAGATTAGTTTTAACTTTTCTCAGTTATCTCAAAACCGACAATCTTTAAGTCCCTACAATAACACACTTACTTTAAAGAACATAAGTGAAATTGATTTTTCTGGAGAATATGCAGTATTTGCATTTAAAGATATGAATCAGAATTTCAATAATATTTCTTTTGTAAAACATGGTAGTTTTAATGAAATTTTGATAAATACTTTTTCTGATTCAATTTATTTAGAAGCTTCTAATAACTTATTTGCAGAAAACAATCTCATTGCAGCTATTTTAAATTTTGGAAGTACAGAATCAAATCATACTTTAAATGGTTATTACAGTGGTGAACTTAACATCTTCTCACCTGCTCTCGATGATAACTCTCAACATATATTTTTAAGTAGTATTACTTGCATCGGTATTATAGATTATCAAGGTAAGTTTTATTTTTTCATACAAAATATAGATGAACAAAGCATAGTAAGTTTAAAAGGTAATTTTAATTCAGAAAATCTTATCTCTGGGTCTATACTAAATATAAATCAAAGCGTTTTCTCTCAACTAACCAATATCGCTGAAGAACCATTTCAACTAAACGAAAACAACTTTATAGGGAGTGTATTATTTACTGATAATACTGAAACACGTCTTCTAAAATTTAATCTAACCAAGCAAAACTAAGGTCATGAAATTAAAATTATCAATTATTTTTTTATTCGCTGTGTTTGGTTTACAAGCACAAAAACAAATACAGCCCTATAACTTTTCTGTTTCAAAAGATGGTGTCACTGAAACCATATTTATATATGCTACTGCAAAGGCTTCAAACCATGTTACTTTCAAATTAAAAAATGCTAAAAATGAAATGATTACAAATGATAAAGGAGAAATTCAATTTGAAGTTTTTCCTTTTTCTGAAGTTTCATTTAGAAAAAATTTAGTTGAAGCTATCTTAAGCATTGATGAGAACTCAGGTTTTAATTTAACTCAAAACTTATTAAAACCTATTAATGAAAAAATTGATGAGAACCAAAAGGAACAACTAACAAAAAGAAAAATTGCTGTTCAAGATATCAGAAATATTTATCAATTTTTTAATGCATTAATCTCTACTGCTTTTGAATATGACACAGAACCTGTAGCAGGTTTACTAAAATATAAACTAAATGAAATTTCCATCACTAAAAAAACAATAGAAGGTTTTGATACTGAGGTTTATTTTAAAAAACAAGCCAAATTTCTTAGAGATGAAATTTTAAAATTAGATAAAACAGAAAAAAAATACAAAGGCTTAGCTCCTGACGCATTTATGGATCATGTTCTTGCAAATGATAATTTTAATAAATATTTCACGGATTTTAATCAAAATACTAGAAACAATGAAAAAAGACATGATGCTAGAGTAGTTTTCAAACACCATGCTACTGAAAAATTAAAAGAAATTTACAACAATTATAAAATTGAAAAGTTATTTGATGAAAATTTATTTTTTGAATACTACAATCTAAAAGAAGAATTTGTCAAACAACGCAATGAATTAAACAAAATCAAAGAAGAAATTAATATAGAAAAAAATAACATAAAAAAATTAGAAACCTCTTTAAAAGAAAAAGAAAATGCATTAAAAAACGCATCAAATATAAATGATAAGATTAAAAAAAATCATGAATCAAAACAGAAAATCGTCGCTTTGATTAAAGAAAATGACATTAAAATTAAAAAAAATCAAACACAGCTTGA
This sequence comes from Psychroserpens sp. S379A, assembly GCF_049800755.1. Taxonomy (NCBI): domain Bacteria; kingdom Pseudomonadati; phylum Bacteroidota; class Flavobacteriia; order Flavobacteriales; family Flavobacteriaceae; genus Psychroserpens; species Psychroserpens sp. S379A. The sequence continues at coordinate 651,541 of NZ_JBNAFQ010000002.1, read as the reverse complement.
TAAATACAAGATACTTGAACAAAACCCAATTAATCAAGACAAAGAAAATACAGACGAGGAGCAAAAACAAGATGAAAATGGTAAATTATTAGCAAACTATATCAATATATTGGAAGAAATCATCAAAAATTTAAATAATGAGAATACATCTCTTAATTCACAACTAGAGAAAATAAAAAATGTTAAAGAAAATGAACCTCAAGGTATTGTTAATCTTATAAATGAATTAGAGACTTCAAAAAACAAACTGAAATTAGAAATAAAATCTTCAAAGTCCAAAATTGAACTTCTCAACCCACAAATTAAAGATAAAAGCAGAAAGATAACTATTATACAAAATACTATTGATGAATTAATTTCTCAACATAGAAACACAATAATAAACTTACCACTTTGGAAGTTTAATGCCTCAGATATAGAAATAGATATAAATGATGGCTTTATAGAACATATTACTGTCGTAGGAAACATTAGTACTCCTAAATTAGATGTAACTATTATTAGAAAACATTTATTAACTTCAAAAAATGACATTAATAACAAACAACAACAAAATTCTAAAGATATTTTAAATAAGCTAACAAATGGTTATTTAAGTCTTGAAGAAATGTTTAATGCTTTTTATGAAGAAGAGTCAGTAAAAATAATTCAAAATGGTTTCGCTGAAAAAGAGTTGAAATTTGAAAATGAGTATCCAATTGGGTTTAGCTCAAAAACTGACTATGCAGATCTTTCTAGCTACTATCTATATTCTTTAAATGGCTATGAGAAAACTTTTTCTATGCGTTTAAGTGATGTATTAAGTTTATATGTGCAAAGACATCAAAATGATCGTTTAGATTTTAGCCCAAAAGATCAAGTTGTAAGTTTGCCTCTTCATGACATAAATAAAAATTTCGAAATTGAATTAAAAAAAGAAACTTCATCTAAAATTTTAAGCGCAAAGGTATTCACAGATTTTAATGGATTTCAAGAAGAAGCCGAAAACGGATTGCTTCAAGTTGAAATTGACAAACAAGTCCCTATTTGGACAAAACGCCACAATCTTGGTCTTGGAAGGAGTTCCAATTTCGGTTTTATTAATTATGCTAATTTCAATTTTTCTTGGCAAAAAATTAACGAAGATGATAGAGTTTTACAAGTTAAGAAAGATACTAAATTTATAAATAATGAAATAGTAACTGATAATTTTGTGACTTATTTAGATTTAATCAAACACGAAAACATTTCTGTTGGTGTAGACCTAAATATTGCATCGTTTGATTTTCCATTGGTAAAAACACGCTTAGAACTTAATATTGGTGCACATTATGGACGTGTAATGGTAGTTGACGATGTAGTTTCAACATCGGAAACTGATACTTCAACAACTCCAACTAGAGAATTCGAGAAGACTTTAAATATTATTAGAGTATATCCAGATATTATGTTTTGGATAAGACCAGACGAGCGCTTTGGTGGTTATTTAAGATTTAGACCTTTCAAAACTATTGCGCCTAATAATGATAAGTTTTTTGTCACAGACTCTAAAAAAGGCTTTGTTGAACAACGCTCACTAGATAAACATTGGCTTCATAGGTATGAGTTCTCAGGTTTTTTTAGACCATCAGCTGATAGTGATAATAAATTTTTCTTTAGATATCGATATACAAATACATCAACTTGGGAAACTAATGGTTATAGTGAGGTACAAGTCGGTTACTTACTTTATTTAAAGTTTTGAAAAAAAGCTAAATTTAAAAACCAGCTTTTTTTATCTTTTTTCAACAATAGTCTATTTTTGTGCAAAATAATATTCAATTGTTGAAGCAACCCATTTCCATAACAGCCATGTCATCCATTTCGCCTTTAGGAAAAACACCTGAAGACATTTGGAACAATTATAAAAACGAACACCACTTTTTTTCTAAAAACGATAATAACTGGGTTGCTAAAATAGCTTCAGAAGCTAAAATAGAAATTGAAAACCTAAGACAATCTAATCCTAAATACAAAGCACTAGACGATTCGGTTATATTTGCAATATACACTTCTAGGCAAGCCATTAAAAATGCTAATTGGAACGCTTCAGATAATTTCGGAATTAATATTGGTTCTTCAAGAGGTGCAACAAAGTTGTTTGAAGACTATCACAAACACTTTATTCAAAATAACAAAACCGAAATTCTAACATCTCCAACTACAACACTTGGTAATATCTCCTCTTGGGTAGCACATGACTTACAAACCAAAGGTCCAGAAATTTCACATTCAATAACCTGTTCAACAGCATTACATGCCATGTTAAATGGAATCGCTTGGATTAATTCTGGGATGTGTCACAAATTTCTAGTTGGTGGTAGCGAAGCACCTTTAACAGCGTTTACAATTGCACAAATGCAAGCCTTGAAAATTTATTGTCATTCAGAGCGTAGCAAAGAACCTCATCCTTGCCAAGCCCTAAACCTCAATAAAACTCAAAACACAATGATTCTGGGTGAAGGAGCTGCTATGGTTTGCTTAGAATCTGGAAAACAAAACAATGCTATTGCAAAAATAATTGGTTATGGTTATGCTACCGAAACTTTAGAACACAATGCCTCTTTATCTACAAATGCGCTTTGTTTTCAACGTTCGATGTCAATGGCTCTTGGTAATTTAAATCCAAAAGATGTAGATGTTATTATTACGCATACACCTGGAACGATTAAAGGTGATCAAGCTGAAATAAATGCTATTCATACTGTTTTTGAAAAAGACATTCCAGCACTCACTAACAACAAATGGAAAATTGGTCATAGCCTTGGTGCTTCAGGCATACTAAGCATTGAAATGGCTATATTAATGTTACAGCATCAAGAATTGATTCCTGTACCATATTTAGATACAAAACACCTTAAAAAAATAGATAATATTTTGGTAAATGCCGTTGGATTTGGAGGAAATGCAGTGAGCATACTACTATCAAAATAAAATTGTTAAAAAACAATTCATAATTACAATCTAGTTGTTGTAATTTATATATTTAAAACTTTATTTTTGACCCATGAGCGAAACAAGACACAATTGGACCAAAGAAGAAATTCTAGAGATATATAACAAACCTTTAATGGAACTGCTTTATGATGCTGCAACAATTCATCGCAAGCATCACGATCCAAATACAGTTCAAGTATCTACCTTACTATCAATAAAAACTGGTGGTTGCCCAGAAGACTGTGGCTATTGTCCTCAAGCAGCGAGATACCATACTGATATTGAAGGTAATGACCTCATGTCTGTTCAACAAGTTAAAGCTCAGGCTTTAAGAGCTAAATCTTCAGGAAGTTCTCGTGTTTGTATGGGAGCAGCTTGGCGAAATGTAAAAGATGGTGAAGAGTTTGATCAAGTTTTAGAAATGGTTCGTACCATTAACAAACTAGATATGGAAGTCTGCTGTACTTTAGGTATGATTACCGAAAATCAAGCACAACGCTTAGCCGAAGCTGGTTTGTATGCTTATAACCACAACTTAGATTCTTCCGAAGAGTACTATAAAGAGGTTATTTCTACTCGTGGTTATGAAGACCGTTTACAAACCATAGATAATGTTAGAAAAACAAACGTAACTGTTTGTTCTGGTGGTATTATTGGTATGGGTGAACATGAGGAAGACAGAGCTGGAATGCTTGTAGCTTTATCAACTTTAAATCCGCAACCAGAATCTGTTCCTATTAATGCTTTAGTAGCAGTTGAAGGCACACCTTTAGAAGATCAAAAACCTGTTTCAATTTGGGATATGGTACGCATGGTAGCAACTACAAGAATTGTCATGCCAGAAACTCAAGTACGATTGAGTGCTGGTCGAACCGAAATGACAAAAGAAGGTCAAGCGATGTGTTTCTTTGCTGGAGCAAACTCAATTTTTGCTGGTGACAAACTTTTAACTACTCCTAATCCTGATGTAAATGAAGATATGGAGCTTTTTAAGTTATTAGGTTTAAATCCACAAAAACCTTTCATAAAAAAAATGCAACCAGAATCGGTTGAAGCTAAAGATTCTAAATTTCAACCTTTAGGAGAAAAACCAAGATGGTCAAGACCAGAACATACTATTCAACGAAACGAAGAGGCTAAGCAAAAAGCTAAAATCTTAAAGTAATTATTTTCTTTATTGGGTATTTGGTAAATCTTTCAGAAATGTAAGACTGCATATAAATACAATTTATTTCGTTTGCTAACGTTTTTTTAACTTTGAGTATTTCTGTTTACTAATGTCAACACTAAATCTTCAAGACATTCCTCGTGTAAAACATATCACCAAAGAGGAATTTATATCAACCTATTTAAAACCACAAAAACCTGTGGTTATCGAGCATTGTATTGAAGATTGGCCTGCCTATAACAAGTGGAGTTTAGAATATATAAAAACTATTGCTGGCGACAAAACAGTTCCTTTATACGATGATAGACCTGTAGATTACAAAGATGGGTTTAATGATCCTCATGCCGAAATGAAAATGAGTGATTATATAAATTTGCTTAAAACAAAGCCAACTAAATACCGAATTTTTCTGTGGAATATCTTAAAAGAAATTCCACAGTTACAACATGATTTTAGGTATCCAGATTTTGGTTTAAAGTTAATGAAGCGCTTGCCTATGCTGTTTTTTGGCGGTAGAGACTCACATACCTTTATGCATTATGATATAGACTTAGCCAACATCTTTCATTTTCATTTTGAAGGTAAAAAACAATGCATCTTATTTGATCAAAAACAAAACAATTACCTATATAAAATTCCATATTCTTTAATCACTAGAGAAGATATTGATTTTTCAAACCCAGATTTAAAGCAATGGCCAGCACTAAAAAAAGCAAAAGGATGGCAATGCCAATTAAATCATGGTGAAGCACTATACATACCTGAAGGCTATTGGCATTACATGAAATATTTATCTCCTGGGTTTTCAATGAGTTTAAGAGCTATAGCGAGAAATCCAATACATTTAGGAAAAGCAATTTACAATGTCCTTATATTACGTCATCTTGATAATGTAATGAGGCTAATAAGAGGTCAGAGGTGGATTAACTGGAAAAATAAGCAAGCAATTATACGTACCAATAAGAGTTTATAACAAAGCTTTTAAGTATTAAAAACTTATATATATTTGCAATCTTAAATTTTAGACAAAAAACATGAAAAAAATATTTTTTATTATCGCATTAACGTCTGTTTCTTTGATAAATGCACAAGTATTTAAAGGTAAAGGAGATCAAAAATTTCAAGTTGCATCAAACTTTCAAGATGAGGCAACTGGTCTTAATGTGAGTTATGATTATGGCTTAGGAGAAAACATCTCTGTTGGTGTGTCTTCTACTTATGCATTAGGTATTGACAGTAGGTTAGATGCCGATTTTGGTGATCGTTTTGACTTAGAAGCAAGATTTAATGCTAACATAGGAAATGTGATTAACATTAATGATAATTTAGATGTGTATCCTGGTTTAAACCTTAGTTTAAAAAACTTTGGTGGTCATGTTGGAGCACGATACTTCTTTTCTGATGGGTTTGGAGTTTTTACTGAAGCTAACTTTCCTTTAGCAAAATACAGCAATGATAAATCTAAAGTAAGTTACTATATTCACAACCAATTCACATTAAATATTGGAGCAACTTTTAGTTTATAAGTTGTTATCGCATCATAAAAAAGCACCTTTAAATTAAAGGTGCTTTTTTATGGAATTAGTTCTCGTATTTTATCATAAACTAATTGACTTTCCCAACCTCTGTAAAAGAGATAATCAGCTAGTTTTTTTCTTCTTTTTTGAGAATTGCTCTCACTAATAGCTTCCAGCTTTTTTTTAGCCAATTCATTAAATGTATTCAAATAATCTTCGGCGTCAATTTCTTTTAAAGCTAATGCAATAATCGTTTTGTTAATATCTTTTCGCTTTAATTCTAACTGCAACCTCTGTTTTCCCCATTTTTTTATTCTGAATTTTCCGCGTACAAAAGCTTTGGCATAACGCTCTTCATTTAAAAAATTATGTTGAAGCAAATGCACAATAATAAGGTCACGAGCTTCAGGAATCATTCTCATTTCATATAATTTTTGAGATACCTCTTTATGGCAACGCTCTTGATAAGCACAATAACGTTCTAATCGGTTTTTTGCCTCATCAACTGTATAGGTTTTCTTTGAAATCACAAGACAAAAATATAACATTTTGTTAATAAAAGTAACACCTTAAACCGCTCATTTATAACTATTTTTGCATAAATTTGTAAGCTTGCTTTTATGGCAATTAATTTTGATTTTCCCTATGAATAAAAATTATGCTTTAATCATAATCACTTTTTTGTGTGGTATATTCTTTTCTTATGGTCAAGGTTCTGAATCTTTTTCTAATTTCAATGCCTCTACCGCAACATATGTTAATGGCTCATACACTGGTGATAATGGTATAACTTGGGTTTATGATGGTTCTAGAAGAGTTGATGCAAATTACAATATTACTGGAAGATCTCTTGGTTTTGGATCTACTTCTGCAGGAACTAGAAATGTAACTGCTACAAGCGACGCTAATGGTGTTGGTGATCTCACCTATAGTGTTAGGTCTTATTTTACTGGTGGCAATGCCTCAAATAGAAGCATAGAGGTATATGTAAATGGTAGCCTATATGATTCTTATACTCTTGCGGCAATGGCTACGGTTTATACGAGAACGGTTACTGTAAATGAAATAGGTGCAGTTTCTATTGAATTTAGATCTGTAGGTTCTAGACAACTAGTTTTAGATGATGTTTCTTGGACGGCAGGTCCATCTCCAACTGCAACACAAGTAGAATTTGTTTCAACCTCTTCAACACTTGATGAAGACGGTCTTTTTATAGATGTATGCGTGTCTATAGTAAACCCTGATCCAATTGCTACTACTGTTGATCTCACATTAGATCCATCTAGTACTGCAATTAATGGAACCGATTATGATGATGGTGCAGGTACACCCATGGCTATTTCTTTTCCACAAACATTAACTTTTCCATCAAATAATGGGGCTAATCAATGCATCACTGTTTTTATCTCTAATGATGACCTTATCTATGAAGGAGATGAAACTGTTATCTTAAATTTATCCAATCCAACAGGTGGAAACGCAAGTATCTTAGGAGGAAACACGCAACACATTCTTACAATTGCAGATGATGAAACTCCTGTAATAGCAGATGTCATTATTACTGAAATTATGTATAACTCTCCAGGTACAGATGATGAATGGATTGAAATTTGTAACACCACAGCAATTGATCAGATTTTAAACGATTACTCTATTGAAGTTAATGGAACAAATGAATTTACTTTCCCCTCAACTGGTTCTATAATTGCCGCTGGAGATTGTATCACGATTGCGTTAGGAGATAGTGGTGATGCCACGTTTAATCCTGGTTGTCCTTTTACTCCAGATTATTCTAATGGAAGCGGAACGAATACTCTTTCTAACAGTCCTCCTTTACCTGGTTGGGATATTGAATTAATTGCTTCAGACAATTCAACTACAGTTGATATTGTAAATTATAATGACGATTTAGGTCCAGCTGGTGATGGTGGAGGTAGTTCTATTCATGTTACCGATGATTCTCTTGACAACTCAGATTCAGATACAAATTGGCAACATGTTATCGATGGAGGTAGTCCTGGAATTAATAGTTTGATTTCACAATGTTCATCTTTAGAACCAGATATTAATGTTGAAGGCGATATTAACACATTCCCTAATATTCCTGATGGAGATACGACTCCAAGTAATTTTGATGAAACTATATTTGATGATTCTAATCTTATTGTTGGAGCTCCAATGAATACTGAAACCAACTCTTTTAGAATACAGAATATTGGAACAGCAAATTTAATAGTAACAAATGTTGAAATTATTGGTACTCATGCTGGAAACTTTTCAATAACACTACCGTCAAGCCTACCTATTACAATTGAAGACATTAGCACATCGACCAATATAGAAGTTTTTGATATTACATTTACACCTACGTTTGCAGGAAACCATAATGCTACAGTTAGAATTACAAGTAATGATCCAGATGCTGAAAACATATACACTTATGATATTCTTGGTATTGGTATTTGTAATACAGCAACCAATACAGTAACTCCACTAAGTGGTCCAGACAATACAGTAGTTACTATTTCTGGTAGTGACTTAGATGGTTCTACATTTGTTGAGTTTGCTGGCTCACCAATAACACACACACCTATTTCGGCCACAGAAATTGAAATTACAATTCCAGACAACTCTATCTCTGGTGCTATAGTTGTGACTAATAACATAGGATGCCAAACTACAGATAACTTTACTGTAATTGACAATGTTATTAGTTCATGTCAAGGAACCTCAGGTTTATCTCCTAGCGATTTATTCATATCTGAAGTTACTGATGCACCTTCTGGTTCTCATACATACATAGAAATTTTTAATGGAACTGGAGCTCCTGTTAATCTAGCTGATTATGAAATTAGAATTCACAATAACGGTTCCAATAATGCTGGTGGCGACATAGCCGATTTAGATGCTTCAGTAACAATGCCTCATAACTCAACCTATGTCATTGGCATTGGTGGCTCTGATGCAACAGATCCTGAAGGAGGATTTACCGCAGATGAATTCTTTTCAATAAGTGGTATAAACAACAATGACAACATTAGACTTTACACTGATGATGGCTCAACGGAAACCTGGATTGATGTTTGGGGCGACCTTACTGGAACAGTATTTACTGCTGCCTCTAGTGGCTATACTTATAGACGAAAAAACATAGGCATTACTGTGCCAAGAACCGATGGTTGGAATGGACCTCAACCAGCCGATGATATGATAAATGATTGGGATCCCTATACACCTATTAATTATGGTGATATTGGCAACTATGATTTTTCTACTGGAACACCTCCAATAATTACTGACGAGCCTGACGCTATGCCTTCTTCATGTGATACAAGTGCTACTTTTACAGTTGTTGCAAACGAAGGATTTTCAGGAGGTTTACCTTTAGCTTACCAATGGTTTGTTTCTGTTCCAGGTATTGATGGTTGGTCTCCATTATCTAATAATGCTACTTATAGTGGAGTTAATAATGCTACACTTAACATTTCAAATACTGTTGGTCTTTATAACTATCAATATTATTGTCAAGTTAGAGAAAACCTAAATACTTGTTTTACTGCAAGTCAAGCTGTGAGAGTTACTACACGTGCTACAATTTGGGAGTCTCCTGGCACTTGGAGTAATGGTGCTCCTGATATTAATACAATTACAACTATAGATTTTAATTACGATACTGCAACTCAAGGTAGTTTTAGTTCTTGTAGTCTCTCTATTAATACTGGTAACACTTTAAATATTAGAAATGGGTATTATGTTGAAATAGATACCGATTTAACTATAGATGGAACTTTAGATATTGAAACTGAAGGATCTTTGGTAATGATTGACAATTCTGGTACAGTGATTAATAATGGTACAACAAATGTTCATAAAACCACTACAGATATGGAGACCTATGATTATACGTATTGGTCTTCTCCTATAGATTACTCAAGTTCAGGAACTACTGCTCAAACGGTTTTAAATGGATTTCGTCCAGGTAGAATTTTTAGTTTCAATACATCACAATTTTCAGATGTACAAGACTCTAATGGAAGTCCTGGTGCAGATGGATTTGATGATAATCAAGATGCGTGGACTCATAATTATTCGGTTATGAACCAAGGTATTGGTTATGCTGCAATGACCAATGGTACAGGTGTGCATCAACGCTCTATAACGTTTAGCGGCTTATTGAACAATGGTATTATTTCTGTTGGCGTAGCCTTAAGCGCAAATGGTGCCGATACCAATGACGACTGGAATCTTTTAGGTAATCCTTATCCTTCAGCAATTTTTGTAGATGACTTTATAGCTCATAATACGAATTTAAGTGGTACTGTGTATTTATGGACTCACGAAGACGACATTTCCATTTCTAATCCTGGACCTGATGCTTACAATTTTAATTCTAACGATTATGCTATGTATAATAGCGTTGGAGGTATTGGAACAGCTTCTACTGGTACAGTAACAAGTAATGTTCCTACTGGTTATATTGCTTCTGGACAAGGCTTTTTTATTGATGCCATTTCTGCTGGCACTATCGAGTTTACCAACAATATGCGTGACATCACCTATAACAATAATGACTTTTTTAGAAATTCGCAGTCAAATTCACTGGCTAATGAAAAAGATAGAATGTGGCTTAATTTGACCAATAGCGATGGTGCATTTAGTCAAATATTAGTTGGTTATATGGATGATGGAACTTTAGGAAAAGATAGACTTTATGATGGCATTCGTTTTGAAGGATCTAATTATATAGATTTTTATTCTAAAGACGAAACCGTCCACAATAAATATGGTATTCAAGGACGACCTCCTTTTACCATAGAAGATCGAATTCCTTTAGGTTATGACTCTAGCATTTTAGGAGAATTAACTATATCGTTATATAGAACTGAAGGAATTTTAAATACTGTAACTGTATACCTTAAAGACAATCTGTTGAACACCATACATGATTTAACAACTTCTAATTATACATTTACAACAGAAGATGGGAGTTTTAACAATCGTTTTGAAATTGTGTATCAAACAGAAGCTTTATCTATTAATGATGACGAAATTGATTCTAACCAGTTATCTATTGTAGAATTACAAAATGGAACTGTGAAATTTTCAGTTGACAAACAGAATTTAACAATCGACACGATTGAAATTATTGACCTTTTAGGACGAACATTATACAAGCTTAAAGGACATCATTCAACTGAAACATTTGAATTACATAATTTAAGCCAATCAGCTTATATTGCAAAGGTTGGTTTATCTAACGGACAAACGATTATTAAACGAGCCGTAAAACAAAACTAATATCAGTTTAATTCTAAACTAAAGAAAAGGCCTCAAGTATTTATATGAGGTCTTTTTTTATTACAAACTATATTTTAAAGACGCTATAAAGTTTCTACCAGGTGAAGCAATTCCAGAAGAATACGTTAAATACCTTTGGTCTGTTATGTTTTCTAAAGCTGCAGTAATTGACACAGCATCAGTTAATTGATATTGTGTTCTCAAATTTAAAGTATACCATGAAGGTGAATACGGATTACCATTAGCATCTAGTGCATAGATATAATCTTTAGATTGTTCTGAAGGTGCTAATTGATCAAAAGATAATTCGTTATTATATTCAGCAAAAGCATCTATTTCTAACTTATCAAAATTCAAGACAAGATGCGTATTCCCAAAATTAGGAGCAACATGTCTTATAGGAAGCTCTACTCCACTATCTTCTTGAGTACCACCAATGACATTGTATTGAGAATTAAATCTAACATTTTTAGAAATATTAAATCGTATTCCAGCTTCAAACCCATAAATACGTTCTTTAGATGCATTTTGAATGGCTTGAACATTGCTTAACTCTCCATCATATTCGATTTGAGAATCTCCATTGATTTTATAGTCACCACGTATTAAAGCATTATCTAAAAAGGTGTAATATGTAGTCAAATCAACAATACAGACATCACTAAAATTAAGCTTAAGCCCTAATTCTACACCATAAGCATACTCTGCTTCTAGGTTTTCATTTGGCACCACAACTGAACCTGGTTCAGAATCAAAAACCTTACCAATATCATCAATGTTTGGCGCTCTAAATGCTGTTGATGCATTTAACTTCCATTGAATCATTTTGCTTGGAATCCAACTAATTCCAGCTGTACCTGTTAAGGCTCCAGTATCAATTTTTGTATTATCAAAAGGAAGATTTAAAAATGCGTTGTTCTCTGTAAAATCAGCATGAGCAATCACATAATTATATCGCAAACCCGATTGAAAAACAAATTTAGGATTAGGTTTATACTTAAAACTAGCATAAGCAGCCATAGATTGCCAATCGGAATTATTAGGATATCTTGAAACTGCTAATGTAGATTCATCTGTAACAATGTTCTCAGTAAACCCTTTTGACTTCACTTTGTTATAAACATATTCTAAACCATAAAACAGCTCACTGTTTTTACCCAATTGCTTTTCAAAATCTACATTTAAAGAATAGGCGTTTACAGCTTCTTCTCGAACGCTTCTTAAATCTGATTGGAAATTACGATCAAATCTGCTTTCTTGAAAATTTTGGTAAGCTAATGTCGCTTGAATTTTATCATACAAATTAGAACTACTACTTAGTTTTGTGACTTGAAAATTACCCATAAACCAGCGTTGAGGCCCATAATCCCATTCAGCAGAACGCAACTCATCTCCTCTATATCTAATTAATCTATCATATCTTGGATATGATGATGTACTTGTATAATACAATCCTAAATCAAAACTTAAGTTCTCTTTGGGTTCATATTTAACTTTCTGTAAAAAATTTACTTGGTCATAACCTGTTGGTACTTGTAGTCTAGGATTACTATTGCTCACAATTACATCTTCTCCATCAATTCGCTCTACATATTCTGGCCTTAAATAATCGTTAGGACCATGTTTTCCCATTCTTAGATTGTCAAAATCGGTGTAACTAATACTACTTAAAAAAGCCCATTTTTTTAATCCGAAATTAAAATCTAAATGTCCTGTTTTTTCTTTGTTAGCAGTTGCATATCGCGTAACTGCATTAGCATTAAAATACAATGAATCTTTATATGATAGTTGTGGCTTTTGAGTATAAAAACTCATGACGCCTCCAATGGCATCACTACCATAAACAACTGAGCCTGCTCCTAAGGTAATTTCAGTATTTTGAATTGTAAATGGATCTATTGAAATTACATTTTGAAGATTTCCGCTTCTAAATATGGCATTATTCATTCTAACACCATCAACAGTAATTAAAAGTCTATTGGTAGAAAACCCTCTAATCATTGGACTTCCACCTCCAAGCTGACTTTTTTGAATATAGACATTTCCAGTAGCTTCTAATAAATCTGCACTAGTTTGAGGATTAGCAAATTGAATCTCTGCCGAACTAACATTGACTATTGTTTGAGGAATATCTCGTTTGCTTTGCTCAAATTTTGATGCCGAAACCACAACCTGATCTAAACCTTCAACATTAGGTTTTAAAAAAACCACATTTTTGTTATTGATTATCTCGTGCTTTTTTGTGGAATATTTTACATAAAGTATACTTTGAAAGTAAATGGTTTCATTAACATCAAATTGGTCTAGAGAAGCTTTACCATCAATATCTGTAATAACAGATTTATCTTTTTTTAAATTATAAATAGCAACTCCAGCTACTGGTATTTGAGTCTCTTGGTCAAGAACTTTAATATCTTGAGCCTTGACATTAAAAACAAAACATAAACAAATAACTATTGCCTTAATTAACTTCATAAAAAGTAAAAAATATATCTAATTGAATACTTGGTTAAATACTTGTAGAGATTGTGGTTTTTTAAAACTGCCCAAATGTAATTCAAAATATAACAATAACATGGTTAAAAATGATTGTCTTTGTTTTGAGCTAATCTTTATGTTTTTTAAGGCATCAAAATTTGTGCCTAACAATTGTTTTAGCAAGACTAAATTTTCGCCAGAAACTGAATATAAATTCGTTTTTTGAGTTTCGAACAATCCATTAGAAAGGTTAAAATATGGAGCAGAAATAGTAGAATCATCAGGATAAAATCCGAGATATTGCGTAATATTTAGTAAAAATAGTAGATGAAAATTTGAAAATTGGTCTTGAAGGTCTAACCATTTCAAAGTGGTTTCTAAATACTCATAAAGTTGAAGATTTTGTTCTTCTTCCTTTAAAACTGTAGATAAGATTTCAGCCAAAAACATCACAATTGAACTCTTATACACGTTAGAATGAAGACTTCTATATATATAATCTGTTTTTACTTCTTTAATATACTGAAGCGTTCTATTAGCTTTAAAATTTTCTTCAATTTGAAGTTGAGACAATAACTGAAAGTATACGGCTTTAGACTTTCCATTTTTTTGTTTTAATGCTCCAGGTATAACGTACGAAATCAATCCTTTTTGTTTCGTAAAACAAGTGACTATTAAGTCATTATCACGATACCTTACTTTAGAAATAACAATAGCTTTATTTTTATTGAGCATCGTTGATATATAAAGATTTTATCTTACAATAAGAAGCTTTAAAACTTTGGTTTCTTCAGGAGAATCTAAATCTGAAATAAAAATAAGATATACTCCTGTAGCCACAACATTGTTTGCTAAGTTTTTCCCATTCCAAATTGCAGTTCCTCCATCTATTGCAAAATTATAATTGGCTTTAGATGATCTTTGATTTACTTTAGATTGTGCTTCAGCAACTAAATTACCTTCAATATCAGTTATTTTAATATTTACATTCTCTGTTAAATTAGATATCTTAACTCCATTATTAATATCATTTAAATTATTAGATCCAAGAATATTATATTCTGGTCTAACAGGATTAGGATATACAAACGCATCGTCTAAAGTTTCTTCTGGTTTAGTTCCGCCAGACAAAAAGGAAAGCAATCCGCTAGATGTAGCAATATAAACTCGACCTGTAGCATCATCTATAGATACTTCGTTAATATTATTAGTTGGCAATGGAGAGTTGTCTTTAGTAAAATGAAAAATCGTTTCTTGTCCATCTGGTGAAAAGTAAAACAATCCTGAATCTGCAGTACCAACCCACTTGTTATTTGAACCATCTACAGCAATGGTCGTGACGAGTTGATTAAAAAGCAATTCTTTTGGTATTCCTTCCTCTAAAATTACAATATTATTGACTTCATGATCCGTAAAAAAGTTAGCTGGATTAAATAAAATTCTTAGTCCTTTTTCGGTTCCAATCCAAAGTTGACCGTTATTATCTATAGTTAAAGCCTTAACAAAAGGAGACGGAAAATTATCTGCTTCACCTGAAGCAAAATCTATTTGTTCTCCTCCATTTTCATTAAACCCAATAAGTCCGAAAGAAAATGTACCCGTAAATTTAGTGTTTTGATTATCAATAACTAAGGAAGAAAACCCTAAATTAGAATCTACTGGAGGCACAGGTATTATTGATGTAAAATCATAAGACGTCCATTGTCCATTTTCAAACTTGTTTAACGGCTCTACAGTACGGCAATTCATAGCCCAAAGCGCGCCATTTTGATCAAACTCTACTACTGTTGTTAAAATAGAGTTGCCTGAATAAGGAGTTATAGAACTATTATCTTGATTGTAAAGTGTAGTGGGTACATCGTTATTAAACTCTATTATTCCTGACCAATAAGAGCTTATAAACACCTGGTTTGGATTAAATGGGTTGACAGCGATATCAGACAAAAAGAATGGGTCATTAATAACAGATGCAATATCATCGAAATTGACGTTATTCCATTCATCGTCTTTAAAATGACTAACTCCAACTCTTTTTATTCCTCCACTAAAATTAAACGTTCTTGAATAGCCGCCAAAAACAGCCCAAATTTCATTTTCAGGTGTTTCAATTGAAAACACGTTATTACTTAATGGTCCATCTGGATGAACTTCTTCGAAGTTAAGAATATTATTATCTATTATTTTCAATACACCACGTCCTGGCTTCCCTTCATTTATTATTCCTTCTGTAGCAATAAAAACTTGATCTTGATTGTTAATCGTTCCTGCTGTAAAATTTACACCAAGTTCATCTGTGTTAACGATTGAAGAGACTAAATTAAACTCGTTATCGAAAACATAGTATTCATCCTTAGTTGTAACAACTAAATTTGAGCCTACTTTTCGATAATCTACTGGTACTAATGGAAACGTAAACAGTGAATTAAATGGTGCATTTAACACATCATAAACTTGCCTATTAAAACCAACAGCATAAATGTGATCTTCGATAGCATTAACTCCAACAAAATTACCTCCTCTAACAGTTTCCCATTGACTAAAATCGATTAAATTAGAATTTGATAAATCGGCTCTTTTTATACCATTTAAATCTCTACATGCAGCATAAATAAAATTTTCATAAACTGTAGTTTGTGTAACTCTTATTTGTGTACCTCCCGAACCAATAAAATAAGAATCTCCAAACTCTAATCGTTCTAAGTCATAAACCGATATTCCATAATCGGTAGAAATATAAAGCAACCCATTATGCTCATTAAAACTGTTAATGTTTTTCTTGTCTGGTGGAATGGTTACTTTATTCAAAATATCGATAACAGTAAGCACCTCATTATCATCAAATACGATATCTATAAGCCCAGTTGTATAACCAACAACCAATAGTTCGTTTGCTTCGCTGTAATGTATTCTAGAAATAACTCCGCCAGACAGTCCTTCAATTGTGCTAATTATTTCAATTTCGTTTGTATGATAATCGTATGTGAAAACTGCATTCTCTGAAGCTGCATACAATACATCCTCAGTTGAAGAAATATCAACTATATTTAAATAAGAAAAATGTCCTTTCCATAAATTGGAAAAGTCTTGTCCAAATATTGGCTTAGTAATTATTAAAAAAATAACAACGATTAATAGCCTGATATGGTTCATTAAAAAAGTGTTTTGTTATGACTTTACTATCAACCAAAAATAACATATTTTATTGTATATTCGGTTTTTGATTTAAATTAAGACATGTTATTTAGTAGCCCTATTTTTCTATTCTTATTTTTACCCATAACCCTATTATTATACTACATCATTCCAGAGAAATTTAAAAACATTTTTCTATTAATAATGAGTGTTTTGTTTTATGGTTGGGGTGAGTATGAGCTTGTCCTTTTAATATTATTATCTTCTATCGTAGATTTCTCTTGCGGACTAATAATTAAATATGGAAAAAGAAGACTTGGATTAGCACTTTCTGTTATTTTTAACTTAAGCATTTTAATCTATTTTAAATATGCTGATTTTGCATATACCAATTTTATAACATTAATGAGTCATTTTAATGTAAGTATTGAAAATGCCTCAAGGTTTTCTAGTGTCGTATTACCACTAGGAATTAGCTTCTACACATTTCAAACCATGTCATATACTATTGATGTTTATAGAGGTCAAGTAAAAGCGAGTACAAATTTCATCAATTTTGCTACTTACGTAACTTTATTTCCGCAGCTAGTGGCTGGCCCAATTGTAAGATATAAAGAAATTGAATCTGAGCTTAAAAATCGAAAATTAAGTGTCTCAAAATTTAGTGATGGTATACAACGCTTTATTATTGGACTAGCTAAAAAAATGATTATTGCCAATAACTGTGGTGTTCTAGCTGATGGCATTTTCAATATGCCGAATTCAGACATGTCAGCAGGTTTAGCTTGGCTAGGTATAATTGCCTATAGTTTTCAGATATATTTTGATTTTTCAGG
This sequence comes from Psychroserpens sp. S379A, assembly GCF_049800755.1. Taxonomy (NCBI): domain Bacteria; kingdom Pseudomonadati; phylum Bacteroidota; class Flavobacteriia; order Flavobacteriales; family Flavobacteriaceae; genus Psychroserpens; species Psychroserpens sp. S379A. The sequence continues at coordinate 634,157 of NZ_JBNAFQ010000002.1, read as the reverse complement.
ATACTCAGATATGGCTATAGGAATAGGAAGAATGTTAGGTTTTAGTTTCCCTGAAAACTTTAACTTCCCTTACATTTCAAAATCTATTCGTGAATTTTGGAGAAGGTGGCATATAACTTTATCCACATGGTTTAGAGATTACCTTTATATTTCTCTTGGAGGCAATAAAAAAGGAGAGCTACAGACATATTTCAACTTATTTATAGTATTTGTTATAACTGGTTTATGGCATGGCGCAAATTGGACATTCATTATTTGGGGATTAATTCATGGACTATTCATCATTATTGAACGTTTAGGCTTTGACAAAGTATTGCTAAAATTACCAAAGTTTGTCAGTCATTTTTATTTGCTATTTATCGTATCTATATCTTGGGTTTTCTTTAGGAGTGACACTTTTTCAGAAGCCATGCTTTATTTAAAGAATATGTTTAGTTTTAGTATTCCAACTAACTTTGAATTTTTGCGTTTCTATTGTTCAAAAGAAACACTTATTGTGCTTCTTCTTGCTATTATTTTTTCTACACCAATTCATCAATATATAAAACCTTTTGCTCGTAACTTATTTAAAAATAAACACTCACTTTATACTACCTCAAAATATATTGGCATTTTAGTTTTGTTTATTATCTGTTGCATATACATCTCAATAGATTCATATAACCCATTTATTTATTTTAGATTTTGAATAATAGTAACAACATAAAGCTTTGGTTTGGGATTCTCTTTATGGTAATCTTAATTATTCCGAATGCGATGATGTTATCTGAAGACATTGATCAAAAATTTCCAGAATTAAGTTTTGAAACACCTGAAGCTTCTATTGAAAGCTTTGAAGATTACTACAGTAATAATTTTGGAACAAAACCTAAACTGGTAGACGCTTATCTCAATTTAAAATTGAATTATTTAGGTGATTCACCTTTACCCAACAAAGTACTTTTAGGCAAAGATGGTTGGTACTTTTTAGGTAATAACAGTCGAGATTTATTTGATGATAGCTCAGGAAATCACTCATTTTCAATTTCTGAATTAGAAGAGATAAAAAACGCCGTAGCATTCTTTCGAGACACTTTAAAATCCAAAGGAATTGAGTTTCACATTGTAGTTCCACCTAATAAGCATAGAGTCTATTCTGAAAAATTACCATATAACCTCAAACAAAAACCAACTCGATTACAAGAACTAAATACTTACTTAAAACAAAAAATCAATTTTGAAATTTTAGATTTAAGAGACACTTTGATTAATAATAAAGATAAAGAAATTCTATATTATAAAACCAATACTCATTGGAATGATTTGGGTGCTTATATTGCATATAGAAAAACCTTAAATAGCTTTAAGTTAAATATTCCTATAGACAGTCTCTCTAATTATAATTACGAACTGCAACCCATTGATAGAAGCGATATTACCGAAATGATTAATTTAGAATTTAAAGAAAAGGCAATGTTTTTGAAAAGAAAATCTGAAAGTAATATCGAAACAGTTTTTAGAAAACGTTTCAAACTGCATTTCAAAAATCCAAAAGGAGATAAAAAAATGATTCTGTATCACGATTCATTTGCATACCATTGGATTAAACATTTTAATGAAAGTTTTGCAGAAACTGTTTATTTGAGAGGTTACAAAATGAATTTAAAATATATTCTAAATCAAAAACCCGATGTAATAGTTATTGAAGTTGTTGAAAGAAATTTGGGACATATTCTATTACAATTAAAAGAAAGGTCTTCAAATTTTTGAAGACCTTTTTATAATAAACTATTGGTTTAAATTTTTTAAACCACTCCTTGATCTAACATAGCATCTGCAACTTTAACAAAACCTGCAACATTTGCTCCTTTTACATAATCAATATAACCATCTGCTCTTGTACCATAAGTCACACAAGATTGATGAATGTCATTCATTATCGTTTGTAGTTTTTGATCAACTTCCTCTCTGGTCCAATTTAAACGCAATGAATTTTGACTCATTTCTAACCCTGAAGTTGCAACACCTCCAGCATTTGATGCTTTTCCTGGAGAAAATAGCACTTTAGCGTTTTGGAAAGCTTCAATAGCTTCAGGAGTTGTAGGCATGTTTGCTCCTTCAGCTACAGCCACTACTCCATTATTGATTAAAGCACTAGCTTCATCTTCATTTAATTCATTTTGTGTTGCACATGGTAAAGCAATCTCACATTTTACAGACCATGGTCTTTCACCTGCGTGATATGTTGCAGAACTATAAGTGTCAACATATTCGCTTATTCTTCCTCGTTTCACATTTTTAAGATTCATAATAAAAGCTAATTTATCAGCATCTATTCCATCTGCATCATGAATATAACCTCCAGAATCAGACATTGTAACAACTTTTCCTCCTAGTTGGGTTGCTTTCTGACAAGCAAACTGAGCTACATTACCAGATCCAGAAATGGCAATGGTTTTACCACTAATGGTGTCATTTTTTGTTTGAAGCATATTTTTAGCAAAATACACACAACCGTAACCAGTAGCTTCAGGACGAATTAAAGAACCTCCATAAGACATTCCTTTTCCAGTTAACACACCTGTAAATTCATTTTGCAATCTTTTGTATTGACCAAACATGTATCCAATTTCTCTTCCGCCTACACCAATATCTCCAGCAGGAACATCTGTATTTGGGCCAATATGTCTGAATAACTCTGTCATAAATGATTGGCAAAAACGCATGACTTCATTATCACTTTTTCCTTTAGGGTTAAAGTCTGAACCTCCTTTTCCTCCTCCCATTGGAAGTGTTGTTAGAGAGTTTTTAAACACTTGTTCAAAACCTAAAAACTTAAGAATACTCAAATTAACCGAAGGATGAAAACGCAATCCACCTTTATAAGGCCCAATAGCTGAGTTAAATTCAACTCTAAATCCTCTGTTAACTTGTGTATTACCTTGATCATCAACCCAAGGAACTCTAAAAATAATCGTGCGCTCTGGCTCAACCATACGCTCTAATAGCATTTTTCCCTGATATTTAGGATTCTCTTCAATAAAAGGAATTACTGTTTCTGCAACTTCATGCACTGCTTGTAAAAATTCGGTTTCATGACCGTTTTTTTCTGTTACAAGATTTAAAAAAGCTTCTATTTTATCTTTCATCTATTAAAATATTAATAATCTACGTTGATTTTTAAAACACAAAGATACATTATCTTTAAAATTTACCCATATCTTTTTTGATATTCCCAATACTTATCTGCTATTAATATTTATAATATAATCTAAAAACAGCAAGTGATATTACTTTTGTTTGGTAGTTAGACCAGTTTTTATATATTTGTTAACTAAATACGCCCTTGGTAATTTGAACCCTATGACGTTTAATTTTAAACAATTAACATTTGTATTCGTTTTTATAATGGGTATGAATGGAGTATATGCTCAACTCGGCTTCTCACACGAAATAGGTGTAATTGCTGGACCAGTAGCGTTTCAATCTGATTTCGGTGTACGTAATGATTTTGAGACGAACTCTGGTAATACAGGCATTGGTATTGGTATTGTTCATTACATAAATTTTGCTTACAGAGCAGATTGTAACTGTTACTCTACAGACACTTTTTTTAACGATCACTTTAAACTTAGAAATGAGATTTCTTGGAATAGAACCAAATTAAACCACTTTGGAGAATGGGTAGATCGTGCATCTACCAATATAGAGTATGAAAAATTACGACAGCATTCTGGTGTGGCAAACAATTTTGATATTGGTACTCAAATAGAATTTTTTCCTAAAAGCATTCGTTCGTTTCAGGCATTTAGCTACTCATTTGCACCATTTATTAGTTTAGGTGTGCATTTTACTTCGTACAATCCTGAAGTTGAAACTTCTTTTGGTGATAAAAATATTGACAACGCTGACAATTTTTTCGGTGGCTGGAAAAATGCCGCTAATCCTAATGTTAATGAAGATCCTTTTTTGTTTGATGAAAGTGGCACCACATGGTCTATTGTTGGAAGTATTGGTACACGTTATAAGTTAACTGTACTTTCAGATTTAATGGTTGATCTTAGATGGCAATATTACTTTAGCAATCAAGTTGATGGTTTAGATCATAATTTAGATTCAAACAAAGCCAATGACTGGTTAGTATGGTTAAACTTTGGATACATCTATTACTTAGATTAAAAAATAAAAAATCAATAAAAAAGGTCAAGTTTTACTTGACCTTTTTTATTGATTATTGGTTAGTTTCCTATAGCTTGTGCTAAATCTGCAATTAAATCGTCTTTATCTTCTATACCAACACTTAATCTAATTAAAGAATCTACAACACCTATTTTTTCTCTTTCTTCCTTTGGTATGCTAGCATGCGTCATACTAGCTGGATGACCAACTAAAGACTCTACTCCTCCTAAAGATTCAGCTAGAGTAAATAGCTTTAAGCTTTCAACAATTTTAATAGCGTTTTCATAGTTATTTCCTTTGGTGGTAAACGATATCATCCCTCCAAAATCATTCATCTGCTCTTTGGCTATATTGTGATTTGGATGACTTTCAAAACCAGGCCAATACACCTTTTCAATTTTTGGGTGATTTGCTAAAAATGCTGCAACTGCTTTTCCATTTTCACAATGACGTTGCATTCTAACGTGTAAAGTTTTAATTCCTCGTAAGGCTAAAAAACTATCTTGAGGTCCGCAAACTGCTCCACTTGCATTTTGAATATAATACAAACGATTAGCCAATTCTTTATCTTTAACAATTAATGCTCCCATAACTAAATCACTGTGACCTCCAAGGTATTTTGTAGCAGAATGCATCACAATATCTGCTCCTAAATCTAAGGGTTGTTGTAAATAAGGTGTCGCAAACGTGTTATCTACAGCAAATAACACTTTATGTTGTTGAGCTATTTTAGCAGTAGCTTTAATGTCTATAATATTCATCATTGGATTGGTTGGTGTTTCTACCCAAATCAGCTTCGTTTTTTTAGTGATATAAGTCTCTATTTGAGATGCGTTATTCATTCCAACAAAATGAAAAACAATTCCAAACTTCTTAAATATACTTGTAAACAACCTATAAGTTCCTCCATATAAATCATTAGTAGAAATAACTTCATCTCCAGGTTGCAATAACTTTATCACAGCATCGATAGCTGCTAAACCAGAACCAAATGCCAATCCGAAATTTCCATTTTCAATACTTGCCAAAGCATTCTCTAAGGCATTTCTCGTTGGATTATGCGTTCTTGAATACTCATATCCTTTGTGCTTACCAGGAGTCGATTGCGCATATGTTGACGTTTGATAAATTGGTGGCATCACGCTTCCGTAAGCAGGATCATGTTGTTGACCTCCATGTATGGTTTTGGTGTTAAATTTCATAAACTCTATTTTCTGAAATGGTTTTAATCTATTACAATAAGCAACAAATTAAAACTTTAATTCGTTGTATTCAAATGTATATAATACCTTTATTGAATGTTTAACACATTGCACAAGATTTTGAAAAAAACATTTATTTTAATAATTACTTTGAGCCTAGTTTTCTCTTGTAGTGAAGAGATAAAAATTGAATTTAAAGAAGATCATTTTGAAGCGTCTAAAGATGCAGAAATCTCTATAAATTATCCTAAAGCCGAAGGAGACAATGCAGTTTCTGAACTTATTAATACCACGATTCAAAATTATATCGTAAATCAAATGAACTTAGGCGAAGACTCCTTAACCAACCTTTCAATTGGTGATGCGATAAAGCGTTTTAATGCTGATTTTGTAAGTTTTAAAACCGATTTCCCAGAGAGTTCTCAAAAATGGGAAGCCTTTATTGATGGTGAAATTACGTATCGCTCTACTGAGATTATTTGTATAGCAATAAATTCATATTTAGACACAGGTGGAGCACATGGAAATACGAATATTACATTCTTCAATTTTAATCCGCAAACTGGTAAATTATATTCTAAGACTGAATTGTTTAATACTATAGATGCTCTTTCAGAAATAATCGCCAAGCAATTAAAAGAAGAGCTTAAATCTGATGTTTCAATGGAAGCTATTTTCTTCGGAAAAGATTTTCAGCTTCCAGAAAGTTTAGGTTTTAGTGATGAAGGCCTGATTGTATTATACAACCCTTATGAAATTGCATCCTATTCGCAAGGTATTATTGAATTTACAATTCCTTATGAAGACATTAGTTCTTATTTAAATAAGCACTAATCTGCTTTTTTGGCTAAACGCTTTATTATGGGTTCAACCGTTAACCCTTGACCAATTATAGAAACAACGACAATAATATAAGTAATAACAAGAAATAATTCTCGATGCATCTCTCGAGTAAGACTTAATGCTAATGCGATAGAAATACCACCTCGTAATCCTCCCCAAGTCATAATTAAATTGGTATTAGGAACAAACTCAAGTTTCTTAGCATAGAATTTAATTGGAAGCCATAACGATAAATATCTACAAAGTAAAACTATTGGCACAGCAATTAAGCCAGCCATAATATAGTTAAATTCAAAGGTTAATACTAACATTTCCATACCAATCATAACAAACAGGATGGTATTTAAAAGCACATCTATCAACTCCCAAAACTTATCGACATAAGCTTCGGTGATTTCAGACATTGATGTGTTTCTAATGGTATCATGACCAACAATAAGTCCAGCAGTTACCATAGCTAAAGGCGCAGACATGTGTAGTTTATGAGCTAAAAGACTTCCTCCCATTACAGTTGCAATGGTAATAATAACTTCAACTTCATAATTATCAATAGACTTCAATAGCTTATAAGTAAGATATCCTAAAATGAGTCCGAGTATAATTCCACCTAAAACCTCAACACCAAACAATTGTAATATTTCAGTAACATCAACAGCTTTATTGGGAGCTTTAGCGATAGAGAATATGGTTAAAAACACAACAACTCCAACGCCATCATTAAACAAAGACTCTCCAACAATTTTAGCCTCTAGTTTTTTTGGTGCGTTTGCCTTTTTTAAAATTCCGAGTACTGCAATTGGATCGGTTGGAGATATTAATGCTCCAAACAATAAGCAGTAAATAAAATCAATATGAAAGTCAAACAGACCAAACATATAATACATAAAAATTCCAACCAAAAATGTAGACACTAACACACCAAGTGTTGCAAAAACAAGCACAGGAGCGCGTTGAATTTTTAACTGATTAAAATTGGTGTGCAAAGCACCTGCAAACAGTAAAAAACTCAGCATGATATCTAGTAGTACTGTTTTAAAATCAATTTGAGAAATCAATTCTTTTTCACGAAGTAATAAGGTGTCATCAAATTGACCTATAGCTACAATTACTATAGTAAACACAATAGTTATCAGCATTAACCCAATCGTTATTGGAAGCTTTAAAAACCTGACATTTATATAACCAAAAAGTGCAGATATAACCATTAAAATTGATGCAATAGCATAATAATCCATGTGCCTGTAAATTTTCGTTAAAAGTAACTAATTTTCTTTTTAAATCTAGTTACTTTGCAGCAACAAAATTACTGTCTTTAAAGCTTTATAATCATGAAAAAAGTATACCATCTTAAAACATGTAATACCTGTGAAAGAATAATAAAAACATTAAACCTACCTAATGATTTTAGTTTTCAGGAGATAAAAACCGAAGCCATTACAGTAAAACAAATTGAGCATCTTAAAAATTTAGCTGGTAGTTATGAAGCATTGTTTAGTCGACGAGCAAAGCTTTATAAAGACATGGGACTTAAAGACATGAATTTAAGTGAAGCCGATTACAAACATTATATTTTAAATCATTACACCTTTTTAAAACGTCCTGTTATTGTTGTAAAAGACAACATTTTTATTGGTAATAGTGCTAAAACCGTAGAATCCGCTAAGGCTTTTATCCATTCTCATGAATAGTAGAAAATTTGCATTACTTGCAGTATTTTTGGTTCAGCTTTTATATGGACTAAACTATACGTATGCCAAAACTGTAATCAATGAAGGCTTTATTCAATCATTTGCTTTTGTACTTTTAAGAGTTGTTGGAGCTACACTATTGTTTTGGTTGTTTGGTTTCTTCTTTAAAAAAGAAAAAATCGAAAAAAAGGACTTTATAACTATATTTTTTGCCGCACTTTTTGGAGTTGGCATAAATATGCTTCTGTTTTTAAAAGGCTTAGAATTAACTACACCAATTCATGCTTCAGTAATTATGACCATTACTCCTGTAATTATATTGGTTTTATCTATTTTCTTTCTTGATGAAAAACTAACAAAGTTAAAGGTTATGGGTATCATTTTCGCCTTTTCTGGAGGTGTTTTACTTACTGCCTTAGGGAAATCAACTAGAGTTGGTGACAATGTAGCCTTAGGAAATTTATGCATATTTATAAATGCAATTTCTTACAGTATATATGTTATTATTATCAAAAAGCTAACGGCTAAATACCATCCGTTTACGTTTATAAAATGGTTATTTTTATTTGGTATTTTGTTTACATTACCTTTTGGATATCAAGAAACTTTAGAAATACAATGGCATACCTTTACGCCTTATATATGGTTTTCAGTATTGTTTGTAATTATTGGTGCAACTTTTGGAACCTACCTCTTAAATCCATTAGCACTTAATTCTTTAAAAGCATCTACAGTAGGAACCTTTATTTATTTACAACCTGTTATAGCTGGTGTATTTGCAATTATAATGGGAGTTGATGCTGTAAGTCCAATTAAATTAGGAGCAATGGTTCTCATTTTTTCAGGTGTTTATTTGGTGACTAAAAAACCAAAAGCTTCAGCTTAAATCCTTAGGAGCTTTTCCTGCAGACCTCATTTCGTCCTTAGTAAGTTGCCTAAAATCATCTGTCTTTGGAAGATCCATCAATTTATGTTGTAGTTCTGTAGGTAAAGCTGTCAGTTTTCTTTGCTTAAGATCAATCCATGATCCTGTAATATCACAAGTTGCAAGATGTTTCCCTTGCTTGTTATAAAAATTGTGCTCAAATTTAAAAAACTTACCATTTTCGCTCAATCCAGAAACAGCTAAACTAACATCAATCGTATCACCAAGAAAGGATTCTTTGAAGTAATACACCTGTTCAGAAAATACTACAGGTCCAATTCCGTTATCCAATAACTTTTTAATTGGTAAGCCATTTTCTTTTAAAAATTCAACACGAGTATGACTCATAAAGTTAACATAAGCTGAATTTGCCAGATGACCATTAGCATCAACATCGCTCCAACGTATTTCAAATTCCTTTTTATACATCTTTTAAAATTTTAAAAACGCAAAGTTAAAGCTTTAAACATAGGAGATGAATTAAAACATGATGATTTTGCTTACCTTTGTTCAACTTTTTTAAATCGCATATGATACAATCAATGACTGGTTACGGAAAATCTGTAATACAACTTCCAACCAAAAAAATATCTATTGAAATCAAATCTTTAAATAGTAAAAATTTAGATCTCAATGCCAGAATGCCATCACTTTATCGTGAAAAAGAATTAAGTATTAGAAAACTAATCGCTTCTAAATTGGTAAGAGGAAAAGTTGATTTTTCACTGTTTATGGAAATTACAGGTGAAGAAACCTCAACACAAATTAATAAAACAGTAGTCAATCAATACATCAAACAATTAAAAGATGTTGTTGATGGTGACGATACCGAATTATTAAAAATGGCCATCAGACTTCCAGATGCTGTAACAACCGAACGTGATGAAATTGATGAAGGTGAATGGAAACAAATTGCTGAAGTTATTGATGACAGTATTTCAAAAATTCAACAATATAGAATTGATGAAGGTAAAAGTCTTGAAACCGACTTTATAGCTCGAGTGGAGAACATTTCTAATTTATTAGAAGACGTTATTAAAATGGATCCAGAGCGTATTGAAGGTGTTCGCGAACGATTAAATAGAGGTATTGCCGAAATTAAAGAAAAAGTTGACGAAAACCGATTTGAACAAGAACTGGTATATTATATCGAAAAATTTGATATTACTGAAGAAAAAGTACGTTTAAAAAATCACTTAGAGTACTTTTTAAAAGCGCTAAAATCTAACGATTCTAACGGAAAAAAATTAGGATTTATCGCTCAAGAAATGGGACGAGAAATCAATACCATTGGTTCAAAATCTAATTATGCACCAATGCAAAAACTGGTCGTTCAAATGAAAGATGAGCTTGAAAAAATTAAGGAACAATTATTGAATGTGCTTTAATAAATTAACAAACACAATTGTCATTATAAGCAAAGTGAAAAACCTCATAAAAAACGTTTCAACTGCGTTCAACGTGACAATATAAAACACCCAAACATACTCTGTGTCAGAAATAAAAAACATAAAAAAAGGCAAACTAATTGTATTTTCAGCACCTTCAGGTTCTGGAAAAACAACTATAGTAAGGCATTTATTAAAACAAGAAGAACTCAATTTAGAGTTTTCAATTTCGGCAACGTCTAGAGAAAAACGCGGACAAGAAATTGATGGTAAAGACTACTACTTTCTTGATTTAAAAGCGTTTAAAAACAAAATTAAAAACGACGAGTTTTTAGAATGGGAAGAAGTGTATCGCGATAATTTTTATGGCACTTTAAAAACCGAAATCGAACGCATTTGGGCTAAAGGTAAACATGTTATTTTTGATATAGACGTATCTGGAGGTTTACGTATTAAGAAAAAATTTCCTGAAGAAACCTTAGCCATTTTTGTTAAACCACCAGATTTAAACGAACTTATTATTCGACTAAAAGAACGTGGTGAAGAAAGCCCAGAAAAAATTAGCATGCGAGTTGCTAAAGCTCCTGCAGAATTAGCAACTGCACCTTTGTTTGATGAAATTGTTCTCAATAAAGATTTAGAGGTAGCATTAGAAAATGCTTATAAATTAGTATCAGATTTTATAAACGATTAGCTCATGAAAATAGGTTTGTATTTCGGAACATTTAATCCTATTCATGTTGGACATTTAACTATAGCTAACCATTTAGCAGAATACAGTAACTTAGACAAAATCTGGTTTGTGGTAACACCTCATAGTCCGTTTAAAAAGAAAAGTTCGCTTTTAGATAATCGTCAGCGTTACCAAATGGTCTATCAAGCCACAAAAGATTATTTAAAATTAGAGCCTAGCGATATTGAATTTAATTTACCTCAACCTAACTACACCATTAACACATTAACTTACCTTCAAGAAAAATATCCTAAGGACGAGTTTGCACTAATTATGGGAGAAGACAATCTAAAAAGTTTTCATAAATGGAAAAACTATGAACTCATTTTAGACAATCACGACATTTATGTGTATCCTAGAATTTCTGAAGGAAAAATCGACACTCAGTTTAACGAGCATCCTAAAATTCATAACATTTCAGCTCCTATCATGCAATTGTCTTCAACATTTATAAGAAAATCTATCAAAGACGGAAAAAATGTTAGACCAATGCTACCTGAACACGTTTGGGAATATCTAGATGAAATGAATTTTTATAAATAACGACAAAAGTCACTCAATACCCAAAGCACACCAAGTAACTAATTATGAAAGACAATCGTATTATAAGTTATATAAAAAATGTATTAGAGCATTCACCAAGTAATTGGCTAAATCTAACAACTCACAGACTTGACATTTACAACGAAGCATTAGCTAAAACAGAATTTTTAGAGCAGTTTGAAACCTTATTTAATCAAAATAATTATGAAACTGCTGCGCTTAACCAATTGCCTACAGCTTACGATTATATTCGATTAGGTCATCCGTTATCTTGTGTGTTAGAATGGGCAATTGCTCGTTGCCATAACTTAAACGCAGAACAAGTTATTAGTTTTTCGTCAAACACGATTCCTGTACTAGCAATTCTAAGACAGAATTTATTAGCTAATAAAAACACGCTTATTTTATATAAAGACAGTTTACCTGAAGCCTTTAATATGGAAGTTTTAAAAGCTGTTTATGGCTATACTTTTGAATTAAAAAAAGTAGATGCTTTAGATGAAGTTTCAAAGTTTGATGGAAGCACTATTTTTATTTCGGAAGACAATACGTTTTCATTTGAAGAACTTCATCCTAATATCGACTTTTTTGTAAGTTTTTACGATGCCTTAGGAAGTGTATTGCTAATAAATGGCGCTCAAAACAATGCTTATGTTTCAGACATTCAACATGTAAGACGACGAGAAACCATTGCAATGACGCCAATTAACTGTCTTGAAACTTTAAAAATTCTTACCGAAACACCTTCAGTTAAACCACAATATAACAGTAATAATAACTCTGTGGTTTTAGAGACTATTAAGTCTATTACAGGAACAACAACAAAACCTTTAGTTGGATCAAGCGGACTTTCCATTCAGTATGCCATTATGATGGGATTAGTACAACATGCGCAAGAGCATCATAAAGGAAAAGCTATTAAATTTGTGGTGCCTCCTAATTGTTATGGAGGTACAAACGACCAAGCGAGACGCATAGCTGCTTGTTTTAACAATGTAGAGGTTATGGATTTACCTGTTGATGGTGATCATGATATGGTACAAAGTATTGAAATGGTTTTAAACAACATAGCCAAAGAAGATGCTGTTCCTTTTATTATTGCCGAAATCCCAACAAATCCAAGAGTTGAAGTTCCAGATCTTTTACAATTAAAAGCAACGCTTGAAAAAGTTCGCCATACTTCTACTGGCAATATTGCTATCGATCCTGTTTTTATTTTAGATCAAACCTTTTGTCCGAATGTTCATTTTTTAGGCGATGGCAAAGTACTTTCAACGGTTCGAACTATTTCTTATGCTAGTGGATCAAAATTTCCAAGTGGTGGACAATGCACTGCTGGTTATTGTGTAGGTAATACTAAAGCTGAAACCTTAATGAAATACATTGAAACACATTTGATGCTTTGTGATAATGAAGCAACGCCTCATCAAATGGAAATTTTAGCCAAGCAATTACCTTCAATGAATCAACGAATTATTGATGCTTATAAAAATACTCGAGAATTTGTAAACTTCATTCAAGACACTTTACCAGAAGCAAAAATCAATTTTGTTTCCGAAGCCTTAGCAAAACAAGGTTTTATGCCTTCAGTATTTTCATTAGACCTTCCAACTAAAGGCGCAACTGCTGAAGACAAAGAAACTTATAAAAGAGCCTTAAATCATAAATTGATTCATTTAATGATTACCGAAATTCCTAACGAAAGTAAATACTGTGTGAGTTATGGTCAGCTTAAAGGATGCTATTGGACAATTCCTGCAACATCAACACAAGGAACCACTAAAGAAGGTGATAAAGATTATATTGCTCGTGTAGCCTTATCGCCAAATATGGATCTTGAACGTCACAAAAATGTGTTCTTAGAGTTTGTTAAAAGTATAGCTTAACCTTAAAAATGATAATAGGCATTTTCTAAATGCTCAATATCAAATTGATGCTGATTTTTTACAATAGCAACAATATCAAAACGTACCTCAACATCGAGTTGATTTGATGTCACATAATGATCTACTGCTTTTACAATACGTTGAATTTGTTTCGGTTTTAAAAAATCTTGCGGATTACCAAATGCATTAGTAGAACGTGTTTTTACTTCAACAACAGCAAGCACATTTTCTTTTTTGGCTATAATATCAACTTCGGCTTTTTGAAACATAAAGTTGCGTTCAAGAATTTCATAACCTTGTTTTAGCAAAAATTCTACTGCTAAATCTTCGCCTTGTTTTCCTAAATTGTTATGATTTGCCATACGATGAATTAATTATTGTTTTGACACCTCTAACTTATAACCAACACCATGAACGTTGCTGATTTTTATGGAAGCATCTTCCTTCAGTTTTTTCCTCAATTTAGAAATATAAGTATCTAAACTTCTACCAACAAAAACGCCATGATCTTCCCAAACGCGTTTAGACAATTCATCTCTTTTAACGACTTCATTTAAGTTGTCACATAAAATTTCTAAAAGTTCACATTCCTTTTTTGAAAGACTAATTTCTTTTTCAACATATAACAATTTACTCTGATCTTTATCAAACTTATAATTCCCAATTTTATAACATAAAGAATCATTTTGTGACTTTAATTTTTTCTTCTTTTGCCTATTTAAAACTCCAAAAACTACAATTACTGGTAATATCAACCAGAGAAAAATCATTGAAGAATGCTTGTCGTCGTTTTGAAAGCCTATTTGAATCGTATAACATTTTGAAGGTAAATCACGTCCACCACATGGAATAATGCTTTCCTCCTCTGTATTCTTCATTTTATAACTATAAGCAACTTCATTATCAATACACTGAAACACCTCAACATAATACGCATTGGGTAAATTCGCTTTCGCGATACTTTTTTCTACAAAATTAACTAGGCTGTCTGGTTGTATAGAAAGCTGTTGCTGAAAGGATAATTCGTACGTTTTAGAATCAATTTTTTTAATAGGTAACACTAAAGACGTTGAATCTTGATTAGATAGCAATAACTTATTACCAATATCTCGAAGTGCTATTTTGGTGATCTCTATTTGCGAATCCTCCTGATGGCAAGAGGATAAATTTAGAATCGAAAATACAATAAGAACGATATAAATGTGTCTTTTCATAAGCTCTACAAATAAATGATAAATATGAGAAACATGTAGTCAATTCACATTTATTTTGCACTTTTTTGACATTTAAAACTGAATGGTTTGAAGTACTATTTGTGGTTTAAAAATTATTACAATCTACTATTTAAAAATAACTGACGACGAATCTTTCTCAACCTTCAATTCAACTACTTTACCTAATACCATAGCACGATTGTCTTGTTCGTGACCTGCTGGCATATTAAAGGCTATCGGAAAATCGTAGTCTGCTAAAGCATCTAAAACCAATTGTTCTACAGACGTTCCCCAAAGTGTGGTGTTTTTTCTAAGTTTACTCATATCACCAACAATCACACCTTTACAGTTATCAAAATAACCAGCTCGTTTTAAACTCTGAAGCATTCTATCAATATGGTATTTGTATTCGCCAATCTCTTCAATAAACAAGATTTTTCCAGACATGTCCAAACTTGTTTTTGAACCTAACATGGTATGCAACATCGTTAAATTACCTCCTACTAGTTGCCCAGAAGCAACTCCTACTCTGTTATAATTTGAACCTTCTAAAGTATAGTTTACAGGATTGCCAAAAATGGTCGATTTAAACGTTTCAAGAGTTGCCTTTATATCATTCAAATCTTTAGTTAAACTCACACACATCAAGGCATGAATCGATTGATAACCTTCGTTATGAATTTGATTGTGTAAAGCAGTAATATCACTATAACCAATAATCCATTTCGGATGTTTTTTAAATGCTGTATAATCTAATTTATCGAGTATTCTAACAGTTCCATAACCTCCTCTTGCGCACCAAATCGCACTAACTTTTGGGTCATCTAAAGCCTTTTGAAAATCTTCACAACGCTCATCATCTGTTCCTGCAAAATGATCGGCTTTACTAAAAACATATTTTCCAACAATAGCATGTAAACCCCAACTTTCTAACAGTGCAACAGCCTGTTCTACTTCATCATTTCGATTTTTTAATATTCCTGAAGGTGCAACTATTGCTACTGTATCTCCAATTTTTAAATAAGGTGGTTGTATCAAAGCGGTTTGATTTTGCTGAATTAATTCCTCTTGAGCACTAAGATTTCCGAAGTAAAAAAACACACAACTCAAGAACAAAAAACAATGAATTTTCGACATAATGTAAAAGTACATTTTTTTTCCAAATCGCTCTTAAAATATGTACTTTTGTGGCTTTATTTTAAATACTTAATGATTTAAGTAAATTGTCTCCTCGAGCATTATCAAGAATGAAAATATAGTTTCATTTACAGATAGAAGCGCAGCTTGCGAGAGGTAAAAAACAGGTCTCGACTGCGCTCGACCTGACATTTAGTTTATAAAAATGAATACTCCAAAAAGATATACAATTACTGCTGCTTTACCATATACTAATGGTCCAATTCATATTGGTCACTTAGCTGGTGTTTATGTTCCTGCAGATATTTATGCGCGTTTTAAACGATTAACAGGAAATGATGTCGCGTTTATTTGTGGTAGTGATGAGCATGGTGTTCCTATTACAATTAAAGCTAAAAAAGAAGGTGTAACACCTCAAGATATTGTAGATAAATACCATGCAATTATAAAACAATCGTTTGAAGATTTCGGAATTACATTTGATAACTACTCACGTACTTCTGCTAAAATTCATCATGAAACTGCTTCAGAGTTTTTTAAAACTTTGTATGATAAACATGAGTTTGTCGAAGAAGTCACGCAACAGTTATACGACGAGGAAGCCAATCAGTTTTTAGCCGACAGATTCGTGACTGGAACTTGTCCGAAATGTGGACATGAAGATGCTTATGGTGATCAATGTGAAAACTGTGGCTCGAGCTTAAATGCTACTGATTTGATTAATCCTAAATCGGCTATTACAGGAAATGTACCAACTTTAAAAGAAACCAAACATTGGTTTTTACCACTCAACAAACATGAAGAATTTCTTAGAGAATGGATTTTAAAAGGTCATAAAAAAGATTGGAAACCTAATGTTTACGGACAAGTAAAATCGTGGATTGATGATGGTTTACGTCCAAGAGCTGTAACCAGAGATTTAGATTGGGGAATTCCTGTTCCTGTTCCAGGAGGCGAAGGCAAAGTATTGTATGTTTGGTTTGATGCGCCTATTGGATACATTTCGGCGACCAAAGAATGGGCTCAACAAACAGGAAAAGATTGGGAACCTTATTGGAAAGACAAAGACACCAAACTTCTACACTTTATTGGTAAAGATAATATTGTATTTCACTGCATTATTTTTCCGTCGATGCTAAAAGCTGAAGGCTCATACATTTTACCAGATAATGTGCCAGCTAACGAATTTTTAAATTTAGAAGGCAATAAATTGTCGACCTCTAAAAATTGGGCTGTATGGTTGCCAGATTATTTAAAAGACTTTCCAAATCAGCAAGATGTGTTGCGTTATGCCTTAACTGCTAACGCTCCAGAAAGTAAAGACAATGATTTTACTTGGAAAGATTTTCAGGCCAGAAACAATAATGAGTTGGTTGCTATCTTCGGAAACTTTATCAATCGTGTTGTAGTTTTAACGAATAAATATTATGATGGCATCGTTCCAGAACCTTCAGTGTTTTCTGAAGTTGATGAAACCACTTTAGCTGCAGTAAAAGCGTATCCAGCTGTTATTGAAAGTTCTATAGAGCGTTATCGTTTTAGAGAAGCCTCTCAAGAATTGATGAATTTAGCACGACTAGGAAACAAATACTTAGCCGATGAAGAACCTTGGAAATTAATCAAAACCGATGAAGCTCGTACAAAAACGATTATGTTTGTTGCGCTTCAAATAGCAAGCGCTTTAGCCACTTTAAGTGAACCGTTTTTACCGTTTACTTCTGAAAAGCTTAAACAGATTCTTCGCTTAGCTCAGAATGACAATAAGGTCAGTTCGAGTGATTCGACAAAGGAGAATTGTATAGAGAACTTATGGACAGAAATTTCATCTAAAGACGTTTTATTGCCATCTGGCCATACCATACAACAAGGAAAACCAGAACTGTTATTTACTAAAATAGAAGACCAAACCATTCAAGAGCAACTCGATAAATTAGAGGCTAGCAAAAAAGCCAACGAAGCTGCCAATAAAGAAGTTGAACCACAAAAGGACACCATCACTTTTGAAGATTTTACAAAACTCGACATTCGTGTTGGTACTATTTTAGAAGCCGAAAAAATGCCAAAAGCAAAAAAACTTTTGGTTTTAAAAGTAGATACAGGAATCGATACCAGAACCATAGTTTCTGGAATTGCTGAAAGTTTTACACCTGAGGAAGTAATTGGAAAACAAGTGACTGTATTGGTAAATCTAGCTCCTAGAGCTTTACGAGGTGTAGAAAGTGAAGGCATGATTTTAATGACCGAAACACCTGAAGGAAAACTAGTATTTGTAAATCCGGATAATGCTGTAAAAAGTGGTTTGCCAATAAGCTAACATGCTCAAAATAGCACACCATCCCATTTACAAACACCCACTACCCGAAGGTCATCGTTTCCCGATGTTAAAGTACGAGTTGCTTCCTGAACAGTTACTTTATGAAGGCACTTGTTCTGAAGCTAATTTTTTCAAACCTAAAATCCCAGAGTGTGAACACATTCTTCGGGTGCATACCCAAGCGTATTATCAAGATTTAAAACAATTAACGCTAGACAAACGCGCTGCTCGAAAAATAGGCTTTCCTTTAAGTAAAGCATTAATAAAACGCGAAATTATTATTGCAGATGGCACTATTAAAGCAAGTGAATTTGCATTAAACCATGGTGTTGCTATGAATATTGCTGGAGGCACTCACCATGCTTATACTAATAGAGGAGAAGCCTTTTGCTTATTAAATGATCAAGCCATTGGCGCACGATACCTTCAAAAACTAGGTTTAGCAAAAAGCATTTTAATAGTTGATTTAGATGTACATCAAGGTAATGGAACTGCTGAAATTTTTCATGACGACGACTCTGTTTTTACCTTTTCTATGCATGGTAAAGCAAATTATCCGTTTAAAAAAGAAACAAGCGATTTAGACATTGCTTTAGAGACAAACACAAAAGATGAGGAGTACTTAATCATTCTAAAGAAAACACTTCCAAAATTAATTCAGCAACAACAACCAGATTTTATTTATTATCTCTGTGGTGTAGATATCATAGCCTCAGACAAACTTGGCAAACTTGCTTTATCTATTGAAGGTTGTAAAGCACGCGACCGTTTTGTTTTAGAAACCTGTAAGTTAAATCGTATTCCTGTCATGTGTAGTATGGGAGGAGGTTATAGTCCAGAAATTAAAACTATTGTTGAAGCGCATGCTAATACCTTCAGGCTTGCACAAGAATTATTCTTTTAAAAGAGAATAATTCCAAATAACGAACAGGCATTTCATTTGTGTTGATATCTGCCTATCTTTGTAAAAAACAAGACCGTTATGTTATCAAAAACCATAGAAAACGCATTAAATAAACAAATTCGCATCGAAGCAGAATCTTCACAAGTCTATTTGGCTATGGCTGTTTGGGCTGAAGTAAAAGGTTTGGAAGGCATTTCAAATTTTATGTACGACCAATCAGACGAAGAACGTGAACACATGCTTAAATTAATCAAGTTTGTTAACGAACGTGGTGGACACGCTCATGTTTCAGAATTAAAAGCGCCAAATGTAACTTTTAGTTCTTTTAAAGACATGTTTGAAGACCTTCTTAAACACGAAATTTTTGTTTCTGAAAGCATTAATGAACTCGTTCATATTTCATTAGAAAACAGAGATTATGCAACCCATAATTTCTTACAATGGTATGTCTCTGAACAAATTGAAGAAGAAGCAACAGCCAGAACTATTCTTGATAAAATTAATATGATTGGTGACGACAAAGGTGGATTGTACTTATTTGATAGAGATATTCAACAATTAAGCGTTGTAAGTTCTAATGCCATTGATCCAACTGCTGGATAAATGTTAAATATTTATTTAGATTAAATTTAAATAGTTACTTTTGCGTCATTGTTTAGTTCAATGGGCAAAAAAAAGAAAGACAAAAAACTTAAAAAAGAGCGCATTAAAGTGCTTCAATCGTCTGGCTTTGATACCTTAGGCAAGGTAAAATCTAAATGCTGTAAAAAGTATAAAAAGTCGGAATTTAAGCGTTGTAAAAAATGTCCTTGCTTCGACTTAATTAAAAAAGTAGCCTAACTTCTCACTTCATATTGTAATGTTTTATTCGCTAAGTAGACTTAGTGAACATGACACATCATTTTAAAGAGTTTTCAACTAACGCAATTTTCACTATTGGAAATGAAGCCGATCTTGAATCCTTCAAATCTCCTAAGCAAACCGAATTATACACCTTTATTTGGGCTCAAAACGAAGCTATTGATGTTGTAATAGATAGTATTCCGTTGACTATAAAACCACATAGCATTTTAGCCTTAACACCAATTCAATATTTACAATATATAGATGGACAAAATGCAATTGTGTATCAGTTTAACAGAGAGTTTTATTGCATTAAAGATCATGATGAAGAAGTGAGTTGTGTTGGAATTTTGTTCTTCGGAAACATTAACATTCCAATTATACATTTAGATAAAACAGAGCAGCATAAATTTCAAATACTTCACGAAGTTTTTATTGAAGAGTTAGAGACCAAAGATAATATTCAAGCAGAAATGTTAAGAATGCTAATGGCAAGATTTATCATTAAAAGTACACGTTTGCTTAAAGCTAAAGAAGGTATTGCTGAAACTGCTAAAAGCTCTAAAGTTGACTTACTACGTTCGTTTAATTTTTTAGTAGAGCATCATTTTAAAACGGAACATAGTGTTGGTTTTTATGCTGAAAAGTTATTTAAGTCACCAAAAACACTTTCTAATAACTTTGCCAAACTCAACCGAAGTCCCTTACAAATCATTCACGAACGTATTGTACTAGAATCTAAGCGACTGTTAATGTACACCAACAAAACTTCAAAAGAGATTGCCTACGAGGTTGGTTTTGAAGACGCTTCACATTTAAGTCGTTTGTTTAAAAAGTATACTTCGCTTTCGCCTTCAGACTTTAAAAAACAACACAAAGCTTCCGTTTAGGAAAAATTGACAAGTCTTAGGGTAAATTCTTCATTCTTTCACCACAACTCTATCCGCATCTTTGCATTGTAATAATTAAAACAATTATAAGATGAAAACACGAAACAACTCTATTTTCAATCTCATTGAAATATTTAGAAAAAGTCCTAAACGAATTATAAACACTTTGCAAGTTAAAGAAGCACATTGTGAGCACAAACACATTCACGATTACTATTGTGATGCTGAAAGACCTCATATAAGCACATAATAATTGTAAAGGGAAAAATTGACATGTTGAAAGGAAAATCATTCATTTTAAAACCTTTAGTCATGTTGCAACTTTGTACTCACAAAACACATCAAAATAAATAATAACATTCTGAAAGATTTCAGAACTAAAAATTGAAAAATTATGAACACATTTAATGTACCAACAAGAGAAAACGTAAGCACTAACAACCAAGCGATTTTTGACAACTTAAATAAGGCTTTGGGCTTTGTACCAAACTTATTTGCAACTTATGCACATAGCGATACAGCACTTGAAAACTACTTAACATTTTCAAATGCTAAAACTTCATTATCTGCAAAAGAAAAAGAAGTGGTCAACTTAGCTGTAAGTCAAGTAAATGATTGTATCTATTGCTTATCTGCTCACACAGCAATTGGAAAAATGAACGGATTTACAGATGCTCAAATTTTGGAGTTAAGAGCTGGATTTTCTTCGGTAAATTCAAAATTAGATGCCTTAGCAAAATTGGCTAAAAACATTACAGAAAACAGAGGAAAAACAGATGATACTGTTTTAGAAAACTTCTTTAACCAAGGTTACACAAAAGGAAATTTGATTGATGTTATTTCATTAGTTGGAGACAAAACCATTTCAAATTATATACACAGTACAACAAAAGTACCTGTAGATTTTCCGGTAGCACAAGCGCTTGAACTAGAATCTATTTAATCATAAACCATATAAAATTAAGAATCATGAAAAAAATCATTTCAACACTGGTAATCATCTTAGCATTTACACTTGGAACAAATGCACAAGACAAAATGATGAAACATTCTAAAGCAACTGTAGTGTCTTTAGAACAAACTAAAGGAGAATTTACTCAAAAAGAAGTCACTTTAAAAGAAGGCGCTTATATTTTTGAAATTAAAAACAACAATGTTGGGCATCAAGTAGGTTTTGTTTTAGTGCCAAAAGGAAAGGATGCTTCAAAACCCGAAAACCATATCAAGACTGCTTACGTTACAAAAGCAGTAGATAATAATACAACTGAAAGTTCAAATGTAACACATTTAGAAAAAGGAGAATACGTGTATTTTTGTCCGATGAATCCAACACCACAATATACTTTAACAGTAAAGTAAATTGCTATTAGATTATAGATATAAAAAGAGTGTCATTTATGATGCTCTTTTTTTCTAAATGCTAAATATCTTAATGCATCTCTATATAATTACTACATTTGCAGTGTTAACTATTTAAATTACATCTTATGTATAGTACGCTTCAAATGATTCATTCTTATTGGGCTTATTTAGTTTTAGCTATGATTATTATTGCTAGCTTAAATGCATTGACTAAGTTTTTTGGAAAAAAAGAATTTCATGCTATTGATTTTAGAATTTCCCTTTTTACACTTATTGTAACACACATTCAAATCCTAATTGGTTTAGTTTTATATTTTATATCTCCATTGGGATTAAAAAATATTTCAAATAACGGAATGGGTGGTTTGGATTCTTTTGGAAGGCTGTTAGCCGTAGAACATCCTTTCATAGGAATTTTAGCTGTTACTTTAATAACTATAGGTTATTCAAAACACAAAAAGAAACTAACTTCAACTCCAAAGTTTAAAGTTTTAGCCATATTTTATACCTTAGGTCTTATACTCGTTCTAACAAGAATACCTTGGTCTAACTGGTTTTAATGATTAATAAAAAAAGCGCAAATTACAATTTGCGCTTTTTTTTATTATAATTTGACATTATACTTATTGATTTTCAGCTTCTTTAACAAGATACACGTATACAGGAAAGTGATCACTAAATCCGTTTGTAAATCCTCCATTAGAAAAACTTCTCAAAGGATAACCTTTATAACGTCCATGCTTACTAATTAAATAATTACGGTTATAAATTTCTGCTTTATAAAACCTATACGACGAGTAATCTTTTTCTAATAAAGGCTTCGAAAACATAATTTGATCAAACAAACTCCAGGCATCTCTATAAGCAGTTGTTCCTAAACCATCTTTTCTAAACATGTTCTCATAAGGATTATAAATTCCTTTTAAACCAACCTCTTTTCTATCACTTTTAGCTCCAATTACTTTCTTTACGCTATCGTTTGTTGGGTCATCATTTAAATCTCCCATAATAAAAATCTTAGCATAAGGATCAATAGATTGCAATGAATCGCTTAAACGTTTACTCACTTTTGCAGCAGCCACACGTTTTGGTCTACTTCTAGCTTCGCCTCCACTTCTTGATGGCCAGTGATTTACTATGACATGAATAAGGTCTCCATCTAATTCTCCTGAAACCAATAATTGATCTCTAGTTTGTTTTCGTTTTCTAGTTCTATCATCAAATATTTTCACTTCATGCGAACTATGACTTATTGGTCTGAATAATTTCTTTTGGTATAATAATGCAACATCAATTCCTCTAGCATCGGGAGATTCGTAATGAATAATTCCATAGTCTCTACCAACTAACAAAGAGTCGTTTACAACATCTACCAAAACTTGCCTATTCTCTACTTCACAAACACCAATAACTGCTGGAGAATTTCCTGTAACATCTAATCCTATATCTGCAATAACTCTTGCCATATTGCGTACTTTCTTTAGATATACTTCTTCTCTATTAGCCTTCATTTCCATAATTGGACTTCTTTCATCAAATTTGGTTGTATCATTAACTGCATCAAACAAATTTTCTAAATTATAGAATGCAACAGTATGAACTTTAAAGGTTTTTTTCTTCTTTTCTTCTTGAGAAAATCCAATTAGTGTCACAAAGAAGCATAAAAATGCTATTGGAAAATGTTTTAATTTCATGGTTTAAATATTATGTTATTGTTATATCTAATCAAATCTTGCGCCAAAAGTATATATTTATTATAAATAATGTAAATTTGCACGCCTTAAATAACTATTATTTAATGCAAGCAACTATTAACTTTTAAAATTAAACATGAAAAAAAGTATTATTATTTTTTTACTTGGGATTTTTTCTTTTAGCTCAGCCTTTGCTCAACAGACCCTTATTAAAGGTAGTGTAAAAGATGCTGTAACTAACGAGCCCATACCAAATGTTACAATTACAATTGAAGAAACACAACAAACCACAACTACAGATGGCTTTGGTGAATTTACTTTTTCTTCTAATGTACCATTAGGAGAACAGGTCTTGAAAATATCTAAAGATGGATATGTCACTAAAAGATATCCAATTGTAGTAAACGAAGGTCAAACTGTAAATATTACAGACATGACCTTAGACATTGATGTCTCTGATTCTGTAGATTTATTTACAATTACATTATCAGACGACGAGCTTAATGATGACGCAAGTGCTTCAGATAATATTTCTGGATTACTGCAATCGTCTCAAGACATTTTTCAACGAACTGCAGCATTTGAATTTAGTTCATCCTTTTTTAGAGTAAGAGGTTTAGATTCAGACAATGGTTCGGTTTTAATTAACGGAATTGAAATGAATAAAATGTTTAATGGAAGACCTCAGTGGAGTAATTGGGGAGGACTTAATGACGTCATGCGTAACCAAGAGCTAACGACTGGCTTAACACCTTCGGCTTATAATTTTGGTGGTATTTTAGGAACATCTAACATTAATACACGTGCTTCAAAATACAGACAAGGAGGACGTATAACATATTCATCATCTAATCGTAGTTATACTAACCGTTTAATGGCTAGCTATTCTTCTGGGTTAGTAGAAGGTGGTTGGGCATACAGTTTTGCTATTGGTAGACGATGGGGAAATGAAGGATTTCAAGATGCTTCTTTATATGATGCTAATTCATTTTTTGCTTCTGTTGAGAAGAAAATTAATGACAAGCATAGCTTAAACTTCACTTCTATTTATGCGCCAAACAGAAGAGGTAAATCTTCTCCTAATACTCAAGAAGTTTATGACCTAAAAGGTATAAAGTATAACGAATATTGGGGTTGGCTTGATGGAGAAAAACGTAACTCTCGTATTAAAGAAGTTAAGGAACCTATATTAATGTTAAACCATTATTGGGATATTTCAGACAAAACTTCATTAAACACAAATATAGGTTATCAATTTGGTTCTTTAGGAAACAGTCGTTTAGATTATTCTGGTGGAGCAAACCCAAGTCCAGCTTACTACCAAAATTTACCGAGTTACTTTTTAGCTGATACAGATGGTCCTGATAATGCTGGAGCATATGAAGCTGAACAAAACTTTATTAACGATGGACAAATTGATTGGAATCGAATTATAGATGCTAATGTTACTAATAATATTAGTGGTTTACCAGCAGCTTATGTACTTTATGAAGATAGAAGTGATGATAAACAACTCACTGTAAATTCAATTTTAAGTGCTGAGATTAATGAAAATATTTTATTAAACGCATCTGTTAATTACAAACGATTAAAATCAGAAAATTTTGGTGAAGTTATAGATGTATTAGGATCTAATTCTGGTGTCCTTAACGTAGATTCTTTTGACGGTTTTCAATACGACAATCAAAACCCTAATCGTATCGTTGGTGAAGGTGATAAATTTAGATACAATTATAATTTATTTGCTAATGTAATTTCTGGATATGCACAAGGACAATTTAAGTATAATAAAGTAGATTTTTTCTTATCTGCTAGTGTTACAAATACAACATACCAAAGAGAAGGATTATGGGAGCATAGTAATTATCTTGGAGAAGAATCATTAGGTAAAGGAAAAGAATTAACTTTTACTGGATTTGGTGGTAAAGGTGGATTTACATATAAAATAACAGGTAAACATTTATTAGATGTTAATGCTGGTTATATTACAAGAGCTCCTTCCTTACGTAACACATATTCGAATGCCAGAGAAAATGCAAATATTGTTAGAGATATTTCTGAAGAAAAAGTAAGCTCGTTTGATATAAGCTATATTTTTAGATCTCCTATTGTAAAAGCAAAAGTTACTGGATTTTACTCTAAAATTGAAGATGCTAATGAAATATCCTTTTATTATGTAGATGGATTAGTTGGGTTTGAAGATGGAGAAGGAAACTTATCAACTGATGGATCTGCATTTGTACAGGAAGTATTACAAGGTATTGATAAAAAACACATTGGAGTTGAATTAGGTATTGAAGCACAAGTTACACCAACTATTAAATTAAAAGGTGCAGCATCTGTAGGACAGTATACTTACGACAATAACCCTAATCTATATTTAACATCGTCTAGTTTTAGTGATGAAGGTCTTGATTTTGGTCAATCTAACCTTAAAGATTATAAAATTGCTGGTGGTCCTCAACGTGCAGCTTCTATTGGTTTTGAATATCGTGATCCAGATTACTGGTGGTTTGGTGCAACAGCAAACTTTTTCTCTAACGCTTATGTAGATGTAAGTCCATTAACTCGAACAGAAAACTTTTATCTAGACCTTGATGGTTTACCATTTAATGATTATAATGAAGACATCGCTACAGAATTATTAAAGCAAGAAAAGTTTGATGATTATATGGTAGTTAACCTTATTGGAGGAAAGTCTTGGAAAATAGACCAATATTACATTGGCTTTTTTGCTAGTGTTGGAAACCTACTAGACAAGCAATATAAAACAGGAGGTTTTGAACAAGGTAGAAATGCAAATTATAGAGAACTAAGAGATGATGTCTCTAACCCAAAACGAGTGTTCGGACCAAAATATTGGTATGGACGTGGTACAAATTACTTTGTAAATGTGTATTTTAGATTCTAGAAAAAGAAAAATAATAAATAACAAAACAATTATGAAAACGATTAAATTTTTAAAATTAACACTAATCTTAATAGCTTCTATTGCTATTACGTCTTGTGTACAAGATGATGATTATTCAGTTCCTAACGATTTAGGAGAAGCAGAGAATAATGGTTTAGCACAAATCATGGCTGGGCTAAATTCAGGTGATTTAATAGAAATTTCAATTGCAGATTTGAAAGCACTTTACCAAACTTATGAAGATGGGCAAAGTGGTTTTGATTATGACCATTTTATTCAAATTCCTGATAATTTAGTTGTAAAGGGCTATGTTAGTTCTTCTGATGCAACAGGAAATTTTTATAAAGAGTTCTACATGCAAGATGCTCCTGAAAACCCAACAGCAGCTATAGGTGTAATTATAAATCAAGTAGATTCTTATAACCAATTTAATATTGGACGAGAAGTATACATTAGACTTGCAGGTAATTATGTGGGTTACAATTCTAATGAAGTAATTTCTATTGGTGGTGGTACTGATGATGATGAAGTAGGACAATTTACTGCTAACCAAATTTCTTCTAATATCTTTAGATCAACAACTACAGAAACTATAGTGCCTTTAGAAGTTAATTTGTCTGCAATTAGTGAAACTCATGTTGGAATGTTTGTCACTGTTAATAACGTTCAGTTTCCAACAAACTTAGCTGGTAGCACATACGGAGATCCTAATGAAGATTTTGATACGCAAAGAACTCTTCAAGCTTGTGAAGGATTTGGATATTCTAACTTCTTATTAGAAAGTAGTTCTTTCTCTAATTTTTACAACACTCCATTACCTACAGACAATGGTGGTAGTATTTCTGCTGTTGTTTTAAAATCTTATGGAGGAGACAACTTGGTTTTCTTACTTAACGATTTAAACGATGTACAGTTTAACAGTGCACGTTGTACTCCATTAAATATAGATGATTTTAATGTTGTTTTTGATGAAACATTTTCTGGAGGTCAAGGAAGTTGGGAGGTTACAAATACAGTAGGCACAGATGACTGGTATGCTGCTAGTTTTAGTGGTGAATCTTATATGAGAGCTTCAGCTTTTGACAATGGTTCAATTGTTGATATGGTTAGCTGGTTAATTTCTCCTTCAATAAATTTTGATGCGCAGGACGACGAACAACTATTATTGCAAATTGCTGATGCTTTTAGTAACGGACAGCCTTTAAAAGCATATTACTCTAATGATTATACAACTGGTAGTAACCCAGATGATGCAACATGGACAGAGATAGGAAGTTCTCAAATTGAAGCCTTAGGTGTTAATACTGGCTTTTTTGATAATAATTACGAAACAACTGGACTTATTGATCTTTCAATGGTGACAGGTAATGCTGTTTTAGCTTTTGTTTACGATAGTAATAGTGGTACAGTTTCTACAACTATTGATTTAAGTGATGTGAAAATATTAGCACAATAAAAGCTTTTATATAAAACAAAAAGGCTGTCCATGAGACAGCCTTTTTGTTATAATCATATTTGAAGAACTTTCAAAAATAGTTATCAAGCAACAATCTTATACCTAAAATTATACAGATAAAAGCTTGTCTTGTGTAAATCATTATATTTAAAACTAAAAAAAAATTAGTTTTTTTACAGTTACCAATATTTATAAGAACTTTTTTTATCATTTATACAAGATGACAACCTTCGATATATTTTTCTTTAGCATTTTTAGCCATTATAAGACTCGTTTTAAACAAAAAGCAAATACTATAGCTGTGTTTTATATTTCTGTGCTACAAATAGCTTTACTGTTTCTTTTAGGAAGTTTTTTTGCTGTGTTTTTGAGTCAAATGAATGTTGCTACTATGTCTTCAAGTAAAGCTTGGACATTATTTATAATAGCATCTGTAATTATTTATTTTAAAAACTGGATACAGTATAGCGGAAAAAAGCGCAAGGTCTTAAATGCAAAAACAAATAAAAGTAAATCTAAGTTATACTCCATTTGGCTACTTTGGTTGTTGCCAATTGCATGCATAGGGCTTTCCATTATAATATTAAAAGCATTATAATAAAAACGCCATCAACATAAGTTGATGGCGTTTTTAATTTTATTAATTTTTAGTTTAATTTTCTCTTTGAATATAAATCCAAGCTGATCTAGTCTTACCATTTTGGTATTCCATAGTATAGAAATACGTACCTACTGGTAACTCATCTCCATCATCGGTTTGTCCATGCCATTCATTAGTATAGTTCTTTTTTGAATATACTAACGTTCCGTTTCTATTAAAGATTTCTAATTTAGTAACACCATAGCTACTTAAATCAAAGGTTTCATTTAAACCATCATTGTTTGGAGAAATCCCTTGAGGAATCACACATGTTTCTAACTCAACTACTGTAATAGTTTCATCATTAGAGCAACCTGTATCGTTAAAAACAACTTCTATTGTATAATCACCAGCTTCAAGAACTGGAAGTGATAATCCGTTTTCACCAGTAATTAAACCATTATCTAAATACCAATTAATACTTACTTCTGCTTCAATATAGTTTTCAGGTGTTGCCGTTATAATAACTGGAACAGTTGCATTAGGACATACTTCATATTCAATAGTATCTGTAAATGATGTTAAAGGCTCTATGTCTATTTCCAATTCAAAACTATTGGTCACATAACAATCTGGATTAGTTATTGTTTCAACTCTAACAAATACTGTCTCTCCAGAACTATCATATGGACTCACTAAAGCTCCTATTCCAGCATCAGCATCAACTTGAGTTGCATAATATGTAATATTAAATTGAGAAGCGTCTTGACCATTTAACACAGCACTATCGTGATCTGAAAGGAAAAACGTGGCAATACCATCGTCGTCATTATCACATCCAGTCATAGTAATACTTTCAGCTGTATGTGTTGGACTCGAAATAGATAATTCAAAACTAGTTGTTTCAAAACATCCTGTAGAATTATCCTCAATTCTAACAAAAACAGTTTGAGGGTTTGATGTATTCGTATAAGGAGATACCAAATCTGTACTACCAGTATTAGCATCACCTAGAGATTCATGATATGTTACAGTAAAATCAGCAGGATTTTGAGATCCTAAAACAACACTATCATTGTCATTAAGATTAAATTGTGCTTGATTTGTTGTAGAACATGCTGATAAAGGATCTGGTGTATTAGCGATTACTGGATTTGGTAAAAATTCAATTAATATTTCATCATCAATAATACACGATGGAGAAAAAATAATTTGAACAGTATATAAGCCTTCTTCTGTTACACTAAGTGTAGAAGCTGTTTCTCCAGGAATTACAAAGCCATCCTTATACCATACGTGATTAACGCTAGGCGCAGATGTATCTAAAATAATAGGTTGGTCTTCACAAACGGCATTACCTCCTGCTATTGTAATATCTCCTCCTAAATCTACTTCTCCAATGTCAAAACTACCAGCTTTTAAAAACACACCCGAATCATATGCGCTATCCCTTGCATCTGCAATAACCAATTTAATATGATACGTTTCTCCAATATTAACAGGAGAATAGGCTGTAAACACAGCTGTTCTTCCATCAAAAGAAATTGGAGGCAGATTATCTGGTATATACTCTCCAAAGTACTGTTCATTTACCGCTGGACAAGAGCCATTATCTGGATGAATATTAGTCACAAAAATAGGATCTGTTGTTCCTGGTACTACAGCTAAATTCGTAGTTGTACCACTCGAATCGGTTAGTAAAAATGCGAACGCATCAGAGTATTGACATTCAAATCCACCCATATCATACTCTTCAGAAGCCATGATAAAATCAAAACTCAATTCATCATCTAATGGTACAAAATCAAACTCCACAATAGTAGCATTATTAGAATCTTCTCCTGTTATACCTGCCAAAAATGGGTCTCCTGGCCATGTAGGAGAACCATCAGACACAAAATTAATATTTGGTCCAGCAGCTTGACTAGCATCACCTGTTGTTAATAATAAACCTTCGTCAAATGGGAAACCTCCATCCGGATTAGAGAAATATCCAATTCCATTTTCTTCACCAAAATTGGTTCCAGTCGAGAAGGTTATATTTGAAATTTGCGCACAAGGACTATCAATTAATACATCAAGAACCAATTCTTCTACTGTATATGTTGTTTGGTCAACCATTACATTACCAGCACCTGGTCTTATACAAAGGTCAAATGTATAATCTTCGGCATCGCCTCCAGCAGAAAATACTCTTACATAATAAGTGTTTCCAACGGTTAAAGCAGGTGTCACACTTGCATCAGCATCAGAACAGTATAGTTCTACAGGAGCTCCACAAGTACCTTCGTAAACTGCATGATCTATATTTTGGAAGAAACCTCCTCCATTAATATTTATTAGCGAAATAATTTGAATCTCATTTAATGCCGTAAACTCAAACCATACATCGTCATCTGGATTTCCAGCGCAACTTCCGTTAGGCACTCCAGAAGGTGTGGCTTCTAGTAAAGTACCTGAAGTGATTAAAGTACAACTATCATCTGTATTAACTTGAGCTACAGTGGCATCACAAGGGTTGTCGTTATCTGGTGGACAAGCCAATAATTGAAATGCTGGACTGTTGATAACGCAATTTCCATCTTGATCATTGCTAGTTGTAATAATCACATCTACTCCAAAACCAAATGGCCCTAATTGATAAGTTCCTGCTGCAGTAACCGCTTCTGTTGAAGCATCAATATTGTTTGATATTGTTAATGAAGTCGCATCACCTAAATCTATAATATTTACATCAATCAAAAATTGCGAACCATTAGCACAATCATCAACAATTTGATATGTAGCTGTAGGATTTATACAGGTGGCACAAGCTACAGTGACATCAAATGGTGTATAACCATTATCTTCACAACTTACAGATCCATCTGAGTTAATATACCATGATATCGTATCTCCTGATGATTGAAATGTAATTCCAGTTGGGTCTGGTACATTTTGATTCAATAACTCTGTTCCATCTGAATCTATAATCACTAACTCATCACAACAGCCTTCCATCTGTCCTGCATTAATTGTAAAGTTTAAGGGACTACCATCTGAACTAGTATATGTAAATGTCGCTTGTGATGGATCATCATCTATATTATTGTAATAACAAAAAACAGTATTCACTGGTCCATCACTACAATCTACAACATAATCTAAACATACATTTTGTGTTAAAACTCCACTTGATATTTCACAATTTGAATCATCGTTATTTAACAATGTAATGATTACAGGAGTTGTATTAGCATAAGGGCCAAAAGTTACAATGCCTGTAGCACTAACTGTTTGTGGTGCAGTTCCTTGATCATCTGAAACAGTTAGAGATGTCGCTGAACCTAAATTAGTGATATCTACATCTAGAAAAAATTCTGGTCCGACTACACAATTTGAAACCACATTAAATGTAGCTTCAGGGTCAACACAAGTATTTTCTGTTATTGTTAATGTATAAGCAACTGATTGAGGTGCAGCCCAAGTTGATATCATAATATAATAGGTTTGTCCTCCTGTTACCGCAAAATTGTCAATTAATAAATCATCTTGAGAAAACCCATTTGTTGCTCCAGTTTCACACTGAACACCAATATTGGCACAATCAGTATAAACAAAAACGCCAGCATAATTATCAGAAAGATTTGATAATTCAATATCAATAGAGGTATCTGCTGTTGGCGTATAAGCATAAACAACGTCATCACCATTGAGATAACCAAAATCTGAACTACAATCTGTTCCTGCTGTTCCATCATAATCATCTGTATAATTTGATGTGTCATCTGAAGTTACATAAGGTAATGGTGTCGTTACTGGTATGGCAGACTCACAGAGTTCTCCAGGACCACCAATTCTATAACTAAAAGGACCAGCCCAAATACTTGTTCCATCTGGACCACAATCTGCTCTTATATAAAATTCATAGTCAGTTCCTTCTGTTAAACCTGTAATTGTATAAGGAATAGTTGTTACATTAATTCCAGTATCTGTATCTGTTGGTACTGGACCACCAGCAACTTGATGAAAAACTTCCCAAGCTGTTTCAGTTCCTCCAGGAGTCCAACTTAAATCAGCAGAAGAAGACGTTAAATTAAAGGCGTCTAAATCTGATGGAAAATTACAGGTAGAATTATAAACATGAACATTATCTATTAACCAATACCATGCCCAAACATTTCCATCATTATATGTAAAACGAACTTGCATAGCAGCATTAGAATAAGGAGTAATATCAATATGTTGTTGGTCTGGAGCGTTAAAAGCTCCTGCGTCTGCTGTTTGATTTAAAACTTCAATCCAGTTAGTCCCATCAAAGACTTCTACTACAGTAAAATCTGCTCCAATATTATCATAATGTTGATCAAAGTCTAAAAAAAGTGCCGTAGCTCCTGTGGTATCAAATACTGGTGATGTTAATGTTTCTATTAGTTCTGTTCCGTTACCATTTGCATCACTGTCAACAAAAGCACAGTTAGTACCATTTAAACTTCCTGCTCCTCCTTGCATTCCAGAAACCCATGAATCTCCAGTAGCTCCTCCTGCATCATCAATTGTCCATGTAGCTGGTATTTCTGTGTCAAAATCTTCTTGAAGATATGTCTGCGCATTTAAACTTAATGATAATACAAAAAGTATGCATATGGATGTAATTTTTTTCATTTGATTTAATTGAGTTAGTTAATCATTTCCTTTCCTAGAAAACATAAAAAGCCCTGTAATAAAACAGAGCTTTTATAATTGGTTAGTTTGTCATTGAAATATTTAATTATTTTGTTTGTGGTCCTCCACTCACAATAATAAATTCTGATCTTCTATTCATTTGATGGTCTTCTTCAGAGCAATTAGAACCACAATCTACTTTTGGTTCACTTTCTCCTTTACCAGCTCCAGATATTCTAGATTTATCTATGCCTTTAGAAATCACATATTGCACTGTGGTTTTAGCTCTTCTATCAGATAATCTTGCATTATATGATGCAGAACCTCTACTATCAGTATGAGACATAGCATTGATAACCATTTCAGGATATTTGTTCATAACCTGAACTAGTTTATCTAATTCAAAAGCAGCTTGAGATGTGATATTAGATTTATCAAACTCAAAGAAAATCGGGTTTAAAACAATCTCTTCTGGTTTAATAATTTCTTCAATAGGATCAAGCATGATGTTAACTAAGACTTCTTCATCTGTAGTAGCATTTACTTTAAATTTCTGGCTTACATAACCATCCATAACAATCTCTAATTCGGCATCTTTTTCGGTTTCAATAATAAAATCTACAGTTCCGTCAGAATTGGTTACTTTAGATAAAACCTTATTTCCTTGGTCATCATATAAGGTAACACTTGCTGCATTAACAGGGTTTCCGGTTTTAGAATCTACTACTTTTCCAGCAACTAATACATCAAATAAAGGTTGTATTTTCTTAATGCTGTAAACATCATCTCCACCTAAACCACCATCTCTATTAGATGACACATAACCTTCTTCTGATTCTTCATCAATAGTAAAAGCAAAATCATCTGCACTACTATTAATTGGAATACCAATATTACGAACTGGTCCCATTTTTCCATCAACAATTTTAGAAACAAATACGTCTAAGTTTCCTAAACCTAAATGCCCATTTGAAGAAAAATAAAGTATGTTTTTACTACTTACGAATGGAAATTTTTCTACTCCAGAAGTATTTACTTTTTGTCCTAAATTCTCAGGTTCTCCTAATGAACCATCATCGTTAATAGCAGCTCTATAAATATCTGCTTGACCAAATCCTCCAGGCATGTCTGAAGAGAAATAAAGTGTTTTTCCATCAGGACTTACCGAAGGTTGCGCTATTGAATATTCTTTGCTATTTATTGGAAAACCTTCAACATTACTCCAAGTACTTCCAGATTTAGTAGCCTTAAATAATTGTAATCTACTATATCTTACTTTAGTAATAGAATCTTTTTCATATATCTTTTCAAAGTAACTCTCTCTAGAAAAATACATGGTTTTGCCATCAGGAGAAAAAGACACTACACCTTCATGGTATTTTGTATTAACATCTTCTTCAACTAATGTTGCTGCTTGATAAGTTCCATCTTCATTTTTTGTTAACTCATAAACGTCAAGAAACGGTTCTTCGTTCCATCCATAAGTTTTACGATTTGTATTTCTAGCAGACGCGATATATAATTTACCATCTTTAAAAGTTCCTCCAAAATCGGCAAACTTCGTATTAAACCCAAGACTTTGAATATTGAACTTCTTCCCTTTGTCAAGGATTTTTGGTAAATAATCAGGATCTTCTTTAAAAGCTATTGCTCTATCATCACTAGGTCTCATTTTAGCAAACCTTGCCATTTGCGTATTAGATTCTTCGTATTTACCATTAGCTTTAAGCATTTGCGAATACTTAAATATCATTTCTGGTTCATCAGAAGTTTCGAGAGCTTTGGCATACCAAGTTTCGGCTTCTTGCGTATTAAATACATTATAGTACGATTCGGCTAACTGTCCATAAACGTATGCATCGCCTTTACCGTTATCAATTAATTTTTTATAGGCTTCAGCAGCATCAACAAATTCAAATCTTGCGAAATGCTTATCTGCCTTTTTTGTGTTTTTATTTTGAGCTATTAAGCTAAAACTACTTAATGCTACTATTGTAAAAAGTGTTACTATTTTTTTCATAATCTTTAGCTTAGCTGGTTAGAAATATCTTGGTGAACGTGAAACATTTTTCGGGAAGTTCAAATCAAATAATAACATGAACTCGTGAGATGCAGGAGCATACTTTTTAATATCTGATGTTACAGAGTCGTATGCATATCCTATTCTTATTGTTGGAGTTACAGCAAAATTCACTAAACCAGAAAAAGAATCATCTAATCTGTAAGAACCACCTATTTCAAATTTCTCAAAAAACAACGCATTTAAATTCACATCGAACGATGTAGGCGCATCAAATGCAGATTTAACCAAGAATGAAGGCTTCAACTTAGTGTTAGTTGATAATTGAAACACATAACCTCCAGTTAAAAAGTAATGTCTATCTTCCGAACCTAATTCATAACCATCAGCATCTAAATGTACTGAGTTTAAAATGTTAGGTACAGAAAATGATAAATAATAATTATCAGTATAATAAAATACTCCAGCTCCAATATTAGGAGTTGTTGAGTTTATATCTTGAAACAGAGGATCATCTTCATCTATTAAATCTATACCAGTTAGTCCTATATCGTGGAATGTTGCACCAGCTTTAACACCAAATGCTAAACGATGTGCTCCTCCTAATTTTAAAGTATAAGAAAAATCTGCATAAGCATTCGTTTCTTTTACTGGTCCAATTTGGTCTGAAATGACAGATAAACCTATTCCTACTTTTTCACCAACCGGAAGGTGACCAAAGAAAGTTCCTGTTTCTGGTGCTCCATCAATGCCTGTCCATTGTGTACGATATAATAACCCAAATGAAAGATTTTCTCTAGATCCTGCATAAGCTGGATTAATCACATTCATGTTGTACATGTACTGTGTGTATTGTGGATCTTGCTGTCCATACATTTGTGTTGCAATGAGAAATACAACAATAATATAAAGTTTTTTCATCTGATAATTTTTAGTTGTTTTTAGTTGTTGGATATAATTTGTACAGTATTTGCATTTTAACAAATACTGTACATCATAATATTAATTTATTGATTTAGTTTTCTCTTTGAATGTAAATCCATGCAGCTCTCTCCTTACCGTTTTCATATTCCATTGTGTAGAAGTATGTTCCTACAGGTAATTCGTCACCATCATTGGTTTGTCCATGCCATTCGTTTTTATAATTTTTCTTAGAATACACTAAGACACCATTTCTATTAAAAATTTCTAGTTTACTAACATTATAACTACTTAAATCAAACACTTCATTTAAACCATCATTGTTTGGTGAGATTCCTTGAGGAATTACACAGGTAGGTAATTCTATAACGGTTTGATCTACTGACCAAATACAACCCGTTAGATTATTTTCAACTTCAATTGTATAAGTTCCAGCATCTATAACTGGCAGTGTTAAACTGTTTTCTCCAGCGATTAAACCATTATCTAAATACCAGTTAATAGTTACATCTGCTTCAGCGTAATTATTTGCAATGGCAGTTATCATAATTGGAGCTGAGGCATTAGGACACACTTCATAACTGAAATCTGTATCTGGAGCAAAACTTGTATCTGGTAATGGGTTTACTACAAGTTCAACAGTACCTGTTGAATAACAATCAAAAGCAACATTACTTTCAATTCTTACATAAATAGTGTCAGAAGCACTACTGTGTAAATTAGAGGTATCAATAGCAGCTGTATTATTATCTGCATCATCTTGTGTTAAGTGGTAACTTACATTGTAATTAGCTGGATCTTGAGCACCAAGAACGTTTGCATCTTGAGATGCTAAATCAAATAAGATTATACCATCAAAATCATCATCACATTCAGCATATGTAACACTATTTACCGTTGGTGTAGGTCCTGAAATAATCAAATCAAATGTTGACAACACAAAACAACCTGGAGCATTGGCATCTTCTACTCTTACATGTATTGTTTGAGGATTTGATGTATTAGAATAATCTACAAGAGGTAATGGATTCATATTTAGCCCAGCATCACTTACAGATGCATGGTATGTTACATTAAAATCTGCTGGATCTTGAGCACCAAGTATTGTACTTGTTTGATCTCCTAAATCAAAATCTTCTACTTCATCAGCTGAAGCATCGTCACAAGTAATCATATCATTTACTGGGTTTGCAACTGCTTGTGCTCCAAGAGTTACATTTACAACAATAGAATATGAAAACCCTTCACATACATCACCATTAACCTCTACAAAATAACCTCCAGACTCTGTGACCGTTAAGGTAGAACTTGTAGCACCTACAATAGGAATACTATCTTGATCATACCATTGGTACGAATCAGCATATGGAGAACTCGCCTCTAATTCAATAGAACTCACACCACATAATGCTGGTATTTCACCAAATCCTGGAGTCATTGGATCCTCTGTAATTGCGACACCTCCATATAGGATTTCAACATCACAAACTATTTCACAATTAGTACCATCTGGTGGACCTGAATCTTGTGTAAAGGTATAAACACCTGCATCTTGAGAATAATTTGTTATTAAGATAATATATACATCTCCAGCTTGAACGCCATTTAATTCAATAGTTTCTATACTAACGAAAGAGAAACTACAGTCGGCTACATTTTCAGGTAATAAATCTGCACAAGCTACATCTTGTGCGTTAAATGGACCCCAAACTATAAAGTCGACATCATTACCTGTACCATCATTACCAGTCTGTTCTAAAGTAAATACATAATCTCCAGACTCATCAAAATAAATTGCATTCCAAATAGGATCTGGCTGAGAACCTAAACAATCATAATCTAAATATGGTGGCGCTATATCATCTCCTATAATACTCGGATATTCTAAATCACTAGCACAAATTGGTAATGCTTCAAGACAAAATGTTAAATCTGGAGTACTAATACATAAATCAAATGTACTTGTTTCATTATCACTTCCACCAGAAAATATTCTAATCCAATACGTATTACCAACTATTAAAGATGGAGTTAAACTCACGGTATCATCAGAACAATATACTTCGGTTAAACCATTACAATTTCCTTCGTAAAGTGCATGGTCAATATTAGTTGTACCACCTGCAATATTATCAATCGTAATTACATGGTTTTCACTTAAAGCTACAAACTCAAACCAAACATCATCATCTGGATCTCCAGCACAAGAGCCACTTGGAACTCCTGAAGGTGTTGCTTGAAGAATTGTTCCAAAAGTAGTAGTAGTACATGTATCATCGGCATTAACTACAGCTGTAGTTGCAGAACAAGGGTCATTATTTTCTGGAGCAGTAAAGAATGGAATTGGTCCAGCCCATAAACTAAACGTACCACCTCCACAATTGGCTCTAACCCAAACCTCATATTCTGTAGTTCCTGTTAATCCTGTTTCAGTTATAGATGTTGTTGTCACTGGTGTACCTGAACCCGTTGGTTCTCCTGTACCTAAAGGAACAACCACATACTCCCAATCAGTTTCACCACTATTAGCTGTCCAATCTATATCTGCTGTTGTTTGAGTCGCATTAGAAACAATAATACTGCTAGGTGCAATACAAAACGATCCACAAGTCTCCACTCTAACATAATCAATAGACATATCACCTTCAAAATCGTTTATTCCTGTATGGCTAAATTCTATATATATAACCTGACCTAAGTAAGCATCTAAATTGATTCCTATAGGCACCCAAGGATCTGAACCAGAAGTTTGTAAATCTCCTGCCCAAGCAAACTCCGTTGTAAATGGTCCAGTTGGCGAATTAGAGATTCCTACATTTAATGTTCCCATACCTGCTCCATAAGCATGCATGTAGAAAGATAATTCAGCACCATCAACCGCTGTTGTTAAATCTATGGCTGGCGTCACAGCTGAAGCTGTATCAGTAGCTCCACCTGAAGCTTCATAATTCATATAACTTGCTCCACTAAAAGCAACATCGGCACCAGTATCTCCAGATCCAGAGTCATTAGGGATCTCCCAAGTACCATCACCTCCATTAATATCTCCTGTCCAACCATCTACTCCATCAAATTCTGCTGTAAAAATAAACGAAGAACTTCCTGATGTACATGTTACTCCAACTGGAGGAGGAGGAGGCGTATTAAGCGTTGTAAACGTTAAAGGTCCTGTCCAGCTACTTAAACCTTGAGCACCACAATCGGCAAGCACCCAAACTTCATATTGTGTTGTTGCAGTAAGTCCTGTTGCTGTGTATGGGTTATTTGTTGTTGCTACTCCTGATCCTGTTGGCACACCAGTACCTGCTGGCTGCACCACAACTTCCCAAGAGGTTTCAGAACCTCCAGGTGTCCAACTTATATCTGCTGTAACATCTGAAAACGTATCTAAAGTTAAGTTAGAAGGCTCTTGACATGTTGGAGGTGTTCTTACTCTAAATTTACCAACATGAAAATCATAATCTTCAGCATCATTAACAGTTCCATCTGAAGCCCAAATTGCAAATTGCACATTAGTTCCAGTTACTCCAGATAAATCTTCTATATATTCTGTACCTCCAACAGCTGGCTCATTAGCAGCATTCCAAGTTGTTAAAGTCGTCCAAGTTGCACCACCATCAATACTTTGTAATAATCTTACTTCATCATCAGATCCCATAGAGTCATCTTCATCACCATTAAGCCAGTTTGTTACTGCTACATTAACTTCTAATTGGTAGCCACCAGCTGATAAATCAAAAAATGGCGATAATAACCATTCTCTATCAGTGTTTCCAAATAGGTTGATAGCATTACTATCACCAAACGCATAGTTTGTCCCATCACGCCAATCTGATGTACCAGAACCACTAGGTCCATCAGCTATTTCACCATCATTAGATTCATCCCAACAAGCGTCAGGAACATTAACTGACATATCTGCATTGTATTCTGGAACAAAAACCGAACACGCTGTTTGGAACGTAACTGGTCCAACCCAAGGGCTAAATTCGCCACTACAATCTGATCGAACATAAACCTCATAATCTGTAACTGCTGTTAAGCCTGTTGCAGTATAAGGATTATTTGTTGTAGGTGTTCCTGATCCTGTAGGAACGCCTGTTCCTGCTGGTTGCACTACAATTTCCCAGCTTGTCTCTCCTCCTCCTGCTGTCCAACTTATATCAGCAGTGGTTGCAAAAACACCAGCTGCTGTAACACCTGATGGTTCTGGACACGATACATCAAACACATTAATTGAGTCAAACCCAATACCTTCATCTTGCACACTACCATCTGAACCAAATGCAAATCTTAGCAACACATTACTTTCTCCTGCTAATCCAACTAAGGCATGACGAGCTACAACCCAGCCACCTGAACCGTTGGCAGCATCACGACCAGTCCAACCTTCTTGTTGTCCTCCTGGATCACCTCCAATTGTATCATCTGTAAACCAATTGTTTGGATCACCAAAAGCACCAACATTTTGCCAAGAAGTTCCGGCGTCTATTGATGATTGCAATACCATTCCGTCCCAACTAAACTCAGAATTCCACCATATGCTAAACTCGATTGAAGGTGCAGCCAAACTTGAAAAATCAAAAACAGGACTAACTACAGCTCCACTTTCATTTGTTGCATAGTCACCTGTTAAACTTGTTACCCAAGCATTAGTACCTGAATCAGCACTATTAATAACTGCATTTGCTGGAGTACCAAGCTCCCAAGAAACATTTGCAGGATCATCAACAGTCCATCCACCATCTCCAGATTCAAAATCTTCAAAATATGGATATGTAGTAATTTGAGCATTTGCATTCCATGCTAGCAAAACAAGGAATAATGCTAATAGAGAAGTAATCTTTTTCATTTTTTAAACTATTAATTATTTTTTAGCTTTCTGATTATAAACACTTTAACCTCATATATTCATAAAGTAAGACTAAATAAATAAGGTTAAACATTATATGAATAGAACCAAATAAGTAACCGAAGATAAAAAAAATGGTTATTAAGAAAGCCTTAACATTGTTATAATAGACGAAGTGTCATTTTTATCGATAAAAAGATTAACCGCTAATTCATCATGCTTAAACGTATAAAAACTGGAAAGTGATCGCTAAATCCGCCTTTGTATTTTTTTCCAATATAGGTTCGAAATGGTTGTCCTTTATACTTACCATGATATTGTGTTAAAAATTTCTCGTCAAAGATATCTGCTTTTTCAAATTTTAGACTTGAATCGTTAGTTTCAAAAAAATTGGTTGAGAATAATATTTGATCGAATACATTCCACTTGAAATTATGATTTTGAGTTCCTCTAGAATAAGACACTAAGATTTTCATTGGGTTAAATAGCCCGGATTTTTCAGAAAGCATTTTTACACTTTCATTATTTGGATTGTCATTAAAATCTCCCATTACAACAATCTTAGAATTTACCTCTTTAGCTCTTATCATTTCAATAATTTCTATCACTTTATGAGAAGCTGCTAATCTATTTACAGAAGACTCCTTAACACCATCGCGACGCGAAGGCCAATGATTAACAATACAATGAATTAACTCTCCATTAAGTTTTCCAGAGACTAATAATATATCTCTAGTAAAATCTTGAATACCATTTTCTTTTTCTAAGTACACCGAAAAAGGTTTAGAGTACTCTAATTCAAATTCATCTTTATTGTAAATCAAACCTACATCAATCCCTCTTTCATCTTTTGAATCATAATGCACAATATCGTAGTTGTGATCCTTCAAATCTTCCGTTCTAATTAAATCCTGAAGCACCTTTTTATTTTCAGCTTCAGCTATTCCTATTAATGTTGGAGGTTTTTGAAGATCATCAAAACCAATCTTTGAGATAGCTTCTGCTAGTTTATACAACTTCCGTTCATAACGCTTTTTAGTCCATCGTTTTACCGAATGCGGCAAAAAATCGTTATCATGAGTTAACTTATTATCTTCAAAATCAAAAAGGTTTTCTACATTATAAAATGCTATTGTAAAATGCACTTCTGTTGTACTTTGTTTTTCCATCAAGACAAATTTAAATTTTATAAAGACAATACACATACTTTGATTTACGTAACTTTGCTATTATTTTGATTTATGATAGAAAAAAAGGACATACAACTTGAAAAAACGGTTCTCATTGGAGTTATTACTAAAGAACAGAATGAAGATCGTTCTAAAGAATATTTAGATGAATTAGAATTTTTAACCTATACTGCTG
The DNA here is from genome assembly GCF_049800755.1 of Psychroserpens sp. S379A. Lineage (NCBI taxonomy): Bacteria > Pseudomonadati > Bacteroidota > Flavobacteriia > Flavobacteriales > Flavobacteriaceae > Psychroserpens > Psychroserpens sp. S379A. Next base: position 591,684 of record NZ_JBNAFQ010000002.1, on the reverse strand, counting down.
GAGGTGAAGTTTTAAAACGTTTTACTCAAAAAATGGATATGCCAAATCCAAAAACCTTTATTGGTTCTGGAAAAATGGAAGACGTACAAACCTACATTAAAGACAATCACGTTGGCACAGCCATTTTTGATGATGAATTATCTGCTGCTCAAGAACGAAATATTAGCAAAATATTAGGCTGCAAAGTCTTAGACCGAACCAATTTAATACTAGATATTTTTGCTCAACGTGCTACGACAAGCTACGCGAGAACACAAGTTGAATTGGCACAATGCGAATATTTACTGCCTCGATTAAAAGGTATGTGGACTCACCTTGAACGACAAAAAGGTGGTATTGGAATGCGTGGTCCTGGTGAAACTGAAATTGAAACTGATAGACGTATTGTTAGAGACAAGATTGCGTTGTTAAAAGCCAAAATAAAAACCATCGACAAACAAATGGCTGTGCAACGAGGTAATCGAGGTAAAATGGTAAGGGTTGCTCTTGTTGGTTACACGAATGTAGGAAAGTCTACTTTAATGAATGTGATTAGTAAAAGTGATGTATTTGCCGAAAATAAATTATTTGCAACTTTAGACACCACTGTTCGCAAAGTTGTGATTCAAAACTTGCCATTTTTATTAACTGATACTGTTGGATTTATTAGAAAATTACCTACACAGTTGGTAGAATCGTTTAAAAGCACATTAGACGAAGTAAGAGAAGCCGATTTATTATTGCATGTTGTTGACATATCGCATCCAAATTTTGAAGAACATATTGAATCCGTAAATAAAATTTTAGGTGAAATTGATAGCGCAGACAAACCTACTATAATGGTGTTTAATAAGATCGATGCTTATGAAGCCGAACCTTTGGATGAAGATGATTTAGTAACTGAAAAAACTTCTGCCCATTATACTTTAGAAGAATGGAAGAATACATGGATGAATAGAGTTGGGGAAAATGCATTATTCATTTCGGCTTTAAATAAAGAAAACTTGAAAGAATTTAAAAAACGTGTTTATGACGAAGTAAGAGAGATTCATGTGACTCGTTTTCCATACAATCATTTTTTGTATCCTGACTATGAAGAAAATTAAACTTCGGGTTTACAAAATAAAAAAGGCTATCTAATTAGATAGCCTTTTTTATTTTAGTATTAAAACTAATTTACCAAATTCTTACACGATCTTCAGGAGCTAACCACATCGCATCACCTTCTTTAATATCAAATGCTTCATAAAATGCATCAATATTTTTTAGAGGTTGTGTTGCTCTAACCATACCAGGAGAGTGCGTATCTGTTTTTATAAGTCTTCTTAAAGCGTCTTCTCTAGTTAATGTTCTCCATACTGTAGCCCAAGACATAAAGAAACGTTGTTCAGCAGTAAAACCATCAATATCTTCAGGTCGTCCTTGTTCTTCAAATAATAGTTGTAAACCATCATAAGCTCCAAGCACACCACCTAAATCTCCAATGTTTTCACCAAGAGTATATGGTCCATTTACATAAACACTATCTAATACTTCTATAGCACTATATTGTTCTGCTAATTGGTTTCCTCGTTTTGTAAACTCTTCAAGGTCTTTTTCAGTCCACCAATTTCTCAAGTTTCCATCGGCATCAAAACGCGAACCTGAATCGTCAAACGCGTGAGAAATTTCGTGACCAATAACAGCTCCTATTCCTCCATAATTCACAGCATCATCAGCAGTATAATTGTAAAAAGGTGGTTGTAAAATTGCAGCTGGAAAAACAATTTCATTATTAATTGGATTGAAATACGCATTTACCATTTGAGGTGGCATTCCCCATTCTTTTTTATCAATTGGCTCATTAATATCAGATAAATTATCTTCAAAAGCATACTGACTAACAGCTAACATATTTTCGGCATAGCTATTCCCTTCTTTTACCATTAGCTTTGAATAATCTCTCCACTCATCAGGATATGCAATCTTTACTGTAAACTTGTCTAACTTTTCAATTGCCTTGGTTTTTGTTTCGTCGGTCATCCAATCTAGTTTTTGAATTCTATTTTGAAACGCAGTAATCACATTAGCAATCATTTTTTCTGCTTTTGCTTTTGCTTCAGGCGGAAATTTAGCTTCAACATAAAGCTGACCAATAGCTTCACCTACAGATCCTGTTACTGTACCCAAAGCACGCTCTTCTGCAGTACGTTGCTTTTTAGCACCACTCAATTCTTTTGCATAAAACTCCCAATTTGCTTTTTCAATATCAGTAGATAGCCATCCTGCTGCAGAATTAATAGTACTCCAATCCATTAAAGTTTTAATATCTTCAATAGATGTGTTTTTTAAGAAGTCACTTAAAGCAGTCATGTATTTAGGTTGTGCTACAAGAATAGTATCTAGCTTTTTTTCAATTCCCAAATCTGAAATCATTTTATTCCAATCTATTGCTGGACACATCTCTTGAATTTGAGATATTGATCTTGGGTTGTTATAATTTCTAGCATCTCTAGCCGAAACTTTATCTAATCTAGGCTCCACCAATTGTGTTTCCATTTCGATAATTTTTACAGCAGCAGCATTAGCATCTTCTTCACTATACTCAATAAACTGAAGCATTCTTGAGACATGAGCTTTGTACTTTTCTCTAATCTCTTTTGACTTTTCATCTTGATCTAGATAGTACTCACGTTGCAATCCAGTTCCTCCAGGACCAATCCAAGCGGTGTTCATACTACTATCGTTTAAATCTGGACCAGCACCAAGACTAGCAAAAGGAGCAGAAAGACCAATCACAGTAGCATATGCTGTTTGCATTTCTTCAAGATTAGTAATTTCATCAATATTTTTAAGTATTGGTTTTAAAGGCTCAATTCCTGCCTCGTTACGAGCAACCGAATCTAACTCAGATTCAAAAATCAATAATGCTTTCTTTTGATCTGTTCCTTCTTCGTATTTACCCAGTTCTTTAGATGTTTTAATAATTTCTAAAACATCATCTCTAGTTGATTTACGCAATACTCCAAATCCGCCCCAACGCGTTTCTTCTTCAGGAATTTTAGTTGTTTTTTGCCAATTTCCATTTACATAATTATAGAAATCATCTTTTGGACTAACAGTTCTGTCCATGTTTTCGAGATTGATACCTGGTATTTTTTCAACCATGGCTGTTTCTTCTTTTGGCTCTTCTTTACATCCTAAAAATGCGAATACAGCCAAAATAGAAACCATCAAAATACTTTTGATATTAGTTTTCATAATGTGTGAAGTTTTAATTTGATTAAAATTAGTTATTAATTAGAAGCTTGAACTTAGGTTTTGTTACATATTAACAAAACATTAAGAAAACAACTCTGGTGTTTATTCTGGCTTCAAAATGTTATTTGCCTCAAATTCGAGTTTTTTATTAATCTGAAGATTAAGATTTGAAAATGCTATAAACACTTCCTTTATTCCTTCAAGTTGATTTTTTTTAGAAATATTATCAAGCAACAACAAACTATTGAGTTTTAGCATTTTTGTTTCTAAAGCTGTTATTCTAGAGTTAACCTCATTCGTATTTATGGTTTTAGGTATTTCTGCTTTAAAATCGTTTATAAACGTAGTAATTAAAGTGATTTCACTTTTAAAAAAAGACAAATCAGCAGATTTCAAGTAACCCATTTGCGTATTAAGTTCTTGATATTTTTGCCAATCTATTACTGCATTAGAAGCATCGCTACTTAATAAAAAGTCTGAATATTTTAAGTGTTCTATTTCTTGTTTTGAAATTTCCTTTGATGAGTTTTTATTTGCAGGTGTTTCGACATCTTGATTTGAAGTCTCCGTTTTACAGCTAACTATTACAATACAAAAAAGGCTAATAAATAAGTGTTTATAGCACATAAATTAAAAATCATTTAAGCTGTAAATATACTCAATGCGTTAACAAATTAAAATCGACCATATTAGATTTAACAAAATTTTGGTCGAATGTGGTTTGCTACTTTTTAATTAACTCTTCATACCACTATGCTTTTACATTTAAATAATGGGTTTAAATCTAAAAAAAAGGTGACATTTTTATATCTTGGCATACTATTAGTATTTTGCTATTAAAATTTAAAAACATCAAAACACAATGAAAAAACAACTATCTATTATTCTTGTTCTATTATGTACTACCTTAACATTTGCTCAAAAAGCTAAAGTACAAGAAGGCGATTGGAAAAACTTAAAAGGTATTACAACATTTAATCTTGAATTTGATTATTCTAATTTGGAAATTCCAAAATATGATAACGAAGAGGAATTTTTAAAAGATAAAATGCAAAAGCGTGAAGAGAAGAAAAAAGGAGATGGAGAGCGCTTTAAAAAATCTTGGTTTGCAGATAGAGAAGCTAGATACGAACCAAAATTTATTGAGTCTTTTAATAAACGTTGGGATAATAATGAAGTACAAGTAGGTAAAGATTTAACAGATGCAGAGTACACTATAAAAATACATACTACATTTATGTATGCTGGTTATAATGTTGGTGTAATGAGACAAAACTCTAAAATTGATGCTGTATTTACTGTATATAAAAATGATGCACCAGATAAGGTTATTTTTAAAGTAAAGTATATAAAAGCTGAAGGTAAAGGCGCTATGGGTAATGATTATAATTCTGGTTATAGAATTTCTGAAGCTTATGCAAAACTTGCTAAAACTTTTGCTGCGCATTTAAGAAAGAAAACAAAAAAATAATATCAAGATTATATATTACAAACAAAAAGCGAACTCTATGAGTTCGCTTTTTGTTGTACTTCCATTTTTATTAAATAGGCTAGATTTTTTACCAACTTATCGTGTTTTTTTACAAAAGGATTAGTTTCATCCCAAACATAACCAGCAAGAACAGCACAAATTTGTCGTTTAATTTCTGGGTTTTCTGGTCTATGAAAAAATAGGGTTTGTAAATTTCCAGTATACCATTCCTTCACATAAGACGCAAACACGTTTACACCTTTCATAATATAACCTGTATATTCTTCTTCCCAATCTACCACTTCTCCATTTAACTCTTTAGTAATTAGTTTTGAGGCCATTAAAGCAGATTCTGTAGCAAAAGTTACACCAGAAGAAAATACTGGATCTAAAAATTCTGCACTATTTCCCGTTAATGCATATCCTTTTCCGTAGAGTTGCTTTACAGATTTAGAATAATTTTTTATACAAATTGGTGGAAACTTAAAATCTAAGCCTTTAAAGCGTTCGTAATAGTATGACGAATGCTTCAACATGGCTTTTAATCTTTCAGAAGTGTCTCCTTTAAAAGATTCGATAAATTCAGTTTTTCCAACAAAACCAATACTTGTATCTCCATTAGAAAAGGGAATGACCCAAAACCAAGTGTCTGTGTCTAACACATCAAAAGTAATGAGTGTGCCTTCAACTCCTTCAGGTCGTTTAACATCTTTTACATGTGCAAAAATCGAAGAATGTTCTGGTATGTTAGACGCTTTATCTAAACCTAACAATCTAGGCAACACTCTGCCATAACCACTAGAATCTATAATGTGTTTTGCATGAACTTTATACAACGCTCCATTATCGTCTTTAATACTTGTTACTGAAGTTCCATCGTCGTCAAAAACAACATCTACAACCTCTTGACCAAAAGACAAGTCAACTCCTCTACGTATCAATTCGGTAGCTAAAACATTATCAAAATCTGCTCTAGTAACTTGCCAAGTCCAATCCCAACCTTTAGTATGTTTCTTGCTAAAATCGAAATTACAAACAATGTCTCCACTTAAAAATCGAGCACCATATTTTTTTTCAAACCCGAAATCTTTTAGAACATCTAATAGACCTACCTCTTCAAAATGATCCATACATCTTGGCAACAAACTTTCACCAATTACAAACCTTGGAAATGTGTTTTTTTCAACCACTTTAATCTTTTTTCCTTGATTATGAAGGTGTGATGCAGCAACACAACCAGATGGTCCTGCTCCAATTATTAAAACATCAACATGTATATCATTCATATTCGGTGTAGTATTAATCATTAATTATGTTAAATTTGCATATCAAAATAACTATTTTACTCTTAGTTATTAAAATTTTACAGTAAATATTTTCAGAATAAAACATATAGATGCTTACATTTAACGGAAAACTTGGAATAGAAGATTTTTATAAAATAATCATTGAAAACAATACTATTCAAATTGACGATTCAGTCACTAAAACAGTTGAAAAAAGTTTTCAATTTTTAAAAGAATTTTCAGAAAACAAAGTCATCTATGGTGTAAATACTGGATTTGGACCAATGGCTCAGTACAAAATTAAAGATTCTGAGCGTATCCAATTACAATATAATTTAATACGAAGTCACTCTTCTGGTACGGGAAATCCAATTCCACCAATGTATGTTAAGGCTGCCATGCTTGCAAGGCTTAATACATTGTCTTTAGGACATTCTGGAGTACACCAATCTGTCATTGAATTAATGACACAACTTATTAATAAAGATATTACACCATTAATTTATGAACATGGAGGCGTTGGAGCTAGTGGTGATTTAGTTCAATTAGCTCATTTAGCTTTAGTTTTAATTGGTGAAGGCGAAGTATTTTATAAAGGTGAATGGCTACCAACCAAAGACGTATTTGAAGCAGAAAACCTAAAGCCTATTTCGGTTGAACTTCGTGAAGGTCTTGCTCTTATGAATGGAACGTCTGTAATGACTGGTATTGGCATTGTTAACACCATGTATACTAGACGTTTGTTAGATTGGATGATTTCTTGCTCTGCAGCTATAAATGAAATAGTAAAAGCTTATGATGACCATCTTTCTCAAGAATTAAACCAATCTAAAAAACACATTGGACAAAGAGAGATTGCTAAAAAAATGCGTGAGCATTTAACTGACAGCAAGCTTACAAGAAAAAGAGAACATCATTTATACGAAAACAATACTGAAGATATTGCTGTTTTTGAAGATAAGGTTCAAGAATACTATTCGCTACGATGTGTACCACAAATACTTGGTCCTGTTTTAGATACTTTAAATAATGTAGAACGAATTTTAATTGAAGAAGTCAATTCTGCAAATGACAATCCGATAGTAGATGTAGAAAAAGAACACGTATATCATGGAGGCAACTTTCATGGCGACTATGTCTCTCTAGAAATGGATAAACTCAAGATTGTAGTTACCAAAATGAGTATGTTAGCAGAAAGGCAACTCAATTACTTACTAAATACACGTTTAAACGATATCCTTCCTCCATTTGTAAATCTTGGTAAATTAGGCTTAAACTTTGGCATGCAAGGTGTTCAATTTACTGCAACCTCAACAACTGCCGAAAATCAAACTTTATCCAACCCAATGTATGTGCATAGTATTCCTAATAACAACGATAATCAAGATATTGTAAGTATGGGAACTAATGCCGCTTTAATAACTAAAAAAGTCATTGAAAATGCGTTTGAAGTTGTCGCCATTGAACTCATCACAGTTGTTCAAGCCATAGAATATTTAAAAGCCCAAGATCAAGTTTCGTCAAAAACTCAAAAATTATATCAAGAGATAAGAAAATTAGTTCCTATATTTACTGAAGACGTTGTTATGTACCCTTATGTTAACCTTGTTAAAGAATATATCATTAATAATAAAGCATAAAACAATACATTATGAAAACTAAAATACTATTAATCGTAATGCTTTTTTTAAGCATTGCTAGCCATGCTCAAAAATTAGCTCTTGCAAACGAAGACGGAAAGTTTGGTTACATCAACAAAACAGGTGATTGGCAAATACAACCTAAGTTTAAAGTTGCTAAAAACTTTTCTGAGGATTTAGCTGAAGCAATGAACGACAAAAAAAAATGGGGATTTATTAACCGAAAAGGAGACTGGGTTATTGAACCACAATTCGATAAAACTAAAGCTTTTAATTCTGGAATTGCCGTTGTCTTAAAAGACAAACAATGGTTTTACATTAATCCTGAAGGAAAAAAAGTTTTAGATAATGTTTCTACAGATAAGTTTTATGACTTTAATGAAGGGTTCGCTCAAATTAGACAAGGTGACTATGTTGGTTTTATTGATGTCTCTGGTACTGTCGTTGTTAAACCTAAATTTGATAAAGCTTTTGATTTTATAAATGGTTATGCAAAAGTAAAAGAAGGTGAAAAATGGGGATTAATCGATAAAACTGGGAACTATTTAGTTGAAACCAAATACGATGGTGTAAGTCATGTATACCATGGAAACATCGTAGCAAAACTTGGTGAAATTCATGGCTTAATTATTAATGGTGAATTTAAAGAAGTTAGTGGAGCTCAAAAAGTTTGGGATTTTTCTGTAAATCCAGACATTACCTATGCCAAGAAAAATGATAAAATGGGTTTCATTAATAAAAAAGGAGAGTGGATTATTGAACCTACTTACGATAAAGTAAGAGCTTTTGTAAATGGATTAGCTCCAGTTTCAAAAAATAAAAAATGGGGTTATATTGATACTACAGGTAAAATTGTAATTGACTTACAATACAGAGATGCTGAAATTTTTAGTAACGATGGATTGGCTCCTATAAAAAAAGACAAATATTGGGGTTTTATTAACACTTCTGGAAAGCAAGTAATTGAAGACAAATATAATATAACCGTTGGAGGTTTTGCAATCTTTAAAAAGAATGCTGAAAAAGGTTTTGTAGATGGTCTTGCTCGTGTAAAAAACAAAAAACTTTGGTGTTACATTAATACCAAAGGCGAAGTCTTAAAAAACAAAACTTTTAAAAATCTAGAATTGTTTAAATAATTCTAAATTTAAACTTATTATAAATGAAATGTGCCTTAATAACTGGAGGATCTAGAGGAATTGGCAAAGCTATTTGCATACAACTAGCCAAAGATACCGATTATCATATTTTAATAAATTACAACAGTAATGAAGCTGCTGCTAAAGACACGCTTAAAGCTGTTGAAGCTGAAGGCAATACAGGAGAGGTTATAGCCTTTAATGTAAGTGACTCTGAACAAGTAAAAGCAAAGCTAGATGCTTGGCAAGACCAAAACCCAGAAGCAATAATTGAAGTCATCATTAATAATGCTGGAATAACAAAAGACGGATTATTTATGTGGATGCCAAAAGAAGATTGGCAAAATGTAATTAACACGTCTTTAAATGGTTTCTTTAATGTGACTAATCATCTTATTCAAAAAATGCTTCGAAATCGCTTTGGTCGTATTATTAATATTGCCTCTGTATCTGGTGTAAAAGGAACTGCTGGGCAAACTAATTATTCGGCAGCTAAAGGAGCAATTGTAGCCGCTACTAAAGCTTTAGCTCAAGAAGTTGCCAAACGAAATATTACTGTAAATGCTGTCGCTCCAGGTTTTATAAAATCTGACATGACAGCAGACTTAGATGAAAAAGAGCTTAAAAGATTAATTCCGGCTAATCGTTTTGGCGAAGCACAAGAAGTCGCAGATTTAGTGTCCTTTTTAGTCTCTAAAAAATCTTCTTATATTACTGGTGAAGTTGTTAATATTAATGGAGGAATTTACTCATAAAAGCGGTAAATAGTATATGAAGCGAGTCGTAATTACTGGAATGGGAATATACTCTTGTATAGGAAAAAACTTAGAAGAAACTAAAACATCCTTATACAATGGTACTTCAGGAATTATTTATGATCCAGAGCGTAAAGATTTTGGATATCGATCACCATTAACAGGAATGGTAGAAGTCCCTAATCTAAAAAAAGAATTATCTAGAAGAGAACGTATTAGCTTAGGTGACGAAGGTGCTTATGCTTATGTAGCTACTATCGAAGCACTTAAAAACGCAAAACTAAGCGAATCTTATATGAGTCAAAATGAAGTAGGTATTATATACGGAAACGATAGTACTTCAAAAGCAGTTGTAGATTCTGTAAATAAGATTCAAGAAAAAAAAGACACCACACTCGTAGGTTCAGGAGCTATTTTTAAAGCTATGAACTCTACGGTTACAATGAACCTTTCAACGTTGTTTAAACTTACTGGAATTAATTTTACTGTAAGTGCTGCATGTGCAAGTGGTTCTCATGCTATTGGAATGGCATACCAACTCATTAAAAGTGGCTTACAAGATTGCATCATTTGTGGTGGTGCTCAAGAAATAAACAAATACGCCATGGGAAGTTTTGATGGTTTAGGTGTATTTGCAATGAATTTAGAATCTCCTGAAAAATCTTCAAAACCTTTCGATAAAAATAGAGACGGTTTAGTACCAAGTGGTGGAGCCGCAACTTTAGTTGTAGAAAGTTACGAATCTGCCATAAAACGTGGTGCTCCAATTATAGCCGAAATTATTGGTTACGGATTTTCTTCAAATGGTGAACATATATCAACTCCTAATGTAGATGGACCTTCTAAAGCAATGCAAAAAGCAATTCTTCAAGCAAATCTTAAACCTTCTGAAATAGAATATGTAAATGCACATGCAACGTCAACTCCTGTAGGAGATGCTAATGAAGCTAAAGCAATATATAACGTGTTTGGTGAAAACGGTCCTTATGTTAGCTCAACAAAATCTATGACAGGACATGAATGTTGGATGGCTGGAGCTAGTGAAGTTGTTTATTCTTTAATCATGATGCAGCATAATTTTATAGCGCCTAACATTAATTTAGAAGAACCTGATGAGGATGCAAAAAAATTAAATTTAGTAAGTAAAACGCTAGATAAAAAATTTGATGTATTTTTGTCAAATTCTTTTGGATTTGGTGGAACCAATTCAGCATTAATAATTAAAAAAATACAGCATGGTAATGACTAAAGAAGTTATTATTGAAAAAATAAACAACTTTCTAATTGATGAGTTTGAAGTAGATGCAGATGATATTGCACCTCAAGCAAATTTAAAAGAAACTTTAGAATTAGATAGTTTAGATTTTGTAGATCTTGTTGTAGCTATAGAATCTAATTTTGGCGTAAAACTCGTTGGTGAAGATTTTGTAAATGTAATCTCTCTTCAAGATTTCTATGACCTTATTGAACATAAATTAGGTAAGTAATTTCGTTTAAATTTTATGGCAGCTGAATGGCAAGGTAAGTCCAGAGGAACCGTTTTTGGATACAAAATTTTTGTGTTTTGTATGAAAACCTTTGGAATTGGTCTTGCATACTTCATTCTATATTTTGTTGCACTTTACTTTTGTTTTTTTGCAATAACAAACTCTAAAGCTAGTTTTTATTATTTCAGAAAAAGACAAAAAAACTCAAAATTTAAAAGTTTAGTTAACGTTTACAGAAGCTATTATGTTTTTGGTCAAACTATTATAGATAAAGTTGCCATTTTAGCAGGTTTAAAAACCAAATTTACCTTTGAACATGATGGAGGACACTATATTACTGAAACCTTAAAACAAAAAAAAGGAGGTATTTTAATAAGTGCTCATGTTGGCAATTTTGAAATTGCTGATTATTTTTTTGGTGAATTAGAAGAAAGTGCATCTATAAGCATATTAACTACAGATTCTGAACACTCTTCAATTAAAGAATATCTAGAAAGCGTCACTACAAAACCAAAAATAAATCTCATCTTAATTCAAGAAGATCTATCTCACATATTCGAAATAAATGCGGCTTTAGCTAGAAATGAATTGGTTTGTATCACAGGAGACCGATATATTAAAGATTCTAAATATCTTGAAGAAAATTTATTAGGTGAAACTGCAAAATTTCCCGCTGGACCATTTATGTTAGCCTCTCGTTTAAAGGTTCCTGTACTATTTGTATATGTAATGAAAGAAACCAATACGCACTATCACCTTTACACAAGACAATCAAATGCTAAACATAGAGATGCTAAAACCTTATTAAAAGAATATACCGAAAGCGTCTCTTGGGTATTAGACAAATATCCTCTTCAATGGTTTAACTATTTTGATTTTTGGAAAAAGCAAGAAAAGTAAAAAAATAAGTGTATTTTAAACTACTTTTTAATTAGAAAACACTAAAATCATACTCGTGAAAAGCGTTTTAGTTATACATTATTCACAATCTGGTCAATTAACAGAAATTGTAAATAACATTGTTTCGCCTTTAGCAAAAGATAATATTCATGTAGATTATCATGATATTAAAATGGAAAATCCTTTTCCGTTTCCTTGGACAAAAGCTGACTTCTTCGGAATCTTTCCAGAAACATTTCAGCAAATTCCAGAAAAGGTAAAACCAATACCTTCAGAAATCTTAAACAAAAATTACGATTTAATTATTCTTGGGTATCAAATATGGTATTTAACGCCTTCAATACCTATCAATTCATTTTTAAACACTTCTGAAGCCAAACTACTACTGCAAAACAAACCTATTATTACAGTTATTGGTTGTAGAAACATGTGGATTATGGCTCAAGAAAAAATGAAGAAAAAGCTAAAAGAACTTCAAGCAAATCTTGTTGGAAATATTGTTTTAGCAGACAGACATTTAAATCATATTAGCGTCATTACCATTTCTAAATGGATGTTCTCAGGAAAAAAAGAACGCTTTCTTGGTATTTTTCCAAAACCAGGCGTTTCGCAAAAAGATATAGACGAAGCTGTTAAGTTTGGACCAATAATTTCTAAACATCTTAAAGCCAATAATTTTTCAACATTGCAAGAGGCACTTTTAAGTAAAGATGCTGTAAAAATTAAACCCTTTTTGGTTACCACAGACAAACGTGCAAATCTTATTTTTTCTAAATGGGCAAAATTAATTCGATCAAAAGGTGAGAAAAATAGTAAAAAGCGTGTGTTTTGGGTTAAATTTTTCAACAATTACCTATTATTTGCCATTTGGATAATTGCACCTATAGTTTTTATATTATTTTTGTTGACTTATGTGTTTTCTATACATAAAATAAAGAAAGATAAATTATATTACTCCTCAGTGAAGTATAAAGAGTAAAAGCTAAAAATGAAGGAAGTTTACATCAATAAAATTTCAAAGTATCTACCTAATCGTCCTATTACAAATGACGAAATGGAAGAAAAATTAGGGACAATAAATGGTAAAGCTTCAAAAGGAAGGCGTATTGTTTTGCGTAATAATCAAATTAAAACAAGATATTACGCCATTGATGACAACGGAAACATAACACATAATAATGCGCAACTCACTAAAGAAGCTGTAATGGGATTATGTGAAAATGGATTTAAAGCTGAAGATATCGAACTTTTATCCTGTGGCACATCAAGTCCAGATCAAATTTTACCTTCTCATGCTGCCATGGTTCATGGGTTCTTAAAAAATGGAAATATAGAAATCAATTCTCCTTCTGGTGCTTGTTGCTCTGGAATGAACGCATTAAAGTATGGTTATATGTCTGTAAAATCTGGACAAACCAATAATGCTGTTTGTACTGGTTCTGAACGTACATCTTCTTGGATGATGTCTGATACTTTTGAAGAAGAATTAAAACACCTTGAAACATTAGAAGACAATCCAATTCTTGCTTTTAATAAAGACTTTTTACGTTGGATGTTATCTGATGGAGCTGGTGCTTTTTTATTAGAAAACGAACCTAAAGGAAACCTTCCTCTTAAAATTGAATGGATGGAAGGCTACTCGTATGCCCATGAAATTGAAGCATGCATGTATGCTGGAAGCGACAAATTAGATAACGGATTTCTTAAACCTTGGAGTGAATTCCCTTCAGATCAATGGAGTAAAAAATCATTGTTCGCGATGAAGCAAGATGTTAAGCTACTTGGTGAAAACATACTAGTAAAAGGTGTTGATAGTTTAAAAATGGCTATTGAAAAACACAATATCAAACCAGAAGATATAAACTATTATTTACCACATATTTCATCGTATTACTTCAAAGAAAACCTATATCAAGAAATGGTTAACCAAGGAGTAGAAATTCCATGGGAAAACTGGTTCTTAAACTTAAGTAAAGTAGGTAATGTTGGAGCTGGTTCTATCTATATCATGTTAGAAGAATTAGTCAATTCTGGTCAACTTAAAAAAGGAGATAAAATATTACTTTCTGTTCCAGAAAGTGCTCGTTTTGCTTATGCTTATGCACTACTAACTGTTTGTTAAATGGCTACTCAAGAATTTCCTATTACAAATATTTCGCACTTAATTCCGCAAAAAACACCATTTGTAATGGTAGATACTTTGTTAGATTTTACACCAAATAAAGTAAAATCTAGCTTTACCATACAAGAGGATAATCTTTTGGTAAAAGATCATTATTTTTTAGAGTCTGGTCTTATTGAAAATATGGCACAAACCGTTGCACTACATACAGGTTATGATTTTTTTTTAAGAAATGAAGTCGCTCCAACAGGTTATATTGGTTCTATTAAAAAAGTAGAAGTATTCCAATTACCTAAACTACATGAAACCATTACAACCGAAGCTCATATTTTACATGAGTTTATGGGAGTTACTATGGTAGAGGTTAAAGCCTTTAACCAAAACCAAGAAGAAATAGCTTCGGCACAAATGAAAACTGTTATTGCGAACTAATGGATAAGTTTCAATCTTTAGATATCACTAAATTTTTACCTCATCGCGCACCTTTTTTAATGGTAGACAAGGTATTATCTATAGATGATGAACATGTCGCAACGTCTTTTAAAATACAAGAGGATTGCATTTTTATAGATGAAAAAAGCCAATTTAATGAAGTGGGTTTAATAGAAAATGCCGCACAAACCTGTTCTTCGATTGTTGGTAAAAGCTACTTTGAAGATGACGATTTAGAAGGTGAAGGTACCAAGCTTATTGGTTTTATAAGTGCCATAAAAAAAGTAACCATTCATGCTTGTCCTATAGTTGGAGACACCATCATCTCTAAAGCCAATTTAAAATCTAGATTTGATGCAGACCACTATAGTATTTGCACCTTAATTTGTACAATTTCATCTTCAAATCAAGAATTATTATCTTGTGAAATGAATTTATTTATTCAAGAAATACCGAAGACATGAAGAAGAGTGAAGTACCACAAGATAAAAGCAATTTAGAGTCTGCTAATTTTAAAGAATTGTGCTATGCAGTAGACGAAAATGGCAACTATACGACTGTTAATAGTTCAGGTTGGAATCCAAAAACTATTGCACTAGATAATGCCATAGCTGAAATTAATGAACGTGTTGAAAACGCAAAATCTAAAGTACTAAACCAACAAACCAGTCCAATTGAATATTATATGGAGTTGCACAAAATGGATATTCCTATTCTAGCAAGTTATGTTGGTATTTGGAAATGGCGAGTTAAACGTCATTTTAAACCAAACGTATTCAATAAATTATCAGAAAAAACACTTCAAAAATATGCTACTGTTTTTAACATTAGTATTGCCCAACTAAAAGACATTACACATGGAAATTAATTTTACACATCATCAATCTGCACATTGCGAAAATGGTGTGGTTTCCAATTTAATGAAACATAACGGCTTTAATATAAGCGAACCTATGGTTTTTGGCATTGGTTCTGGTTTACTCTTTTGCTATATTCCGTTTTTAATGGTAAACCATGCTCCAGCTATAACTTATAGAGCAATGCCTGGATTTATTTTTAAGCGTTTTGCCAAACGTGTTGGTATTAAAATTAAGCGTGAAAAATTTAGAGATCCTAAAAAAGCGCAAGCTAAATTAGATGAAAATTTAAAGAACAATAATCCTGTAGGCTTACAAGTTGGTGTTTATAATCTTACTTATTTCCCAGATGAGTATCGCTTTCATTTTAATGCACATAATCTTGTCGTTTATGGTAAAGACAAAGATACCTATTTAATTAGTGATCCTGTTATGGAAACAGTAACCACCTTAACAGAAAAAGAACTTGAAAAAGTGAGATTTGCTAAAGGTGCTTTACCTCCTAAAGGTCATATGTACTATCCAACCGATTTTCCTAAAGAGTTACACTTAGAAAAAGCCATCATAAAAGGCATAAAGCACACTTGCAAAGAAATGCTTGCTCCTGTTCCAATTGTAGGTGTAAAAGGAATTAGAGTGGTTGCTAAACTTATACGTAAATGGCCAAAAAAGAAAGGTGTAAAAGTAGCCAATCATTATTTAGGACAAATTGTACGTATGCAAGAAGAAATAGGTACAGGTGGTGGTGGTTTTCGTTATATATTTGCTGCCTTTTTACAAGAATCTAGCGCTATTTTAAAGAATGAAAAACTTGCCGAACTCTCTAAAGAAATGACACAAATTGGTGATTTATGGAGAGATTTTGCTGTTGATGCCTCTAGAATATATAAAAATAGAGCTGCTAAAACAGATGGTTATAATGATGTAGCATCTCAGTTAGATACACTTGCCGATAAAGAAGAAGCCTTCTTTAAAAAATTAAAGAAAGCCGTTTAATATGATTTCCATAGAACAAATTTCTAAACAATATAAAGGTGCTGATAAGTTTTCGGTTTCTAATTTAGATTTGTTCATTCAAGAAAAAGAAATTTTCGGACTTCTTGGGCCTAATGGCGCAGGAAAAACTACACTAATTTCAATACTTTGCTCTTTAATAAAACCTACTTCTGGTACGTTTAATATTAATGGTTTAACTTATCAAAAACACAAAAATCAACTCAAGCAACTCATAGGTATAGTACCTCAAGAATATGCTTTATATCCAACCTTAACAGCTTTAGAAAATCTAAAATATTTTGGAAGCATGTATGGTTTAAAAGGAAAATCATTAACTGACAAAATACATAACACTTTAGAAATATTAGGATTATCGCAATTTGCGAATAAAAAAATAATCACATTTTCTGGTGGTATGAAACGTCGCGTAAATCTTATTGCTAGCATCTTACATGAGCCTAAAGTGCTATTTCTAGATGAGCCAACTGTTGGTGTAGATGTGCAATCTAAAAATGTCATTATAGAGTTTCTTAAAGACCTCAACAAAAAAGGAACGACTATTATTTATACTTCGCATCATCTTAACGAAGCTGAAGCTTTTTGTACTAGAGTGGCTATTATAGATCATGGAAAACTTATTGTAAAAGGCAAACCAAAAGATCTCATTAATGCTAACAAAGATGCTCATAATTTAGAAGATGTCTTCTTAAGTTTAACTGGAAAAGCCTTACGTGATCATGCATAAACTCTTAGCGTCTGCACATAAAGAGTTTTTGTTACTCATCAAAGATTTTGGTGGTCTTGTGGTATTGTTTGTCATGCCTTTGGTGTTAATTATTACCATTACAATCATTCAAGACAGTACCTTTAAAACTGTTAATGATGTTAAAATTCCTGTTTTAGTTGTCGATAACGATTTAGGGAGTGTTTCGCAACACATTCAAGAGGGTTTAGCTAATTCTAATGCGTTTCAGGTTGTTGTAAACGGCAGCGAAAAGAATGCTAAAGATTTGGTGTTTTCTGGAGCCTATCAATTAGCAATTATTATTCCTGAAAATTTATCTTCAGATTTAGAAAAAAAAGTAAATCAAAATGTAGAAGGTATTATTGCCAAATTTAGTTTAGAAGACGATACTGAAACTAAAACCGTTGAAATTCCTAAAAAGGAAGTCAGACTTTACTTTGATCCTGCAACGCAACAATCGTTTAAATCTTCGGTTAAAAATGGCATTGATAAAATGATTTCTAAAATTGAAACACAATCGATTTATAAAGCCTTTCAAGATCAAATAACAGACGATCCTACTGAAGCTATCTTTGAAACCGATAATTTTATTCATTTTAAAGAAATTATGCCTATAAAAGATGAGAAAGAGATCATTCCAAATTCGGTACAACACAATGTTCCTGCTTGGACACTCTTTGCTATCTTTTTTATTATTGTGCCTTTATCTATAAATATTGTAAAAGAAAAAAGTCAAGGTACGTTTGTGCGCTTGCGTACAAATCCTGTGTCTTATGCAACAGTTTTAGGAGGAAAAACACTGGTTTATCTTTGTGTTTGCATGATACAATTTATTCTCATGTTGCTCGTAGGTGTTTACTTTTTTCCTCAAATGGGTTTACCAACTTTAGACATTTCTGGTCGCATACCTTTACTATTTGTTGTTGCGTTTTTTGCAGGTTTAGCAGCTATAGGTTTAGGATTATTATTAGGTACAATTGCCAAAACACAAGAGCAATCTGCACCTTTTGGTGCAACATTTGTTGTTATTCTAGCCGCTTTAGGAGGTGTTTGGGTTCCTGTGTTTATAATGCCAAAGTTTATGCAAACTTTATCTAATATTTCTCCTATGAATTGGGGTTTAAATGCCTTTTACGATGTATTTTTGCGACATTCAGGACTAGTAGAAATTCTTCCAGAAATAAGTTTACTGTTTTTGTTTTTTATAATCACAACATTAATTGCTATTGTTTATAATGAAAAGAAAAATGCCATCTAAATTCAAACAGGTAGAACATACCAATCAAGTTCGTGTTCGCTTTGTAGAAACCGATCCTTTAGGTATTGTTTGGCATGGAAATTACATTCAATATTTTGAAGATGGTAGAGAATCTTTTGGGAGAAAACATGGCATTTCATATCTCGATCAAAAAAAACATGGTTATGCAACTCCAATAGTTAAATCAAGTACAGATCATAAATTGCCTTTACGATATGGAGATATAGCTACAGTTAAAACCATTTATGTAGACAGTCCTGCAGCAAAAATGGTATTTCGTTACGAAGTTTATAATCAAAATAATCAGCTGGTTTGTACTGGAGAAACGGTTCAAGTATTTGTAGATGATATTGGAGAAGGCGAATTGTCTTTAACCATTCCTGAATTTTTTATGGAATGGAAAAAAAATGTAGGCTTATTAGATGAATAAAGTTTACGTATCACATAATAATATCATATCGTCTTTAGGGTTTACTAGTGACGCTGTTGTAGGAAACATTAAAAACGAAGTTTCTGGTTTACAACTTATCACAAACAACCATGTGCTTCCTGAGCCATTTTATTCTTCTTTAATTCCTACGGAAACATTAGAAGATACATTTAATAGTTTAAATCCTAAAAATGCATATACACGTTTAGAACAAATGATGATAGCGTCATTGCATCCAGTTATTGAAGCTTCAAATGTTGAACTCAACGAACGTGTTGGACTTATCATTTCTACGACTAAAGGAAACATAGATGCTTTAGATAGTGCAAATCCATTTCATAAAGACAGAGCATATTTAAACCAATTAGGTAGACATGTTAAAGATTTTTTCAATTTTAAAAATGATGCTATTGTTGTGTCTAATGCCTGTGTCTCTGGTGTTTTAGCCATTGCTGTTGCAAAACGCTATATACAAGAAGGCTTATATGACCATGTTTTTATTGCAAGTGGAGATGTTGTTACAGCATTTATTTTATCTGGTTTTAATTCGTTTCAAGCTTTAAGTAGTTTGCCATGTAAACCTTATGATTCTAATAGAACTGGAATAAATATTGGTGAAGTTGCTGCGAGTGTTTTAGTAAGTAATACCAATGCAAATCTAGCCAAAGAAAGTGTCGAAATTTTAGGCGAAGGGTCTTGTAATGATGCTAATCATATTTCTGGACCATCACGAACAGGTGAAGGTCTATACAGAAGTATGCAATCTGCTTTTACACAAGCTGGTGTTTCGGCTAAAGACATCGATTATATTTCAGCTCATGGCACTGCAACTTTATACAATGATGAAATGGAAGCCATTGCCTTCAACCGAATGCAATTACAAGACGTTCCGCTTAACAGTTTAAAAGGTTACTTCGGACATACTTTAGGTGCTTCAGGATTAGTAGAAACAATTATTGGCATGCATTCTTTGCATAATAATACATTGTATGCATCTAAAGGCTTTGAAACTCTAGGAGTTTCTAAACCTATAAATATTATTAAAAAAACGAATCAAAAAACATTACATACATTTTTAAAAACAGCCTCAGGATTTGGAGGTTGTAATACTTCTATATTATTTAAAAAAACTAATTAATAAACATGTCAACCCAAAACATAAAAGCTATAGATGCTATTCAAGAAGCGCAAAAAATTGCCTTCGCTCCTTTTGTATTTCAAGCTACAGTAAGTTTACGTAATCTTGGTGTTTTCGATTTAATTTTTCAACATAGAAAAAAAGGAGGAATTACTATTGAAGACATTGCAAAAACACTATCAATTAGCACTTATGGAATTGGTGTATTACTTGAAATTGCAGAAAGCTCAAACATTGTAAGTCAAGACGATAACAAAAAATTCTCCTTAACAACTATTGGCTACTTTTTAGCTTATAACGAAACGGTTAATGTAAATATAAACTTTACGCAAGATGTGTGTTATAAAGGATTATATCATTTAGAAGAAGCTATTAAAACTCAACAACCTTCTGGATTGAAAGAACTAGGAGATTGGAGCACCATTTACGAAGGCTTATCTAAATTACAACCAAAAATTCAACAATCTTGGTTTGAGTTCGATCACCATTATTCTGATGATGTATTTCAAGAAGCTCTAGAAACTGTATTTAGAACTAACCCAAAAGTAATTTATGATGTTGGTGCAAACACAGGAAAATTTGCTATTAGTGGAAGTAAATACAGTGATGATGTTTCTATAAAAATGGTCGATTTACCTGGACAATTAAAAATTGCACTTGATAATGTTGAAAAAGCTGGATTTAAAAATCGTGTGACACATCACGAAATAGATTGGTTGTCTGAAAATCCTACATTACCAAAAGGAGCAGATACCATTTGGATGAGTCAGTTTTTAGATTGTTTTTCTGAAGATGAAATTTTAACCATCTTAAAAGCCTGTGCCAATGCAGTAAAAGACGATGGTGAAATTTTAATTATGGAAACCTTTACAGATAGACAAAAATTTGACAATGCTAAATTTATACTAGAAGCAACTTCGCTTTACTTTACAGTTATGGCAAATGGAAACTCTAAAATGTATCCTGCTGAAGTCTTTTTACAACTTATTGATAAAGCTGGTTTACAATTAAAAGAAGATATTGCAGTTGGAGAATATCATACAATTTTAGTTTGTAAAAAGAAATAAGAATGTCAAATTCTGCATATAACATATCAGCATTTTGTAGTATAAAAAACAATACTATCACATTAAATGGCAATGTGTTATATACCCATAAAGCTGAAAGCTTTTCAGCCTTCATTAAAGCAGCTTATAAAGCACAAGACACCAAGTATCCAAAATTCTTTAAAATGGATAGCTTAAGTAAACTTGCGTTTTTGGCTTCAGACATTGTATTAAAAAACGAAAATGTAACTCCAGAAAACGAGCAGAATATTGCAATATTATTTTCTAACAAAGCATCGAGTTTAGATACAGATAGAAAGCATCAAGACTCCATTCAAAACAAAGACAGCTATTATCCGAGTCCAGCAATTTTTGTCTATACTTTGCCAAATATTTGTATTGGAGAGATTAGCATAAAATACAAGCTATATTCTGAAAATAGTTTTTTTATCTTTGACAACTTTAATGCCGAACATTTGTTTGCCTATTCAAACAGTTTACTATCAAGCCAAAAAGCAGATGCAGTACTTTGTGGTTGGGTAGAGTTTGATGATGACAACAATTATGAAGCATTTGTATATTTAGTATCAAATACTGGTAACACAGAACACAATAAACAAAACATAATAAAACTATATAACACATAATATGGACGCTTTAAAACAAGAATTAAAAGAATACATTATCGAGCAATTAAACTTAGAAGACCTAAGTCCAGATGATATTGCAAATGAAGACATGCTTTTTGGTGATGGTTTAGGCTTAGATTCAATTGATGCTTTAGAATTAATTGTGATGCTCGACAAAAACTATGGTATTAAATTAACAGATCCTAAAGAAGGTCGTGCTATTTTTGAATCTATAAACACTATGGCGACTTATATTGCTGAGCATAGAGCAAAATAAGATTACATTAACTAAACATTAAGTCTAGCTGTTAACTTAATCTCAACAAAACAGTGCAGACGTATTAAAAGGTTTTCGCTTTCGCGGAATATATTATGAGTAAAGGAGTTGCAATAACAGGAATGGGAATTATCTCTGCCATTGGAAACAATGTTGCAGAAAATTACCAATCGCTTATTGATGGTAAAAAAGGAATTTCTCGTGTTTCTAAAATAACAACCAATCATGTTAATGAGATTATGGTTGGTGAGATCGATTTTACCAATCAAGAATTAGAAGAACAACTTCAGTTAGCTTCAGATAATAATTATTCTAGAACAGGACTACTTGGTGTTGTCGCTGCCAAAGAAGCCATAAAGCATGCTAAAATCACAGATATTAATGCCTATAAAACAGGTCTTGTTTCTGCAACTAGTGTTGGTGGAATGGACATGACAGAGCGTTATTACTACGATTATTTAGAAAACACAGCCACTCAAAAATATATAGAAGGTCATCATGCTGGTGATGCTTCACAAAAAATTGCAGAACAATTAGGCATTAAAAAAAGTTTAGTCACTACAATAAGTACAGCATGCTCATCAGCAGCCAATGCTATTATGTTTGGTGCAAGACTCATAAAATCTGGACAACTGGATCGAGTGATTGTTGGAGGTTCAGATTGCTTGTCTAAATTTACAATTAATGGATTTAAAACTTTAATGATTTTATCAGACACCTACAATACACCTTTCGACGACAATCGTAAAGGACTTAATTTAGGTGAAGCTGCTGCCTTTTTAGTTTTAGAATCAGATAAAGTCGTTCAGGCACAAAACAAAACTGTGCTTGCTTATGTAAAAGGTTATGGTAATGCTAATGATGCTTACCATCAAACAGCATCCTCAGATCATGGAGATGGCGCAACACTTGCTATGGAAAAAGCCTTAAAAGTCGCAAATTTATCACCAAAAGATATCGATTATATCAATGCTCATGGCACAGCAACTGCTAATAATGATTTATCTGAAGGACGTGCCATTATAAGAGTTTTTGGAGATCAGGTTCCAGAGTTTAGTTCTACTAAAGCGTACACAGGACATACACTAGCTGCTGCAGGAGCAATTGAAGCAGTTTATTCGGTTTTAGCATTACAAAACAACGTGATTTATCCGAATCTGAATTTTAAAACGCAAATGAAAGAATTTGCTATCACTCCACAATTACAGGTAAAAGAAAAACCACTTCAAACAGTGATGTCTAACTCTTTTGGGTTTGGCGGAAACTGTTCTACAGTCATCTTTTCTAAAGCACAATAAATGAAACAGGTTTACATTAATAGCATCGCTTCAATTTCTGCTCAAAAAACATTTGAACATTCTTCCTTCTTACAAGATATTGAAGATCATGAGGCTAATGTAATTAAAGTCATCAATCCTAATTATAAAGATTTTATTCCTCCAGCAGCTGCAAGGCGAATGGCTAAAGGAATAAAAATGGGAGTTGTGGCTTCTAAACTTGCTTTAAAAGAAGCGCATTTAGAAAATGTAGATGCTATTATTACTGGAACTGGAATGGGTTGTGTTCGCGATTCTGAAAAATTTGTAAGTGCTATTATTGATAATGACGAACAATACCTTACACCTACTTCGTTTATTCAATCTACACACAATACAGTTGGAGGACAAATCGCTTTAGAGCTACAATGTAAAGGCTACAATTTTACTTATGTTCATGCGAGTAATTCGTTTGAATCTGCTTTGTTAGATGCTAAACTTCAGTTAGAACATAATGAAGAAAAAAACATTCTTATTGGTGGTGTTGACGAACTAGGAGATCATACTGTAAAGATTCATAAACTTATAGATCACGTTAAAGCAGAACCTGTAAAAGTTTCTCAAGTACTAGATTCAAATTCGTCTGGTGCTGTTTTTGGTGAAGGTGCTAATTTTTTTGTGCTTTCTAATGAAAAACAAGCCTCTACTTATGCCAAAATTATGGCTGTAAAAATCTATAATACTTTAGAGAAATCAGACCTAGTTTCTGAAGCAACACAATTTTTACAAGCGCATCAAATTCAACCAGAAGCCTTAGACCTTTTAATTCTTGGTAAAAATGGCGATGCTGATTATGATGAATATTATAATCCCTTATCTGAAGCCTTTCAAACTACACAACAAGCTTATTACAAACATTTGTGTGGTGAATTTAATACAGCATCATCGTTTGGGTTTTGGTTAGCCTCTAAAATTTTAAAAACCCAAACACTTCCTAATGTAGTAAAACTGAATACTACAGCGACTACTTCTATTAAAACCATTTTATTATACAATCAGTATCGTGGAGAAAATCATAGTTTCACCTTACTACAACAATGCTAAACTTTAGAAGTGTTAATATCATTATAAGCCTTATTTTAATTGGGTTTTTAATCGCTTACTATTGTTTTAATTTTTCATTTATTCCAATTCTTATTGTCATATTTATATGGTTGATTTTAACCGCTTGTGGTTCTGCTTTTATTGGATGGAATTATCATTTTAAATCTTTAAACGCTAATTACAACACAGACAAAAACCATGTTGCTATTACTTTTGATGATGGTCCTAATCCTAATTTTACACCTAGAGTTTTAGCGCTTCTGAAACAATATAATGCTAAAGCTACTTTTTTTTGTATTGGAAAACATATTGAAGCACATCCAGATCTCTTCAAAAGTATTATAGCTCAAAAACATACTGTAGGAAACCACACCTATTCTCATGCGAATCATTTTGGTTTCTTTTCTACTGCCAAAGTAACTTCAGAGTTACAACAAACCAGTACGATTATAAAACAGCTAACGCATTTAAACGTTTCCCTTTACAGACCAGCTTTTGGTATTACCAATCCAAATATAAAACGTGCTTTAAAAATGACTGGATTGCAATCTGTAGGTTGGAGCAAGCGTTCTTTAGACACAACAGCTCTAAGTGAGAAAACGGTTTTACATCGCATTACCAATAACTTAAAAAAAGGCGATGTTATTTTATTGCATGATACTAGTGAAAAAACCATCGCTGTTTTGGAACAGTTATTGTTATTTTTACAGCAACAAAACATAGAATCTGTTACTATAGATTCTTTATTTAATATAAAAGCTTATGCCTAAACTCGTATATCTATTCTTTGTCTTGGTTTTTGCAAGTCAAGCACAAACAAAAATAACAGATGCCGAAGCCAATGCTTTAAAAGATAAAGTGAAACAATTAGCTGCTTCTACACAAACCATTACTAGTGATTTTGTACAATACAAGCATTTAGATTTTTTAGATAACGATATTGAAACATCAGGAAAACTAGCATTTAAATATCCAGATTTAGTAAAATGGGAATATGTTACGCCTTTTAAATATTCCGTTATTTTTAAAGATGAAACGTTATATGTAAATGATGAAGGAAAAAAGAGTAATGTAGACATAGGTAGTAGCAAAATGTTTAAACAACTTAACAAACTTATTATTAGCAGTATTAAAGGCGATATGTTTGATGAAGATGCTTTTGATATTACTTATTTTAAAAGTGATAATAACAGCTTAGTGTATTTTAATCCGAAGGATAAAAAATTTGCAAAGTACATTCAAAGTTTTCATATCACATTTAATGAAAAAGGCGATGTTATCGAAGTAAAAATGATCGAACCGTCTTCAGATTATACTCGAATCCTATTTCAAAATAAAACTTTAAACCAAGCTTTAGACAATGCGATTTTTAGTCATTAGTCTTTGTTTTTGTTTAACTGCTTGTGCGAGTTATCCTAAAAAAAATAATTTTCAAAAGCTAGATACACAAGGTACAATTAGCAATCCTTATTTTTCTAATCTTAATCAAGACTATATCTACAAAGCAAATATTGAGGTTTATAACCGTTCGTTAGGAGGTCTTTTTGTAGTAAAAAAAATAGGAGATCAGCATCACAGAATTGGTTTTACTACAGAAATGGGACAAACCTTATTAGATGTCACCTTTTATAAAGATGATTTTAAAGTCAATTATATTGTAGATGAACTTAACAAAAAAATGCTCATTGCCATTCTTAAAACAGATTTTAAAGTTTTAATTACTGAAAATCTTCTCGCTACAGACATATACAGTTTTGAAAATCAAATTATTAATAAAGCAATACTAGACAACAAGACTTATTACTACTCTGAAGATGCTAAAACACTTAAAATTATAAGAGCAAACAAAAGAAAAGAAAAGGTTAGGTTTCTCTTTTCAGAAATAAGTGATAATATTGCACAACAAATAGAGATTAATCACTCTAATATTAAACTAAAAATCAATCTCAAATCAATCATAAAACAAAACTAACATGAAGAAAAATATTTTAAATATTATACTCATTTTTACTTGTGCTATTGCTTTTTCTCAAGTTAAAATCCAGCCAGGAATAAAGTCTGGATTAAACATTTCTAACTTATCAAACGTTAGTAGAAGCGACTCTAAAACAGGATTACAAGGTGGCTTATTTTTAAATATTAAATTAACGCGTTTTTATGAGTTACAACCTGAAATAAATTACTCTAATCAAGGTGCAACTATAGAATATAGATCTTTTAGTAACGATATTTTTAATTCCTCAATTATTACTCGTGAAAGAGATTTAGTTTTAGAGTATATAGGCTTAAATGTTGCCAATAAATTTTATCCTATAAACAACTTAGGTTTTAATCTTACTGTTGGTCCAGGACTAGACATTCTTATCAAAGATAATGATACAGATATTACACCTATAGACATCGTCTTTTTTGGAGGTGTTGGTTATGAATTTCCTTTTGGTTTAGGGTTAGAACTAAGATACAAACAAGGCATTATTGATGTTCGTGACGATTTTTATGATGATTATGATTACGACGACGATGATGACGATGATTATTTTGATGACACTATTTTAAATGGTGTGATTCAATTTAGTATTTCTTATAGACTTGATTTTTCGAAATAAACATGCAATTAAACGATTTTTATACGCTAACTAATTTAAATGTTGTTGATAATGCTGTCACAGCACATATCACAATTAATAAAGATCATGATATCTTTAAAGGGCATTTTCCAGGAAATCCTGTAACTCCAGGAGTTTGCATGATGCAAATTATTAAAGAGCTAACCGAAAAGGTGGTCGATAAACAATTACAGATGCAATCGTCTAGCAATATTAAGTTTATGGCCATTATAAATCCTGAAAAAACACCAGATTTAGAGCTACAACTTAATATAGAGCAAACCGAAACTGGCTACAAAGTAAAAAACAGTACTACTTTTGAAGACACTGTGGCACTAAAATTGACAAGTAACTTTATAGTGAAATAAAATTACTTTAAAATGAAACTAATATTACTTTTATTAAGTGCTTTAAGCCTAAATGCACAATCTATAAGTATTGATACTGTTAGAGCAGCTTATAAAGATGCTGCGCAAGATAAAAGTAAGGTAGAAGCCTTATACCAATCAATCGCTAAAGTTACCAAGCAAGATCATGTAGTTCTTGTAGCATACAAAGGTGCTGTAATGGCATTGTTTGCGAAACAACAAAAAACTATAAAAGCAAAAAAAGATGGATTTATTGAAGGCGTTTCTCTTGTTGAATATGCTATTGAAAAAGCACCAAATACTATAGAAACTCGCTTTATTAGATTAACCATTCAAGAAAATACGCCTAAACTTCTTAGGTATAAAAAAAATATTGAAGAAGATAAACATTTTATACTTACACAATTTAAAAACATAAAATCTTCACATTTAAAAAATCATATAAAAGACTATATTTCCCAATCTAAAGTCTTCTCAGATGAAGAAAAATCAGTAATTTTAGGTTTCTAAAGAAGACCTTTTCTTGAGTGAATAAAACGCTAATACTTCAAAAAATAAAAGACTTAAACGTTTGTGTGTTAATTCCAACATACAACAACGAGCGTACTTTAAAACGTGTTATTGATGGTGTTTTGCAATTCACTAACAGTGTCATTATTGTTAATGATGGTTCTACAGATAGCACAGCACAAATTCTAAAAAACTATTCGCAATTAGAACAAATTCATGTTCCAGAAAATAAAGGAAAAGGAAATGCTTTACGTGTTGGCTTTAAAAAAGCAACAGCTTTAGGATATGAGTATGCAATAACAATAGATTCTGACGGACAACATTTTCCTGAAGACATTCCTGTATTTATTGAAGCACTAGAACAAGTAGAACATAAAAACCTTTTACTTATTGGAGCTCGCAACATGGAGCAAGAAGGTGTTCCTGGCAAAAGTAGCTTTGGCAACAAATTCTCTAATTTTTGGTTTTGGGTTGAAACTGGAATCAAACTTACAGACACGCAATCTGGTTTTAGATTATATCCTTTAAAAGCATTAGATAAACTTAAATTTTACACCAATAAGTTCGAGTTTGAAATCGAAGCTATTGTTAAAGCAGCTTGGAATGATGTGGTTGTAAAAAACGTCCCTATTCAAGTGCTTTATGATGAAAGCGAACGTGTATCACACTTTAGACCTTTTAAAGATTTTACTAGAATAAGCATTTTAAATACCTGCTTAATTGTAATACTTCTTTTTTACATCATCCCTAGAAATCTATTCAGAAAACTTAAAAAAAAAGGCGTTAAACGTTTTTTTGTTGAAGACTTTTTAGGAAGTCAAGATTCTCCAACAAAAAAAGCCTTATCTATAGCGCTTGGTGTGTTTATTGGCTTGTCTCCTTTTTGGGGTTTTCATACTGTAATTGTCTTGTTTTTAGCTCTTGTTTTAAGATTAAATAAAGCCATTGCTTTTGCGTTTTCTAACGTAAGTTTACCTCCTTTTATTCCGTTTGTATTGTATGCAAGTTCTAAAATGGGACAGTTTATTTTAGGTATAGACTACAACTATACCTTAGATATGTTTAAAAATGGTTTTGAAATTACAGACCATCTAAAAACCTATATCATTGGTAGTTTTTCTTTAGCTATTGTTAGTGCTCTTGTGTTTGGTTTTATCGGATTTTTATTCTTTTCTATTTTTGAAAAAAAGAACGCAGCACTCCAAAATGGATAAGCTATTTTATTACATATCTCAGCGCATTGCTGCTCAAAAGCTTTTGAGTATTGGTGTTTTAATTGCATTACTCATAAGCTTATTATTTGGAGCTTCTCGTATTGAATTTGAAGAAGATATCAGCAAGCTAATTCCGCAAACCGAAACATCTTTAGAAGCACAAAAAGTACTAAAACAAGTTAATTTTGCCGACAAAATTATTGTTAACATTCAGCGAAAGGAAAACGGAAGCATTGCTGATCTTACACAATACGCAACACAATTTATTGATAGTGTTTCAACAACTTCAGAAGCATTTATAAAAGATATTCAAGGACAAGTAGCAGATGACGACATCACAAAAACTTTAGATTTTGTGTATCAAAATTTGCCACTTTTTCTAAACGAAAAAGATTATCAAAGCATTGAACGTAAATTACATAAAGATAGTATTCAAGCACTTACAAATGCTAACTACAAAACCTTAGTATCACCTTCAGGATTTATTGCTAAAGAACACATTTTAAAAGATCCTTTAGGTTTATCCTTTATCGCTTTAAAAAAACTAGAAACTTTAAGTTTTGGAAACGATTTTACTTTACACAACGGATTTGTATTAAGTAAAGACAAAAACAATGTCTTACTGTTTATTTCGCCAAAATTTGCCTCAAGCGAAACCGATAAAAATGCTGTGTTTGCAGATGCACTTTACAAGCTTCAAAAGCAGTTGAACCATAGCTTTAAAGATACTGTTTCTGCCGAATATTTTGGTGGTGTTTTGGTAGCTGTAGCCAATGCTAAACAGATTAAAAAAGACATTCAGCTTACCGTTGGAATTGCCATAAGTATTTTATTACTCATCCTCGTTTTATTTTATAAAAAGTTGAGCGTTCCTATTATTCTATTTGTTCCAACAGCATTGGGAGCACTTCTGGCTATAAGCATCTTGGTTTTAATTCGTGGGAAAATTTCTGCTATTTCTTTAGGAATTGGCTCTGTACTTCTAGGTGTTACACTCGATTATGCATTACACATTCTAACACATATACGTAGCAATTCGGAACTTAAAACACTTTACAAAGAAATTACCAAACCTATTTTGATGAGTAGTTTAACTACTGCTTTAGCATTTTTATGTTTACTGTTTTTACAATCGCAAGCTTTACAAGATTTAGGGATTTTTGCAGCAATAAGTGTACTTAGTGCTTCGGTTTTTGCACTTATTATTATTCCGCAAGTATATAAAACAAAAGTAACTACAAGTACGCGAAACACTTATATTGATCGTGTTGCTTCGCATCCTTTACATAAAAATAAGTGGAGCTTAATTGCACTAACTGTTCTGCTTGTAATAAGTCTATTTACTTATAACAAAGTAACCTTTAATAAAGATTTAGCAAAGCTAAATTTTGAACCAAAAGCCTTAATAGAAGCTCAAGAGAGATTAAATGCGCTAACTAATTTCTCTTCTAAATCGGTATATCTAGCAGCTTATGGTAAGACCGAAGAAGAAGCCTTAAAGGTGAATGATGCTATGTTTCCGTTATTAGAAGGGTTAGAAAAACAAGATAAAATTATTAAGTTTAGTTCTATAGGCGCTTTAGTCCAGTCGCAAACGCTTCAAAATGAAAACATAACAACTTGGAATCGTTTTTGGTCTTCAGAAAAAAAGCAAGCACTTAAAGATAATCTTATTGAAAGTGGTAATACGCTTGGCTTTAAATCTTCAACATTTCAACCCTTTTACAGCTTTCTTAATTCTGAATTTTCACCTTTAAATGTTTCAGATTATAAAGGTTTAAATACCATTTCTACTGAAGATTTCATCACTACAAAAAACCAATTTACAACCATAACAACATTGGTTAAAGTGCAAGACGAAAATGTAGAATACCTTATTGAAAATTTTAAAGATTTTAAACACACTGTCGTTATTGATAGAAAACATATGAACGAAACTTTTTTAGGAAACCTAAAACATGATTTTAACCGTTTAGTTCTCTATTCATCAATTGTTGTTTTACTCTTATTACTCCTGTTTTACAGAAGTGTTTCTTTAACTTTAGTTACCGCAATTCCTATTGCTTTAACATGGTTAATGACTATTGGAATTATGGGATTATTAGGTGTGACATTTAACATCTTTAATATCATTATTTCGACATTTATTTTTGGTTTAGGTATAGACTACTGCATTTTTATAACCAACGGTTTATTGCATAAATATAAAACTGGTGAGAATGTATTGCCAACTTATAAAACCTCAATTATTCTTTCGGTAATAACGACCATTTTAGGAGTTGGTGTTTTAATTTTTGCAAAGCATCCTGCATTACATTCTATTTCCTTAGTATCTATTATAGGCATTTTATCTGCTTTGCTTATATCGTTTAGCATTCAGCCTTTACTTTTTAAGCTGTTTATAGGAAGTAAAACCAAACGACCAATCACTTTGCCTTTACTCTTTCATTCGGTATTGTCGTTTGCGTATTATGGTATTGGCGGATTTTTATTATCGTTAGTTAGTGTTATTGTAATTCCGTTGATTCCAATTTCTAAAAAAATTAAAA
The DNA here is from genome assembly GCF_049800755.1 of Psychroserpens sp. S379A. Lineage (NCBI taxonomy): Bacteria > Pseudomonadati > Bacteroidota > Flavobacteriia > Flavobacteriales > Flavobacteriaceae > Psychroserpens > Psychroserpens sp. S379A. Next base: position 560,250 of record NZ_JBNAFQ010000002.1, on the reverse strand, counting down.
TGACTTGGTTTCACAAGGTGCTTTCTTCTTTTATGAAATCGGTTTTATACAGCAATCCTTTTGTTAAAAAACGCATTATTAATTTAACTAAAGATACCTTTAAAAAACAAGCCATCATTATTTCTAACCATACGTCTTTTTTAGATATTTTAGCCATAGGCATGCTGCATCCAAAAATTATTTTCTTGGTTAACGATTGGGTTTACAACTCTCCTATTTTTGGTAAAGCTGTTAAATTTGCTGGATTTTATCCTGTTTCTAGTGGTATAGATAAAGGCGTTACTCATTTACAAGCTAAAGTAGATCAAGGCTACTCACTTATGGCTTTTCCTGAAGGCACACGTTCGTATACCAATAAAATGAAACGCTTTCATAAAGGTGCTTTTTATCTGGCTGAAAAATTACATTTAGATATTGTGCCTATTCTTATTCATGGGAATTCTGAAGTATTACCAAAAGGAAGTTTTATAATAAAAAACGGTTGCATTACTCTAAAAATATTAGATAGAATTCCTGCTGAAGACACCAGCTATGGTTCTACTTCTAGAGAAAAAACAAAAGCCATAAGCACACATTTTAAACAAGCGTTTAAAGCGCTTCGTAAAAACATTGAAGGTGATACTTATTTTCATAATATCATACTTGAAGATTTTAGATACAAAGGTGATGTGATTTACAAGTCTGTAAAAAATGATTTAAAAACCTATGCCAAAACCTATAAGCTAATTATAGATCATATAGATGACAATGCAAGTATTGTGCACCTTTCTAAAGATTATGGACAACTGGATTTTTTACTCGCCTTAGATAATCCAGGTCGAAAAATCTTCAGTTATTTTGAAGATGCAACCACTCAAAACATGGTTAAAAACAGTTTTATCACAAATGCTAATTATAAAATTACTGTTTGTCATTCTGTAGAAGATCTTAAAAATAATACTGCTAGTGTCGTCATTATTAATTCAGAAGACTTCAATAAAAATCAATTAAAAGAAATCGCTAATACTGCAAATCTTTTTATATTACTAAAAGAAAGCCGAGATTTATATCCTGATACCATAACACAATTAGGTTATACTATTGAAGTAGAAAATAAATCCCTAATTATTTTAAAAAAACAGAATCTTGATAAAGTATAAATCACATTATGATGTTGTTATTGTTGGAAGTGGTTTAGCTGGATTGGTTTCTGCCATTATTTTAGCCAAAGAAGGAAAGCGTGTGTGTGTTTTAGAAAAAAACAATCAATATGGCGGAAACCTTCAAACCTTTGTTAGAGATAAAACTATTTTCGATACAGGAGTGCATTATATTGGAGGTTTAAGCGAAGGTCAAAATCTGAATCATTATTTTAAATACATCAATATTTTTGATGATTTAAAGCTTCATAAAATGGATGAAGATGGATTTGATATCATTTCCTTTGATAACGATCCTAAAGAATATAAGCATGCGCAAGGCTATGAAAATTTTATCAAAAACCTTGTCAAAGATTTCCCTGAAGAAGAAGAAAACATTAAAAACTATTGCAAAAAATTACAAGAAACTTGTCAAAAATTTCCACTATACTGTCTTGAAAAAGGCAAACCATATTATGATGATGCTGAGATTTTTCAGCTTTCAGCAAAAACATTTATAAATTCATTTACCGACAACAAAAAATTACAAGCAGTTCTAGCAGGTTCAAATTATTTATATGCTGGAGATCAAAATAAAACACCGTTTTATGTGCATGCTTTATCTACCAATTCTTATATACAAAGTGCTTACAGATGTATTAATGGTGGAAGCCAAATTACAAAAGCCCTTATTAAGCGTTTAAAAGAACATCATGGCGAAACTTATAAACACCATGAGGTTAACAAGTTTAATTATGTAGATGGAAAAATAACATCTGTAACCACTACAAAAGGGATAGAAATAAAAGGTAATGTGTTTATTTCTAATATCGAACCTAAGCTGACTATAAAAATGGTTGGTGAAGATAAGTTTAGAAAGTCTTATACTAATCGAATTCAAAAAATTGAAAGCACAATTGCTGCTTTTACCTTATACATTGTTTTAAAACCCAATACCTTTAAATATCTAAACAAAAATTATTACCATTTTAAAGATCCTAACAGAGTTTGGGATAATATTAATTATACACAAGAAAGTTGGCCAGAAGGTTATATGTTCTCTATGGGAATTAAAAAAGGAGAAACAGAATATGGCGACAGTATTGCTGTGATGACCTATATGAATTATGACGAAATGAAACCATGGAAAAACACCTTTAACACTGTGGCTCATAAGAACGAAAGAGGTCAAACTTACGAACAGTTTAAAACCGAAAAAGCAGAAATTCTACTCGATGAATTAGAAAAAAAATTCCCAAATTTAAGACGTTGTATTAAAACCTATTACACCTCAACTCCTCTATCGTATAGAGATTATATTGGCAGCAACAGAGGCTCTATGTATGGCTATACTAAAGATGTAAATAAACCTTTACATTCTCACGTATCTCCCAAAACAAAAATTAAAAACTTGTTTTTTACTGGACAAAGTTTAAATATGCATGGTATATTAGGTGTAACTATAAGTGCTATTATTACCTGTTCTGAAATTCTTGATAAAGATTATCTGTTAGATAAAATTTTGTACTCTAATAAACAAGAGCAGCACTAAGTTGTATATTATGGGACAATTTAAATTAACAACCATTGAAATTGTAAAAGACATTAGCAAAGAAGATTTTGTAAAAAACTATTACAAACCTCAAAAACCTGTTTTAATCAAAAATCTTACTAAAGATTGGAAAGCGTTTCATAAATGGAATTTAGATTACATTCAATCCTTAGCTGGAGACCAAATTGTTCCTTTATACAATAATGAAGCTACAAAAGGCAAACAAAAATCTGCCGAACCAGCTACAGAAATGAAACTTTATGATTATATAGAAATACTAAAAACCAAGCCTACAGATTTACGAATTTTCTTTTATGATTTGATGAAAAAGATGCCTGTGTTAAGTCAAGATTTTAAATATCCAGAAATGGGTTTAAAATTCTTTAAACGATTACCTGTTTTGTTTTTTGGAAGCAAAGGCTCGCAAGTTTTAGCTCACTATGATATGGACTTGGCAGATTTGGTACATTTTCATTTTCATGGTCATAAACGTGTTACATTATTTTCACCTGAGCAAACCAAGTTTTTATATAGAATTCCATTTGCTGTTCATAATCTTGAAGACATTGATATGGCAAATCCAGATTTTGAAAAATTTCCAGCATTACAACATGTCGAAGGCATACAAGTTGAAATGAAACATGGTGATGCTCTATACATGCCAAGTGGTTATTGGCATTTTGTTGAATATCTAGATGGTGGATTTTCAATGACCTTAAGAGCTTTTTCAAGAAACCCTAAAATTGCTTTAAACATGCTTTATAATGTGTTTTTTATGCGACATTTTGAAAATTTTATGCGAAAATGGAAAGGTCAAAAATGGTTAGATTACAAAAACAAAAAAGCCATAGATAAAACTCATAAAACACTTCAAAAATTACATAAATGAAGTTACATTTAAACATATCGACGACTTGCTTTTATTATATCGCAATACTTTTGCTACTTACGTCTTGTGGTGTTTCAAAATCTATTAATCATATTCCAGATGTGAGTAATTATAAGGTTTCTATTGAAGAAAGAGTTGCAGTAAACGACTCAACTTTTACATTAGGAAATAACAGTTTTTCAAAGAACAAATATGGCACTTGGGAAATGTATGCCGAAGGCAATCCATATCAATTAGGCTTAAATCAAGGTTTGCTTACACAAGAATTAGCTCACCAACAAGAGCGTGTGTTTTTAAAGAAAGTGGACGAGCTAGTGCCTTCAAAGTTTTGGCAAAATATGCTTCGGAAAATTTTAGCTTACTACAACCGAAAAATGTATTTACATGTTCCTGAAATCTATAAAGCAGAAATTTTCGGACTTTCAAAATACGCTTCAGACGATTATAATCATATTGCAGAAAAGTATTTAAGAATCTTATACCTTCATGGTGCACACGATATTGGTCACGCTATGCAAGATTTAATGTTGGTTGGTTGTTCTTCGTTTGCAGCTTGGGGAAATAAAACCGAAGATGGTCAACTTATTATTGGCAGAAATTTTGATTTTTATGCTGGAGATGATTTTGCAAAAAATAAAATCGTTGCCTTTATAAATCCAACAGAAGGACACAAATTTATGTCTGTAACTTGGCCAGGAATGATTGGTGTTGTTTCTGGCATGAATGAGCATGGATTGACCGTTACAATAAATGCAGGAAAATCTAAAATTCCTTGGGTTGCCAAAACACCAATTTCTATACTTACACGAGAAATTTTACAATATGCTTCTACCATAGACGAAGCCATTGCTATTGCAAAAAAGCGTCAGGTATTTGTTTCAGAATCTATTTTTATAGGAAGTGCCAAAGACAAAAGAGCAATTACTATTGAAGTATCTCCTAAAAATTTTGGTGTTTATGATGTTGAAAATTCTAATCAGCTTATTTGTTCTAATCACTTTCAAAGTGAGGCTTACGCAAAAGATAAAAACAACATAAAACACAAAGCTGAAAGTCATTCTCAATATCGATATGAGCGTATGGAAGAACTCTTAAATGCTTCTGAAAAATTAAACGTCGAAAAAGCTGTTGCAATTTTACGAAACAAAGAAGGACTTAATGATAAAGCTATTGGCTACGGAAACGAAAAGGCATTAAATCAATTACTAGCGCATCATGGAATTGTTTTTAAACCTGAAGAAAAACAAGTTTGGGTATCTTCAAATCCTTATCAATTAGGTGCTTTTGTGGCTTATGATTTAGATGACGTTTTTAATGATAATCGTTCGCATGTTAATGTATCTCAACCAGAATTACTTATTGAAGCAGATGATTTTCAGTATACAAAAGCCTTTCAAGATTATGAACAATACAGAGTGTTAAGCAGAACGCTTCAAAAAGCAATTAACGAAGACACACATCTTGAACCAACAATGCTTTCTAAAATACAACAATTAAATCCCGAATATTGGGAAGTCTATTATCTTGTTGGAAAGTACTATTACGAAAAAGGGTATTATACAGCAGCTTTAATTAGTTTTGAAAAAGCTAAAACCAAAGAAATTACAACTGTTCCAGATCAAGAAGCATTAGAAAAATATATTAAGAAAATTAAACGAAAATTATAGTTATGATTCCAAAAATAGAACAAGCTTCTACTCAAGAGATAAAAGCCTTTCAAGAAGAAAAGCTTAAGGAATTATTAGCCTATTTAAACACTAATTCTACATATTATAAACGTGTGTTTTCAAAACACAACATCAATATAAGCAATATTAAATCTATTGAAGATTTAGTACAGATTCCTCCTACTACAAAAGACGATTTACAACAATATAATGACGATTTTTTATGTGTTCCAAAACATAAAATTATAGATTATGTTACTACTTCTGGAACCTTAGGAGATCCTGTAACCTTTGCTTTAACAGATAAAGATTTAGAGCGTTTGGCATACAATGAAGCTATTTCTTTTGCCTGTGCTGGTGTTACAAATAACGATGTTTTACAACTTATGACAACCATAGACAGACGCTTTATGGCTGGATTAGCATATTTTCTTGGCGTTAGAAAATTAGGCGCAGGAATTATACGTGTTGGTGCAGGAATACCTGAGTTACAATGGGATTCTATTTTAAAATTTAAACCCACTTATCTTATTGTTGTGCCTTCATTTTTATTAAAATTAATTGAATATGCAGAGCGTAATGATATCGATCTTAATGCTTCTGGAGTTAAAGGTGCTATTTGTATTGGAGAACCCTTAAGAGAGCAAGATTTTTCGTTGAATACTTTATCACAAAAGATAACTTCTAAATGGAACATAGAATTGTTTTCGACCTACGCATCTACAGAAATGAACACTGCATTTACTGAATGCCAACACCAACAAGGTGGTCACCATCATCCAGAATTAATTATTGTTGAAATTTTAGATGATTCAGATCGTCCTGTTTCTCAAGGAGAAGTTGGAGAATTAACCATTACAACTTTAGGTGTAGAAGGCATGCCTTTGCTACGCTTTAAAACTGGAGACATGGTTAAAGCATATCATGGTCCTTGTGCATGTGGAAGAAACACCATGCGCTTAGGTCCTGTAGTTGGAAGAAAAAAGCAAATGATAAAGTATAAAGGAACGACTTTGTATCCTCCAGCAATGCACAATATTTTAAACGATTTTGCAGATGTAGAATCATACATTATTGAAATCTCTCATAATGCTATTGGTACAGACGAAATTTTAATTAAAATAGCGACTAAAAACACTTCTCAAAAATTACTACAACATATAAAAGATCATTTTAGAGCAAAGCTTCGTGTAGCACCTAAAATTGAGTTTCACGATAAAAGAGAAATTCAAAAGCTACAATTTCCTGCTATGAGTAGAAAACCTATTCATGTCATTGATAAGCGTTTATAATTTTTAATACATAAATTAGAAATAATTGTATTTTAAATTTAAATCATACGCTTTTTTGTCTTTGTTTTTCTTAGTATTTTTGAATTGCATTAACGAGCGTTATTCCTTATGTCAAAAGTATTAATTATTGGTGCTGGTGGTCAAATTGGCTCAGAGCTAACCTACAAGCTTCGTGAAATTTATGGCAACACAAATGTTGTTGCTAGTGATATTAGTTTTTCTAATTTAGATATTGTTAATTCAGGACAATTTGAGCTTTTAGATGCTAAAGATTATAATGCTGTTAAAATTTGTGTTGAAAAATACAATATCGATACTGTATATTTAATGGCAGCCATGTTAAGTGCAACTGGTGAAAAATACCCAATGCAAGCTTGGGATTTAAATACAAACTCCTTATTTCATGTTTTAAACTTAGCTAAAGAAGGCCTTATAAAAAAAATCTTTTGGCCTTCAAGCATTGCGGTTTTCGGACCAACAACACCAACAATAGACACACCTCAACATACCATTATGGAACCAACTACTGTGTATGGTATTACTAAACAGGTTGGAGAACGTTGGTGTGAATATTACCACGAACAATATGGTGTAGATGTTAGAAGCATAAGATATCCTGGAATTATAAGCTGGAAAACCATGCCTGGAGGAGGCACTACAGATTATGCTGTAGAAATTTACCATGAAGCCTTAAAAAAAGGACATTACGAATGTTTTTTATCTGAAGACACCATGCTTCCAATGATGTTTATGGACGATGCTATTAAAGCTACTGTAGATATAATGCAAGCTCCAAAAGATGCCATTAAAATAAGATCAGCTTACAACTTAGCTGCAATTAGCTTTACTCCAAAAACCATTGCTTCTACTATTAAGCAGCATATTCCAGATTTTAACATCACTTATAAGCCAGATTTTAGGCAAACAATTGCTAATAGTTGGCCAAAATCTATTGATGATGCTTCAGCAAGAGCAGATTGGAACTGGAAGCACGATTACAATCTAGAGTCTATGACTAATGAAATGATTATGCAATTGAAAAAGAAATATCCTTCTTCCGAAAAGTTATCTAAATCATTATGATGACATTTTAAGATCCTCTTCGATGTACCAATAGAAACCACAATTAAACCTATTGGCATCATGAAATCTAATTATTTTCTTTTAATATGTTTAGCCTTCTGTAACTTCTCTTGCTTTCAGCAAAAGAATGACAATCTGTATTCAGATTTTGACGCTGAATATGAAAACATTGACAATACTGAAATTTCAAACAAAAACAATACTTCAAAGGGATTAAAATTATATAAAATTAAAAACCAGCAATTTGGGATGATCTTTGGCGTTATGCCAATTCCAAATACATGGAACGTTGTTAACAATACAAAGGACAACATTATGTTTGAAGATCCTAACGGAACCAAAGTGTATGGTGAACGCTATAACAGATTTTATTATTCTAATAACCCACAACAAAATTATTATTCAGAACAAAATGGAAGTCAGATAAAACCACCTAAAGATCTTAATAGTGTTATTCATGAAGACTTAAAACCTTTCTTGGCGTCTAAAGGCATAAATTATATAGGTCAGTTTCCGCTACCTCAATTAGCTCAAGCAGACCAACAGCTTGATAATGCATTGTTTAAATCGGTTCCTGAAGACAAAAAATTCTCTTGTGTTGTTACAGAATGGGAAGATAATAATGGTAATAAATCCCTAGGCGTTTTAAGATATTTTACTAATTATTACACAAGTCTTGGAGGTATGGATTGGGGTTACACACTAAATGCCATGGAAGCTCCTAAATCGGTTTACGAAGAAGCTAAAAAAGATTATATCAATGCCTTACTCAACTTACAAGTGAATCCGAATTGGTTACAACGCAACAATCAATATTACGCTCAACAATCGCAACAAAGTAGTGCACAACATCAACAACGTATGGCAGCAATACGAGCGCAAGGTCAAGCTGCTATAAACACAGGAAACACGTACAGCTCAATACTAGATAGTAATCATGATAGTTGGAAACGACGTAATGCCATAACAGATGCTGGTCATTCTAATTCTGTAAATGCAATTTGGGATCGCAACACTATGAACGACCAAAGTGGAAACACGTATCAAGTAGAAGGGTATTACAACAATGTATGGAAAGGAAATGACGACTATTATATTGGTACAGATAATGTGAATTGGAACCCTAATACAGACAACTCAACCAACCAAATAAATTGGGAGCAATTAGAATACAGTGATGACAATTAGTAATATTTGCGATATATAATAAACATTTTGTCGTTAAAATTTTGATTTAATAGCATTGTATTGGTCTAAAATTGAAATAATTGTATCTTTCTGTTGATTAGCTATTAACATGAAAGAAGCCCACGAAATTAACCATCAATTACAACTTGTAGAAGCTATTAAAGCAAACGATCAAATTGCTTTAAAACAATTTTATATGAATAATTATTTTAAAATTGAAGCTTTGGTTTTAAAAAATAGTGGTTCTGTAGAGCATGCTAAAGACTTATATCAAGAGAGTTTTATTACAGTTTGGAAAAATTTAAAAGCAGACAAATTTACTCCAAAAAATGAAACTGCACTGCAAGGTTATTTGTATCAAATCGCTAAAAACAAATGGATGGATGTTTTACGCTCAAAAACCTTTAAAAAAACAAATTCTTTATCTGATGAAACTCTTGATGTTTTAAAACATGAATCTGAAGATGTATCAATAGAAGATGAATATTCAACAAAGCTGATAGCAACCATGAGTGCCTTTAAAAATCTAGGACAACCTTGCAAACAACTTTTAACTCACTTTTATTTTGAAAAAAAATCCTTAAGAGTTATTGCTTCAGAATTGCAATTGGGAGAAGCTTCAGTACGAAATAAAAAGTACAGATGTATGGAAAAACTCCGAAGCATTGCACTATCCTCAAAATCTTAAAACATTGAAAACTAATAGCAACATATCACAAGAACAACTCGAAACTATTGAGCGCTACATCAATGGCACAATGGCTTCAGAAGAACTCAATGCATTTGAAACCAAACTAAATTCAGATTCAGAGTTTAAATTACAAGTTGAATACATTAAGACCTTGCTTACTGGTATTGAAACACAAGCTCTTAAAGACCAACTAGATGAATTCCATAAAGAGCTTCCTAAATCAACATTTCAAAAAACTGAACCTAAAGTTCGCTATTTGCATTTTAGAAAGTTAGTTGCTGCTGCTGTAATCATCATTGCATTAGGAAGTTTTTGGTTTTTTAATCAAAATCCTAATGAAAAATTATACTCAAAATACTTTAGTCCAGATCCAGGATTACCAACAACCATGAGTAACACTGCTAATTTTGAGTTTTATGATGCTATGGTAAATTATAAACAAGGTGATTATAAAACTGCCATACAAAAATGGGAAATTTTAAAAACCAAAACACCAAATAATGATACGCTAAATTACTTTTTGGGTGTTGCACATTTGGCTAATAAAAATAGAGTCCATGCAATTTCTTTTTTAGAAAAATCCATCAGTGATAAAAATTTTTCGTTCGCTAATGATGCTCACTTTTATTTAGGATTAGCTTACCTAAAAGAAGGAAATATTGAGTTGGCAAAACACAATTTTAAAATGAGTTCTTTTGAAAAAAGCCAAGCCCTTTTATCTGAATTAGAAGATTAACCACTTATTTAAAAAAAGTCTTGATTATGAAACAATTACAACATTGTTTTAAAATTATCATACCTATAATGCTCGTGTTAGGATTTCATTTTAACATGCTTGCACAAGCAGACAATATTCAAGACACCAAACTTATCGACTCGTTAATTGCCTTAAAAGATTTTAAAAAAGCCGATTCTGTTTTAACTAAAAATATTCATGATTTAAAATCTAATCAACATTATGAAGAGCTGACCAGACGCATATATTACTTTGGAAAAATTGCGCTAAACCTTAATGACAAAAACACTGCAATTAAACAAACTAAAGACTTTGCCAACAGCATCGACCAACTCACAGATTCATTGCATGTTACAAGACAAAAACACTTAGTCTTAGCTAGATTTTATGTGCATTTAAGAGATTATAAAAGTGCTTCGGAACAAAACTTACTTGCTCTCGAAGAAACCAAAAAAATGACCAATGCTACTGGAGATTTATTCGGATTAATACACCATAATCTCAGTATTGATTATAGACGTATTGGAACTATTAAAAAAGCAATATGGCACAGTAAAAAATCCTTAGAATATTACTTGTCTTATCCAAAATCTGAAAAGTCAAAAATCTTAGATGCCTACAACTCTCTAGGTGCCAGAATGTGGGACATTTATAAAATAGATAGTGCTATCTATTATTTTAAAAAAGCAGAAAAAATCATTGAAGGATTAGAGCCAACACCAATGAACAAATACTATCATAAAGCCAAGGCACAATCAAACATTAGCTCTGCTCATTCTCAAATTGGAAATATTTCTGAAGCTTCTACCTACAACGAAAAGGCGATTAAAAACTATAATGCATTTATCAATTCAAATTCTGATAAAGACTTTTTTAAAGAAGAAGCTCGACTCTTCATGTTTATGACGATACAAAATTATGCCGACGATTTTATTGCTCAAGGTAATTATACAAAAGCACGAGATTTAAACGAATATGTCTACACACAACAACTAAAACACATGCCTAATAATGATTATGAAATCACTTATTCGTTGCTTAACCTTGGAAATATCTACTTAAAATTAAAAGACCATAAACGCGCTGAAACTTATATTAACAAAGGACTCGAACTTAGCTTAAAAAATGAACAAGACAATAAACTTGGTGTTGCAGATGCCTATTACTACAAAGGAGTTATCAATGATTATTATGGCAATGTAGAAAAGGCAAAAACCAATTACGAATTAAGTAAAACACGTTATGAAGGCATTTTTGGAAAGCACTATGATGATTTTTACCTCAATGCTATGCAAACCTATTCGAAGTTTTATTCTGAAAATGGATACCATATTCAAGCGATAGCAATGGCAAAAAAAGCCTATAACTATGTTGTAAAAAATCAAGGAAAAACAACTACAATCGAAAGTTCGCAACTCATCAATCTCGCAAAGATTTACTTTAAAGCCAACGATTTTGACAATGCTTTAAGTCATATCAACAAAGCCTTAGCATTGTATAACGATTCTGAAGCTTTAACTAGCAATCAGATTAATGATTTTAGTTTAAACCTCGACAAACCTGCTGCAATACTTCTAAAATCTAAAATTGTATTAAAACAACATCAAAAAACAGATGTAACGATTTTAAAAACAGAATATCAACACTTAAAACAAGCCATTTCTATTTTAGAACATCAAAAAACCATTATTACAGAAGACGAAAATTTATCTGTAATCATAGAAGACAACAATGAGCTTTTTGAATATGCTAAGCAAGTGTGTCTTTGGTTATATCAATCTACAAATGAAGCGAGTTACTTAGAAGATATGTTAAGTTTACATGAGTCTAAGTTATATAATAGGATTCGTCAGCAATTAAATGTTAACACTAAATTTTCATCAAATGATATTCCTAAACATGTAATCGAAAAAGAATCTCAATATATTGCACAATTAAAGCAATCTTTAAAAAGCACTAATCATATTGAATCGTTTATTGAAGCCAATGAACAATGGAAAAACTTTCTTTTAACGTTAAAAAAAGATTATCCAAAATATTACAAGCTAAAATATGCTTCAATCGCTAAGGAGTTTAACCTTGATGCGATTACAAAAGAAAAACATTCTGTACTTAGGTATTTGTATATCTATAATGATTTGTTTGCCTTTGTAATCGAAGATCAAAAACTTCAGTTGTTTGAAATAGAAACGATTAAATTAAATCAAGTTCTAAAAGATTTCAATAGTGAACAACTTGATCAACGTGTAGAGCCTTATCATATCTTATATCGCATTTTATGGCAACCTATTGAAAAGGCATTATCTAATGATAATATTATTATTATTCCTGATGGAAATTTATTCAATTTAAGCTTTGAAACCCTATCATCAATTCCTGTTAATTCCTATAAAGCATTAGCTAGTAATAGCTTACTTAATAAGCATCAAATTTCATATAATTACAGCTTACTCTTAATTGATAAACATAAAACGCCTACGTTTTTTGAAAACAATTTTATTGCGTTTACGCCAGAGTTTAATGATAGCATGAAGTCTAACTATAAAACTGCAATTAGAGATTCTATATTTTTAGATAAAGCCTATTTAACATTATTACCACAACCTTTTAGTAAAGACTTAGCGAAATCGTCTTCTAGAATTTTTGAAGGAACATTATTTAGTAACGAAAAGGCTTCAAAGCAAGTCTTTACTAAACAAGCAAAAGAACATAAAATCATTCATATTGGAACACATGCTGAATCTAATAATGTTTCACCAGAATTATCTCGACTTATTTTTGCCAAAAATGTGAGTGACACTTTAGCTACAGATGATAATTCACTCTATACTTATGAGATTTACAATCAGAATTTATCTTCAAATCTCGCCATTCTTACAGCATGTGAAACCGGGAAACCAACGTATCAAGCTGGAGAAGGCATGATTTCATTAGCTCATGCTTTTAATTATGCAGGTAGCGAAAGTATTTTGACCAGTCTTTGGAAAATTGACGAGCAATCTAGTGCGCAAATCATTGAAAGTTTTTATGACTACATCAAACAAGGAAAATCGAAAAATAAAGCCCTTCAAAAAGCTAAACTAGATTATTTAACTACTGCTGAAGGCAGAACTTTAGCACCTCAATATTGGGCTGGTTTGGTTCTTATTGGTGATACAACTCCTATAGATTTAAAATCTTCTTCAAATATACTATATTGGATATTTGGTGTTATTATACTTTTGCTTATTATCGTGCTTATTAAGAAAAAAAGCAAAGCATAAAAAAAGAGCTTTCTATACATTAAGAAAACTCTTTTGTTTAAACACGATAAACTCGTATGTAATACAATTCCCTACAAATTAATAGCAATGACTCGTTTATCAATTAATCATCGTTTAAATTTTAAAATGTGAGCAAAAAATATAAATTTTTTATTTTAGACTTTGTTTATTCTTTTTATTGAGTTCACTTAAAACCTCCTCTATATAAGACTATTACTCAATTTTACGTACAAAAAAACCCGACACTTTCGTATCGGGTTTTCTTTGCTCCTCTTCTTGGGCTCGAACCAAGGACCCTCTGATTAACAGTCAGATGCTCTAACCAACTGAGCTAAAGAGGAGTGTTTCTTCGCTTTTGCGAGCGCAAATATATATTATTTTTTAGGTTTAGCAAACAAAAAAATCAAAAAAATGATTCATTTTGTTATTATATCCAATCATTAATATTTGCAAACAATACTAATGTAATTAAAATGATAAAGCCAACGAGTTGAGCACGCTCTAAAAACTTTTCGCTAGGCTTACGTCCAGAAATCATTTCAAACAATAAAAACATCACGTGACCTCCATCTAATGCAGGAATTGGAAGCAAGTTCAAAACACCTAACATGATTGACAAAAATGCTGTTAGTACCCAAAAGGCTTGCCAACTCCATACACTTGGAAAAATACTATAAATCGCTTTAAATCCTCCAACACCTTTGTAAGCTCCTGTACTCGGATTAAAAATTGCTTTTAATTGTGCGCCATATTTGCTTAATGTATCAACAAAATCAGCTGCTCCTGCTCCAAAGCTCTCACCAAAAGTATAGGTTTGAATGGCAATATCGTAGTAACCTAATTCAGCAAAACGATCATTATCAAATGCTGGATGAAACCCAAATTTACCTTGTTCATCAACTTTTAACTGACGTGTAATTGTTTCTTCACCTCGCAACAACTCTACTGCTAATGTTTGGCTTTTGTAGTTTGCCATTAACGAATCTAATTGATCAAAATAACGTAATGGTTTACCATCAACAGACATTATTACATCACCTTCTTTAATATCTAATGATTTATTTAACGAAGAATCTGCAACAGCTCCAACCATAAACGGAATTCTTCTTTCAAAAAGATCTTTACTTTTGGCAGAGGTAAACTGTCCTAAAAAATCTTCGGGTAAATCGATAACTTTTTCTTGACCATTTCTAACAATAGTAATGTTTTCTGCACCAATAATATTTGAACGAACATCGTAATCGTTTACAACTTTGATATCGTTTACTGCTAAAATTTTATCTCCTGTTTTAAAGCCTAAATCTTGAAGAAACTCATTTTCAACCCAATATCCATCTTTTAAACTTTCTACTTTTGTCGTTTTGTCTCCATAAACAAAGGCTACAAATACATAAATAACGTAGGCTAAAATAAAATTAACAGTAACACCACCTAACATGATAATTAAGCGTTGCCAAGCTGGTTTAGAACGAAACTCCCAAGGTTGTGGTGGTTGAGCCATTTGTTCTTTATCCATACTTTCATCAATCATTCCAGCAATCTTCACATAACCTCCTAAAGGCAACCATCCAATTCCGTAAACGGTTTCACCAATCTTCTTTTTAAATAAAGAAAATTTGATGTCAAAAAATAAATAAAATTTCTCAACTCTTGTTTTAAATAACTTTGCAGGTACAAAGTGTCCTAATTCGTGAAGTACGATTAAAAGCGAAAGGCTTAATAAAAATTGTGATATACGTATTACAAACTCCATGTATCTCTAGTCAAAATTTTACAAGCCACAAAAGTAGTGTTTTGGCGTCATTTAGAAAATTATATTTAGAGTTAAGCCTAATTTTTTAACAAGGTTTTATTAATTGCTCCTTTATTGGTTTGAAATTGTATAAAAAGTAATCCGTTTGAAAAAGATGATATATCAATTTTATCCATCCATTCTGAACGATATAATTCTTGACCAAGAGCATTGTAAATGCTTATAGCATTGACATCTAATCTTTCAGATTTTTGAATATTTATGGCTGCTGAAGACGGATTAGGAAAGACTTTAAGTGAGCTCTCTATTTGAAAATTATCTACACTTAACACAACTTGATTATCTCTAGAAATAATATCGAATTCTGGATTAAAAATCACATCCTGCACCACAAAACCAACAGTTTCAGTAAACTGCTGTGCATTTGAAGTATGATCTAGTACAAGGTCTAATTGTTCACCTAATGTGCCTATTAGTCGTACAGGTACAGGAGCTTCAAAAAAGGATACAGATGGATGACTTTGAGCTTGAGAAAGCTGAATAGCAATTTCTGCGGCTGAAGGTTGATGCCAAGTTAGTGTATAACTCGGATAGCCTTGATTGTATAACCAATCGTTAAAAAACTCTGTTAAATCTTCACCAGATGACGTTTCAACAATACTAATAAAATCTTCCGTTTTAGCATAATCATAAGCATGTTCAGGCGTACTCAAATAGACTTGTAAGGCTTGAAAAAAATCTGTGTCACCTAATTTTTTCCGAAGCATATGCAATACCATAGCACCTTTATTATAACTTAATCTTGAACTAAAAATACGACTCACACTTGTAGTATCAATATCGCTTAAATACACAGCTCCTCCATCTTGTGACGTAATAGAATTGATACGTTGTTGTTTCCAAACTCTAAAAGTTGCATTCCCATCTAAGTGTTCGTAAACAAGACCTGATAAATAGGTGGCAAAGCCTTCGTTTAACCAGATATCCTTCCAACTTCCACAGGTGATTTTGTTTCCAAACCATTGATGTGCTAATTCATGTGCAATTAAGTTTCTATTATAACTTCCCATAAATGAAACAGTTGTGTGTTCCATGCCTCCACCAAAACCAAATTGAGCGTGACCATATTTTTCATCTTCATAAGGATAGGCTTCAAACAAATCAATAAACAAATCCATAATATCAACCGTTACAGGTGTACTTGCCTGAGCGTTAGCTAAACTTTCTTCATACACATAATTAACAATTTCAAAAGGATTGCCATTATTAGGAACTGTATGAGAATACACTTCATAATTGGTTACTGAAATAGCAATGAGATATGCAGGAATTGGATAACGATGCTTAAAATGAGTTGTTTTTTCGCCAGAATTTACTATCTGACTTTGCTCTAATCCGTTTGCAACAGCTACATATTCTTCGTTTGTTGGATTAAATTCTGGTGTGGTTAAAAACACATCTATAGAATCTATTTTATCTATCAAATCTTGTTTGCAAGGCCACCAAGCTTTTGCTCCATAAGGCTCAGAAAGCGTCCAAATAGTTGGATCTCCATTATGCGTTTCTTGAACAAAAGAACCTAAACCAGAACTAATCGGATTTCCAGAGTAACTAATTGTTAAAGAATCTAAAACTCCAATATTTTGAACCATAGGCAAAGTTACCACCAATTCATCATTTGAATTTTGCGTAAAACTTAAAGAGGTTCCTCTTTGATCTACTTGAGAAACCACCATATTATCAGATAAATCAAACGTAATCTGATTCATGTTTTCTTTGGCTTCAAAGTAAGTCGTTATATCTCCTGAAACAAAAGCAACTGATGGATCTAAATTTAATTCTAATCTGTGGTATTTTAAATCGTAATTACCTGTATTTAAATTGGCGCGATGCATAATTTGATTCAGAGCAGATTTTGCTTCGGCAATACGTACATCTTCTAAAATTTCATCAAAATTTTGAGAAAACGCAGTTAAAGATAATAAACAAAAAAGTGAAAGTATTGGTATTCTCATAAGTATTAATTTTTCTTTCTTTTAGCAATATAGCGTGTTAAAAGTACTGAATTTGTTGTAAATGTGTCGTATTTTTGCATTCAAATCTTACGATTCTGTAATCGTTAAAGCCTTAATAATCTGTTATGTTACGATATTTCAAACAACTTAAGCTCTTTTTTTTAGTATTTGCTTTAGTCTCTAGTATTATCATTTATTTTATTTATTCGGCATTAGATAGCGAAAAACCCTTACCTATTTATCAACCTAATCGTATTGATGCTTCATTGGTAGATAGTACCATTCAACATAAAAAAAAGTATCACACCATTGCAAATTTTAAACTCATCAACCAAAATGGAGATACTATTACTCAAGATTACTACCAAGATAAAATTTATGTGGCCGATTTCTTTTTTACGACTTGCCAAACGATTTGTCCTATCATGACAGATCAAATGCATCGCATTCAAGAACAAATCATAAATGATGATGAAGTTATGCTTTTATCGCATTCTGTTACTCCCGAAATTGATTCTGTAGCACAATTAAAACGCTATGCTCTTGAAAAAGGAGTGAATGATACTAAATGGAATTTAGTAACAGGTGATCGAAAACAAATTTATGATCTGGCAAGAAAATCTTATTTAGTGGTTAAACATGATGGTTCTGAAGACTACGGAATGGTACATACCGAAAACTTTGCGCTTATTGATAAAGACAAACAAATTAGAGGTATTTATAATGGTGTTAGTCCGACTTCAATAGACTCTTTACTTCAGGATATAAAACGACTAAAAAAAGAATATCAATAGTTTTAAGATAACAATTTCCTTACGTAGAATTTTTGACTTATTTTTGCTTCTTTAAAATCAATCTAAATAAGCTTGCAAGCAACATTAGCAGACATAAAACGTGGGCAACAAGGCATCATTACTGATGTCTCTTCAATTCACATTCCTCTTAAATTATTAGAAATGGGATGTTTACCTGGCAATCTGGTCGAGCTTGTTCAAGTTGCTCCATTTGCAGATCCAATGTACTTAAACATCAACGGAACACATTTAGCAATTAGAAAAGAAACTGCTATTCACATTTTAATAGAAATTACCAATGTCTAAACAAATTAATGTAGCACTAATTGGTAATCCGAATACTGGAAAAACATCTGTTTTTAATGCCTTAACTGGATTGAATCAAAAAGTTGGTAATTATCCAGGAATTACTGTTGAAAAAAAGGAAGGCATTTGCAAATTACCTCGAGGTGTAAAAGCTCATATTATTGACCTTCCTGGAACGTATAGCTTGAACGCGTCTTCATTAGATGAAAATGTTGTTATAGAACTACTACTCAATAAAAAGGACAAAGATTTTCCAGATGTTGCAGTTGTTGTTAGTGATGTAGAAAACTTAAAGCGTAACCTTTTACTCTACACACAAATTAAAGACTTACAAATACCTACAATTCTTGCCATTAATATGTCTGATCGAATGGCATATAAAGGCATCAAATTAGATATTCCGCTATTAGAAAAAGAATTGAATACTAAAATAGCGTTAATAAGTACTAGAAAAAATAAAGGTATTGACAATCTTAAAGAGCTCATCACAAACTTTAAAGAACTGTCTATAGAACCATGTGTTAATGCTTCAGAAATTGACACAAACTACTTTGATAGTCTTCAAAAAGCATTTCCAAATCAACTCTTGTATAAGCTTTGGTTAGTTATCACTCAAGATGTCAACTTCGGAAAAACAGACAGAAAAGAAATTGATGCTATTAATAGTTTTAAAACAAAAAGCAACGCAGATTTAAAACGATTACAGCAAAAAGAGACTATAAAACGCTATCAATTTATAAATAATACGCTCAAAAAAGGACAAACTATCGATTTAAAATCTGCCAAAGATTTACGAATACAACTCGATAGAATTTTAACTCATAAAGTTTGGGGATATTTAATCTTCTTTTTCATTTTACTTATTATTTTTCAAGCTATTTACGATTGGTCAAGTGTTCCTATGGACTTTATAGATAGTGTTTTTGCTTCTTTTAGTGAATGGACTAAAAATAGTTTGCCTCAAGGTGCTTTTACCAATCTTATTGCTGAAGGTATTATTCCTGGACTTGGAGGAATCGTTATTTTTATTCCACAAATTGCATTCCTCTTTTTATTCATTTCTGTTCTAGAAGAAAGTGGTTATATGAGTCGTGTGGTCTTTTTAATGGATCGAATTATGAGACGTTTTGGACTCAGCGGAAAAAGTGTCGTTCCTTTAATTTCAGGTACTGCATGTGCCATTCCAGCAATCATGGCAACCCGAAATATTGAGAGTTGGAAAGAACGTTTAATTACCATTTTGGTAACGCCTTTTACAACCTGTTCTGCAAGATTGCCTGTTTATCTCATTATTATTGCTTTGGTAATTCCTGAAGGTCGATTCTTTGGTTTAAGCTATCAGGCACTTACCTTAATGCTATTATATTTAATAGGATTTGGTGCTGCTATATTTTCGGCTTGGCTACTTAACAAAGTTCTTAACATTAAAAGTAAAACATTTTTTGTGGTAGAAATGCCAAATTATAAATTACCACTCTTCAAAAATGTGGCTTTAACAGTTATCGAAAAAACAAAATCATTTGTGTTTGGTGCTGGTAAAATCATTTTAGCCATTTCAATAGTCTTATGGTTTTTAGCGTCTTATGGACCTGGTGACGATTTTAATAATGCCAAAGAAATTGTAACAACAGAATATGCTTCGCAAGATTTAACTGAAGAAGAATTACAACAAAAAATAGCCTCTCATAAATTAGAACATTCGTTTATAGGCATTGCTGGACATACCATAGAACCTGTAATTAGACCATTAGGCTACGATTGGAAAATTGGTATTGCCATTGTAAGCTCCTTTGCTGCTCGTGAAGTTTTTGTAGGAACTCTTGCAACCATCTATAGTGTAGGAAGCGATGAAGAAGACACCATCAAAAACCGAATGGCAGGAGAAATCAACCCAATTTTAGGTGGACCATTATTTAATTTTGCTAGCGGAATTTCGCTTTTATTGTTTTACGCCTTTGCCATGCAATGCATGAGTACATTAGCCATCGTAAAACGAGAAACTAATAGTTGGAAATGGCCAACCTTACAACTTGTCATCATGAGCGGATTTGCTTATATTGTTGCTTTAATCGCTTTTCAGGTTTTAAAATAAAATGAATACCATCATACAAAACATACTCGTATTTGCTACACTAGGATTTGCTTTAATCTTTCTAGTACGTAAGTTTATTTGGAAACCTAAAAAACCAGTCTCTAAATCTTGTGGTGGAAATGATGACTGTGGTTGTCATTAAGATTATTAAATGTCACCTCGAGCATTGGTAAAAAAAGAAATATATTTCTTTGAAAGCACTTTGCAAAGCAAAACGAGAGGTCTTTATACAATATAGGTCTCGACTGCGCTCGACCTGACAAATCACTAAACTAATTATACTTTTTAAGCCACGCTAAAGTATGTGCTACTTTACTAATCAAGTTACTCGGCTTTGCAGCAATATTGTGATACGATTCAGGAATTTCAACCAAAACGGTTTCTATTTTACGCAACTTTAAAGCATGATATAGTTGTTTAGCTTCACTAGGTGGTGTACGCAAATCATTCATCCCAACCATAACCATTGTTGGTGTTTCTATGTTTCCAACTAAAGATATTGGAGAAAACTTCCAGTAATTCTCAAAATTTTCCCAAGGATGTCCAGGATAACGTGTGTCCTTGTAATAAAAATAATTATCAGCAACCAAAGTTTTACTAATCCAGTTCATTACAGGTTTTACCACAACTGCTGCCTTAAAACGATTGTTCATTCCAATCATCCACGCTGTCATAATGCCTCCTGCACTTCCTCCTGTTACAAATAATTGGTCGTTATTTGCAATGCCTTTTTCTACTAAATAATCTACACCATCCATCACATCGTTGTAATCTTGTCCTGGATAATTGTTCTTCAATAAATTTCCAAATGCTTCGCCATAACTTGTACTTCCTCTAGGATTTGGATAAAACACCACATAACCATCAGCTGCATACAATTGTATTTCAGCTGTAAAACGATCTCCATAGTTTAAAATCGGTCCTCCATGATTTTCAACCAATAACGGATAGCTTTTAGAAGCATCATAAAAAGGTGGCTTTACAATCCATCCTTGAATATCTCTTCCATCAAACGTCGATTTGTACCACACTTCTTCTACCTCACCAAGTTGTCTGTGTGCTAAAACATCAGCATTTAAACTGGTAATAAGTTTTGGCGTTTTTTTATTTTGAATTACAGCCAATTCTGCTGGATATTCTGGTCGTGTTTGCGTATAAGCAATAACACCTTTATTTGACACCGAATACGATCCAGACGCATAAGGTCTTCCTATGGTTGTGCCTCCAACATTATCAGTAAGTTTTGAAATATTTCCTGAAGTGGTAATGTAACCTATTTTGGTATTTCCTTTCTCGTCATACATAAAGTACAAGCCTTTTCCTGAAGTGTCCCAAGAAATATCTGAAACACTTTCGTCCAAGCCAGAAGAAATAATTCTTCGGTTAGAACCATCAGTATTCATTAGATGCAATACTGTATTTTGATGATCTTGAACCTTGTCTAAATAGCCTAAAAACGCAACTGTTTTTCCATCAGGTGATACTTTTGGTGCATAATCTGGTCCATCTTGAGTTGTTAATGTAGTAATCTGCTTGGTATCCACATTCACTTTATAGACTTCGCTGTTTCTAAATCTATATTCCCAATCGTCTACACGATTAGCGGAGAAGTAAATCTCTTTTCCGTCAGGTGAAAACGACAAGCTTCCTCCATGACTGTAATCGCCAGAGGTTAATTGACGTGCTGTTCCGCCTTCGGCAGAAATCATAAAAACATGTGTAAAGCCTGTTGGCATATAACCTCTACCATCGGCTTCGTGTTTTAGTCTATCTGTAATTCGTGCTGGTTCAGCCCATTTAGCGCCTTTAGGTTTTGATGGCATTTGCGCTACAACAGGTGGTTTTTCATCAACAAACATGGTAAATGCTATTTGTGATCCGTCTGGTGACCAAGTTAAGTTTCCAGGTGATTTTTCTAATTGTGATAATTTGGCAATTTGACCAGAATTTAGCCAATACATATAAATTTCGGCACCTTTATCGGTAGAGCTTACAAACGCAATGCGATCTCCATTTGGTGACCATCTAGCTTGAGACTCTCCAACTTCACGAGAGGTTAATTTTCGATGTGATGTTCCGTCAGTATTAACAATCCAAAGGTTACCTCTAGAATTATCCTTCATAATATCAAACCCGTTTCTTCGGTAAACAACTTGCGTTCCATCAGGAGATATTTGAGGATCTGAAGCCCATTCTAATTCAAACACATCTAAAGGTTGAAATGGGATTTTTTCTGCTTGTGCAGAAACTAATTGAAATGTAAAAATAAATAATAGTAATGAACAAAATCGATACATATGCATGCAATTAAAATGAAATTAGTTTAACGGTTTTAAAAATAAATTTTGAGCAACATTTTGAGATACTACCATTTCTAAATCATTCAATTTAATTTTTACAGAACTATCAAAAGGTTCTTTGTAAAGTATTTCAATAGTAGTCCCTAAACTTATGTTGTTATTGTCTAAATATTGCAAGAAACTGGTAGATGTATCTTCTACTCCAATACATTTATAAGTGTTTCCAACATTGGCTTGTGATAAGGTGATTTTTTCAATTTTATTAAATTTTCCATCCTTGTCTGGTATAGGATCTCCATGAGGATCATGCGTAGGAAATTTTAAAAAAGCATCAAGTTCGTTTATTAGTTTTTCAGATTTTATATGTTCTAAGTGTTCTGCTATTTCATGAACTTCATCCCAAGTAAAATTTAACTTTTCAACTAAAAACACTTCCCATAATCTATGCTTTCTAACAATATTAACTGCAACATTAATTCCGCTTTTAGTTAATTTAACACCTTGATATTTTTTATAATTAAGATATTCTTTTTCTGCTAATTTCTTAACCATATCAGTAACAGATGAAGCTTTGGTATTTAAAGCTTCCGCAATTGCATTGGTATTTACCATTTCTTTACCATAAATTCCTAAATGGTAAATAGCCTTGATATAATTCTCTTCGGTTAATGTAAGCATATTCTTTTATAATAATTAATCTCAAAGGTAAAGTTTATATTTTTAATAATTAATTTTTAGATTAGGCTAAAAATTAATTTATATTTGCATAAATTTAAATTAAGATGAAGCTAATATTTGTTCTGTTTCTATTTGCAACTTCACTACTTGAAGCGCAAAATTCATATACTATACAAGGTCGAGTATTATCGCAAAATGAAGGACTCCCTTTTGTAAGCGTCTATTTAAAAAACACAAACCTAGGAACTACTACAGACGACCATGGAAACTTTAAGATATCGAATGTCTCTTCTGGAAAACAAGAAATTATAGCTTCTTTTATTGGCTATCGAACAGAAAAAAAAGTCATTGATATCACTAAAAATATAAATAATCTGGTTTTTAATTTAGAAGTGAACAGTGCTTTAGATGAAGTAGTTGTTACTGGTACACTTAAACCTGTGAGTCGATTAGAAAGTGCAGTACCTGTTGAAGTATATTCTCCTACATTTTTTAAAAAAAACCCTACTCCAAATATTTTTGAAGCACTACAAAATGTAAATGGTGTTAGACCTCAACTCAATTGCAATGTATGCAACACAGGAGACATTCATATTAATGGTCTTGAAGGCCCTTATACGCTTGTCTTAATAGACGGAATGCCAATAGTTAGCGGTTTATCTACTGTGTATGGTTTATCTGGTATTCCAAACTCTTTAATTGAACAAGTAGAAATTGTAAAAGGTCCTGCGTCATCCTTATATGGAAGTGAAGCCGTTGGTGGCTTAATAAATATTATTACAAAATTACCAGAAAATGCGCCTATTGTGTTTGCTGATAGTTTCGTTAATACTTGGGGAGAACTTAATATAGATGCTGGATTTAAAGCCAAAGTCGGTACAAAAGCCACGCTTTTATTCGGCACGAATTATTTCAATTTTAATAATCGTGTAGATAATAACAATGATAATTTTACAGATCTAACGCTTCAAGATCGTATATCTATTTTTAACAAATGGGATTTCAAACGAAAAGAAAATAGAACCTTTTCATTGGCTGGACGGTTTTTTTATGAAGATCGTTGGGGAGGAGAATTACAGTGGAATCCTAGCTATAGAGGTGGTGATGAAGTATATGGTGAAAGCATATATACGACTCGTTTTGAATTGTTAGGGAAATATCAATTACCAATTGCTGAGAAAGTCGATTTTCAATTTTCCTATTCTGATCATGATCAAAATTCTGTATATGGCAATACGCCTTACTTGGCCAAACAACGTATTGGTTTCGGTCAGTTGGTTTGGGATAAACCGCTTAAAAATCATGAGCTCTTATTTGGAACTGCTATTCGTTATAATTATTATAACGACAATACAACAGCGACTTTAAGTGCAGATGAAGTTACAATTCCATCGCTTTTTATTCAAGATGAGATTAAACTAAATGAAAAAAACAATCTTCTACTTGGCTTACGATATGATTATGATAAAAGACACGGATCAATTATAACACCTCGAATAGCCTACAAATACAAACCTACTGTAAACGATATTATTAGAATAAATGCTGGTACAGGATTTAGAGTCGTTAATTTGTTTACCGAAGAACATGCTGCGCTAACTGGAGCAAGAGATGTAATTATTGAAGAAGCATTAGAACCTGAACAATCTTATAATATCAATGTGAACTACCTTAGAAAACTGTATACAAAAAAAGGCATGATGTTTACTTTTGATGCTTCAGCTTGGTACACCTATTTTACAAATGCTATTATTCCAGATTATGATACAAACCCAAATCAAATTCTTTATGATAATTTAGATGGCCATTCAACTTCTAAAGGAATAAGCTTAAATTTAGACGCAGTATTAGCCAATGGCATTAAAGGTAGCATTGGTGCGACTTATCAAGATGTTACTCAAACCGAAAATAGTAATACAACACAACAAATACTAACAGAAAAATTTACTAGTACTTGGGCATTATCTTATAAACACCAACCAACAAATATCACCATTGATTACACTGGAAATATTTATGGTCCAATGCGACTACCAACACTTGGTAGTCTAGATCCTAGACAAGAATATTCGCCTACTTGGAGTATTCAAAACATCCAATTCACATACGATGGACTTAATAATATTGAAATTTACACAGGCATAAAAAACCTTTTAAACTGGACACCAAATCAAGGAAATCCTTTTATTATTGCAAGAGCTGATGACCCTTTTGATGAAAACGTAACTTTTGATGCTGAAGGAAATGCTATAGCAACAACTGAAAACCCGTATGCTTTAACCTTTGATCCTTCCTATGTTTATGCACCAAATCAAGGCATTCGTGCATTTGTTGGACTAAGATATATACTTAAATAAACTGATGATTTTTTAGTACTTTCACATTAAATTGATTACCATGAAAAAACTACTCGCTGTTTTTATATTAATAACTTCCTTTGGTTGCAAAAACGACACACAATCAAACGATAAACTTAACGTGGTGACTACAACCACCATGATTACTGATTTAGTAAATAATATTGGTGGCAAACACATCAATGTACAAGGTTTAATGGGAAGTGGTGTTGATCCTCATCTTTATAAAGCTAGCGAAGGCGATGTGACCAAACTAGTCAATGCAGACATCATCTTTTACAATGGATTACACCTTGAAGGCAAACTAATTGAAGTCTTCGAAAAAATGAAACATAAAACACCCATTGCACTTGGAGAAGAGTTAGATAAAAACAACTTAATTGGCTCAGATTATTTTGCTTCAAATTACGATCCTCATGTCTGGTTTAATATCGATTACTTTATACAGTTTGCCAAGAAGGTCACTAAAGTACTTTCTGAAAAAGATTCTGAAAATGCCGAACAATACCAATCTAATTTAACCACATATACTAATAAACTAAATGTGCTTCAATCTAAACTGAAAGATGTAATAGAAACACTTCCAAAAGACAAACGCATTTTAGTTACAGCACATGATGCTTTTAATTACTTCGGAAAAACTTATGGTTTTGAAGTTGTTGGTCTTCAAGGATTATCTACAGCTACTGAAGCAGGAGTACAAGATGTTCAAGAGCTTTCCGCTTTTATTATTAAGAAAAACATCAAAGCTATATTTGTAGAAAGTTCTGTACCGAAACGAACCATCGAAGCTTTGCAAGCAGCAGTAAAATCAAAAGGACATGAAGTCGCAATTGGAGGAACACTGTATTCTGATGCTTTAGGAAACTCAGGAACAGTTGAAGGGACTTATATAGGTATGTTTGAATATAATGTGAAAACTATTGTTGATGCACTTAAGTAAGTTAGCAGTTAGCAAAATTGAACCAATAAGTTGAAAAGAAAAAGTCAAAATTCAGAAATAATGAGTGTAGAAATGGAATCGCAAAGCATAGCTTTAAGCCTGTAATTTTGGAAGCGAATGATCCATGGGAATTTCCTAATTTTGATATGATTTTTTGGTTCGTTTGTATCAAAACAAAATGACCATTAAAATTGTAAAAAATGACAAAGAAAATTGCAGTACAAATAGACGATTTAACTGTTGCTTACAACTACAAACCTGTACTTTGGGACATTGATCTTGAAATTCCTGAGGGTGTTTTGATGGCTATTGTTGGACCAAATGGTGCAGGTAAATCAACACTTATTAAATCGATTTTAGGGATTTTAAAACCTATTGCTGGAAGCGTTTCTATTTATGGAAAACCTTATGAAAAACAACGCTCTTTAGTGGCTTATGTGCCGCAAAAAGGAAGTGTCGATTGGGATTTCCCAACAACAGCTCTCGATGTCGTTATGATGGGAACTTATGGAAGTTTGGGTTGGATTAAACGTCCAAAACAAAAAGAAAAAAAAGCAGCTTTAGAAGCACTTGAAAAAGTGGGTATGTTGCCTTTTAAAAACAGACAAATTAGTCAGTTATCTGGTGGTCAACAACAACGCATCTTTTTGGCTAGAGCTTTAGTACAAGATGCTTCTATTTACTTTATGGATGAACCTTTTCAAGGTGTCGATGCCACCACAGAAATAGCCATCATCAATATTTTAAAAGAGTTGCGAAAAGCTGGTAAAACGGTTATTGTTGTACATCACGATTTACAAACTGTGCCTGAATATTTTGATTGGGTAACATTTTTAAACGTCAAGAAAATTGCTACAGGTCCTGTTAAAGATATCTTCAATGATGATAACCTAACTAAAACCTATGGAATTAATTACAAAGTGAGTATACAAGAGTAACCATTGACAATGAATAAATAAAATATAATTCTGCATCAATACTTCGAAAAGCTCAGTGTGGCATTGCGAAATTAAAAAAAACAA
Organism: Psychroserpens sp. S379A; assembly: GCF_049800755.1. Classification (NCBI taxonomy): domain Bacteria; kingdom Pseudomonadati; phylum Bacteroidota; class Flavobacteriia; order Flavobacteriales; family Flavobacteriaceae; genus Psychroserpens; species Psychroserpens sp. S379A. Next base: position 532,511 of record NZ_JBNAFQ010000002.1, on the reverse strand, counting down.
AAACTGATGTCTAACCTATAATAACTATAAACTAATAGACTTAAACGATTACATACAACTTGTTTTTTCTGACTACACACTCAGAACCATCACACTAGGAACCGCAATTCTTGGTGCTGTTACTGGTATGTTGGGAAGTTTTGCTGTACTCAGAAAACAGAGCCTTTTAGGTGATGCCATTTCTCATGCTGCACTTCCAGGAATCGCTATTGCATTTTTAATCACAGGAGCAAAAGATAGCAATACATTGTTGTTAGGTGCTTTGGTTAGTGGTTTGATTGGCACGTTCTGGATTCGTGGCATCATCACCAAAACACATTTAAAATCAGATACTGCTTTAGGATTGATTTTATCCTTGTTTTTTGGCTTCGGAATGTTATTGCTTACATTCATACAAAAACAACCTAACGCTAATCAAGCTGGATTGGATAAATATTTATTCGGACAAGCAGCTACGCTTGTTGAACGCGATGTGTGGATGATGGCAATCGTTACTGGAATCTGCTTATTTGTGTTGCTTCTGTTTTGGAAAGAGTTTAAAATTCTTCTATTTGATAAAGACTACGCAAAAACACTAGGCTTCAATACTAAAACAATTGATATCTTAATCACAAGTTTTATCGTGTTAGCTATTGTTCTTGGCTTACAAACTGTTGGAGTTGTGCTTATGAGTGCCATGTTATTAGCTCCTGCTGCAGCTGCTAGGCAATGGACAAACAGTCTTGCTAAAATGGTGTGTCTTGCGGCATTTTTTGGTGCTTTTTCTGGTATTTTCGGAACAGCCATTAGTGCGAGTCAGAGTAATTTATCTACTGGTCCAGTAATTGTTATTGTTGCGGCTGTGTTTGTGTTTGTTTCCTTTATATTTTCTCCTAGTCGTGGATTGTTATTTAAACAAATTCGATTTATAAAAAATCGTCGTGATTTACAACTTCATAAAACTTTAGCTTTTATGTATGGTATTGCTGAAACCCACGATAATATTGCGCATCCTCATGAGATTAAAATCTTAAATAACTTTCAAGGATACACTAAAGGAACACTCAAAAAATTAGTCGAAAAAAATTATGTTACAATTCAAGGAACGACATGGAGTTTAACTGAAGATGGATTTAATTCGGCTGCAAATTTGTACAATCAATTAACCAAACAAGATGAGTAACGCTCAATTAGAAATACAATTAATCGCGAGTTTGGTTGCGATTGCATGTGCAATTCCAGGAACATTTTTAGTGCTTCGAAAAATGGCTATGATTAGTGATGCGATTAGTCATTCTATTATACCAGGAATCGTTGTCGGTTTTTTTATTACTCAAGATTTAAATTCACCTTTACTTATTCTTTTAGCTGCAATTACAGGTGTTATTACTGTGGTTTTAGTAGAATATATTCAGAAAACTGGATTAGTGAAAGAAGACACAGCAATCGGACTTGTATTTCCAGTGTTGTTTAGTATTGGTGTGATTATGATTGCTAAAAATGCAAATGATGTACATTTAGATATTGATGCTGTACTTTTAGGCGAATTAGCTTTTGCGCCTTTTGACAGACTCCTTATTTCTGGAGTAGATGTTGGTCCGAAATCCCTTTGGATTATTGGAAGCATTCTAATTATCACACTCATCCTTTTATATGCCTTTTTCAAAGAATTGAAACTAAGTACTTTTGACAAAGGTTTAGCAGCTTCATTAGGCTTTTCGCCTGCTGTAATTCATTATGGATTGATGAGTGTGTCTTCAATAACTACTGTTGGTGCATTTGATGCTGTTGGTGCAATTTTAGTCGTTGCCTTAATGATTGCTCCTCCTGCAGCAGCATATTTATTGACCACAGATTTAAAAAAGATGTTAATCCTTTCAGTAGCTTTTGGTGTATTTAGTGCTATTTCTGGCTATTGGTTTGCGCATTGGCTTGATGCTTCAATCGCAGGATCTATTACAACAATTCTTGGACTTGTATTTTTAATGGTGTATTTATTTGCGCCAAGTAAAGGGATTATTGCTGTTTTATACAGAGAAAAACAACAACGTACTGAAGTCTCTTTATTAACCTTTCTACTACATTTAAAAAATCATGACGAAGAGGAAGAACGTCATGTAAATCACCTCAACGAACATATTAACTGGCAAAAAGTACGTTCAAAAACGGTTTTAGATTTGGCTCTAAAAAATAACATGATTGAAATAGATAATGATATTGTTTCGCTTACCTCTAAAGGTGATGAATTTACATCTCTTGCTATTGATTATATCATCACCAATGAAGATGCCCAAATTGAAGGTATGAAAGACGACTTCTTTTTGTTTAGAGGTTAAATTCTTCTGTCGATCCTCCTTATAAAGACCATTATTTCTTTACAACTGTCATGCCTTTTATCCAAAAAATTTCAGATTCATAAAACCGAATAGAAGTTTCAATAACTCTATCTGATTTATCTCTTGGCGATTTGCTAATGAATCTAGCTTTAGTTCCGTTAAAATCTAAAGTAAACTTATCGTCTAAGTCTGAAGCTTCAGTAGAAAACACAATTATTTTTTTGTTTTGAGTCCAAGTCCCTTTTCCATAAGTGTGAGTTTCTGGAGGAATACCGCTTTTAAGCCAACGAAAATTATAATATTCAAAAGTTCCGTCAGCATTAAGTGTTAAGGTTCGCTTCAACTCATGGTCACTAGAACTAGAATGGAGTTGATAAGTTCCTGCAATATCTTGAGCATTTGTGATTACACCACTTAATAACAGTGTAAGGCAGAATAAATATTTCATTTGTAATCGTATTGGTTGACTAATTCTTTATTACAAATTTTATGCCTAAATTATCTTGCACAATTGACACAGAGTAAACTTTCGGGTCTAATTACAATGCGACCAACAGGAATTTGTTGTTTGCATTTTAAACAGATGCCAAAATCTTTATCATCAATTTCAGATTTGCTCATTATGTTCCTCGTTATTAGAACCTAAATTTTTATCGACATATTCTATTTCTTGTTTTTCAAAAGAGCTAGGATGTTTTAAAATTCCTAGATTAGAATCTGAATTTTCATTGGTATTCACTGTTAGCTTAATAATTATAAAAGCTGCAAAAACTATTATGACAAAACCTACGATCCAATACACCATAATATTTCTTATTAAAACCCTCTCTCCTTTTGTAATTGCTCGTATGCTTTTTGAACTTGTCTGAATTTTTCTTCAGCACCTTTTTGATGTTCTTTGCCTAAATGAATCACTTTATCTGGATGGTATTTTTTTGCCATTTTTCTGTAGGCCTTTTTAATCTCATCAACTGTTGCGTTTTTGGTGATTTCTAAAATTTTATAAGCATTATCAACACTATCATAAAACATGGCTTTTATACTTTCGTAATCACGAGAACTAACACCTAAATAGCCACAAATTGTATAAATTTGTTTCACTTCAGGCTCTGTTACCATACCATCTGCTTTAGCAATTCCGAAGAGAAAATGAACCAACTGCAAACGAGACGAATGATCCATCATTTGCTTAATTTGCAAGCATACTTGTCGTGTTGGAATGGTTTGCTTGTTAATATTTTTAAATAAACGAAATGCATGATTAGCACGTTCTTTACCATACATGCTTACAAATTGCTGTCGTACATAATCTAATTCCTTTGGATCTTGAATGCCATCGGCTTTAATGACAACCGAAGCTAAAATAAGCAAGCTCACTTCAAAATCTCCAGATTGTGTTTGCGAGCGCTGAGTTCGCCTTTCATAATTAGGCTTTGTTCTATACGTTCCTTTAGAACGACGACGTGTTGTTTTTCCATCATCTAATAAAAATCCACCTTGTTCAGAAGCTCCATCAATCAAACTCCCAATAGCTAATCCAATAATAGCTCCTACTGGTCCACCAAACGACCAACCTAAAGCACCACCAATCCATTTTGCAAAACTCATATATGTATTCTTTTTTAATATTCAAATATACTATAGTTCGTCTTCTTTTATTGTCATTTGTTACTGATTTTACATATTGAAAACCTAAATAGCAGCATTGAAACTGCTTACTATGAGCATCGCTCTAAACACATATTTTGCGTATCTTTGTATGATAAATATTAATCTGAAAAAAATAAATATATGTATCCAGCAGAATTAGTAAAACCTATGCGTGAAGATTTAACCAACGTTGGTTTTGAAGAATTACATACACCTGAAGCTGTAGAAACAGCATTAAGTAAAGAAGGAACAACCTTAATAGTTGTAAATTCTGTTTGTGGTTGTGCCGCAGCAAATGCACGTCCAGGAGCAAGAATGAGTTTACAAAACGCTAAGCGTCCAGATTATATTGTGACTGTTTTTGCTGGTGTTGACAAAGACGCAGTAAATACAGCAAGAGAACACATGGTTCCATTTCCTCCAAGCTCACCAAGTATGGCTTTATTTAAAGATGGAGAATTGGTTCATATGTTAGAGCGTCACCACATTGAAGGTCGTCCAGCAGAATTAATTGCTGAAAACCTTATGGATGCATACAACGATCATTGCTAAAAAAGTAAAATTACTATTGAATTTTAAACCACGATTTACTCGTGGTTTTTTTGTGAATTATGGTCTTTAAATTACTTTTGCTGCATGAGAAAACTACTGGCTTATCCTTTAACAATACTATACTTTATAGCCTTTGGAATAAGTTTACTTGTTTTTCATCCTATACAATGGTTTTGTTTTAATGTTTTTGGATATCAAGCGCATAAAATAAGTGTCGATGCGCTTCAGTTTTGTTTACTGAGATGTCTTAATCTTTTAGGAACTCGATTTACATGGAACAACCTTCATCATATTCCAAAAAACAGACCATTAATCATTGTTTCTAATCATCAAAGCATGTATGATATTTCGCCTATCATATGGTATATGCGACAACATCATGTAAAATTTGTAAGTAAAAAAGAATTAGGAAAAGGCATTCCGAGTGTATCATATAATTTGCGTCATGGAGGCTCCATTTTAATTGATAGAAAAAATCCGCGTCAAGCATTACCTGCTATGCTTCAGTTTGGTGAATATATTGAAAAAAATAAACGAGCCGCTGTTATTTTTCCTGAAGGGACACGAAGTAAAGACGGAACACCAAAGCCTTTTAAAACTAAAGGATTAGAATTATTATTTAAAAAAATACCTTCAGCATTGGTAGTGCCTATAACTGTAAACAATTCATGGAAAATGTTACGCTATGGAAAATTTCCAATGGGAATTGGTAATCACCTAAAGTTTACTGTTCATGAACCTGTCGAATTAAATTCTGTTGAAGATCAATCAAAACTCATAAAAGATATAGAACAAACCATTACCAAAGCAATTATTTTAGAATCATGACTTCAGACGAACTTAAACAGATTGAATTGACAAAAACCTTTGTAAAGCAAACTTTAAAAACTGCTGAAGGTGGTCATGACTGGTTTCATATTGAACGTGTTTACAAAAACAGTAAACTCATTGCCAAAAATGAGACTGTAGACAACTTTGTTGTTGCATTAGGTGCTTTATTGCATGATATTGCTGATAGCAAATTCCACAATGGAGATGACACTATAGGTCCTCAAAAAGCGAGAGCGTTTTTATTTAGTATCAACGTAGATTCTGTTGTTATTGAACATGTGGTTAAGATTATTGAAAACATCTCTTTTAAAGGTGGCAATGTTACACAACAATTCTCTTCAAAAGAATTAAATGTAGTTCAAGATGCAGATCGTTTAGATGCACTTGGAGCTATTGGAATTGCAAGGACTTTTAATTATGGTGGTTTTAAAAATCATAAATTATATGATCCTGAAATTCTTCCAAAATTAAATATGACTAAAGAAGAATATAAAAATTCTAAAGCACCAACCTTAAATCATTTTTATGAGAAGTTATTGCTTTTGAAGGATCGAATGAATACGAATACAGGGAAACAAATTGCATTACAAAGACATCAATACATGGAAGGTTTTTTGAAACAATTCTATGATGAATGGAATGGCTTAAAATAGCTTCATTTGACCGTCTTTATAAACCTCATGTAATTGAGTATTTAATCTAGGCATGCCTTTATTTGTGAAATACTTAAGTCTAGCTAATTTTACCAAATCATTTATTTGTTTTGCAATTTGACCTTCGCCACGCATTCGAGTTCCATATCTGGAATCGTTGAGTATTCCTCCATGGCAATTTTCAATTTGATGCAACACTTTTTTTGCTCTATCTGGCATTGCTTTTTGTATCCAATCTGTGAAAATTTCACCAATAGCACCATTTAATCTCACAATAGTATGTGCAATACTTAAAGCTCCAGCATCTGAAACTGCTTTTGCTAATGGTAAAATTTCATGACTATTAATTGAAGGAATTATAGGAGCCAACATCACGTTTACAGGAATGCCATTTTCGCTTAATGTCTTAACAGTTTCTAAGCGCTTTTTTATTGTTGCTGTTCGTGGTTCTAAAATTCTTCTAGTGGTTTCGGAAAGTGATGTAATGGAAACATTTACACTAATTAGATTGTCTTTTGCTAATGCTTTTAAAAGATCTAAATCACGAAGAATTAAAGCATTTTTAGTTATGATAGAAACGGGATGCTTGTACTTTAAAAACACTTTCAAACATGCTCTAGTAATTTCAAATTGTTTTTCTGCTGGCTGATAACAATCTGTATTTCCAGACATGACAATTGGATAGGCTTTCCATTGTTTTCGTTTTATATATGCTTCTAATAATTTTGGAGCTTCCTTTTTTACGAGGATTCGCCTTTCAAAATCTAAACCAGCACTAAATCCCCAAAATTCATGACTATTTCTCGCATAGCAATAAATACAACCATGTTCACAACCTTGATACATATTCATAGAATATGCCATTCCAACATCTGGACTCTTCACTTTATTGACTATCGTTTTAGGAAATACTAGAAGATAAAGCGTTTTATTTTGATCTGCTTCTTCTCCTTCTTTTGCACAATAGTTTAAAAAATCGTCTCGCTGTTCATGGCTTAACTCAAAGAAGCGGTTATGAACATTCTGTTGAGCTCCACGACCTTTTATAATTGATTTTTTTAACATATTTTGCAATTTTTTGTAAAATTACAAAATATGTTGTTTGGTTAAAGAATGTTTAATATGAGTTATAAACAAAAAAAGCGACCTGTTTCAAGTCGCCTTTCAAACTTAAATTTAGTATTCTAAAGACTCAGTTCTAATATTTGTTTTTCTTTTTTCTTATTACCTTCAAATAGTACGCTTTTACCATTTTTAGTCATCACACCATACTTGGTTTTATAAGTCATTTGAGAATCCTTGTCTCCTACAAGTATCTTGTAGTTAAATGAGCCATCTGGTGTTATTTCAATAGCATATAGGTTCATTTTTTTAACCTTTTTTTGCTTAAATTGGATTCTGTCATCTTTTAGTTTCTTGACTTCGTCTCCTCCATTTAAAAACAAATACATATTTCCATTTGAAACTGTAGACGAAAAAGACAAGTAACTTATAGCTCCTCCAGTAGTAACTTGGGTTTTATTTATGGTTCTTATCCATTGCATCTCTCCAGAACTGTTAAGTTTACAAGTATAAATATCATTGTAATGATAATTGTAGTACGTACTGGTACTACCATTTGTGCTAGTTCTCGTATGTACTGTAATATAAAATTCTTCAGCATTAAAATAGAGGTCTCCATTTTGGTCTATAATAAAATCTCGATAAGTTAAATATGGTAATTCTTTATTTTTTTTCTTCTTTCTTTTACCTTTTCTTTCACCATATTTATCGATCATAAATTGTTCGGTGAACTCATTAAACGTTGAATTTTCAATACTTAAGGTTTCTGGGTTAAGGTCAAAAAAACATATGCCTTTATAATCGTCAGAATTTCTATCTGAATAAGAACCTAACGTGTATAGTTTACCATTTTTCAATACAATAGCCATTGATTGAATGTAGTGGTTTTCAGTTTTAAAAGAACTTCCTAAAGTTCCATCAGAATTCACTTTATAAACTTTATAGTCGTAATTAATTTCTCCTTTTATTTTATCTCTAAAACTATCATTTTTATAAGCTTTTCCTAAATAATATACAGAACCATCTACATCACTAACAGAAAAGGAATTGTACTGAAAATATTTGTCTTTTATATTCTCTTTAAAAGTTTGATCAATAACTTTTTTCCAATTGCTATCATATACTATAATTTGATGTGTTTCTTTTTTGTCGTCTTTAATATCAAAGTTAAATGCTATAAATTCATTATTTTTTGAAACTCTAACCTCTCCTGTTGGGTCATGATCTATTTTACCTACATTAGTAATAGGAACAAATCCTATTCCGAAAAAGAAAGGTTTCTTTACTTTTTTTCTATCTATTGAAAATAGTTTTTCATCGGAAAACTTTAGAGTATTCGGATCGGCTTTCAACACATAATAATCGTTGGTTTTATTGTCTTTGTTTTTTCGATACTCAATAATGTTGACCTCATTATTTTTTATGAATATATTCTTAATTCCACTATCATCCATCTCCATTTCATGACTAGCAACGAGATTAAGATCATTGTCATAATACTCAAGATAATATCCTTTAGGTAATCTCATCATTCCACCCATAAATTGCCTAACAATTAAAACTCCTCCATCGTCGTTACTACAACTAAAAACAAGTTTAGAATGTTTTTTCTTGTCTTTTGTAATAGCACTTTTTTGAACTTTGATTTGGTCTATTTGTCCAAGGGCAGTAAAAGGCGAACATAGCATGACTGCTATGAATAATGTGAATATTGATTTCATATTATGATTTAAAATTCATAGTCTATTTTCCAGGAAAAGCTGCTTTCCGTTTTTCTAAAAATGCTGTTGTGCCTTCTTTAAAATCTTCAGTACCAAAACATTTCCCAAATTGTTTGATTTCAGTTTTAAATCCATCAACACCATCTTTATAGTTTGCGTTCACAGCTTTGATTGCAGCTTTAATAGCAACTGAGGAATTTCGCATAATTTTTCCAGCAATTTTTTCAGCAAGAGGAATTAATTCTTCTTGAGTAGTGACATGGTTTACCAGACCATAATCTAATGCTTGATTAGCGTCAATCATTCCAGCAGTCATCACCATCTCCATTGCACGTCCTTTACCTACCAATTGAGGTAAACGTTGTGTGCCTCCATAACCAGGAATAACACCAAGTGACACTTCTGGCAAGCCCATTTTGGCATTATCACTAGCAATTCTAAAATGAGCAGACATAGCCAATTCTAAACCACCTCCTAATGCAAAACCATTTACGGCTGCAATTACAGGTGTCGATAAATTTTCGACAAAATCAAATAACAATTCTTGACCGTTAGCAGCCAATTTTTTTCCTTGTTTAACATCAAAATCTGCAAACTCACTAATGTCTGCACCAGCAACAAACGCTTTCTCTCCACAACCAGTAATAATAATAACCTTAGTGTCTTTGTTTTTATTCGCTTCATTAAAAGCATCGTGCAATTCTTGAATTGTTGCTTTATTTAAAGCATTTAGCTTACTAGGCCTGTTAATTGTAATGGTTGTAATTCCGTTGTCTGTATTCGATAAAATATTTTGGTAACTCATAGTGTTTTTATAATTAAATCTTAGGAAATCGAACTACAAAAGTAGTTCCTATATCTTGTTGCGATGTAAAGGTAATACTTCCTTTATAAGTTTCCACAATATTTTTTACCATCGCAAGTCCTAATCCCATTCCGCTAGATTTGGTTGTGAATTTAGGCTCAAAAATCTTGTTTTTATTCTCTTGAGAAACTCCAATACCATTATCTTCAACCGAAATTTTAACCATTTCTTCTTCTGAAGTAACCAGCACTTTAATCTTAGGATTTTCTTTATCATGCGGAATGGCTTGTGTTCCATTTTTTACTAAGTTGGTCACTACTCGAATAAGTTGAGTGCGATCAAAATTTGCTTCAAGGTCATGATTATCTGAAGCAAACTCAATATAGTCTTCGCTAAAAATATCTAAGGCTAATTTTACAATACTCGTTACATTGAGTGTTTCTTTTTTTTGAGCTGGCATTTTAGCAAAGTTTGAAAACGCAGACGCTATAGAGCTCATTGTATCAATTTGTTGAATAAGTGTTTTACTAAATTCGTCTACTTTTTGATGAATATTTTCATCTTCAGGATTAAACTTTCGTTGAAAACTCTGTACGCTTAATCGCATTGGTGTTAACGGATTTTTAATTTCGTGAGCCACTTGTTTTGCCATTTCTCTCCAAGCTTGTTCACGTTCACTTGTTGCCAACTGAACAGCACTTTCTTCAAGCTCATCAATCATACTATTATATGAATTGACTAAGGTTGCTATTTCTTCACTAGAGGATTCTATATCTATTTTCTTGTTGCGTTTTTCAAGTCTAGTTTCATTAATTTTATCTGCAATATTTTTTAAAGTCTTTGTAATATATTTAGACAAAAGTAATGCTAAGAGAATGGCGATTAACATCATAAACAAATAGGCATAGCCTAAACGCTCAAGAAATTCGTTCAATTCTTTATTTAAAAAATCATCATTTTCTAAATATGGTAAGTTTAAAATGGCTAGTGGCTTCGATTTTGAGTCGTAAATATAACTGTAAGACGATTGAAATGTTTCACCATTTTTTTTGTTTTTAATAACAAACCGATGCTCTGCAGTATTTGAAATCGCATTAAGAACTTCTGCAGCTATACAGGTGATGGTCGTATCTCGCGAAAAACTTGCTTTAGACGATTTTAATAAGGTACCATCTATGTCGTATAAATTAATTTTAAGTCCGTGAATAGCAGCAATTCTATAAATTTCATCCTTAAATATAAGTGGTACTTTTTCGGTTTCAACAGGATATGTGGTTTCTTTAATCACATAATTTATATCACTTATAATGGCTTTTTCTTTACGTTCAAGTCGCTCTCTATGATAATCTCTTGCTTCTTCATTGTATTGATAAATGGTTACAGCGGCAATCAATATTGATGCAATAAGCACCAATAAAATCATAGCAAAAAAGATGCGAACTCGTAAAGACATTTTTTTTAACCTCATCTGAAAATTTGTAGTGGCTCTAGATAATTTTTCAGTTAAATGTAGCAATAATTAAGCCAACATTATGCATCTGGATTTTTGCTTCTAATATTTTTATACACTTTAAAGCCTATCATTAATAAAATACCTAAAACGATAATACCAATAACTCCAAATATCCAGTTAATCGCATTTTTGAGTATCACAAGAAATATAACAGCAAATAAAATAAAGGTTGCACCTTCATTCCAAAGACGCATAAAGTTAGATGTTTTTTTGACTTCATCTCGTTGTAATTGCTTGTAAAATTGATGTGTTTTTAAATGGTATAATATCAATAGTATCACGAAGGTTAACTTGACATGCATCCAAGGTTGCTCTAATAAAAAAGGGTTTAATACCAATAACCAAATTGCAAAACTAGTCGCTAAAATTGCTGAAGGCCAAGTAATGATAGTCCATAATCGTCTTGCCATAAGCTTTAACTGCTTACCTAATATTTCTTTATCAGGTGATGGTTTGTAGAACGCTTCAATTTGATATACAAATAGTCTAGGAATATAAAAGAGACCTGCAAACCAAGTGATAATAAAAATAAGATGTAACGCTTTTATGTAATTGTAATACTCCATTAATCTTCAACAAATAAATAGTTTAGTTGCTTCTCATTAAATGCCTTATTAAAACCTTTAATTTCTTCTCTAATCAATTGGTTAAATTTATCTAACTGAGTTTTAATTTTTGCAGATAATTCATTTTTAACAGCAATATCTTGTTCTGTAGGTGCAAAATCTCCTATACCAACTAAAGCGTTTAAATGACCTAATTTATTCGTTAATCGGATAGGAAAATTTAAAGGATCTTGTCTACTTCTGTTTTTTGTTTGATACAAAGCTTCTTCAATTTTGGTAAAGTCTTCTTTAAGTTGCTTTGCTTTATCTAATAAATCCTTCAAATCGTCATTGCCTTTATATTGTGTTTCAAATGCTGAAAGTTGCTTCCTAATATTTCTTATTTTTTTAATCGATTTATGTGCTTCGTCCATAGTTGCATTAACATCAGTAATAAAATCAAATTGTTGTTGCATCTCAGCTTGAGTACTTTCTGCTCTTGGGTCTGCTACTATCTTAAAGGTGTTAGACATCTCGACTGCGCTCGATGTGACACTATTATTAATATTAAGATGCACTTTATAAGTGCCAGGTATGGCTTGCGGACCATCAAGACTTGCCCACCATAAAATCATACCATCTAACTGTTCAGCACCTTTATAGGTCATATCCCAAACAAACTGATTCATCCCTTTTTTAACCTCTAGTTTATCTTCCTTTTTATTTTTAGTTGAATATGTTTTGATGGTATCTCCCTTTTGATTGAAATATGTTAAAGCTACCTCATCATTTTCTTTATCGTAATCTTTTATACTGAAATACGTGATAACTCCATTAGGATGATTAGTTCCAGAGGTTTTACTACCTTTTACATAACCACCTCGCATTCGATACGTGTCTTTTGGTTTAAAAAGTCTATTTGTTTTAGTATTAGAATTGTAAAGCTGATGAAGAACTGTCAAGTCATCAATCATCCAAAGGCTTCGACCTTGAGTAGCTACAATTAAGTTATCGTCTTTAACAGCTAAATCTGTAATTGGTACTATTGGTAAATTTAATTGAAATGGTTGCCAATTTTTACCATCATTAAACGAGACATACATTCCTGTTTCTGTTCCAGCATATAATAATCCTTTTTGCTTTGGATCTTCTCGAAGTACTCTTGTAAAATGCTCTGCATCGATTCCGTTAGTAATCTTTTTCCAAGTCTTTCCATAATCAGTCGTCTTGTATAAGTAAGGTGCAAAATCTCCTGTTTTATATTTTGTACCAGCAATATAACACGTTCCAGCATCAAAAGCACTCGGTTCAACACTGTTAATCATCATCCATTCTGGCATACCTTTTGGCGTGACATTTTCCCAAGTTTGCCCTCCATTCTTTGTGACATGAACTAAGCCATCATCACTTCCAACCCAAAGCAAACCTTCAGTAATTGGTGATTCTTGAGCTGCAAAAATGGTACAATAGTATTCAACAGATGTATTATCTTGTGTAATTGGGCCTCCAGAAGATTTTAGTTTTTCAGGATCATTTCTGGTTAAATCTGGACTGATAATGCTCCATGATTGTCCTTCATTTTCAGTCACATGTACATGCTGAGAAAAGGTGTATAATCGGTCTGGATTGTGTTTAGAAAATATAATCGGAAAATTCCATTGAAAACGATATTTCATACCTTCTGCGCCATGTCCCATAGGATTGTCTGGCCAAACATTAATTGCTCTTACTGTACCTCGTTTGTGATTATAACGTGTTAAAAAGCCATCATAACTTCCGCCATAAACAATATCATTATCTTCTGGATCTACTGCTATATGAGCCGATTCTCCTCCAGCTGTCGATTCCCAATCGTCTTCAGAAATTGACCATCCATCAGTTCTGTGAGAAATTCTAATTGTTGAATTATCCTGTTGCGCAGCATAAATACGATACGGAAAATGATTATCTGTCGTCACACGATAAAATTGTGATGTTGGCTGATTGTGATAAGTACTCCATGTTTCGCCTCCATCGTAAGTAACTTGTGCACCTCCATCATCACCAATAATCATTCGATTTGGATTTTCGGGAGCAATCCATAAATCGTGGTGATCTCCATGTGGTGCATTGTGTGTACTGAAGGTTTTTCCACCATTAGTACTTTTATGATAACGAACATTTAAAACATAGACAACATCTACATCTTTTGTATCTGCATAAACTCTAGTATAATACCAAGCACGTTGACGTAATTTTCGTTCACTATTGACTTGTGTCCAAGTGTTTCCTCCATCATCACTTCGATACAATCCACCTTCATCTTTATTTTCAACCATTGCCCAAACGCGTTGATTGTTTACAGGAGAAACAGTAACACCAATGATTCCTAGAGTACCTTTAGGAAACCCTTCTTTAGTAGAAATTTCAGTCCATGTTTCACCTCTATCTGTACTTTTCCAAAGTGCGGAACCTTCACCTCCTGAACTCAAACTATAAGGTGTTCGTTGAACTCTCCAAGTTGACGCATATAAAATTCTAGGATTTGTTGGATCAATAATTAAGTCAACTACACCTGCTTGGTCATTAGAATACAAGATTTTATTCCAAGTTTTCCCACCATCAGTACTTTTGTAAACACCTCTGTCTTGAGTTGGTTTATAAATGTTTCCTAATACTCCAGCATACACAATATTATGATCTGTTGGATCCACAGCAATTCTTGGGACATGTCGTGAGTTTTTTAATCCAGCCGAAGTCCATGTTTTTCCTGCATCAACACTTTTCCACATACCATAACCAGAAGACACATTACCACGAACCGTTTTTTCTCCTCCTCCAACATACATCACATTAGGATCACTTTTAGAAACTGTTATTGCACCAATACTTCCACCAAAAAAACTATCAGAGATATTTTCCCAACTTCGTCCACCATCTAATGTTTTCCAAATGCCTCCACCTGTAGATCCAAAATAATATAAGTTTGGTTTATTAGGAACTCCTGTTACTGCAGCGCTTCGTCCTCCTCTAAAAGGACCAAGCAAGCGATATTCGAGTGCATTATATTGAGATTCATCAAAAGTTTGCGCTTGAATATTTGTTAAAAATATACAGGAAAGGAAACAGAAAAAAAATACAGAAATTCTCATACTCTGGTGTGGTTTATTTTTTGAATCTTAAAAATACTAATTAATACAAACTAATTCTCTTGCGGCAATAATTTTAACTTCACTTCTCTATGTAAAAATAATGCTGTTACTAGTGTAGATAACACATCAGAAATTGGAAATGACATCCAAACACCTAATTCTCCATAAAATTTTGGTAAAATAAAAATCAATGGAATAAAGAAAAAGCCTTGCCTTGTTAAAGTTAATAATAAGGCTGGAATTGCTTTTCCAACAGCTTGAAAATAAGCTGCTCCAATAAGTTGCACTGCTATTATTGGTGTTGCTGCAAATACCCATCGCATTGCTGAAGGCGTTTCATTTAATACATCTGCATCAGTTGTAAATAATCTAGTAATCTCTTCAGGAAAAATCATAAGAACAACAAACACTAAAGTTCCTAAAACCATGGCATATTTTAGTGCAGTTGCTATTGTTAATCGCACACGTTGGTAGTGTTGAGCACCATAATTAAAACCTGCAATAGGTAAAAATCCTTGTGTAATTCCGAATACAGGAAACAAGGCAAACATGAGCATTCTTCCTACAATTGCATAAGCTGTGACAGAAGTTTCTCCTCCTAAATCGAATAATATATTGTTCATAAACAAATAAGTCACACTCACAACAGCTTGCCTAGAAAGTGTTACAAATCCTAGTGATCCTATTTCTTGAATAATTGGTAAGCGCAATTTAAAATAACAATTGGTGAGTTTTAATTCTGAATTTTTAGACAAAAAATACCATATTAAAAACAAAAAACACAAGAGATAAGATCCTGTTGAAGCCCAAGCTGCACCAGCCATTCCAAAGTCGAATACATTTATAAACACATAATCTAACACTAAATTTCCAACCGAAGGAATCATCATCGCATACATCGCAAATTTTGGTTTTCCTTCTGCTCTAATCACAGTATTTCCCATCATGCACAATGCCAAAAACGGAATACCATATAATACTATGGTGTAATAAATTTTAGCAGGTTCAAAGATGCTTCCTTTTCCGCCGAACACTGGAATTATAGTATCTACAAATGCTAATCCAGGAATGATTAATATAATTGTAAATAATAAAGTTAACGTAATTTGATTTCCAAAAACTTTAAGTGCTTTTGTACTGTCGTTAGCTCCTAAAGCACGTGAAATGATAGACGAGCCTCCAACACCTATACTCATTCCTAAAGCTGCTATAAAAAAAGAAACAGGAAGCACAACATTTATTGCTGCAATAGCAACAGAACCAATCCATTGACCGACAAAAATGGTGTCAACCAAAATATTGAGTGACATGACTAAAATTCCAATAGATGCAGGAACAGCTTGCTTAATTAAAAGCTTGCCAATAGGTTGTGTTCCTAAATCTTTAGAAGATACTTTAGACATTATGCTTCAACAGTTTCACTTAAAGCCCATTGATTAATCCAACTGGAAAGTAAATCGACAAATTCTTGATCATCGTTTAAGCAAGGAACAGTTGTAAATTCTTGTCCTCCCATTTCATGGAAAATCTCTTCACCTTCCATCGCAATTTCTTCAAGTGTTTCGAGACAATCACTTACAAAAGCTGGCGTAACAACAGCAAGTTTTTTTATACCTTCTTTTCCTAAACGCTCAATTGTTAAATCGGTATATGGTTGTAACCAAGGGTCAAAACCTAATCGAGATTGGAACGATGTTGAATAGGTTCCTTCTTTTAAATTCAATGTTTCGACAACCCGTTTTGTAACTTCAAAGCATTGATGTCTGTAACAAAATTTATGAGCTTTACTTGGTGTTGCACAACAACTACCATCGATTTTACAATGCGACTTTGTGATGTCACTTTTTCGTATATGACGTTCGGGAACACCATGATATGAAAACAACAAATGCTCATAATCTTTGTCTTCAAGATGCCTAGCAATTGAGTTTGATAACACTTTTATATAATTTGAATCCTTATAAAATGCTTTTAAATCTTGGATTGTAATATGAGGAAAATGCGTTTTTCTAATGGTTTCTGCCAAGACTAAAATAGTTTCGGTAGTTGCCATAGCATATTGTGGATATAGTGGCATTAAAAACACTTCGTCAACGCCTTTGTCTACTAATTCTTGAAGGCCTTTTTTAATTGTCATACTTCCATAGCGCATAGCTAATGCTACAGGAACTTCAACTTGTTTCTGTACTTTATTTTGTAAGCGTTCTGATAAGACAATTAATGGCGAACCTTCTTTCCACCAAATTTTTTTATACGCTTCTGCTGAAGCTTTAGGACGTGTATTTAAAATAATTCCTTTAACCAAAAGTGTTCTTGCCCAAAGTGGCACATCAATGACGCGTTCATCCATCAAAAATTCACCTAAATAACGCTTAACATCTTTAGGGTTTGGCGAATCTGGCGAACCTAAATTTACAAGTAAAACTCCTTTCATTCGTTTATTAATTTTCTTTAAGTAATTCGGTTCGAATGCTCTCTGGAATAACTGAATTAACAATCATTTTCATAGCGTCGTCATTTCCTAAAAATTTCCATCCTTTGTACTGCGGATCGTTAATTGCAAACATTGTTGCACTCATATCGATAATTAAAGACATCGTTTCTAATTCTTCTTTAACATGTTCTTCGCCAAATTGCGTTTGCATAGTCGCTTTCATAAACATTAAAAACCCTTTTTTATCTTCTTCAGTTTGCTCATCTTCTGTTAAAAAAGTCATTTTCATTGTGCTTGAATAGAAAATCGCAGCATAGTCAATTCCATTTAAAGCTTTCTTATCTGTAACTTTAGTCACATCGTTGGCCAAAAACTGGATTTTCATATCTTCAGCATTAAACATCTGTTGCATTCCAATTTTCATTTGTTCTCTTGGAGCCATTTCAAAAACTTTTGGGTACATATAATCTAAAACACCATCAAAATCTTGATTGACCATAAAGTCAAAATAAGCATTAGCTTCGGTTGTTAATGTTTCTTTAAGGGATTGTGAGTGTGCTGAAATGGATATAAAGCAAACTAAAAAAAAGCTTAAAAGGTGTTTCATTGTTACAATTTATTTTTTCAAAAATACAACAGTCTTTGGTTACAGTTAATGTTTTATAATTTAATTAGGATAGAGACATCAAATACTTTTTTGGAGTCGTTCCGTATTTCTTTTTAAACGCTGAAATAAAATGACTTGATGTGCTGTACCCAACTTTAAGTCCGACCTCATTAACATTATAATCTCCAGCTTCAAGAAGTTTTCTAGCAACTTCCATTTTGTAATCAAACAAAAAGCTAAATACCGAATCGCCATAAATTTGTTTAAAGCCTTCTTTAAGCTTTTTTAAACTAAGTCCTATTTCTTCTGAAAGCTCTTGTAATGTTGGAGGCTCTGCCATTCGAGAAATAATAATGTCTTTAGCTTTTCGAATTTTAATCACATTGGTTTCATCAACTAAAAATGGACACTGCTCTACATCTGCATCTTCGTTTCTATTAAAATAAAGACTCAATAATTCTAGAGCTTTTCCTTTAAAATATAATTGTTTGATGGAGTTATTTAAATTATAATTGATGATTTGATTTAGTGCTATTGCCATAGAAGGCGAAATACTTCCATCCTTATAATATTTTTTGTCTTTATTATCTTCACTTAAAAACGTAATATAATCGGCTTCTTGAGAAAATAGACCATGAAACTTTTTAATAGAAACTAAAACAGAAACCAACCACGAATTAGGATGCACTTCTAAATGAATTGGCAAATCCCGTTGTGGATTATACAACAACAGTGAGTTCTCCTCTTCAATTTTTAGCTTGTACGTTCCGTTATTAAATACAAATTCGCTAGAGCCTTTGATACAAAAATGAAATTGAATAAAACGACTATCAATCTCACGCTCAACAATTTGAATATTATGTTGTTCGTTCTGAAACGTTAGCACAAAAAAACCATCTGCTAGTTTCGTTTCTTCAAATGAACCTCTAGCGATATTTTTTGAGATTGAAAAATCAATTTCTTTTTTGTTGTTATTTAGATTCATTCTAAACAAAAGAGGTTTAAAGTGTTGATATGACTACAAAAATATGACATTTATCATTTTATTTTAAGAAATAGCTCTAAAAAACCACAAACGACACTAAAAGTTCTTCTAGCGTTGTTTTTTTTTGACATGCATTTCTATTTTTGTTTCGTATTTATCCAAATCAGGTATGGAGCATTACAATAAGTCGAAAGGCACAACATTTTATGCCATTGGTCTCAGCTATAAAAAAGCTGATGCTGAAGTGCGTGGTCATTTTAGTTTAGATGACACTTCAAAACTTGCAGTATTAATGCAAGCTAAACAAAACGGAATTGAAAGCCTTATTGTTACCTCAACATGTAACAGAACTGAAATTTACGGGTTTGCAGAGCATCCATTTCAGTTAATTCAATTGTTATGTGACAACACAAAAGGCACAGTTGAAGAGTTTCAAAAAGTGGCTTATGTCTACAAAAACAGAGAGGCTATTTCGCACTTATTTCGTGTAGGCTCAGGATTGGATAGCCAAATACTTGGTGATTTCGAAATTATAAGTCAGTTAAAAACTAGTGCTAGACTTTCAAAAAAACACCAACTACTAAACCCTTTTCTTGAACGATTAGTTAATGCTGTCATACAAGCTTCAAAACGCATCAAAACTGAAACCGAAATTTCTTCTGGTGCAACTTCTGTCTCGTTCGCTTCTGTACAGTACATTATGAATGAAATTGAACACGTTTCAGAAAAAAGTATTTTACTCTTCGGAACAGGAAAAATTGGGCGAAATACATGTGAAAACTTGGTAAAACATACCAAGAATGAGCAAATAACCTTAATTAATAGAACTAAGAATAAAGCTGAAGCTGTTGCAGGAAAATTCAACCTTTTGGTTAAAGATTATGCAAATCTTCAAGAAGAAATAAATGCGTCTGATATTTTAATCGTTGCTACAGGAGCTCAAAATCCAACTGTCGACAAACACTGTATTCAAACCACAAAACCGTTGTTGATTTTGGATTTATCCATTCCAAAAAACGTAAATGAAAATGTAAGCGATTTAAGCAATGTTACCTTAATACATTTAGATGACTTATCTCAAATTACAGATGAAACTTTAGAACGAAGAAAAGAACATATTCCAGTTGCTGAAGCAATTATTGAAGAGATAAAAACCGAATTTAATGCTTGGTTAGCAACCCGAAAGTTTGCACCTACAATTAAAGCGCTAAAATACAAGCTTACCGATTTTGCCACTGCAGAACTAGATACGCAACGCAAAAAAATGACTGACTTCAACGAAGTGCAAGCCGAAGTGATTAGTAATAATATCATTCAAAAAATCACAAACCATTTTGCGCACCACTTAAAAGACGACAATATATCTGCAGATGACAGTCTAGAGCTCATTAAAAAAGTGTTTCAATTAGAAACCACACAAGAGCATGTCTAAAATTATCCGAATTGGAACACGTGATAGTGAACTCGCACTATGGCAAGCTAAAACTGTACAATCGCAACTTGAACATTTAGGACACAAAACTGTACTGGTTCCTGTAAAATCAACAGGAGATTTAGTACTCAATAAACCTATTTACGAGTTAGGAATTACTGGTGTTTTTACAAAAACATTAGACATCGCAATGCTTAACGAAGAAATAGATATTGCTGTACATTCCTTAAAAGATGTTCCTACATTATTACCAAAAGGTATTGTTCAAGCTGCAGTTATAAAACGAGGTAATGTAAAAGATTGTTTAGTTTATAAAAACAATGAAGAGTTTCTATCTCAACGAGATGCAATTATTGCAACAGGAAGTTTACGCAGAAGAGCACAATGGTTAAATCGTTATCCTACGCACACATTAGTAGATTTACGTGGTAATGTAAATTCACGATTACAAAAACTAGAAGACAATAACTGGAATGCTGCTATTTTTGCAGCAGCAGGATTAGGAAGAATTGGCATTAGACCTGAGCAGACCTTTAATTTAGATTGGATGATTCCTGCACCAGCTCAAGGTGCTATTATGATAACTGCCTTAGAAACTCACGACCATGTTTTGGCTGCTTGTGCTGAAATTAATCATAGTGATACCGAAATTTGTACATCAATTGAGCGAGAATTTTTAAATCGTTTAGAAGGTGGTTGTTCTGCTCCAATTGGAGCTATAGCTTTCATTAAAAATGAGGAAATCCATTTTAATGGCATTTTATTAAGTCTTGACGGAAGTAAAAAAATAGAAGTACAACGTACTGTTGCTCTTGGTGAGCATAAAGATTTAGCAGAAATTTGTGCCAACTATATTATTGAACGAGGAGGCAAACGTTTAATGGATTCAATTAAGGAATCTTCGAAAGAAGTGAACATCTATTCAACTAAAACCTTAACTGAAGATCAAAAACAACTGTTTCATGATGACGTGGTTTCTAAGAGTTCAGATTTTGTAAAAATTGGATTAAGCAGAATGACTCATAAAGTCATAAAGCCAATGCCTAAAAATGTGATTGTCACAAGTAAAAATGCAGTTGAAGCCTTACTGATGAATTTTGCACCACAAGAACTTCAGTTTGAGAATGTCTATTGTGTTGGGAGACGAACTAAGCGGTTTTATGAACGAAAAATAGGTAAGGTAAAGCACACTGAAAATAATGCTAAAGCCTTAGCAGAGTATTTAGTAGAATATATTGAAGGAACCGAAGTTACTTATTTTTGTAGTGATATTCGTTTGAATACATTACCTAATATCTTAAAAGACAGCAATATTGAAGTCAACGAAGTTAATGCTTACAACACAAAATATGATGCTCTAAAAATAGACAACACAGTAAAAGGTGTCATGTTTTATAGTCCTTCAACAGTACAAAGCTTTAAACAGGAAAATGTAGCAAAAGAAAATATGATTGCTTTCTGTATTGGTGAAACTACAGCTAAAGAAGCTAGTAAACATTTTGATGATGTAAGAGTCGCAAAAATACCAACTGTAGAAAGTGTAATAGAGTTGGTGAATTTGCATTTCGTGCATTAGTTATTGGCTGTTGGCAAATTGAAATAAAATGAGTAAAAACTAAAATATGAGGAATTTTAGAACTCTAACATTTGGAAGAATGGGATTAAAACCGAAACACAATTAATTATTTCTCAAGAACTAGGATTTATTCCTAAAGAAGATTTAATAACCATTTTTAAACTTCTTAATAAAGAAGCAAAGATGATAAACAGTTTAATAACTAGAATAAAAAACAGCTAATCGCTAAAAGCCAAGTGCCAACTATGAAGAACGATTTATTTTTAAGAGCCTTAAAAGGAGAAACTGTTGAACGTCCTCCTGTATGGATGATGCGTCAAGCTGGCAGGTATCTACCTGAATTTATGGAAATTAAAGCGAAGTATGATTTCTTTACACGATGTCAAACTCCAGAATTAGCTAGTGAAATTACTGTACAACCTATTAGGCGTTATGGAATGGATGCTGCTATTTTGTTTAGTGACATTCTCGTTATTCCTCAAGCTATGAATATAGAGGTGTTAATGAAACCAAATATTGGTCCGTTTTTACCTCAGCCTATACGTTCTCAAAAAGATGTTGACAATGTTATAGTACCAGATGTAAAAGATGCTTTAGATTATGTCTATCAAGCCATAAAAGCAACTAAAGAAAAACTGAATGATGAAATTCCTCTAATTGGTTTTGCTGGTTCACCATGGACAATTTTATGTTATTGCGTTCAAGGACAAGGCAGTAAAAACTTTGACAAAGCCAAAGAATTTTGTTTCACAAATCCTGTTGCTGCACATACTTTACTTCAAAAAATTACAGACACCACAATTGCTTATTTAAAAGAAAAAGTAAAAGCAGGTTGTAACGCTGTTCAAGTGTTTGATTCTTGGGGAGGAATGCTCTCTCCTGTCGATTATCAAGAGTTTTCCTGGCAATATATTCAACAAATTATTGATGCTTTAAAAGATGATGCTCCTGTGATTGCCTTTGGAAAAGGTTGTTGGTTTGCACTGGGTGAAATGGCAAAATCTGGTGCTTCAGCTTTAGGTGTTGATTGGACTTGTTCTGCTAAAAATGCGAGATATTTAACAGGTGGAAATATTACACTTCAAGGTAATTTTGATCCAACACGTTTATTTTCTCCACCTTCAGAAATCAAAAAAATGGTGCATCAAATGATTGACGAGTTTGGAAAAGATAAGTATATCGTAAATTTAGGTCATGGAATTCTTCCAAACATTCCATTAGACAACGCTAAAGCATTTATTGATGCTGTAAAAGAATATAAAGCATAAACTAAACGATTAATATATGGTAAAGAATATTTTTAAAGGGATACAAGCGTACTCAAGTTCTTTAGCATTAATCTCAAAGCTTAAACTCTGGAAATACTTTTTTATTCCAATCATTATTAGCGTCATAACAGCTACTGTTATCGGGTTTTCAGCCTATGGACTATCTGATAATATTGGTCGCTTTATTGCAAAAATTTGGGTTTGGGATTTTGGAAAAGAAACCTTCACAACCATCTCAACATTTATTGGTGGCATAATAGTTTTAGCTGTTGGTTTAATTCTGTATAAGCATATCATTATGGCTTTGTCTGCGCCATTTATGAGTCCTGTTTCCGAAAAAATAGAAGCACATTTAACTGGTGTTGACATTCATAGTCATAGAAACACAACGTTTAAAGAACAGCTTTGGAGAGGGATTAGAATAAATATGAGGAATCTTTGTAAAGAATTACTCATTACGATTCCTATTCTTTTATTGAAATTTATTCCTGTGGTTAATATATTTTCAACCATTCTGTTATTTTTAGTACAAGCTTACTATGCTGGTTTCGGAAATATGGATTATACTTTAGAACGTCATTTTAAGTATCGAGAAAGCATTCAATTTGTTAGAAAACACCGAGGAATTGCCATCGGAAACGGAATCGTTTTTATTTTGTTTTTATTAATTCCAGTAATAGGTGTGATTTTAGTATTGCCTATGAGTGTTACTGCTGCTTCATTAAAAACCGTTAGCATTTTAAAGCAAAACAATCTACTTTCAGAAAACAAAACACTAGCCAAATGAAGTTGCAATTTGAAGGTTTTGAAATTAGTCCGATTCACGAAGGTGATGCCTGGAAAATCTGTGATTTTGTAATTTCTAATTCCGACAGATTAAAACAGTATTTACCAAAAACTTTAGAGCAAAATTTAAATCCAACCTTATCACAACTATACGTTGAAAATCGAATCAAAGCTTTTCAAAATAAAGAAACATTTGTATTTACTATAAAACAATCTAAAACACGACAACTTGCTGGACTAGTCATTCTTAAAAACCTAGATTGGAAAACTAAACAAGCTGAGTTTGCCTATGCTATTGATTATAATTTTAAAGGCCAAAAGATAATCTCTAAAGCTGTAGAAAAAGTATCTCGTTATGCATATAATGAATTTGGTTTAAAAACCTTTCAAATCATCACGCATAAAGACAATATCTCTAGTGTAAAGGTTGCAACAAACAACAACTTTATTTGGCAAAAAACGCTTACAAAAATATTTACTCCTAATGGTGAGCAACCCTTAGATATGGAGCTATATGAATTGTATAAATAATTATGAAAGATAAATTCTTCAAATACATACACGAATTACAAGACATAATCACTTCTAAACTTGAAGCTATTGATGGTAAAGCCAAATTTCAAGAAGATATTTGGAAACGAGCTGAAGGTGGTGGCGGACGAACTCGCGTCATCGAAAACGGACATGTTTTTGAAAAAGGAGGTGTGAATATTTCTGGTGTTCACGGAAAATTACCAGAGTCTATGCAAACCTATTTTAATGTTAAAGATGCTAATTTCTTTGCTTGTGGATTAAGCTTAGTCTTGCATCCTAAAAACCCAATGGTTCCAACAGTTCATGCTAATTGGAGATACTTTGAAATGTATGATCAACAAGGTAATATCGTTGACCAATGGTTTGGTGGTGGACAAGATTTAACGCCTTATTACTTGTTTGAAGACGATGCTATACATTTTCATCAAGTTTGTAAAACAGCATGTGATAATCATCATCCAGAATTCTATTCTAAATACAAAGCGCGATGTGATGAATATTTTTACAATGCACATAGAAATGAAGCTCGAGGCATTGGAGGTTTATTTTTCGATTATTGTAAAGTTTCAAAAGATATGACCATGCAAAACTGGTATGATTTTGTGACTGAAGTTGGCAATAGTTTTCTTGATGCTTATGTGCCTATCGTTGAAAAACGAAAAGATTTAGAATACTCTTTAGCACAAAGAAATTGGCAAGAAATTCGTCGTGGTCGCTATGTCGAATTTAATTTGGTGCATGACAAAGGAACCCTTTTCGGTTTAAAAACCAACGGAAGAATTGAAAGCATCTTAATGAGCTTACCTCCTCATGTACAATGGGTTTACGATCATCATCCTGAACCTGGAAGTGAAGAAGAAAAACTATTAAATGTATTAAAAAACCCAGTAAATTGGATGTAATTTTGTCATTCAGAGCGTATCTGCCAATACGCAGACGAAGCGAAGAATCTAACAAATTGAGATTCTTCAGTCGCTTCACTCCTTCAGAATGACATTAAAAAACAACTTAAATCTTATTACTTTAGACTTTAAACTTATAACTATGTACCCATTAAAAAGAAACAGACGACTAAGAACCAACGAAGCCATTAGAAGCTTAGTTAGAGAAACTATAATTTCTCCAAACGATTTTTTAGTGCCATTATTTGTGGTAGAAGGCAAAGGCATTAAAGAAGAAATAACATCTATGCCAAATTACTATCGATACAGTTTAGATTTACTGGAGCAAGAAGTAAAAGACCTTTGGAAACTCGGTTTAAAATCTGTGTTATTATTCGTGAAAGTACCTGACAACCTTAAAGATAATAAAGGAACAGAAGCTTTAAATCCAAACGGATTAATGCAGCGCGCTATTAAAACTGTAAAAAATGCTTGCCCTAATATGTTGGTCATGACTGATGTGGCTCTCGATCCTTTTTCGTCATATGGTCACGATGGCATTGTTGAAAACGGAAGAATCATCAATGATGATACAGCAGATGTCTTAGCAGAAATGAGTTTATCTCATGCCGAAGCTGGAGCCGATTTTGTAGCTCCAAGCGACATGATGGATGGTCGCATTTTAACCATTCGTGAAGCTTTAGAAGACAACGGATTTACAGATACAGGAATCATGAGCTATTCGGCAAAATATGCTTCAGCCTTTTATGGTCCATTTAGAGACGCTTTAGATTCTGCTCCTGCTGATATTAAGGATGTTCCTAAAGACAAAAAAACTTATCAAATGGATTATGCCAACCGTTTTGAAGCCATTCGTGAAACCGAAATGGATATTGATGAAGGTGCAGATATTGTTATGGTAAAACCAGGATTATGTTATTTAGACATTGTTCGTGAAATCAAAAATGAAGTCGATGTTCCTGTTGCTGTTTATCAAGTATCTGGTGAATATGCAATGCTTAAAGCTGCTGCCGAAAAAGGTTGGCTAGATCACGATGCCATTATGTTAGAGCAAATTACAGCAATAAAACGTGCTGGTGCAGATGTGATTGCAAGCTACTTTGCTAAAGATGTAGTAAAATTATTATCGTAACTTAGCATCAACTAAATTAGTTTTAATGGGCTTACTTATTTTCTACGCAATTATTTCAATTTTCTTTTCCTTTTTATGTTCCATTCTAGAAGCTGTGCTCCTTAGTATTACTCCAACATTTCTCAACCTAAAAAAGAGTGAAGGTAAAGCATATGCTGAAGATTTAGAAGCCTTAAAAAAAGATGTCGATCGACCTCTAATTGCTATCTTAACGCTTAACACCATAGCACACACTGTTGGTGCTATTTTGGTTGGTGTTCAAGCAAAAGCTGCTTATGCTGAACTATATGGAAGTCAATCACATGCCATTTTTGGGATTCAATTTACTGAAGAATTAATGGTTGGTGTAGTATCTACTATCATGACAATCTTAATTTTAGTCGCTTCAGAAATTATACCTAAAACTATTGGAGCAACCTATTGGAAACAACTAGCCAATTTTACAACTAAAGCACTCAATATTTTAATTTTTCCATTAAAATGGACTGGTGTTTTATGGATTTTACAACTCACAACAAAACTCATTGGTGGTAAAGGTCATGGAAGTGTATTAAGTAGAGAAGGGTTTTTGGTCATGGCAGATATAGCTCATGAAGAAGGTGTGTTTCAAGAAAATGAAAGTAAAATCATTAAAAACTTACTCACCTTTAAAGAGGTGTTTGCTAAAGATGTCATGACACCTCGAACAGTTATGAAATCTGAGGACGAAAAAACGACTGTAGAAGATTTTTTTAAAGAGAATATGAATCTTCGCTTTTCTAGAATTCCAATCTATGCTGATGATCCTGACAATATAAAAGGACTAGTCTTAAAAGGTGAAGTATTTAAAGAAATGGCTTTAGGTCATGGCTCAAAAAAACTAGCTGAATTAAAAAGAAATATTATTGTAGTCTCTAGAGACTTACCTATTCCTAAACTATTTGAAAAGCTTGTGGAAAGTAGAAATCATATGGCTTTAGTGGTTGACGAGTATGGTTCTGTTAGTGGTTTGGTTACTATGGAAGATGTGATCGAAACACTTTTAGGAATGGAAATTATGGACGAAAGTGATAATGTTTCAGACCTTCAGTATATGGCTAGAAAAAGTTGGGAAGCTAGAGCAAAAAAGCTTGGTATTCTTGAAGATGAGTCTTCTGAAGAGAACGAATAATAATGGAAACTTGTATCATTTCTTCACCTTTAGGTTATACCAAAATTATTGGTGATAACGATGGCATTGCGCAAATCACAATCCTAAATTCCGAAGAAAATGAAACCAATATTATTCCTTTAGAATTAGAAGATTGTGTGATGCAACTTCGTGAATACTTTGAAGGCAAACGACAGGTTTTCGACTTAAAATTAAATCCGCAAGGCACTCCATTCCAAAATAAAGTCTGGAAACAACTTCAAACTATTCCTTATGGAAAAACCATGTCATATCTCGAACTCTCAAAACAACTTGGAGATATTAAAGCCATTCGTGCTGTAGCAAATGCTAACGGTAAAAATCCACTTTGGATTGTTGTGCCTTGTCATCGTGTGATTGGAAGCGACGGAAGCTTAACAGGATATGCTGGTGGACTGCATCGAAAACAATGGTTGCTAGAACATGAAAGTCCGTATAAACAGCAACGTCTTTTTTAATGTATAAAATTATTTCAACATTTTTACAACGGTTTTTTAAAGCATCAACTATTTTTAAATACGGATTCAATTGGTCTCCAATGTACCGAAGAACTACAGCCAAAATCATTCAAGTTGATGATGACTTACACAAGGTGATAATTAAAATGAAACCAAACTGGAAAAACAGAAACTTTGTCGGTTCCATTTTTGGTGGAAGTATGCTGTCTGCAACCGATCCTATTTATATGATTCAACTGCTTCAAATATTAGGCGACGGCTATGTTGTTTGGGACAAATCGGTTGAAGCACGCTATAAAAAACCTGCAAAAGATACTATCTATGGTGAATTTTTATTCACTTCAGAAGAAATAAAAACTATTAAAATTGAAGTTGCCAATCAGAACGAAATAGACTTTAACAAAACCATGCACCTAGTAGACAAAAACCAAAATAAAATTGCTACTTTTAAAAAAAACCTATATATCGCTAATAAAGCTTATTATAAACAAAAACTAAAACAACGAAACTCAACAAAATAATTATCCTAAATGAAGTTTATAAAAAAAATCTTTAAGTTTTTAGTAATCTTTTTCGGACTACTAATTATCCTTCTCTACATAACAGATACCGATTATTTAATCAAAGCAGTAAGAACCATTTATCTAAAAGGTCATACCACAGCTTTTCTAGAAGACTTTAAAGAATTTGACAATCAAAGTATTGAAAAATCAAACAATCCTCAACCTTGGTCAAATCACAAAGATTATAATTCTGTTGAAGAAACCAGTCTCTTAAAAAAAGCAAATAAAGATTGGGGAACTATTGCTTATGTTATTATTAAAAACGATAGCATTTGGTTCGAAAATTATTATGATGGCTATGGAGAAGATTCTAAAACGAACTCCTTTTCAATGGCTAAAAGTTACGTGTCTGGCTTATTAGGTAAAGCCATAATGCAAGGATATATTAAAAATTTAGACCAACCTGTATGCGATTTTCTTCCTAATTTTTGTGATGGAAAAGCGGCTCAAATGACTGTAGGTGACTTAGCGTCAATGGCTTCTGGAACCAATTGGGATGAGGCATATTATTCGCCTTTATCTATTACTACTAGAGCATATTTTGATGATGATTTAGCAAAAGTAATGAACAGTTTAAAAGTTATTGATACACCAGGACAATCTTTTAAATATGCAAGTGGAGACACTCAGATGCTAGCCATGGTTATTGAAAAAGCAACTGGTAAAAAACTATATCATTATTTTGAAGAAAGCTTTTGGAAACCTTTAGGAAGTGAAAATAGTACATTATGGCAAGTTGATAGTGATGATCATGATTTAGTAAAAGCCTATTGTTGCATAGCAAGCAATGCTAAAGATTTTGCGCGCTTTGGAAAACTTTATAAAGACCATGGCAAATGGAATGGAAAACAAATCTTAGATTCAGCTTTCGTAGCAAAATCTATAACACCTCGATTTACTGAAAGCCCTGAATATGGCTATGGTTTTTGGATGAATGATTATCTTGAAAAAACCTTTTTTATGATGCGTGGTCATTTAGGTCAATATGTTATTGTTCAACCAGAAGATAACATCATTATTGTTAGACTTGGACATTCAAAAGGTCCTGAAAATCCATTGGAAACATTTACAAATGATATTGGTCTATATGTTGAGGAAGCATACAAAATGCTTAACAAATAGTACCATATATTTTAGAATCAGAAATTCTTTTGAACCAACGTTACAAATTGAAGATTATTTTCTATATATTTAATTCGTCATATTTTCTACTATGAAATACTTTAAACTCATTAGTGCTTTAATACTAACTTTAGGTTTATTTTATGTCTTAAACACAAAATTAGGAAGCATTCCTCCTCTTGGAAAATTTTTAGCACCAAATGAAGGTATTTGGCAAAATGAAGGTACCGAATCTACAGATGGCTTACTAGAGCTTATTGGACTTGAAGATGAAGTGACAGTGCATTACGATGCACAACTTATTCCGCATGTGTTTGCTAAAAACGATTACGATTTATACAAAGCACAAGGTTTTATTACAGCAAAGCATCGTCTATGGCAAATGGAGTTTCAAACCTTTGCTGCTGCTGGTCGAATCTCTGAAATTGTTGGCGAAAAAGCTCTTGATTTTGATAGAGCACAACGTAGAAAAGGCATGTTGTTTGGCGCTGAAAATAGCTTAGAGATTATTAAGCAAGATCCAGAATCTTTAAAATTTCTTCAAGCATATAGTGATGGCGTGAATGCTTATATAAATCAGCTTCAACCTGAAAATTATCCTGTTGAATACAAACTACTAGATTATCAACCTGAAGCATGGAGCATTGAAAAAACCATGCATTTATTAATGTATATGACTGATATGCTCTGCGGAAGGGATTCTGACTTAGAATACACTAACATGCTTAGAAAATTTGGTAAAAAACGATTCGATTTATTGTTTCCAGATTTCTTTGATGTAAACGAACCTGTTATCCCAAAAAATACCGATTGGAGCTTTATTGATGTTCAACAAACTGAAGTTCCGTTAAGTGAAATGCCATTAGATTCTATTTCTGAAACTATGGAAAAACCTCATCCCAATAACGGAAGTAATAATTGGGCTGTAAGTCCGCAAAAATCAGCAACTGGAAATGCAATTTTAGCTAACGATCCGCATTTAGGTTTAAAACTTCCGGCAATATGGTTTGTCATGCAATTGCAATCGCCTAACCAAAATGTATTTGGAGCGACACTTCCTGGTGCTTTAGGTGTTATTATAGGATTTAACGAAGATATTGCTTGGGGAGTTACCAATGCAACTCGTGATGTGAAAGATTGGTATAAAATTGAATTTCAAGATACTTCTAGACAATCTTATAAGTTTAACAATACCTGGAAAAAAACAACGATTAGACTTGAAGAAATTAAAATACGAAATCAAGAAACCTTAATCGATTCTGTAATCTATACGCATCATGGACCTGTAAGTTATGATCACACCTTTAAAAGTGATAATGCCAAACAAGGCTATGCTATGAAATGGACAGGTCATATTGGGCATAATTTTACGCAATTATTTTTAAAACTGAATAAAGGAAAAAACTATGCAGATTATGTTGATGCCATTTCAAATCATGTCGCTCCAGCTCAAAATTTTGCCTTTGCTTCAAAAGAAGGTGATATTGCTTTATGGGTTCAAGGACAATTTCCAAACAAATGGGAAGGTCAAGGTAAGTTTTTATTAGATGGTAGCAATCCAGATCACGATTGGCAAAGTTTTATTCCAAAAAAATTTAATGCACATACTAAAAACCCAGAACGTGGTTACGTGAGTTCTGCTAACCAACATCCTGTTGATGAATCTTATCCGTTTTATGTGTTTAATGATGGTTATGGAACTTATAGAAATCGAATTATTAATAACTATTTAAATGCACGAGAAAAAGTTAGTGTTCAAGATTTTAAAAGCCTTCAAAATAACAACTACAATCTTAAAGCAGAAGAACTCGTCCCTTTTATGTTAAGTAGAATGGAAACTTCTGCGCTTACAACCGAAGAGCAACAACTTCTTAATCATATTAGACATTGGAATTATCTAAATGTTATTGACCATAAAGGACCTAGCATTTGGTCAACATGGATTAAGCATTTGTATCGCCTTACTTGGGATGAATTTGATGTAGAAAGTGAAGCTTTAAAAGCACCTTTTATATATCAAACCATTTACATGCTGAAAAATCATCCAAATGACCCATTTATGGACATTGTTGAAACTCCTGAAAAAGAAACTGCAGTAGATTTATTTATACTTTCATTTAAAGCTGCAGCCAAAGAATTAAAAGCGTGGGAAACTGAACATGGCGATTTTGAATGGAAACATTACAAAGGCGCTTATGTTGGTCATTTGTTACAAGCTTTACCTGCGTTCTCAAGATTTGATATTCCAATTGGAGGTGACCGAAACACAGTAAATGCATCAGATGTGAACCATGGACCTTCGTGGCGAATGATTGTTGAAATGACTTCTCCTCCTAAAGCTTATGGTATTTATCCTGGTGGTCAATCTGGAAATCCTGGAAGTAAATACTACGACAATTTTATAGACGATTGGGCTAAAGGTGAATACTACGACATGCTATTTTTACAAGATGTAAAAAATACCAAAGACGTCCTTTCAACTCAAACATTAACTCCTAAGCTATGAAGAATATTATAAATTTTGCGGCTACAATTATCATTGCTTTTTTATTATCTCAAGTACTGCCTTGGTGGTCTGTGATGCTTGCTAGTTTTATCACAGCTATACTCTTTCAGTTAAACAAAAGCGCTGTGTTTTTTATTCCGTTTTTAGCTATTGCTATGTATTGGATAGTACATTCTTATTGGCTTAGCAGTGCTAACGATTTTGTTTTAGCAAAAAAAATATCTGAATTATTATCCTTGAATGGGAATGTCTATTTACTAATCTTAGTTACTGGATTAGTTGGAGGTTTAGCTGCAGGTGTTTCGGCAATCTTCGGAAAGCAATGTGCGTTAATTTTAAAACCATCTAAAACCTGATACTATGATTTCTAAACTCAACTTAGAACATATTTTGTTTTTAGATATTGAAACTGTTCCTGAAACTGAAACATACAACGAGCTCGATAAAACTAAACAACAGCTTTGGGAACTAAAATCTCAATATCAAAGACGTGAAGAATTTACTGCTGAAGAATTTTATGATCGTGCTGGAATTTGGGCTGAGTTTGGAAAAATCATTTGTATTTCGGTTGGTTATTTTACATTTCAAGGCGAACGTCAATTTAGAGTGACTTCCTTTTATGGTGATGAAATTAAAATTCTAAAAGATTTTAAAAACTTATTGATTACGCATTTTAGCCAAGCCAAAAATTTGCTGTGTGCACATAATGGCAAAGAATTTGATTTTCCGTATATCGCAAGACGTATGATTATTCATAATATTGAGTTGCCTTATAAATTAAATCTCTTCGGAAAAAAACCTTGGGAAGTACCTCACTTAGATACTTTAGAACTCTGGAAATTTGGCGATTATAAAACCTATACATCTTTAAAACTATTGACCAATGTTTTAGGAATACCATCACCAAAAGATGATATTGATGGTAGCGAAGTATTTCGGGTGTATTATAAAGACAAAGACATTGACCGTATCATTACCTATTGTGAAAAAGACACCATTGCTGTAGCACAAATTTTTTTAAGATTGCGTGGTGATGATTTACTTCATGACAATGAAATTATTCATATATAATTTGGATTTGACAATCAAGGATTTATCATTTCGACAGAACGAGAAACGAGTGACGAGAAATCTCATTTACGATTTGACTCTTATATATTCTGTTTACGAATGACACTTTGATTCATCTAAGTTTATTCCGCAAAAAGGATTGAACGTTTTGTTTGAAATCCTTTTTTAGAATAAAAAAGATTGAGTCGTGAAAGCCTGTTTTTTAGTTTACTAAAAATTTGCCCAACAAAAAAACCTAGACATTATATCTAGGTTTTTATTATTGAATTGTTTTGAAAAGTTATTTAATAATTAATTTTTTACTAATCGTACCAGAGGTATTTATAAGTTGGGTTAAATACACGCCTTTTGAAAAGTTTGATGCATCTATCGTTTGTGTCAATGCACTTGTATCTAATAATGTGTTGACAATAACTCGTCCTTGAACGTCATACAATACCAAAGTGGTCTCTTCATTAAGTTGACCTTTTATTACAATCTGCTTTTCTTTTATATTACTATACACCTGAAGCATTTCTAAATTCGATTCTGAAATCGATAAAGCTTCATCAGACATTCTTAGATAAAAACGTCCAGTACCAGATAGGTTCGTTGAAGGTGTAATGACATAATCTGTCTCATTTAATAAAGTTATGGTATTAGTTACCGCATCTTCAAGATATACATTTACTGATTCAGGAATGTTCATATCTGTAATACTAAATGTAAGTTGCTCTCCTTGATTGGCATTTACACCTAATGGAATAGACACATTATTAATATCTGTATAATTAAGTGCTTGTAAAGCTAAAGCTTCATTAGCACTGTCTTGTACAAGTTGAGAATACAAAGCAAAATTTGCTGCATTTCTTCCCCAAACCATCGCATCGTAGCCTTGATCAAAACCTTGACTTGCATTAGCATTAAAATAAAAGTCCGTTCTAGTTGTATTGTTAGCATTACTCAAACCAAGCTTTAAGTAAATTAACTCAGCATTTCTACCAGCAATAAAATCATCACTAGTTCCTGTAGATTGCATCGTTGGTGTAAATTGTAAATCGTATGCAGCAACTTTAGTTGGATCTGCACTAACAAAAAAGCCTTGCCCTGGTGCAATAACTGTCGAAGATGTTGTGTTAGCAAGATTGTAAATCGTCCAACCATTTAAAGTAGAACCATCGTAACCATATATTGCTGCTGTTCCTGCATTAAACAAACTAAGGTTAGAAACTCCTGTACTCACTTCGTGGTTGAGAAAACTCTGAACATTTATATAGGAAGGATAAGGATTCCCTACAAGATTCCATTCTGTTTCGTGAGGACCTGAATGTATCAAGTTTATACTAACTGCACTAGTATTTACAGTTCCTGTAAAGGTAAAGGTATTATTGTTAGTCGATGCTGCTCTATAACCAACAGCAGGATCAAGTGTAGCATTAGCATCTTCAGTAACATCAGTATCGTAAATCACATACTCATTTGTAACCTTGCTCCATGGACCAAATAATTTTTGAGACGGATTTGACGGATTAGAAAAAATGTTATTATTAACCGAAGCAAATGTGCCAAAGGTTTGCCCTGTAACAGGAGCAGAAATTAGATCATTCCCTCCACTTTGAATATTAACATGTCTTTGATAACTCACCATTCCTGTAACACTACCATCAACTATTAAGCTTGAAAATTCATTTGAATCTGAATTTAAAATTAAATCGCCATTTGTTGTAATATCTCCAGCAACTAAAAGATTATTTGCCTTATCAATATTAACGGTTGCTCCTGTATTAATGGTCAAGTTATTTATACTTATATCAATATTTGGATCATAAGTGCCATCTAAAACCAATACATTATCTACACTTGTTGTCCCATCTGGAGCGCTAGGACTCCACGAACCTCCAGAAAATAATAATCCATCATATTTTACATTCACAGTATAATCTTCAACCTCTCCATCAAAGTTTGTTAAACATGAGGTTGGATTATTTTCATATCGAGCAGAAACTCGCATTCTTGTTGCGCCAAAATTCATACTTTCTGGTATCGTTATTGGTAATATTGGCAAAGCGCCATTTGACACATTTGTAATATCCCCTAAATCATACTCTTCTCCACTGTCATCAAAATCTCCATCCATATTCCAATCTATCCATGCAAATGCATGAGCCACATAATTACCATCTGTATTAACCCGAACTGTTAGGTTTACAGTAGATCCTTGTGTTACATCTGTACTAATATTTGTAAAATCCTCATATCCTACATCTTTAGTAGGACCATCAGCATTATCGATGGTTCCAAAAACCACTCGTGTCACTCCAGTTTCGTATTGAGTGTCTCCAAACGAATTACAATACGTCACAGGAGGTGGACCACCAATTCCAATATGGTCAATAGCAATATCACTACTCCAATCGCTTCCAGTTGTTCCTGTAATTCGGATTTTTACAGTCTCATTTAAATAAGACATCAAATCAATACTTTCGCTATTCCAAACATCACCTAAATTTCCTGTATTTGAAAAAACAGACGTCCAATTAGCTCCATCATCGTTAGAAATCTCTGCTTCTATTGTACCTGCATTTGTTCCAAAAGAATGGTAAGAAAAAGTAAAGTAGGCTTCTGTAAGACCTGTTAAATCAAAACATGGACTTTCTAAAATTGCTGTTGCATTTGCACCTATCTCTCCAGGAGAATTGTTTGAGGAAGCCTCCAAAAACAAATAATTTCCATTGCCAGTTACATCGTCTGAAGGACCTGTATTGTTTGATGGTGTGCCTCCAGCATCTAAAATCCAATCACCATCATCTCCTGAAGCTTGAGCCCAATCACCTATTCCAGAATCAAACGTTTCTAAATACGGAAATGAAGAAATAACAGTTCCTGTACATGCAACGACATCTGTTGTAGTGAACAATTCTGAACTACTATAAGCCGAATTAAAGCTTCCGCAATTACTTCTCACTTGAAATTCATATTGTGTTAAAGCGGTTAATCCTGTTAATTGAAACGTTGCTGTCGAAACTGAGGTTGTCGTCCAAGAAGGCGCTCCTACAGCTCTATAACGTAAATCATAAGTCATTCCAGAGATGGCATTCCAATTTAAAGTTGCTGAAGTCGTGCTTACGTTTGTAGTTCCCAATCCTGTTGGTACAGTTGCTTGAGGCGTTAGTAATATATCAGACAAGATGTTAGTGGTTCCATCAGTTATAGATTGACTGTTAAGCGTAAATGGCTGATAACATGGCGCTTCAAACAATAAACTATAAGTACCTGCTTTAATTGGCCTGTAATAATCACCATGAGTATCTGTATACACTTCAGAACCAAAAGCATCATGACCAACAACAGTCACTTTTGCTCCTTCAATTGGGTTGTTTGTATTTGCATCTAAAACAACACCTCTAAACCCATAGGTTCCCTGTGTTAAATAGTCTAATAAAGCATCTCTGTTATAATACCAATAATCATCTAACCTACTTTCCTGTAGTATTTTTTGATCAGACAATTCGATTGTAACCTCTCTACAATGCTGATAAAAATTCATGTAATCTTGACGTCCACCATAAACTCTATACCATTCTGCACCATGTGTTACACCAGGACTTTCCATATAATAACTAGGTGAGCCATCCCAATCATCATCATCAGTCATATAAGTTGGTTTATTAAGATACGTTGGCGTGGATGTATTACCAGCATTGGCATCATTTTGACAATGTGTTGCATATTCGACACCTACATATTCATACCATTCTGTATCAGCATGTTCATGCTGACTAGGATAGGCATTATCAAACGGATAATTAACCAACTCTGTTCCTCCATGAAAATTAGCCGCAATAACAAAGTTATGTGCATCTGCAAAATTCATAAAAGCAATGGTTTCGGTTTGGTATGCATTTCCATCATCATGTGGTCCAGCAATATTATCTGGATAATTTCTATTTAAATCAACATTATTACCATTTCCTCTTCTTGCATTAACTACTGAAGTATTCGTAGGACTATTATGATATGTTCCATCTGGATTAGCATTTGGGTTAATCCAGATTTCAGCATTTTCGACTAAGTTTTTAACTCTATTATGGTCTGCATGACTTGTATTGCTATAAACCGTTAAAATATAATCGATTAATGTGAGCATCATTGGGTAACCTGCAATTTCATCACCATGCATTGATGATGTAAACATTATTTTAGGCTCTTGTTCATCTGTAGATACATTATCTGAAATCTTTACAAATAACAATTCTTTATCGCCTTGACCTGTAAAACCAATACTAACTTTTTCAACTAAAGCAGGATAATCATCTTCAAAGTCTTGCATCTGTTGTGCGTATTCAGCATAGGTTGGATAAGTACTTAAAGGAAATGTAAGCGTTGAAGCTGCTGATCTTGCTGCTAATGGTCTAACATCATAAATTGCAGACTCATCAACTTCGTTTTCGTTTTTTGGTACTTGAAAAGGAAGATTGGTAGACTCAAACATTCTAAATTGAGCTTCGTTAGCCCAAGCTTTAACTGTTTTAGTTATAGGATTATAATTAACAAGCGACATATTATGTGTTAAACGTTCTAAATCGCTATCTCTTTCTATTTGAAATGTAAAGGTTAACTCGCCTTGTTTTGCTAGGTAATTTTCAGCCTTTTCTTTTTCTGAATTTTGTGCATTTGTAGTAAATATGAATACAAATATTGCAATTAAGCTTAGGTTGATTTTTTTCATTTTAGTAGGATTTCAATGAATTTATTGCGGCTAAGATATAATTTTTATGTTTATTTTATCCATAAAACGCAAAAAATAACGATGAAATGCATGTTTAAAATTCAATCAAAACCGTATTGATTTGTTTTTCAGCATGTTATTGATTTTATTGAATTGTTTGATTTGTAATCTTTTTACTACATCAATAAGCCAATAAGGTCATATTAATCTTATAATTTGACTATTTTTACATATGCCAAATACTATTTTACTAGAAGTTAACAACTTAACTATTTCTTTTTTTAATGAAACGGAAAGCTCCATTATTAATAATGTATCATATCATCTAAATACAAATGAGATTTTAGGTGTTGTAGGTGAATCTGGTTCAGGAAAATCGGTATCTTCTTTAGCTATTCTTGGATTACTTCCAAAGAATATTTTAAAAATCACTAGTGGTTCTATTAATTTCAACGGACAAGATTTAGCTTCACTTTCAGTTAAAGCTTTTCAACATATTAGAGGAAAAGAGATTGCTATGATTTTTCAAGAACCTATGAGTTCGTTAAATCCTTCTATGACTTGCGGAAAACAAGTTATTGAGATACTTCTTCAGCACACAAATTTATCAAAACCTGAAGCCAAAGCTGAAACGATTTCTCTTTTTGAAAAGGTTAAACTACCTAATCCAGATCGTATCTATTCAGCATATCCTCATGAAATTTCTGGAGGACAAAAACAACGTGTCATGATTGCAATGGCTATTGCTTGTAAACCAAAACTATTAATTGCAGATGAGCCAACTACTGCATTAGATGTTACAGTGCAAAAGGAGATTATAGAACTTTTAAAACAATTACAAAAAGAAGAAAACATGAGTGTTTTATTTATCTCTCATGACTTGGCTTTAGTTTCAGAAATATCAGATCGTATTTTGGTTATGTATAAAGGTTCTATAGTAGAGCAAGGCCATGCCTCTGATATTTTTTACAATCCGCAACACACCTATACAAAAGCATTATTAAGTTCTAAACCTTCTCTAGATGTTCGCTTAAAGCGTTTGCCAACAATCAAAAATTTTATGGAAGGCATTTCAGTTACTGAAATTATTGATGCTTCGCAACGTCATTCAGCTCACAAAACATTGTATAGCAAACCACCTTTACTAGAAGTCATAAATCTTGAAAAAGAATATCTTACAAAATCTGGTTGGTTTGGGTCACAAGAATCATTTAAAGCTTTAAACCAAGTTAGTTTTAAGCTTTATGATGGAGAAACTTTAGGATTAGTTGGTGAATCTGGTTGCGGAAAATCTACTTTAGCAAATGCTATTCTTTTATTAGACAAATCTACCGCAGGACAAATCATATATAATGGTACAGATATCACAAAACTCAATACAAAACAAGAAAGAAAATTAAGAAAAGACATTCAAATTATTTTTCAAGATCCTTATGCGTCATTAAATCCTAGAATTACAGTAGGAAAGGCTATTATGGAGCCTATGAAAGTTCATAAAATAGGAACTTCTGAAGCTGATAGAAAGGAAAAAATTTTAGATTTACTTCTAAAAGTAGGCCTTGACGAAACTTATTTTAATCGTTATCCTCATGAGTTTTCTGGTGGTCAGCGTCAACGTATTGGGATTGCTAGAGCTATTGCTTTAGAGCCAAAATTAATTATTTGTGATGAGTCCGTTTCGGCATTAGACATTTCAGTTCAAGCGCAAGTATTAAATTTACTGAATGAGCTAAAAGAGAATTTCGGATTTACTTACATATTTATTTCACATGACCTTGCCGTAGTAAAATACATGTCTGATCAACTTTTGGTTATGAATAAAGGAAAAGTTGAAGAAATCAATGATGCAGATATCATTTATGAAAATCCAAAAACGGAATACACTAAAAAACTTATTCATGCTATTCCAAAAGGATTATAGCATGAATATTTTTTTAGTTAGGGTTAAGATGTTTTTGAGCAATCTTAGTGTGCTTCTAAAATCAAGTTTTAACTTGTTTTCAGAATTAGTAGGTTTAAGTAGATTTGGGGCAAAAAAATTCATAGGTTAAAGTTTATGATAGTTTTTGGGGCAAAATCATAAAGTTAAGTTTATGGCAAATTTGGTTAATTGTATTTCGATTTGGTTTTGCTAATATGTAACATGTTTTTGATTTATCAGTTAAAACGCATAATAAATCGACGAAATACATATAATTTTAACACTTAATGTGTTTTTTCTT
Organism: Psychroserpens sp. S379A; assembly: GCF_049800755.1. Lineage (NCBI taxonomy): Bacteria > Pseudomonadati > Bacteroidota > Flavobacteriia > Flavobacteriales > Flavobacteriaceae > Psychroserpens > Psychroserpens sp. S379A. The sequence continues at coordinate 492,259 of NZ_JBNAFQ010000002.1, read as the reverse complement.
ACAAAATAATTTGTCAATTTCACAATTGAAATGAAAAAAACCACTCATAAAAGTGGTTTTTAATTCTATACCTAAAAAAGGTTCTACTACTATATTTGCATCTCAGGAATATCGCCTTCAACAATTAAGGTTCCTTCAGTCGCGTTTTTAATATCCTCTACCGATACGCCTGGAGCACGCTCTAAGAGTTTAAAACCTTTATCTGTAATTTCCATAACAGCTAGATTGGTCACTACTTTTTTAACACAGCCAACACCTGTTAATGGCAATGAGCAAGCTTTTAAAAGTTTTGATTGTCCTGCTCTATTGGTATGCATCATAGCGACGATAATATTTTCGGCACTAGCAACTAAATCCATAGCTCCTCCCATTCCTTTTACCATTTTACCAGGTATTTTCCAATTGGCAATATCTCCATTTTCGGCAACTTCCATAGCACCTAATATGGTAAGGTCGACATGCTGACCTCTTATCATTGAAAAACTTGTTGCAGAATCAAAAAAACTTGCTCCTGGTAACGTTGTTATGGTTTGCTTTCCAGCATTTATAATATCTGCATCTTCTTCACCTTCAAATGGAAAAGGTCCCATTCCTAGAACACCATTTTCACTTTGAAACTCGACTTCAATATCATCTCTCACGTAATTGGCGACCAACGTTGGGATTCCAATTCCAAGATTTACGTAATAACCATCTTGAACTTCTTTGGCTATACGTTTTGCGATTCCATTTTTATCTAACATTTTTTTAGTTTAAGTTGAAACGTTTTAAAGTTAAAAGTTTGTGCTCAAGCCTATTTTACTTTCAAGCTTGAGGCACTTTAAAATTTTTAACTCTTTTGTCTTACAGTTCTTTGTTCAATTCTTTTTTCGTAATGTGCACCTTTAAAAATGCGTTGCACAAAAATACCTGGTATATGAATTTGATTAGGATCTAATTCGCCAACAGGTACTAATTCTTCAACCTCAGCAACTGTTATCTTTGCTGCACCACACATATTTGGATTGAAATTACGAGCCGTTCCTTTAAAAATTAGGTTTCCTGCTTCATCGCCTTTCCAAGCTTTTACAAAGGCAAAATCGGCTTTAAAGGCATGTTCTAAAACATACATTTTTCCATCGAATTCTCTAGTTTCTTTTCCTTCAGCCACTTCAGTACCATAACCAGCAGGTGTATAAATGGCAGGAAAACCAGCTTGAGCTGCTCGACAGCGTTCAGCCAAAGTGCCTTGTGGAATGAGTTCAACCTCTAATTCACCAGATAACATCTGTCTTTCAAATTCGTCATTTTCACCAACATACGATGAAGTCATTTTATCAATTTGTTTGCCTTGCAATAACAAACCTAAACCAAAATCGTCTACACCAGCATTGTTAGAAATACACTTGAGGCCTTTAACTCCTAATTGTACTAATTTGGCTATAGAATTTTCAGGAATTCCAGACAAACCAAAACCTCCAAACATGCAAGTCATATGGTCTGAAACACCTTGCAAAGCTTCGGAAACATTAGCTACTTTTTTATTAATCATTTCTATAAATTTTGATACCGAAAAGTACGAAATAAAAAAGCCATTCTAAAATGAATGGCTATTGATTTATAAGTAATTTAATTAAAAATCTAACACATCTTTTAAATCGTCTGCTGGATCCTTTTCATCACTATTTCCTTCTTTAAGTTTGTCACAATCTACTTCAATTGAAAGCTCTTGAGGCTTTTCAAATTCTCCTTTAGATACATTTAGTTCAGGATCTTCATAACAGGCTTTCATATACAATGCCCAAATTGGTAATGCCATCGATGCACCTTGACCGTAAGTAATACTCTTAAAATGAGCTGCTCTGTCTTCGGCACCAACCCAAACACCTGTAACCAAATTAGGAACCATTCCCATAAACCAACCATCACTTTGGTTTTGAGTTGTTCCTGTTTTTCCTGCAATTGGATTATCTAGCTCATAAGGATATCCTGTAATGATTTCTTTATATACTGTTTGTTTAGCAGCCCAATTATGAACTAATCGTCTTCCTGATCCAGATTCTACAACACCTTCCATTAAATTTACAGTAGTATAAGCCACTTCTTCACTCAATACGTCGCGACTCTCAGGTGTGAATTGGTATAAAACGGTTCCGTTTTTATCTTCAATTCGAGTTACCATTACTGGTTTATTGTACACTCCTTTATTAGCAAATGTTCCATAAGCTGCAACCATTTCGTAGACGCTTAAATCTGGTGTTCCCAATGATATTGCAGGTACTGGCGGAATATCAGATTCAACTCCTAAACGTCGTGCCAAATCAATGACTGGTTGAGGACCAACTTTATCCATTAATCTTGCAGTAACTGTATTTACCGAATTTGCTAAAGCTGCCTTTAGGGTTAAGAAACCATCATAGCGTCCATCAGAATTTTTTGTCGTCCAAGGTTCAGGATTACCATACTTTTGAGCTTCAATTGTAATTTGTTGTCTAGGCAAAGTATCACAAGGTGATAAATGCAATTGATCTATAGCTGTGGCATATACAAAAGGTTTAAATGTAGAACCTACTTGACGCTTACCTTGTTTTACATGATCATACTGAAAATGTCTGTAATTCATGCCTCCAACCCAAGCTTTTACATGACCTGTTTGAGGATCCATTGACATCATTCCAGGATGTAAAAACGATTTGTAATAACGCATAGAATCGATTGGCTTCATAATTGTGTCAACTTCTGAAGCTTTGCCATCCTTCCATTTAAACACAGTCATTTGAGTAGGTTTTTGAAACGATGCTCTAATTTCTTTATCTGTTTTCCCTTTTTCTTTTAAAACTCTCCAACGTTCACCTCTTCTCATTGCATCATTTAACAACTTGTCTATTTCAGATTTATCAAGTTCTAAAAAAGGAGCCGTTTTATTTCGATCTGGCGTGTTTTGGTGATCAAATTCTGCTTGAAGTCTTGGCATATGACGTTGCACAGCAGCTTCGGCATATTTCTGCATTCTCGAATCTATGGTTGTATAGATTTTGAGTCCGTCGTTATATAAATTATACTTTTCGCCATCTGGTTTAGGATTGTTTTTGATCCACTTTTTCATAAATCCGTCAAGATATGCTCTAAAATAAGTTGCGATTCCTTCACGATGCGACTCTGGAGAATAGTTTAAATCTAATTCTGTTTTTTGAAGGGAATCTTTTTGATTTTCTGTGATAAACTCATATTTAGCCATTTGACTAAACACAACATTTCTTCTGTTTTTTGTGCCTTCAGGGTTACGATGTGCTCTTGGGTTGTATAATGATGAATTTTTAAACATTCCAACTAGCATTGCAGACTCTTTGAGGTCTAACTCCTTTGGTTCTTTTCCAAAATATATTCGAGCAGCACTTCTAATTCCGTCAGCATTATTTCCAAAATCATAAATATTGAAATACATGGCAATAATTTCTTCTTTAGTGTACTGACGTTCTAATCGAATAGCTATAATCCACTCTCTAACTTTTTGAAAAAGACGTTGAAATTTATTAGAAGATACTTGCTTTGTAAATAATTGTTTGGCTAATTGTTGAGAAATGGTACTTGCTCCTCCTCCACTTCCAAGCTTAACAATGGCTCTAAGTGTGCCTCTTGCATCTATTCCTGAATGCTCATAATATCTAATATCTTCTGTAGCTACTAAAGCATCAACGAGGTGTTTTGGTAATTCGCTATAATCGACAGGTGTTCTATTGTCATTAAGGTAAAATTTACCTAAAGTTTTATCGTCTGAAGAAATAATTTCGGTTGCTAAATGTGTTTTAGGATTTTCTAAAATGGTATGGTCTGGCATTTCACCTAAAACTCCCCAAGATGCTAATAAAAATGTAAGTATAAACAACAGAATACCAGTTGTAAATGCCATCCAAAACCAACGAATATATTTAGAAAAATCAACCGTTGTAGTCGATGCTGATTTCTTCTTTACTGTTTTTTTTGCCATAATCAATTTGTATTATACTGCTCTACTCTAAAGCCAACATCAGTAATTCCTTCAAGATTTAAAACACCATACACTTCTCCATTTTCACGCATAGCATGTTGTATATTAACCTGGTACTCACCAGCTTCGTTAAACACAAATGGTTTATCATAACCTTTGTACCACAACTTATTTTCTTTAACATCTGTAAACCCAGTGCCTAAAAATGTTCCGTCAGGTGCTGCCATTCGATACTCAAGTGTATCTTTAAATGTTTTTCCATTTGGATAATTTAATTCTACAACCAAAAATAAATTACTATATTTATAATCATTGGTGTTTCTTAAATTGACAAATAAATTGTAATTATTAATTGTGTCTGGTGGTGTTATTTTAAATGACACCACTGAATCCTTATGCCATTGATTTGGCATGGATCTATATTGGTCAAAAACACTGTTAGAATCACATGAAACAGTAATTAAGATTAATAAAAACCAAACGTAATATTTACTTTTTAGCATTATTTTGAGGCTTTTGACGACGACGTTGTTTTCCTTTATGTTTTCTGCGTTTGTTTTTACGTTTTGGTCCATCGAAACGCGTAAGGCTATCTTGACCAACAACGTTTTCAAACTCGGTTTTAGTATCTTGGATGAGTTCGGCAGTATATTCTTCAAGGCTAGCAACCTTTTGTTTTGCTTTGTTTTTTTCAATGATTTCTTTAACCTGATCTGTTGTAAGCACATGCCAATTCATCCATTCGCCTTCGTAAGCATACCACAAATGTCCTTTAAAAATATCTGTTTTTTGACACACTGCTGTTCCTTTTTCGGTGTATAATTTTGTGTCATTTTTTGGAAATGCTTTTAAGGCATCTAAATAAGCATCTAGTTCATAATTTAAGCAGCATTTTAGTTTACCGCATTGTCCAGCAAGCTTTAATGGGTTTAAAGACAATTGCTGATACCTTGCTGCAGAAGTACTCACAGATCTAAAATCGGTTAGCCAAGTAGAACAACATAATTCTCGACCACAAGATCCAATACCACCAAGACGAGCGGCTTCTTGTCGAAAACCAACTTGTTTCATTTCAATACGAGTTCTAAACTCACGTGCAAATACTTTGATGAGTTCTCTAAAATCTACACGTTCTTCAGCAGTATAATAAAACGTTGCTTTACTTGCATCACCTTGATATTCGATGTCAGAAATTTTCATTTTAAGCTTTAAGTCAATCGCAAATTGACGTGCTTTCACCTTCATTGGTTCCTCTTTATCTCTAGCAGCAGACCAAATATCAATATCTTTTTGAGAAGCTTTTCGATAGATTTTCATGACGTTTTCTTCATCATTAATATCTATTTTTTTACGCTTCATTTGTACTCTTACCAATTCTCCTGTAAGAGTAACCATTCCAATATCATGACCTGATTTTGCTTGGGTAGCAACGATGTCACCTATGCTTAGTGATAGGTTTTCAGTATTTTTGTAGTATTGTTTTCTTCCGTTCTTAAAACGCACCTCAACACCAATAAATGGCTCTTGTCCTTGAGGTAACGACATATTGGCCAACCAATCAAAAACAGTGAGTTTATTGCAGCTATCTGTACCACAAGTCCCATTATTTTTGCATCCTTTTGGTTGTCCATCCTTTCCAGTTGAGCAACTTTTACAACTCATAAATTATATATATAGATTCTGAAAAACATCATAATTTTCAGAAGACGATTAAACGTAATTTTAGACCTAGATTTTTTGGTCTAAAATATTTTAAACGTAAAGATAAGATTATTAATTCAACTGAAAATTCTAAAAGACAGTTTCTTCTTTATATATTGAAATAAATTGTTTTTACTTTTTTAAAACTTCAAAAATATTGCGTAAATCCTTTTTAAAAGGTAAGTGATCTGCTCTACCTTTTTTAAAGATGTCATTGCTATTACCTTGACCTTTTCGCAACGCTTTTTGCTCTTCGTAAGGAAGCTTTATGATTTCTTGACAATGAGATGAACAACAGTTGTCCATTTTTTCTTTACACTCATCACATTGTATAAATAACAAATGGCATGCTTCATTAGCACAATTAGTATGCATGTCTGCTGGTTTACCACATTGGTGACAATTGGCAATAATATCATCTGAAATACGCTCAGAACGTCGTTCGTCAAAGACAAAGTTCTTACCTAAGAATTTATTTTCTAAATTATTGGCTTCAATTTGTCTTACATAATTGATGATTCCGCCTTCCAATTGAAATACATTTTTAAAGCCCTTATGTTTGTAGTAAGCACTTGCTTTTTCACAACGAATTCCTCCTGTGCAATACATAACAAGGTTTTTGTCCTCTTTATGTTCCCTCAAATCTTCTTCAATAAGATCTAAAGATTCTCTAAAGGTGTCTACGTCTGGAGTAATCGCATTTTTAAAGTGTCCAATTTCACTTTCATAATGGTTACGCATATCTACCAATACTGTATTTGGATCTTCAATTAAATCGTTAAACTTTTCAGCATCTACATGAACTCCTTTATCTGTTACATCAAACGAATCATCATTCAATCCATCTGCTACAATCTTATGACGCACTTTTACTTTCAGTTTTAAAAAGGCAAAATTATCATGTTCAATGGCAATATTTAACCTTACATTTTCTAAAAATGAAATGGTGTCTAAATGATTTTTAAAAATTTCGAAGTTTTCTGCTGGAACAGAAAGCTGAGCATTAATGCCTTCTTTAGCAATATATATTCTTCCTAAAACGTCAAAATCGTTCCAAGCTAAAAACATATGATTTCTAAAAATTTCGGTATTGCCAATTTTGGCGTACTTGTAGAAAGAGATTGTTAAGCGGTCTTTTCCTGCTTTTTCAATAAGTTCGGCTCTTTCTTTAGCACTTAAGTTATTGTACAGTTGCATGCTATACGAGTTTTAGGTGTTAAAAAATGAATGGCAAAGATAGTGAAAAGTATTTAGTTGCTTGGTATAAAAGACAAAGAAGCACTTATGAATATCATAAGTGCTTCTTTCAGACTAACTCGTTATTAATATTTTTAATTTGTTCTTAAAAATATAATGTAAGTTAACCTCCATCTGATTTACAGTTGCTATTAACGTGTACAGAAACTGAAACATCAAAAGCGTTGTTAAAAATAATTTTTCTAAAAAATCTCATCTTTATTTCAAGAATTAATTTAATGGATATGTCATATTACTGACCTTTTTCATAGCAAGATTTCCCAATCTCAATTGGTAGATGCAAAATGTTTAAAAAGGTTGCGTTATTACATTGAAAAAAATTAAAAGTTGTTGTAATTTAGCAAACCTATCAAATAAAAACAGATTGAAATGAGCAGTGAAAAAGACGCAAAATTAAAAGCCTTAAAATTAACTTTAGACAAACTCGATAAAGCCTACGGAAAAGGAACAGTAATGAAAATGAGCGACCAAGCAGTCGTTGATGTAGATGCTATATCTTCTGGTTCTTTAGGATTAGATATCGCTTTAGGTGTTGGTGGTTATCCTAGAGGTAGAGTTATTGAAATTTACGGTCCAGAATCTTCTGGTAAAACCACATTAACACTACATGCCATAGCTGAAGCTCAAAAAGCTGGAGGAATTGCTGCTTTTATTGATGCAGAACATGCTTTTGATAGAACCTATGCCGAAAAATTAAATGTAGATATCGACAACCTTATCATCTCTCAACCAGATAATGGTGAACAGGCTCTAGAAATTGCCGATAATTTAATTCGCTCAGGAGCTATTGATATTGTTGTTGTCGATTCGGTTGCTGCATTGACTCCTAAAAGTGAAATTGAAGGCGAAATGGGTGACTCAAAAATGGGACTTCATGCGCGATTAATGTCTCAAGCTTTAAGAAAGCTTACTGGCTCTATAAGTAAAACCAATTGCACAGTGATTTTTATCAATCAATTGAGAGAGAAAATTGGTGTTATGTTTGGTAACCCAGAAACAACTACTGGAGGAAACGCTTTAAAATTTTATGCTTCAGTGCGATTAGATATTAGACGTTCTACACAGATTAAAGAAACTGATGGCAATGTTGCTGGAAATAAAACTAGAGTTAAGGTTGTAAAAAATAAAGTGGCTCCACCTTTTAAAATGTGCGAATTTGACATTATGTATGGTGAAGGTATTTCAAAAGTCGGTGAAATATTAGATCTAGCTGTCGAACATGAAGTCGTTAAAAAAAGTGGCTCTTGGTTTAGTTATGGCGAAACTAAATTAGGTCAAGGTCGCGATGCTGTAAAAGCATTAATAAAAGATAATCCAGAATTAATGGATGAACTTGAAGATAAGGTTAGAGCTCTTATTAAAGAAAACAATTAAATTTATTTCAACAAAAAAATCCCAAATTTGGGATTTTTTTGTTTTACAGACGCAACCTTTATTATTCTGTTGCATCTATATATTGATTAAGGTATATATTACCTAAATATTTAATTATATGAAGAAATTATTTTTGTTAGGGTTTTTAATCTTCAGCGTGTTCTCTTGCAGTCCTGATGAGGATAGATCATTGGATTTTTATTATGAAACCCTACCTATCGAAAGTGTTGATATGCCTACTGAATTTGAGTATGGCAACACCTATGAAATAACGATGACTTATTTAAGACCTTCAGGTTGTCATCTGTTTAACGATTTCTATTATTTAAGTGAACTTAATCAGCGAACAATTGCGATTATTACAACTGTATTTTCTAATCAAGATTGCCAAACTCTTGATCCCAATGAAAATGTTGAAGAAGTGTCATTTAACTTTCAGGTCAATAGTTTTGAACCTTATGTGTTTAAGTTTTGGCAAGGTGAAAACGCAAGTAGTAATGACACATATTATGTTGTAGAAGTTCCTGTGGTGGTTGACGGAGACTAATTAAATTATACATCAATAAATAAAACTAACACATTTGAGTTTAGAACAACTCATAGCACAATGCCAAAAAAATGATGCTCAGGCTCAAAGTCAAATATATAAACTCTATGCGAGTAAACTGTTTTCGATTTGCTTGAAGTATTCACGCAACTATGCCGAAGCTGAAGATAATTTACAAGATGCCTATGTGACTATATTTAATAAAATAAATCAATTTAAAAGTAAAGGCTCTTTTGAAGGATGGATAAAACGAATCACTATCAATACAGCTTTACAACGTTATAGAAGTGCTGGTGTTTTTAACCTCGTTAATGAAGATCAAATTGAAGAGGTATCTGTTGAAGTTGATGAAGATAACATTAGTTTAGATTATTTGCTTCAAATCATTCAAGAGTTGCCAGATCGATATAGATTGGTATTTAATTTATATGCTTTAGATGATTTTTCGCACAAAGAAATTGCAAAAATGCTTGAAATATCTATCGGAACATCAAAATCAAATCTTGCTCGAGCACGATTGATTTTAAAACAAAAAATAGAACACTATAAAGCGAATACAAATTCGCAAAGCTTATAATGAACGATAAAAAGAACATAGATAAACTTTTTAAGGAAAAGCTCAAAAATTTTGAAGCGACTCCCAAAGATCATGTTTGGCAACATATTGAAGAACGTCTTCATGAAGGTAAACGTAAAAGACGACGTATTATTCCTATTTGGTGGAAAGTCGCTGGTATTGCTGCTGGTATAATCTTATTGTTTACTGTTGCTAATCGTATTTTTAATACTTCAGAAAAAGATGGAATTACAAAAGATGTTATTGTTGATGATTCTAAGCAGAACAATGATCTTAAACCAAAAGGTGAAAGCAATACACTTCCGCAAAAGTCAGCTTCTAAAGATTTAATTGAAAATAATAATAACGATGAAAATGTAGCAGACATCAATCTTGAAAACACTACTAACGAAGAAGAAGAAAAAAAGGCTTCAATTCAAAAACATAACAGTAATCGCATACATTCAGACAGTAAAAATGAATCCGTTGTTGCTTCTGAAAATTCAACTGATGTTAAATTTAAAGAAAGGCTTCAAAATAAAAAGGCTTCAAATTCAAACAAAACTTATAAAGCATCAATTGAAGAAAAATCAAATCCAATTAAAAACCTTTCTACAAAGGAAACTGTTGTTAAAAATACCGAAAGTAATTCTAAGTATAAAAATAGTTCAGACAATGTACTAAAACCGCAATCAGAAATAGATAAAATCATTAAGTCTTCAAAAACTGATACTACTACTTCTGTGGTAAAAGGAAATACAGACGAAAACAATAACTCAGAAACAGAAGACAACACAATTGAAGAGATTACTCAAAACAAAGAGCAGAAAGAAGAAACCAATGCCATTGAAAATGCCATAGCTGAAACAGAAGATACAGATGAAAAAGAAAACACCGAAGAAAAACTAAACAAATGGAGTGTTTCGCCAAACGTAGCGCCTGTTTATTTTAGCTCATTTGGTGATGGCTCTCCTTTAGATAATCAATTTGTAGAAAACACAAAAGAATCTGAAATCAATATGAGTTATGGTATAACTGGAAGTTATGCAGTTAGCAAAAAATTAAAGATTAGAGCAGGTGTTAACAAAGTACAATTAGGCTATAAAACCAATGATGTGTTAATTTTTGAAAACACAAATCCTGTAGCTCTTGGTACAAGACAAATTGCTAACGTAAATTTAGTTGATAGTATGAGTCAGCACTCTATTTACAGTGCAAAAAACTTTAAGTTTGATAACGCTCCTGCAACTTTATTTACAAAAGAACATGGCTCTATAGATCAACAACTTGGTTTTATTGAGGTTCCTATAGAAATCGAATATAGCTTAGTTGAAAAGAAAATAGGATTGCATCTAATTGGTGGTTTTAGCACTTTGTTTTTAAGTGATAATGATGTATATGCTGTTTTAAATAATGGTAATCGTACACGATTAGGTGAAGCTAGTAATGTTAGAGATTTAAGTTATACTGCTAATTTCGGAATTGGCTTAAACTATAACTTTTCAAAGCAATTTCAATTTAATCTTGAACCAACATTCAAGTATCAAATAAATACATTTAATAATACGTCTGGTAATTTTAACCCTTATTTTATTGGTGTTTATACTGGACTTAGTTTTAAGTTTTAGGTTTTTTAGTTGGTTAGATAGTTATTGTTAACCTCAGTAACTACTCAAAAGCTACTCTGTGCCAAGAGTAGCTTTTTTGTTGTTATTAAATGCCAATAATGCATTCAATATTAATTCTCTAGATTTTGCATTCAACTGTTTAGTATCTTTAATAGTTAACTCTTCAGTAGGAATAAACTTATGTATTTTGATTCTCATCAATCCTGGACTTCCACTAAAGAATGTATACGAAAATCGTTTTTTATTATCTGGAAACGTTAAAGGTACAATTGGAATATGATGATTAATAGCCATTCTGAAAGCACCATCTTTAAATTCATCTAACACAATACTTTCATCTGGAACACCTCCTTCTGGAAAAATGCAAATACTCATGCCTTGCTTTAAACGTCGCTGTGCTCTTAAAAATACAGCTTGTCTACTTTTCGCACTGCTTCTATCGACTAAAATACTAGTGCGTTTGTAGAAAAATCCAAATAAAGGAATTTTAGCCAATTCTTTTTTACCAACAAAAACAAACGGATTTTTAACAGCAACTAACATGAGCATAATATCTGTCATTGAGGTGTGATTGGCAATAAACATATAACTTTTATTAGACTCTGGAACTTGCTCTTTATTAATTTTTATATGAAATCCCATTCCTATCAAAATAAAACGTGCCCAAAATCGAGCCAGCTTAAAAAAGAATGGATACCATGATTCTTTAAGAATTGAAATAAGCAAAATTGGAAATAAAACAATTATAGGAAGTGCTACCAAAATGTAGAACCAGATACGATATAAAATCCAAAAGATGTACTTAAAAAGCCTCATGTGGCTCAAAACTAGTCAAATTTATTCAACAATTCTACTAAAAAAATTACCTTTGCTGACGATATATGTTGAAATACTAATTAAATTGATTTCCTTCTAAACGGAAAGTAAACATGGCAAGAATACTCACAGGAATACAAAGTACAGGAACACCTCATTTAGGAAATATTTTAGGCGCAATCATACCTGCCATAGAAATGGCTAACAACCAAAAAAATGAATCGTTTTTGTTTATCGCTAATATGCATACACTTACACAAATTAAAGATGCTGAAGAGTTGAGACACAACACCTATTCGGTTGCTGCAACTTGGTTAGCCTTTGGACTTGACATAAATAAGACTGTGTTTTACAGACAAAGTGATATTCCTCAAGTGACAGAGTTAGCTTGGTATTTAAATTGTTTTTTTCCTTATAAAAGATTAATGCTTGCTCATGGTTTTAAGGATAAAGCTGATCGTTTAGACGATGTAAACTCTGGTTTATTTATGTATCCTATGCTAATGGCTGCAGATATTTTGTTGTACGATGCTGAAATTATTCCTGTTGGAAAAGACCAATTGCAACATATTGAAATGACACGTGATGTTGCAACCCGTTTTCATGCTAAAATGGGTGAAACCTTTATACTGCCTGAAGCCAAAGTTCAAGAAAACACTAAGCTTATTCCTGGAACAGATGGTGAAAAAATGAGTAAGAGTAGAAATAATTTTATCAATATTTTTCTTCCAGAAAAAAAATTACGAAAGCAAATCATGTCTATCGAAACCGATAGCACACCTTTAGAAGATCCTAAAGACTGGAAAACATGTAACTGTTTTGCAATTTATAAATTATTAGCTTCAGATACTGAGATTGAAACCATGAAAGCTAACTACGAAAATGGTGGTTATGGTTATGGTCATGCCAAACAAGCTTTATACGAACTAATACTTGAAAAATTCGCAACACCACGTGAGCGTTATAATCACTACATGTCACATCTAAATGAACTTGATGAAGCCTTAGCAGTTGGTACAGAAAAAGCTAAAAAAGTGGCTAATGATGTATTACAACGTGTAAGAGAAAAATCAGGTTATTAATTTGATTGGCTAATTTTAACACCTATTGTGCTAATTGTACTAACGCTTATTCACTTTGTGGCTGAACGTAACAAATTAAACCAACTCAAATAATTTTCCTGGCAGTGGTCGTATAATGCCTTTTAATTCCATATTAAGTAAAACACTTGCAACTTTAAAAATTGGCATCTTACATTCTAAAGCAATCACATCTAAAAGTTGTTTGTCGTTATCTTTGAGGTAATTAAAAATGATTTTTTCTTCTGAAGTCAGCTCAACAAATAACTGTTTTTGAATTACTGGTTTTTCTTTAGCTTCTAATTCCCAATTTAAAATATAAGGCACATCCATAGGATTTGATAACACGTGTGCTTGTTGGTATTTGATTAAATTATTACACCCTAAACTCTGACTATCGGTTACGCGACCTGGAAGAGCAAATACATCTCGATTATAAGAGTTGGCAATATCAGCTGTTACTAAGCTTCCGCCTTTTTCGGCAGATTCAATAACAATTGTCGCTTCACTCATTCCTGCTATAATTCGGTTTCGCTTTAAAAAATTGTTTCTATCAAACACGTCAGAACTCCAAAAATCTGTTAAAAATCCGCCATGCTTTTCAACCTCAGCGACATATTTTTTATGTGTTTTCGGATAGATTTGATTTAAACCATGAGCCAAGCAACCAATGGTTTGTAACTTATGCTTTATGGCTGCCTTTTGAGCAGTAATATCTGTTCCGTAAGCAAAACCCGATACAATAATAGGATTGAAAGCGGCTAGTTGCTCTATTAATTTTTCGCAGAAAGCAATACCATAAGTTGTGATTTTTCGAGTACCAACAACACTAATAATGCGTTGTTGCTTAAGATTAATATGGCCTGTTTGAAACAAAAGTATTGGTGCATCAATACAGTGCTTCAATTTTTCAGGATATAAATCATCACTAAAATACAAACAGGTAATCGCTTGCTCCTTAATAAACTTTAACTCAGCTTCAGCTGCTTTTATATGTTCAGCATTATATAAACCTTTAATTGTAGTGGCACCAATGCCATCAATTTTAAGTAAGTTCTGTCGTTTTTCTTTAAATATTGCTTCGGCAGAACCACAATAATGTATTAGTTTTTTTGCAGTAACATCTCCTAATTTTGGAACATGCTGTAATGCTAAAACATATAATAATTCTTCATCTATCATGTTTTGTAGATTATTTTCTATTAAAATACTAAAAATTTCCTTGTTAATAAATACTTCAATTCATGTTTTATTCACATTCAAAAATTTATAACTTTGTTTTATGCAATTAGAGACTTACATCAGCGACTTATTATATAGATACGATTGTGTTACTGTACCAGAATTTGGTGCGTTTTTAACACATCGCGTTTCGGCAAAAATTCACGATACTACGCATGCGTTTTATCCGCCAAAAAAAGCATTATCTTTTAACGAGCAATTGCAAAATAACGATGGTTTATTAGCCAATTATATTGCAGATGTTGAAAAGGTGCCTTATGAAGTAGCTGTAGAAAAAGTTGCTAAGCAAGTAAAATCGATTAAATCGTATTTAGTTGAAGGCGAAACCATTGCATTTAAAAATATAGGAGAATTATTATTGAATAAAGAAGGTAAAATTAATTTTGAACCTTCGCTTCATATTAACTACTTAACTGATGCTTTTGGTTTATCTCAGTTTACTTCTCAAAACATTACTCGTGAAGTTTATAAAGAAGAAGTAAAAGCTATTGAAGAAGTAATTCCGTTAGTAGTTACTCCAGAAAAACGTAAATCTCGCTCATATTTAAAGTACGCAGCAATTGCATTAGTTGCGTTAACTATTGGTGGTTTTGCAGCTTCAAATTATTATGTAAATCAAATTGAAACACATAATCAATTAGCACAAGAAGAAGCCAACCAACAATTAGAGCATAAAGTTCAAGAAGCTACTTTTGTAATTGATAATCCGTTACCTGCTGCAACACTTTCTGTAGAGCAAAAACAAACAGGTAACTACCATATTGTTGCTGGTGCATTTAGAATGGAAGCTAATTCAGATAAAAAAGTAAATCAATTAAGAACTCAAGGCTATAAAGCTAGAAAAATTGGTGCTAATAAATACGGACTTCATGAAGTGGTCTATGCCAGTTATTCTGATAGACTAGAAGCTTTACAAGCGCTTCGTCAAATAAAACATGAGCATAACAGAGACGCTTGGTTGTTGGTTAAAGCTTTAGATTAAAAAGATTCTTCACTTCGTTCTGAATGGCACAATAATTCGCCTTACCTTTGCACTTTCTAAACGAAAATGTAATGGAACCAAAAACTGCATTTAAGTCAAAAACCATAATGACCGATTTGGTCTTACCAAGTGAGACGAATCCAATAAACAACTTATTTGGTGGAGAACTTTTAGCGCGTATGGATCGTGCTGCAAGTATTTCAGCAAGACGACATAGCAGACGAATAGTTGTTACTGCTTCAGTTAATCATGTCGCTTTTAATCGCTCTGTTCCTTTAGGTAGTGTTGTGACTATTGAAGCTAAAGTGTCTCGTGCATTCTCGAGTTCTATGGAAGTTTATATTGACGTTTGGATTGAAGATCGTGAGTCTGGTGAATGTATTAAAGCTAATGAAGCTATTTATACCTTTGTGGCTGTTGACGAAACTGGACGACCTGTAAAAGTCCCAGAATTAATTGCTGAAACCAAACTAGAAAAAGAACGCTTTGATGGCGCTTTACGTCGTAAGCAATTAAGTTTAGTTCTTGCTGGAAAAATGAAACCAAGTGATGCTACTGAATTAAAAGCTTTGTTTGAATAAACTAAATGTCCTTCCGACTGATATAGAGGAACCTTTACGTTAAACCTTTCTACAAAGTAGAAGTCCTATCATAGAATCAAATATTGAATACTATGAAGACATTTATCACATTATTATTAGCCATCGGCTTATTGAGTTTTAATTCTTGTGCACGTCGTGTTGTTGTGACACCTTCAACTGTAACTGTGGTTAAAACACCTCCAAAACATTATAAGGTTGTAAGACTAAAAGGAAAACGTTATTATTTCTGGAATGGAAAGCATTACAAAAAAACACGTCGAGGTTATGTTGTAGTGAGAGTGTGAAAAATAATAATATATAAGATCCTCAAACAAGTTCAGGATGACATTTTATGTCACATTTTATACACCCAAATTGCAGGATTTTGAGTTTTTGAATCTTTATATACACCAAAGCCTAACATGGTCTCTCCAGTAGAACGATTTGTAAACACCTCACCTATTTCCTGTTTGGTATTGACTTTATCTCCTTTTTTGACATAAATTTTAGACATGTTTTTATATACTGTAATATAATTACCATGTCGTATCATTACCACAGGATTGGCATTAGGTATCACCAAAATTTGAGACACAACACCATCAAAAACGGCTCTTACTTTCGTCCCTTTTTCTGTCGCTATTTTAACACCTTGACTATTTATACTAACGGTTCTATCTATTGGAGAAGGTTGTTTTCCATACCTTACTTTAACCACGCCTTTTTGAACTGGCCAAGGTAGTTTTCCTTTGTTAGACTCAAAGTTTCGAGCCAAAGCTTTGGCTTCTGGTGTTAAGACAAATTTACTTGAAGATGTTTTCTTGCCAGCTTTCTTATTTGATGCTGCAATTGCTTCACGTATTAAGCGATCAATTTCTTTATCTATTCTGTTAATTTCTTGTTGTTTTTGCCTCGCTTGAGAAGTGTAATTACTTAGGTTTTTTCTAATGGAAGCCATTAAGTCTTCTTGTTCTCTAAGTTCAACTTCAAGTTGTTTTTTTACTTGTTTGTTATCTAATACAAGTTTGTCTTTGTCTTTTTTTTGACGTGATAAATCGGTATTTAACTCTTGAAGTTTAAGGGTTTTTGCTTTAATCAATTCGCCTTGTTCCTTTTGATAATTTGCATATTGCTTGATATACTGTAAACGTTTGTATGCTTGTTTAAAATTATCTGAAGATAGTAGAAACATCACACGACTTTGCTCAGATTTGCTTTTATACGATTTCACAACCATATCAGCATAACTCGCTTTTAATTCTTTTAGTTGATTTCTTAAACTGGTAATCTCATTTTGATTGGCATTAATCTCACGCGTTAATAAATTGGCTTGATCGTTTGTAATTCTAATAAGATTTCTCCTTACACTAATCTTGTAATTTAAATCTTCAACCAAAGACACTAAAGATTTTTCCTTTTTTCTATCTGAAAACAATAATGCATTAATCTGCTTTAATTCGTTTTGATACTTTTGACGTTTTGCTTCTAGCTCCTTCTGCTTTGCACTTTGCGAATTTGCAATAGAAACACTTAAAAAGAAACATAAAAAAATAAAAATGTAGGTTGGTTTATGGTGCATCGTTTAATATGATTTCTTTAAATCCTGAAGGAATTTTGAATGGAAAACGAACTTCTTCATTTAGAGAAACCGATTTATATTCCATAGCAATAATCACTTCTTCGTTGTTTTCTATTGCAATAATTTTAATGTCTTTCGGAAGAATTTCTTTATCTACATCTTGATAAGCCAAATAATCTACCTGTAAATATCGTTTCTTTAACGGCTGAAGCAATTGCTGAGAATCCATTTTAAAATGTGAAGGATTCAATAACAGAAACAACTCTAATAAAGCTGATTGTTCTTTGGGCTGAAGAATATAGGATTTATCATTTGTTGAAGCTGTATACTTTCCATCTTTTAAATTAAAAAGTGATTCACCTAACAGTAAACTTTGAACTTTTTCAAAGTTGAGTTCAACACCTAATAAATTGCTCAACAAAGCGTAATCACCTTCAAAAAATTGATTATTGATTCTATCGTAAAAGCTAACCTTATCTGGAGTTATCATTGCTCTAGCTAAGCCTAAAGTGGCATTAATCCAAATGGTTCTATCCTTTTCCATTCTAAGATTAACCGAATACCCTTGTTCTTGTAAATCTTGAGTGTAATCTATTTTAACTTTGGCTTGTAAGGTTTTAAATTTTGCGCCTTGCTTTGCATTTTCTCTAATTAATTGTTTTGCAGAAATACTCTCACTAATTTCACCTGAAGATGCAATAGTTTTAGTCGACTTACAAGATATTGCCATGCTAAGGACTAAAAGAATTATAATATTAAGTTTTATACTTTTCATCACATGATTTACTGCTTAGACAATGCTTCTGCCTTTTTAGCAAACGCTTCAGATTTGGTAATATTATTGCTTTGTTTATATGCTATACTTAATTGCGTATAAAAATCTGATAGCATCTTAGAGTCATCAATAACAAAATCAACTCCCATTTCTAAGCTTTCAATCGCTTTTTTAGGCTGATTCAATTTATTATTTGCCACACCATTTGCTAAATACAAAATGGGTTGCGCTGGATATAATTCTAAGGCTTCAGCACTTAATTTCTCAGCTTCTGTATCTTTATTTAAATCTAATCGTAACATCAACACATCTTTGATGGTCTTAAAATCGTTAGGCTCTTCCTCTAAAATCGCTTCTAAATAACCTAACGCTTTTTCTTTATCATTTATTTTTAAATGATATTGTGCTAATTCTCTTAAGGTTTTTGGACTCTTATCATCATCAATAAGTGCCGTAATTTCAACTAACTGAGGTTCATATTCTGGATTTTCAGACACAAACTTCACAAAATCATTAAGGACTTTAGCTTTGGCTTCTGGCTTAATATTTGGACTTGTTAGCACAATTCTCATCGAGTTAATAGCCTCATCAGTAGTATTATCGTCTAAATAAAACTTATACAAGGCTAAATGTACTAATCGCGATTCTGGATTTGATTCTAATAGCGCTTTTGCTGTGTTAAACGCTTTTTCTTTATCTCCTGTTTCGCTATATCTGTAAATAAGTCTGAGGTAACTTGCTTCGTCTTCTGGATTTTTATTGACGCGTTCTTCTAGGTTTTCAATACGATCATCATCATTACCTGTAAGATCATAAATTTGATTTCTTAAATAGTCTCTGTCTTTACTATATCCAAACTCTTCATCAAGTTCATCTAGAATATCTAAAGCATTGTTGTACTTTTTAGCTTCTATATATAAACTTGCTAAATCTTGTTTATAATCGGGATGAAACTTAACCAGTTGTTTAACTGTCTTTAGTGCTTTATCGATATCGTTCTGTTGCATATACACATCATAAAGCTCATCGAGAAACCATTCATTTTCTGGAGACTTTGATGTCGCTTCTTTTAGTGCGTCTTCGGCTGCTCCAAAATTTTTAAGCATTTTATAATTCTTTCCTAATTCAAAAAATAAAGTAGGATCAGAATCATCAATTTTGATGCATTTAAGCAACTCATCAACCGAACGTTGGTAATTTTCAATGCCTTTTTGTTTCAAGGCTTCAAAAAAATGTTCTTGGTAAGCATCTTCGTAGTTCCCTAAATCATCGTCTGGAAGTTTATTAAAATCAACTTGAGCATGATTTATCTTCGGAACGAAAAAAATTCCGAAGAAAAGAATGAGTATGTAAACTTGTTTATTCATCAATTTGAGATGCTTCGCTTATGCTCTTAATGACAATAATTATTCCAAAACTGAATAGTCACCAATGCTTATACTAGTAAAGTTTCCATCATAACTAACATGATTACCTATCATAGCATTGTCTAAATTAGCATTTTTAATAGAGGTATGCGTTTGTATTAAGCTATTTTTAACGGTTGAATTGTCTATTGTACAATTGTTTCCTATACTAACATTAGGACCTATGGTTGCATTGTTCAATACCACATTGTCTCCAATACAACAAGGCTCAATTATGGTTGAGTTATTATTTTTAACTGAATTAGCTATTAATTGTTCTTCATTATCTGAAGCTAAAAAACCTAACATTTTAGCGTTGGTGTCAAGGGTTACATTTTTGTTTCCACAATCCATCCATTCGTCAACTGTTCCTGTTTTAAAAATTTTCCCTTCTGCCATCATGCGTTTAATACCATCATTAATTTGATATTCGCCTCCATTCATAATGTTTTCATCCAAAATTTCCTGAAGTTTTCCTTTTAAAACAGCAACATCTTTAAAGTAATAAATACCAATAACCGCTTGATCACTTACAAACGTTTCAGGTTTTTCAACCAATTCTATAATCTCTTGTTTGTCGTTTAACTTGACTACACCATAAGCTTCAGGATTTGCGACACGCTTTGTCCAAATGACACTATCGGCTTCTGCATCTAAATCGAATTCTGCACGAATTAAAGTATCTGCATAAGCAATTACAGCAGGTCCAGATAATGAAGGCTCAGCACACATAATAGCGTGACCTGTTCCTAAAGGTTGGTCTTGACGATAGATAGACGGTTTAGCTCCTAAACTAGTTGCTAAGCTTTTTAAACTTTCTACAACATCATCACCAAACCAAGCTGGATCTCCTAAAACAAAAGCAATCTCGTCGATAGGTTGCTTTAATACTTTTGCAATATCTTTAACGAGTCTGTGAACAATAGGTTGTCCAGCTACTGGAATTAAAGGTTTTGGTACAGTTAAACTATGTGGTCTAAGACGAGAACCTCGACCAGCCATTGGTACTATTATTTTCATGTATGTATTTGTTTTCTTTAATGATTTAGAGATTTCTCGACTACGCTCGAAATGACATTCTAAAATAGGTTTTATAGATTCTAATCTTGTTATTTAACTCCTGTGCTTCCAAAACCGCCTTCGCCTCTAGCGGTTTTAGAAAGTTCATTTACTTCGTCCCATTCGGCACGTTCGTGTTTTGCGATTACCAGTTGAGCGATACGTTCGCCATTATTAATCACAAAATCTTCGCTAGATAAGTTTACTAAAATCACACCTATCTCTCCTCTGTAATCTGCATCTATAGTTCCAGGTGCATTAAGTACAGTAATGCCTTTTTTAGCCGCTAAACCACTTCTAGGACGTACTTGAGCTTCAATACCAACTGGTAATTCGATAAACAATCCTGTGCCTACAATACTACGTTCTAAAGGTTTTAAGGTTCTTGGTTCAGAAATGCTTGCTCTAAGATCCATTCCTGCAGAAGCAATGGTTTCATAATGCGGCAAGTCGTGATTAGATTTATTTATAATTTTGATTTGCATAATTTAAGACTTCTCGACTACGCTCAAAGTGATATTTAAATTAATTATTGGTTTTACTTATTAATATTTTCAATTCTTTTCGTTCTAATACAATGATTAAAAGTAAAAAGAGTAACAAAAATACAGTTCCTAACCATATATTTCTATCCAAATGATAATAAGTTATAAAACTAAATCCTGTACTAATTAACAAGTATAATGTAATCCGTTTTAAATCGTAAGGCACTGGATAATAACGTTTTCCTAAAACATACGAAATTAGCATCATCAATCCATAAGCAATAAGTGTTGCATAAGCACAAGCCATAAAGCCTATTTTAGGAATAAACACAATATTAAAACCAATCGTTATTGCTGCTCCAATAAGTGAAATATACATCCCGAAACGTGTTCGGTCTGTGAGCTTATACCAGATTGATAAGTTGTGATAAATGCCTAAACAAAGGTTAGCTAATAATACAATTGGAACAATATCTAATGCTAATAAATAACTTTCTTTTTTAATAAGAAAAGGTCGTAATACATCAATATATACAACTACAATCATAAGACCAAGACTACCAACAATTGTGAAATATTTTAAAATAGTAGCATAGGTTTGTGTGGCGTTGTTTTTATCTGAATGATTAAAGAAAAACGGTTCTGCTCCCATTCTAAAAGCTTGAATAAATAAGGTCATAAATACTGCCAATTTATAGCAAGCACTATAAGCTCCATTAATAAATTCACCTTCAATTTCTGGCAACAACCATTTATCTAAATTTTCATTAATTACAAAAGCCAAACCAGCAACCATAATAGGCCAACTATAATTTAATAATTGCTTTAAGATTTTGGTGTCAAAATTCCATTTTGCCTTAAAAAAGTATGGCAATACAAAAACCAATACAACTGCACTAGCTATTAGGTTTGCAATAAATATATACTCAACATCATTTTCAACACTAAAAAGGTGTCTTAGAGTATTAGATCTAAATGCCGTTGATAAAAACAAGAGGTTTAATACAACAATAACGAGTATATTAATGAGTTTAATAAATGCAAATTTTATTGGTCTACCAGTTACTCTTAAGTAAGCAAACGGGATTACGATTAGAGTGTCGAGAAGTGTTATACCTACGAGAATTGAATAGAAATCGGTATTGATTCTTAATGCTTCAGAAATTGGAACTCTAAACAAAAATAGAAGTGTTCCAAAAATTATTGTACTCGTGACAATAGTTATCATTGCTGTTGATAAAACGCTTTTTTTGTCTTTGTTTTTACTATAAAACCTAAAGAACGATGTTTCCATTCCATAAGTTAAAATCACATTAAAAAAAGCTGCAACGACGTAAAACTCTGTGTTTTCAGAATAGCCTTCATTTGGAAGCACATCAGTATGTAAACGTACCAAAAGAACGTTAACTAATTTGGGTACCACAATCGCCAAACCATAGATAACGGTGTCTTTTAAAAAAGTTTTTAGTACGCTCAAAAGTAAAATTTTGTTCTGCTAAAAATACGTTTTTAGACAACGCTAACCAAAGATATGTTATTGTCCGTTTGGTGGAGCACTGGGATAGTGCAATGGTTGTTTCATTTTAATATTTGAAATCTTATAATACAAGGTTTTATTGTTTTGTCTGTAAGAAACCACACATTCATCATCTTTTAATTCAAAAGGTATTTGTTCTTTGGGCTGAGGTAGTCTGTTTTTTGATTCTTCACTCATGTCAGAACTTAAAATAATGTCGTTCTGTTGATTGGCATTTGTTTTAAATCGACCTATGTAACATATAGTATCTCCTTTTTTGAATTCCATTTTCACC
This sequence comes from Psychroserpens sp. S379A, assembly GCF_049800755.1. Lineage (NCBI taxonomy): Bacteria > Pseudomonadati > Bacteroidota > Flavobacteriia > Flavobacteriales > Flavobacteriaceae > Psychroserpens > Psychroserpens sp. S379A. The sequence goes on along the minus strand of NZ_JBNAFQ010000002.1, from coordinate 469,414 downwards.
TTTTTACCTCTAAAAAACATACTGTCTAGAGGTATTGAATTGTCATTGACTGGAATAAACACATTAATACCTGAACCTCCTTCTTTAATACCAGCTACCCACTTTTGAGCATAAACTTCACCAAATTCTATTGGAGCTTTTGCTTGTAATTTCTGAGCTGTTGAACATTGTGAAAAACTTGCCATAAGTATCAGCATTAATACAAGTGAAGTAATATATTTTATGGTTTTCATAGCAAAATCGTTAGTTCTATAAAGATATGATTTCAAATTTAATGCCATAAAAAAGCCCAACTCAAATGAGTTGGGCTTTTCATATTTGTTTGAGATGCTGAAACAAGTTCAGCATGACGTTTTTAGTTTATTTAGATTCTTCGCTTACGATCTGAATGACATTCTAATTGTTCAATGCTTCTCTTTCTTTGAAGCATTTGACTGCGTCTAATTGTTCAATGCTTCCGCTCCACCAACAATTTCTAAAATCTCGTTGGTAATTGCAGCCTGACGTGCTTTGTTGTATGTTAATTTTAACTGATCTCTCAATTCAGTAGCATTGTCAGTTGCTTTGTGCATTGCTGTCATACGTGCGCCATGTTCACTAGCAAAACTATCTCTTATACTTTTGTATAATTGTGTTTTTAAAGACTTCGGAATTAATTGCTCAACGATTTCAGCTTTTGAAGGTTCAAAAATGTAATCTAGGTTTACATTTGAGTCACTCTCAATTGGTACAATTGGCAAAAATTGTTCAGTCATTACAATTTGCGTTGCAGCATTTTTAAATTTGTTGTAAACGACTTCAATTTTATCAAACTCACCATCAACAAATTTTTCCATTAGCATCTCAGCAATTTCAGCAACATTATCAAATGTTAAATCATCGTAAACATCACTGTTATTAGAAATAACTTTGTTGCTTTTTTTGAAAGCATCATTAGCTTTTTTACCAATAGCTAAATAAGACACTTCTTGATTAGCATACTTTTCTGAAGTTAATTTTGTAACCTCTTTGATAATATTAGAGTTGAATGCACCTGCTAAACCTCTATTAGAGGTAATTGCAACCAACAATACTTTTTTAACTTCACGTTGGTCTGCAAATTTACTTCCAGAATCTGCATCTAAAGTTGCACTTAAACTTTGTAAAAGCTCTGTCAACTTATCTGCATAAGGTCGCATAGCAGTAATAGCATCTTGAGCCTTTTTCAATTTTGCAGCAGATACCATTTTCATGGCACTAGTAATCTGCATCGTTGAAGATACCGAAGATATTCTATTACGTATTTCTTTTAAGTTTGCCATTCTTTAATTTAATTAGAATGTTATTTTAACAAGACTCTTCGACTGCGCTCAGAGTGACAATTCTTATTAAATATAGAGTTATAACAAGCTTACTAAAGCTTATAACTTTATACTTTTTAACTTTTTATGCTCTATACTTTCCTGATAAATCTTTAGCTACATTGCTTAATGTATCTGTAACTTCATCAGTTAATTTTCCAGTTTTCAAAGTGTCTAATACATCTCTGTGCTTAGCATTTAAGAATTCGATAAAATCTCTTTCAAACTCTTTCACTTTATTAACAGGAACGTCCTTAAGTAAGTTTTTAGATCCAGCGTAAATAATTGCAATTTGATCTTCAACTGTAAATGGATCGTTCTGCGCTTGTTTTAATATTTCAACGTTACGCTTTCCTTTTTCAATTACGTTTAATGTTACAGCATCTAAATCTGAACCAAACTTAGCAAAGGCTTCTAATTCACGGAATTGTGCTTGATCTAATTTTAATGTACCAGATACCTTCTTCATTGATTTAATCTGAGCGTTACCACCAACACGAGATACAGAAATACCTACGTTAATTGCTGGACGAACACCAGAGTTAAATAAATCACCATCTAAGAAAATTTGTCCATCAGTAATCGAAATTACGTTCGTTGGAATATATGCAGAAACGTCACCTGCTTGTGTTTCAATAATTGGTAAAGCTGTTAAAGAACCTCCTCCTTTTACCATAGGCTTTAAGCTATCTGGTAAATCATTCATTTCTTTAGCAATATTATCATCATTAATAACTTTTGCAGAACGCTCTAATAATCTAGAGTGTAAGTAGAAAACGTCACCAGGATACGCCTCACGTCCTGGAGGACGACGTAATAATAATGACACCTCACGATATGCAACCGCTTGCTTAGATAAATCATCATAAATAATTAAAGCTGGACGACCAGTATCTCTAAAATATTCTCCAATTGCAGCTCCTGCCATTGGTGCATATACTTGCATTGGTGCTGGATCTGATGCGTTTGCAGCAACTATAGTTGTGTATGCTAATGCACCTCTTTCTTCTAATACTTTAGCAATATTGGCTACAGTAGATGCTTTTTGACCTACAGCAACATATATACAATATACAGGCTCACCTGCATCGTAAAATTCTTTTTGATTAAGGATGGTATCAATACAAACTGTTGTTTTACCAGTTTGACGGTCACCAATAACTAACTCACGTTGTCCTCTACCTACAGGAATCATGGCATCGATAGACTTAATACCTGTTTGTAATGGTTCAGTTACTGGTTCACGATAGATAACACCAGGAGCTTTACGCTCTAATGGCATTTGATAAGTATCTCCAGAAATAGGACCTTTACCATCAATTGGATTACCAAGCGTATCAACCACACGACCAACTATACCTTCACCTACGTTGATAGATGCAATTTTATTGGTTCTTTTAACAGTAGAACCTTCTTTAACTTCTTTAGAAGGACCTAACAATACAATACCTACGTTATCTTCTTCTAGGTTAAGTACAATACCTTCTAAGCCACCATCGAATTCTACTAATTCTCCGTATTGCGCGTTAGAAAGTCCGTAAGCACGTACAATTCCGTCACCAACAGTTAATACTGTTCCTACTTCGTCTAATGAAGCACCTGCTTCAAAACCTGAAAGTTGTTGTTTTAAGATTGCTGATATTTCAGCTGGTTTTACTTCTGCCATCTTTATTTAGATATTAGAGGTTAGATATACATCTAACTCAATTTTAATTTAATGTAAATTCTCTTTTTAATTTGTTTAGCTTATTAGCAATGCTAGCATTATATTGAATATCTCCAACACGTAAAATGAAACCACCAATAATGCTTTCATCTACAATATTTTCTAGCTCAACAGATTTGCTTGTTAGCTCTTTGATTTTAGCCATCACTTTGATTTCTAAATCATCAGTCATTGGAACTGCAGTTGTTACAGTAGCTTTTTCTATACCAATATGAGCTTCGTACAACTCATTATACTTACGAGCTACATCTGCAATAGTATCAATTCTGTTATTATCAACTAATACATCAAATAATTTAGATGATAAGGTGTTTAACTTTGGAAACACTTGATTTAAAATCTGTTTCTTCGTGTCTTGCTTTGCAATAGCATTTTTTAATGCTAAATCAAGATCTGTATTTTCAGATACAGTTTTTGCAATTAGCTTCATGTCATTATAAACAGCTTCAGTAGATTTTTGATCTACAGCTATACTTAAAACTGCTTTTGCGTAACGAATTGCTGCTCTTGTTCCTGACATAATCTATTAGTTTAATGTCGCTTCACCTAACATTGACTCTACCAATTTGATTTGTTTGTCTTTGTTAGAAAGTTCTTCACGTACTACTTTTTCTGCAATATCAATTGAAAGGTTTGCCACTTGTGATTTTAATTCGGCAATAGCAGCTTTCTTTTCTGTTTCAATAGATGCTTGCGCTTGTGCTATTAGCTTTCCTGCTTCTTCTCTAGCATCTTCTTTAGCGTCTTCAATCATTTTGTTTTTGATATCACGCGCTTCTTTTAACATTGCTTCACGCTCAGCTCTTGCTTCTTTTAAAAGCTTTTCGTTATCAGCCTGAAGGTTTTGCATTTCAAGTTTAGCTTTTTCAGCTGCGTCTAAAGCGCCTTGAATACCTTCTTCTCTTTTTTCTACAGCATTAAGAATAGGTTTCCAAGCTACTTTTCTTAATAATAATACTAATCCAATAAATAACACTAATTGCCAGAAGAATAACCCTACTGAAAACTCATTTATCAACTTTTCCATTTATATCTATAGTTTTTAATAAATATTTAATTTTAAAAAACAGCTTTAACCAACCGTTAAAGCTGTTTTTTGTGTTTTAAACTGCAAATAATGCAGCAAATCCAATACCTTCAATTAAGGCAGCAGCAATTAACATTGCTGTTTGAATTTTTCCAGAAGCTTCTGGTTGACGTGCAATAGCATCCATTGCGCTACCACCAATTTTACCGATACCTAAACCTGCACCGATAACAATTAAACCTGCTCCTACCATTACTGGAATTTCCATAATATATATATTAAAAATTAAACATTCATTTTTAGTGGTCGTGGTGTTCTTCAACAGCCGAACCGAAATATAAAGCAGATAACATTGTAAAGATATATGCTTGTAATGCGGCAACTAATAGCTCTAACAATGCCAATGCAAATGCAAGTCCAAACGATAGAGAACTACCTAACCAGTTTTTAAATATAAACATTAACCCAATGATGCTCATTAATACTATATGTCCTGCAGTGATGTTTGCATATAAACGAATAAGTAATGAGAATGGTTTAATGATTGTACCTAATAATTCTATTGGTGCTAAAATTATTTTCATTGGCACAGGAACACCAGGCATCCAAAAAATATGCTTCCAATAGTTTTTGTTGGCTGTAAATGTTGTTAGCACATAAGTGATTAAAGCTAGTGCCAGTGTTACAGCTATATTGTTTGTTACATTAACGCCTAATGGTGTTAAACCTAATAGGTTAATAATCCAGATAAAGAAAAATACCGTTAACAGATAAGGCATGTATCTTTTATATTTTGCTTTTCCAATGTTAGGAATGGCAATGTCATCTCTAATGTATAATATAATTGGCTCTAAGAAACGACCAAAGCCTTTAGGCATGCCTCCAGTTTTATACTTTTTAGCCATACGACTAAACATAAAAAACATCAATACACTTACAGCAAAAATGGTAAACACGTTTTTAGTAATTGAAAAATCTAACGGCTTAGCATTTGTTGGGTGATGTTCGGCATCATAATTAATGGTGCCTTCTGCATCGGTTTTATATATTTTGTTATGGTAAAGCTTATAATAATTTCCGTTTACTTCGGCTACTGTTTCACCATGATGAAACTTTGAAGATGAAAACACCTGCAATCCATTATCCCATAAAATTACTGGTAATGGAAAGCCAATATAAACATGTTCTCCATTCTCATTAGTGTAAGAGTATAAGCTAAAATCATAGGAATCTAATAAGTGATGGTCTATGTATTCTTTAATCTCTTGCTTTATTCCTCCAGTTTCATTTTTTTGGTCTCCATTAGCAAAAGACATAAACGACACTAACAGAAGTAGTAAACTAATTTTTTTAAACGAATTTTTTCTTTGCATATCACTTAATTAATAGTGGCCTAAAAATCGCTGCAAAGGTATGTTTTTATCCCAAAAACAAAAACTATTTTTTGCTTTATTTTAATTGATTGTTTTTTTGCTATACTAAAGTTGTATCAAGTTTATTTAATATTTTAGAAAGTGTTATTGTTTCAAGAATTAATGACACGGTGTATGGTACAAAAAACGTAATAAATTCAAGTTTGCTCAACTCACCGTCAGTATTGAAAAAAGGGTAAAAAACTAAAAAAAAGACAGCAAATTTTAAAAGACTTCCACCCATGAATAAAAACCCCAATTGGCTTTTAAATTTTTTTCTGAATTTGTATAAAAACCCTACTACAAGTAACGCAAAAAGTGCATTTACCCAATAACACATTAAAATTTTGTTTTCAAATAACGGTAACTCATTAAAGTACAACAATGTTAAATGTGTTATAAAAACCACACCTAAAATCCCTATTAAAAGAACAAAAAAACGAACTATTGGGTGTATCATTTATTATTTAATTTGTTAAGTTGTTTAATTACAATATATAAGGATAGAGTAACACCTAGTAAGGTGCAAATAATGATAAAAAGTTTTTGATTATTGTTATAAGTAACATCTAACCATTTACCTAAAAGCACGAACAAATAAATAGTTGCTCCCATTTGTATTGCTACACCAGAGAGTATCGCAGCATTTTTAAGTGGATTGTCCTTTTTTTGGTTATTCTCCAGTTTGCGTTGATTTTTGAATAGTGGGTTGTTGTCCTGTTCTTGAGCCATTATTAAGTTCTTTAATAGCGCCTTTCATAGAGCATGTTGCATTAAATGTTGCTCCAGGCTCAACTGCCAATTTACCAACAATAACTTCACCTTCAACATGAGCAGACGATTTTAAAGATAAGGTATCTGATAGTAATAGTTTGCCAGAAAATTTACCTTCAATGTCAGCATTAGCACTTTTAAGTGTTCCGTTTATAATTCCTGTTTTACCTACAACAACTTTTCCTGGAGTTTTTATATTGCCTTGAATAGAGCCTTCAATTCTAAAGTCGCCTTCACTAATAATATCACCAGTAATTGTAGTTCCTTTAGCAATAGTGTTTTGCTGTGAAATTGTTTCTGTTGCCATTTTTCCTGTTTTTTTATCTGAAGAAAACATAGGGTTTTGTTTTATTGAGATGCTAAATAATCATTTAAATTTTTGTGCCTCTGTACGATTTCGTAGTTAGGCGAAGAAATGGAATAAAAATCGTGAACAATTTTGTGCTTATTTTCTTCAAGTATTTCTGCAAAACCCGAAGCACCTTGAGCACTTTTTAATCCGTGAACTACTACAAAAGTAATGTTCTCATCATAAACATCAATTGATGTTGTTAAATCAAAGTAGGTTACCTTTGAAACTGCTTCATTCAGCTTTTTTACAAATTCATTAATTTCTTCTGTTTGATTAGCTTCAAAAGGATATAAAACATTAAAATGTTTCGCATCATTATCATCAACAAATTCTTTCTTTGCTAAAACAGGAATCACATCTTTTAATATTTCTTCAGCTCGTTTTCCTTCTTCAGAATTAGGATAAGTTAAGGCAATATAATTTACACCTTCTTTGTATGCTTCAAAACCATATAAACGTCCTTTTGCAGAGGCTTTTAATATTTCGAATTTGGGAACTATGGGATCGCCTTCAAACTTAGTGATGTTTACTTCTGCAGCAGAAATAACTTCAGCGTAGTCTTGATTATTGAATTGCTCATAGAGGTTTTCATAAATACTTTCAGGACTGTTTTCATCTTTAGCAAATTCTGAAGACGGGTTCAATAAAATTTGTGCATATCTAGAATCTGGATGGTTAGAAACAATGTCGTTTTTCATAGCTTCTGCCTTACTATCTAGACCTAATTCAACATAAATTTTATACAAGTTATATTTTGAAGGCAATATTAAACGCTCTTCAGGATTGCTCAATAATAGCTTTTCTAATTTGTCTTGAGCCAACTCAAATTCTTTAAACTTTTCTTTGTAGATAGAACCCAATTGATAGTAAGCGAAATTTCGCTCTTTACTAATACTGTCAATGACTTTTTGATCTGAAGGAATTTGAGAAATATAAAATTCTGGATTAAACATCTCTTCATCTGAAGCTGAATCATCAACTTCTCCAGATTGTAAATTTTTAGCTTTGTTAATAGACTTACTTGAAAGTCTCCAATTATCTCTAAGCTCTCGATCTCCCCAAATTTTTACAAATTCGTTTTTTCCAAACGATTTTGTAGTTTGATTATAAAAATAAAATTCCTGTTTTCCGCTATTTGCTTTCGGGTTTGCTCTTTGCGATTTTCCAACTTTATTATTATCTATCGTTGCCAATCCAGAGTTTTTTCGTTCGGCAGCTTCTTGTCTTTCTTTTTCTGCTTCAGCTTCTGCCTTAAGATCATTTGTGTATTCTGTAAAAATTGCTAAGCGATCTGCATCAGACAAACTTACTAAGTTTAAGATACTATCGTTAACTTGAGCTATGTCTTCGTAAAGAATAACATCTTCTAAATTTTCTCGCTTCTTTTTAATGATTCGATACGGTTTTGAATTTAATTTTTGATTGGTCATTGTACTATCATAATAAGCACCTGCAATCCTATAATTAGCATTGTCAAAATTCATATCACCAAGTGTTGCGTAATCAAGCGCTCTTAATTGCTTGTCTCCTGTATTGGTTCGCAATGACTTGTTGTAGTAGGCCATTGCTAATGAATCTGAAGTATTAGCTCTGTGATATTCTGCAATACGATAGTAAATTTTATCAAGGTATGGACGATTTTCACGATTCTCTTCAAGGTCTGTTAAATACTCCTCAAACTCAAGTTTATCGCCATTTTCCATATCAAAATTTGCGGCTTTCGCAAGATGTGCATTCACATAAAATGGTCTTGGAATTTTGCGATGCATGTCGATAATTTTATCGAACACTAAGTTGGCACTATCTTTATGCCCAAACTCATTATATAACTGACCAATAATAAAATTATATCGTGCTTCTTCTCGTTTTCTTTTTGTGAATTCGGCTGCTACTTTTAATTGTGTCAAAGCACTGTCTTTTGCTTTAATGTTGATATAAGCTTGTGCCATCATAGCTGTTGCATCAGCTAAATCTTGGTCTTCTAATTCTTCTTGGTCTAAAAGACGTTTTAAGTTTTTAAGTGCTAGTTCGTTGTTTTCTAAGCGAATGTTTGTTTTCTCTCTCCAAACTTTAGCCGTATTAATTTTATCGCTTGCAGGATATTTGTATAAAATATAATTGAAGGCTTCTAAAGCTGGAATAAATCGTTGATCAAAATAACGTGCTTCTCCTAAAAGTAAATACGCTTCATCAATTTGCGGATTATACTCTTTGCCCTTAATATTCATACCATGCTTTTGAACAGCTTTGATTGCTTTTTCTTCAGCACGTTCAAAATCTTGGTTTCTAGCTTGGCCTGGAAAAAAAACATCTTCAGAGACTTGCATACGTTCTACAGGAAGTAGTTCCCAAAAATTATCGGTTGCAGCATTATCTACTGTTTCTCGACCTTTTTCGAGTGCGATATAACCGTTGTAAAGAATGTTGTATTTAGTTCCTAAAGCGTGGAAATTTCTATTTATAATAGTGTTGTTTTTTCGCGAACAACTCGTTACGAAAAGCACTGCAAAACAGATAGATATTATAATTTTAAACGATGTATTCAACGTGGTTGTATTTGGTTAAGTATAACTAAAAACGACTACAAATATTATGTAATGCTGTAAAAATAAGCATCTTTTTGAATTATCGTCTAAAAATACATGCTTTTTAGATGATGCGTTTTGGCTTAAACTAGCTCAGAACCTGCAAAATGTGCTTCTAATTCTTTTAAAGTAGCTGCACTTGTTGCCAAATCTTTTACTACTTGTCCTTTTTCTAAAACCACAATACGTTCGCAAACATCTGTAACATGAAGCAAATCATGACTAGAAATCAATATTGTAACACCTTGCTTTTCGGCTAAGTTCTTTATAATAGCTTTAAGTCTAATTTGAGTTGTTGGATCTAAGTTAGCAAAGGGTTCGTCTAAAATAATAACTTCAGGATTACCAATAAGTGCAGCTACAATTCCTGCCTTTTTTTGATTTCCTTTACTTAAATCGCGTAAGTACTTTTTCTGATTTAAAATTTCACCATGGAAAAAATCTGAAAACTGAGCGACTAAGGCATCAACATCTGCTTTATTTTGTCCGCGAAGTTCACCAATAAAATAAAAATATTCTTCAGCAGTAAGGTAACCTATTAAAAAACTCTCATCAATAAAAGACGAGGTAAATGGCTTCCAATCTTCACTTTCATGAACCAAAACATTATTGTTTTTAATATGTCCTGTTGTTGGTTGGATTAGATCTAATAATAAACTAAAATATGTCGTTTTTCCTGCGCCATTATTACCTACTAAACCGAAGCTTTGACCTTTGGGAATATCTAGGTTTTCTATATTTAGTACAGTAATGTCGTTATATGCTTTTGAAAGGTTAGATGTTGTGATCATGATGATTGTAATGGTTAAATTTTAATTAAGGTTTTTCGGCAAAAGCTGCAATGGTTTTGTACTTCCCTTTTTGGTAGATGCTTTCGATATAGCTGAAAATTTGATTTTTAAATACGATTCCTAAAACACCACTTAAAGCAATGGCAATTAAACCTGCTTCAAAATTAATGAGCTTATAAGGAACATAAAATAATAGCATTGGCAACAAAATTTTAGGCATTGCAATTAGCATTTGTGTTGGATTAAATCCGTTGGTATTACTAAAGGCTTTTGCTTTTACGTTCAATTCAATTGGAACGCGATTTAGTGCACCTCCAAACAAGGTGATAAATGAATTTAGTCCAACATTAAATAAAGCTCCAGCAGCAATCATTCCGAAGATATCCCAACCAAAATACAAATATGGAATACTTAATATAAATGAAAGTATAACTGCAAATACCATAAGATACCATTTAGATTCTAAATATTGTCTGTAAGGAATGTTTTGACTCATTAGTAATTTATAATATTCGCTATCCCAAGATGGCACTAATTGACCAAAACTCATTAAAAAACCACCTGTTACAAACATAGATGCAAAAGCTAAAAATGCAGGCATGTCTTTATAAGCATCTTGTGTGTAAAAAATCAAGCCATAAAACAAGAATAAAAACGACATCATCAATACTTGTTTTGGTCTCGCGTTTCGCCAAATGAGTTTGATGTCATTTTTTAAGAAAGGTGCAACACTTCCAAAGCGATCCATCCAAGATAAATCGGTTGCATTCACTTCTTTTATTTTTTTAGAAACCGCATCATCTAAATAGAACCCTTTTCTAATGTAAATAAAGTTGGCATAATACAATCCAACAACTAACAACAAAGGAATAATCATTAAATAAGGTTGATTATACAATGCATTAAAAGCAATCCCAATTGGTTTTGAAATAGCAAAAATGCCATAGTATTCTAATCCTATAAATCCGAAAAGCAAAGTGGTAATGATGTAAAAAATCGTATTGTTCTTATTGATTAAAAAATTGAGATAATTTACCGATAGTGTTAAAAACACGATAGATAAAAACCAACACAATACATTAACAACAGCATAACCTTTCACCAAAAGCACAATACAAAATGGCAAAAAGAGAAAAATGGCTAAGAAATTAAAAAACGAAAGGCTTGTTTTTCCTAGTAAATAATGAATCACTGTGTTTCGTTTGATAGGAATGGTCATTAAAGGCTTCACATTCATTACAGGTAATTGCTGCATAAAAAACCTAAAGACCATTTCAAACAAAAACCAATAAATAATAAAGTTGTTTACAGTTTCAATAGGATCTACTTCAGGAATAGCCTTTTTAGCAATAAAAAATAAGCCTACGCCAAGCATAAGAGCTGCACCTCCAAAATATAGAGCTGCAAGAACTAATAAGATTTTAATGGCTATTCCTTTTTGAAAATACGACGCTCTAAAAAATTGTTTCCACTCTAAGCGAATAAAATGTTTAATCATGGTAATGGTTAATTTGATAGATTAGTATTCTAAAATTTCATTTTGTTACACATTATGTTTCTACTGCTTAGTATTAGGCCAAGCGTTTATACTGTTTTCTGTAGTCGTTTATGATATGAAAAGTTAATTGCAATAACACCACAGAAACTGTAATTATAGTCGCTACCAAAACTATAATAACCCAATAATTTGTATGATCAGATTCTAGCTGACTTTTAAATATTGTTCTTGTCAAGTTTAACATCTGAAAAACTATCATATAAACAAACGCTATACGTTCTATACCAGAAAATCTAGAGATTTTAAATGCTCTAAGTGAACCAAAATAAACAACCAAAAATGGAACTATAGAAAACAAAGGAAACCAAGAACCAATAACAAGTAATTGTTGACGATCAATTGAAGGAAAGAATTGATAGCCTAAAACAAGTAATATTATAAAAAGCATTATATTTTGAGGTTTTAAAAGAAGCTTAACCAAACGTTTAAAAATAGATTTATCTACGTCTCTTATAAATTTTTTATTATTCTCTAATAAGTTGGCTTTATTTTTAACCATGTAGTTTTTAAAAATAGTATAGAAATCATTCGTGTTTTCATGTTTCATTTTTGCTTCAATAGCTGAAGCCACATGATCTGTCATTTCCATTCTAATGTCTGCATAATACACATCTGAATGTTCTAAATAATTTTCAATAAACTGAATTTGTTCTTTAGTGAGTTTTTCCATTATTCAAAACGAGGCTTTAGGTTAACTAATGCTTGCATTGTTTTAATATAGTCTTGGAGTTCAATTAATTTATGAGTTGTTTCTTTTTGTCCTTCATCGGTAAGTTTGTAATACTTACGCAAACGGTTATCAACTCGTTTAAGTTCGACATCAAGAAACCCTTCAGCTTCCAATTTATGTAAAGCAGGATACAAAGCGCCTTCGGTAATATTCAATTCGCCCTTTGTGAGTTCTTTTACTTTTTGAGTGATTTCATAACCATACATTTTATCACGCTCTTGCAAAAGCTTCAATATTATTGTAGTCAAACTACCTTTATAAAGTTTTGTATTTGCCATATTTCAAATATACATAATATTCTTATGCATATATTTTTTAGGTATTAAATTTTATAAAATGTTTAGTCTTATCCATTCACTGTTCTTATTTTTGAAGTCCTATTAATAAGCTGTTATAAATAGGTTATAATTTTTAATTTGATAACATAACTATGTCACAATTTCATTCCTTAGCCATAAAACATATCGATCGAATTACAGACAAATCTGTAGCCATTAGTTTCGATGTTCCAGAACATTTAAAATCTGCTTTTTCTTTTAAAGCTGGACAATACATTACCTTAAAAACAACAGTTAATGGTAATGAAGTTAGACGTGATTACTCCTTGTGTTCGTCTCCAAAAAGTGGCGAACTTAAAGTGGCTATTAAAGAAGTTAAGGATGGTACTTTTTCATCTTATGCAAACCAACAACTTAAGGTTGGTGACATTTTAGAGGTTGCTACACCAAATGGTCGTTTTATTTTTGAACCAAACGACTCTAAAACCAAACACATTGCTGCCTTTGCTGCTGGAAGCGGAATTACTCCTGTGTTAAGTATTGTAAAATGTGCTTTAGAAGAAGAAGTGCAAAGTCATGTTGTCTTAGTCTATGGAAACAAAACCACAAAAGACACGATGTTTTTAGATGAGTTGTTACAATTACAACATCAATATAGTGACCGATTATCCATTCAGTTTGTGTTTAGCCAATCTCAAGAGAACGACGCTGTTTTTGGTAGAATTGAAAAAAGCACTGTGAATCTAGTGGTAAAAAATAAATACAAACATCTTGACATTGATGCTTTCTACCTTTGCGGACCAGAAGGCATGATTCATACCGTTAAAGATGTTTTAGAAGAACACAATATTGATAACAATACTATTTTTTATGAATTGTTTAAAGCCTCAAAACCTGAAGCCATTCCAACGGCTAATATTGCTAGTGGTTTTACCGAAGTGACTGTACTTTTAGACGATGAGACCACAACTTTTGAAATGCCGCAAAAACAAACCATTTTGGAAGCTGCATTAGATAAAGATATTGATGCGCCTTATTCTTGTCAAGGTGGAATTTGCAGCAGTTGTATAGCTAGAGTTACAGAAGGAGAAGCAACTATGCGACAAAATAATATTTTAACAGATGGCGAATTGGCTGAAGGCTTAATTTTAACCTGTCAGGCACAACCAACTACTGAAAAAATCACGGTAGATTATGATGATGTGTAAAGCTTAAAAAGTGATTTTCGTCTGATAAATTTACTTTTAAACCCAAATACCTGACGCTTTGTCGAATAATTAAAAGTTATTCCTACAATAATTTGATGCTAAAATTTAAACAAAATACATTAGCAATCAATTAAGATGCTATTTTCATTTGGGATTATCTAACGGCTCTTAATTAGAGCCTTACTCTTTTGAGTGAGGCTTTTTTATTTCAGAATTGTTTTGGCTTTATCGATAATAAGTTCTGGAGAAATAGAACGAAACACCTCATCATATCCTTCTGGAAATGAATTGCCATACACCGAAGTTGGTATTTTTGGAAATTTACTTCTGTCTGCTAAAACCGCATTATTTTCATCTTGATGAAACGGATAAAATCCTGCAAAAGGATGTGTAACTCCCCAAACTGTTAGTACCTTTACGCCTTGCATAGCAGCCAAATGCGCATTACCAGAATCCATAGAAATCATTAGTTTTAAATTAGAAATAACATCTAATTCATCATCAAGACTTAATTTACCTGAAAGATTAATGACCTGATTATTTTTTGATGCAATGTTTTCTAACTGATTTGCTTCGTTTCCACGAGCTCCAAACAAAAGGATGGTATAATCTTTTGAAAGGGCTTCAATAACAACTTCCATTTGTGACAATGGATACATTTTTCCTTTAAATGCTGCAAAAGGAGCAATACCAATCATTGGTGTTGCTTCTGATTTTAAAAAATGTAACGGTTTTTGACTTAAAGTCGCTGGTTTCAAAAATACAGGATTAGACAAATTAACAGGACAACCTAATGCTTCAAAAACATCTGCATAACGTTGATGTGTAGATTTTAAGGGTTCAAATTTTTCACCAGAAACCAAGGCTTTTTTTTCAGCTCGTCCTTTATCAATTTGAACGACTTTTTTTCCGAAGAAAAAGAACTTCAGTATCTTAGTTCTTAAGACATTGTGTAAATCTGCAACACAATCAAAATTTGTTTTTTTAAGCAATGTCGATAATGCATACAATCCGAAAATTCCTTTATGCTTTCCTTTTAAGTCTGCTCCAATAACTGAAGCATTGGTCACATCTCTAAATAAAGGTTTAAAAGCTGCTTTTGTAACTATTGTAAGTTTAATATTTGGATATTGCTCAGTAAACGCTCTTAACACAGGAACAGTCATAGCAACATCTCCCATTGCAGAGAAACGAATGACTAGGATATGTGTTAATGGTTTTGACATAATGAATTATCATGTCATCTTGAGCGCAGTCGAAATATCTTTAAAGTGAGATTCTTCAACTCCAACACGTGTTGGAATGTTCAGAATGACAATCTGAGTTTATTTTTGAGAACGCAACACTGGGTTCAGTTCGTCGTCGTTGTACATTTTCATTTGCTTGTATACTTTCATATACTTATCACCTTTACTAATATCATCTAAAAGTGTATCAATAGCAGTTGATAAATCGACACGTTGTTCAAGCAAAACATCTAGTTTTTTCTGACAAGCAGCACGATGAGCATCTGAAGCGTCTGTTCGAGTAGCTTCTTCATTCATGTGATAGATTTTAAGTGCTAAAATTGATAGTCTGTCAATTCCCCAAGCAGGACTTTCGGTATTAATTGTAGCATCTGGTTTTGCAGTGACATCTTTATATTTATCCAAAAAATAACTATCAATAAACTCAACCATATCTGTTCGATCTTGGTTAGAAGCATCGATTTGACGTTTCAACTTTAAGGCAGCAACAGGATCAATTTGCGGATCACGAATTATATCTTCATAATGCCATTGCACAGTATCTATCCAACATTTTCTGTATAATAAATGCTCCAATAAATTCGAGTCTTTATCATATACGTTAGTAAACGGTTGATCTACAGTGTTAATGATGTGATATTTTTCAATAACATCTTGAAATATTTTATTAGCCTTTTCTGAAAACATAATGTGTAAATTTAAAGTGCAAATATAGAAGTTATTATTAACTTTATCTTCTTTAAAACACGACATACTATGCACATTCATAATCTAACTAAAAACAATTCAATTTTAAATTCTTTTATGGCTGAAATTAGAGATACTAACATTCAGCAAGACCGAATGCGTTTTAGAAGAAATATTGAACGTATTGGTGAAGTTTTAGGTTATGAAATGAGTAAAACTTTAGAGTTTAAATCTAAACTCATTCAAACTCCTTTAGGTGAAAAAGTCAGTCATATCTATCAAAATGATATTGTGTTGTGTTCTATTTTAAGAGCTGGTGTGCCATTGCATAACGGATTATTAAATTATTTTGATGATGCTGAAAACGCGTTTATTTCGGCATATAGACATCACAAGCATAATCCTGAAACTTTTGAAATTGTGGTTGAATATTTGGCTTGTCCAGATTTAAATGGAAAAACACTTATTCTTGCAGATCCTATGCTCGCCACAGGACAATCGATGGTTGCTACTTTTGAAGCCTTAAAACCTTTTGGAACTCCTAAAGACATTCATCTCATTAGTGTTATTGGTGCTCAAGCTGGTGTTGATTTTGTAAACTCGCATTTTGATAGCGATTCGCATTTATGGATTGCAGCTGTAGATGAACAATTAAACGACAAAGGTTATATTATTCCTGGTTTGGGAGATGCAGGCGATTTGGCATTTGGAAAAAAACTACAACAATAAAGTAATAATTGGTGTTAAAATTAATACCCAAAGTAAACTTTCTTTAAACCATTTTTCTGAAACGACCTCTAAATAATTCGTCATTATTATTGCTAATGGTGCAAAAAGAAAAATAAATTCACTTCCACTTTTATTAGGAGATACGATTATTATTGCTAAACTAAGGACTGCTGCAATTACTATTAAAGAAAATGAAGGTCGAGAACTCTTGGTTTTTGATTTAAGATTTTTGATATAATAAAAAAGCGACCAAGCTCCAAAGGATAATAAAACTGTAGCGCCTATAATAATTCGTTTAGAATTCAATGAACTAAAATCAAAACTTAGGTCTATGAGTTTATCAAAAAAATCATAAATCTCAATATTTGTAATAATCATATAAGAAACTGCAATAATGGCAACGGTTGCAATTCCTATAATTGGAATAACCCAATTCTTTATATCAGTAATAATAAATACAATTAGAGCAGCTACAATCAATATGTAAAATAATATAGCCCAAAAGTATAGCAAAGACGCAATGGTTATCCAAAATGCTGCGTCAAAGAGTTTCTTTTTTATATCCTTTTTGGACCTAAGACTAATAATGCGTCTTAAAGCTAAAAGAATAAATAAATTAGCAAGAAGTATTTTAGAATTCAGAAGTACTTCGGGTAAAACAGCAATAAAAAGAACATATAATAAAATTTTGTAGCTGTTATTTTTAGTAAGGTTGTTTTTATTTACAAGAAAGTCAAATACAAAAATCGAAAACAAGCAAATCCCAAACAGGAGAACTTGTTTGACAATTAAAAGTGTATCACTTTGAGTGTCAAGTGCCATATACTTAGTGATAGCAAAAATGATAAGAAGAAATACACTTACTGCTACAAAGTTTATGGGTTTAGACTGGCTAAAAAAATTAGATATCATTAATTAAGCTAAAACGTAAAAAGTAAACACTATTGTTCGGGTTTATTTCAATTTTAAGTTGAAAAAATGTAATTTTGCACTGTAAATATATAATTTAAACCTACAACAGTATAAATTTTAGACTCATGAAAGATTTTTTTTACGCTATACAGGATTTGTTTGTAAACATATTATTTGCTCCATTTGATGCTTTAAGAGTACTTGAACTTGAAGATTGGTGGACTGCAAATTTCATCTCATGGTTATTTATTGTTATAGGTTTTGTAGCCTTTACGTATTGGATGCTTGAGTTGAAAAAATACAATGCTAAAGGAGAAGAAGATAAGAGTATTACATCACACTCTTACTTATAAATCGAAACCAATATCCTTGCGATAATACATCTTATCAAAATGTAATTCATTTATATTTTGATAAGATTTTTTTATGGCTTCTTCATAAGTATTCCCATAAGATGTCATTGCCATAACTCGACCTCCAGACGTAACAACCTTGTCATTTTTTAAGGTTGCACCTGCGTGAAACACCAATGAATCTTTTACAGCATCTAAACCAGAAATTTCTTTCCCTTTTTCGTAAGCTTCAGGATAGCCACCAGATACTAACATGACTGTTGTAGCAGCTCTTTGGTCTATTTCTAAATCGATCTCATGAAGTCGTTCTTCAGAAATTGCTTTAAAAATCTCAACTAAATCTGTTTTAAGTCTTGGCAATACAACTTCGGTTTCTGGATCTCCCATTCTTACATTATACTCTATTACTTTGGGCTCATCTCCTACTTTAATCAAACCAATAAATACAAATCCTTTATAAGGCAAATTGTCTTTTTGTAATCCGTTAATTGTAGGTTTAACAATACGTTCTTCAATTTTATTTAAAAATGTTTCCGTAGCAAAAGGTACAGGAGATATTGCTCCCATTCCTCCTGTATTTAAACCTGTATCACCTTCACCAATTCGTTTGTAATCTTTTGCTGTTGGAAGTATTTTATAACTTTTCCCATCGGTTAGCACAAAGCAACTCAACTCAATACCATCTAAAAATTCTTCAATCACAACTTTAGAACTTGCTGTGCCAAATTTAGCATCAAGTAGCATGTTTTTTAGTTCAGATTTTGCTTCGTTTAAATCATTCAAAATTAAAACACCTTTACCTGCTGCTAGTCCATCGGCTTTTAAAACATAAGGAGGGTTTAAGGTTTCTAAAAACGCATAGCCTTCTTCAACGTTTGAAGCATTAAAACTTTGATAAGCAGCTGTAGGAATATTATGTCTATATAAAAACTCTTTAGCAAACTCTTTACTACCTTCTAATTCAGCAGCAGCTTTTTGCGGACCAATTACAGCCACATCTTTAAGTTGGTCATCATTAATAAAGAAATCATGAATGCCTTGTACTAAAGGATCTTCTGGTCCTACTACAATCATTTCTATTTGATGCTCTATAACTGCAGATTTAATAGTTTCAAAATCTGTAACTTTAATCTCTAAATTTTTAGCAACCTCAAGAGTTCCCGAGTTTCCAGGAGCTACGTAAAGTGAGTTACACAAAGGGCTTTGAGCAATTTTCCAAGCGAAAGTATGCTCTCTTCCGCCAGAACCAAGAATTAAAATGTTCATGTAATGAATTGTTTGCACAAAAATAATTGGTTTTGACTTGAAAAAACAATTATTTTACACAAACCTTAATTGTATTTAAAAATCTTGCGATTATTTGATTTAACTCTAAAAATGAATGGCTTTCCAATTGATAAGGCTAAACTTGCTTTGTCAAAAATTCAAGGCAAATCTGAGACAGATTTTGAGAGTTATATAAAAGATCAAAGAACAAACATTGTTAAGCATCATTTACAACATTCGTCGTTTTACAAATCACATGGTTCTGCCATACAATTAGGAGATTGGGACACTGTGCCAATTATGACTAAATCTCATTTACAACAACCACTCGAGCTTCGTTTATCTGATGGCTACACAACATCTAATGTATATGTTAATAAAACCTCTGGCTCGTCTGGTGATCCTTTTATTTTTGCTAAAGATAAATTTTGTCATGCTTTAACTTGGGCTGTTATTCAAGATCGATTTCATTGGTTTAATTTAGATTTTAATCACTCAAAACAAGCGCGTTTTTATGGGATTCCGTTAGATAAAAAAGGCTATTATAAAGAGCGCTTTAAAGATGTTTTGAGTAATCGTTTGCGGTTTTCTGTATTTGATTTAAGTGATACTGCATTTGAAAAACTACTTATAAAATTTAAAACCACTTCGTTTGATTACATTAATGGTTACACAAGTGCTATTGTTCAGTTTGCTAAATTTTTACAACGGAAAGATATTGTTTTAAAAGAAGTTTGCTCGTCTTTAAATGCGTGTATTGTTACTTCAGAAATGCTATTTGACGATGATAAAGCATTGCTTGAAAAACAATTAGGAGTTGCAGTAATAAATGAATATGGAGCTTCAGAGCTTGATCTCATTGCGTTTCAAAACAAGAGAGGTGAATGGCAAGTAAATAGTGAGACTTTATTTGTTGAAATTTTAGACCAAAACAACAAACCCTTACCTTATGGAGAAGAAGGTCGTGTTATCGTAACGTCTTTATACAATAAAGCGCATCCCTTTATTCGTTATGATATTGGTGATATTGGAATGCTTTCAAAAGCTAGTACAAGTAAAACACCTGTTCTTGAAAAACTAATCGGTAGAACGAATGATATTGCGATCTTACCAAGCGGAAAAAAAGCAGCTGGCTTAACCTTTTATTACATTACTAAAACACTTATTGAAGATGATGGCAACGTTAAAGAGTTTATTATCGAGCAATTAAAACAAGACACATTTAAAATCATTTATTCTAGTGATGATGAATTGTCAAAAGAAAAGGTTTCTCTTATTACCAAAGAAATGGAGCGCTATTTAGAATCTGGAATTGAAATCATTTTTCAAAGAGAAAAAGAATTGCAACGCTCAAAAAGTGGAAAACTAAAACAGTTTACATCAAAGGTTAAACAAAATTCTTAATGAAAGACGTTCTTATTATAACAAGTTATTTTCCTCCTGAAACTGGAGCAGCTTCTAATAGAATTTTTCATTTAGCTGAAGGTCTTAAATCACATGATTTTAATGTTTCGGTATTAACACCTTTACCAAATTATCCTACTGGAGAAATCTTTAAAGATTACAAAGGTAAATTTAAACACAGCTCATTAGAAAACGGCGTTTTAGTACATAGACTTTGGATCTATGCGAGCAATTCAAAAAACAAACTATTACGATTAATAGCGATGTTATCTTATAGTTTTAGCCTGGCTTGGTTTTTTATATGGCATAAAATCCCAAAAACAGTAATCGTACAATCGCCACCTTTACTTGTTGCTTTTACATGTATGTTGTGTCTTAAATCTAAAAAGCGTCACCTTATTTTAAATGTGAGTGACCTTTGGCCAATAGCTGGTTTAGAATTAGGTGCTTTTAAAAAAGGATTTAGTTATAAAATGTTAGAACGCATAGAACATTTTAATTATAAACGAGCTAATTTAGTATTAGGACAAAGTGAAGAAATATTAACACATATAACATCTATTTATCCAAACAAAAGCACTTTTTTATATCGTAATTATCCTGAATTTGAAAGTCCAGAATTGAATTACAAACCCTCTGAAGGGAAGTTAAAAATCGTTTATGCAGGATTGCTTGGTATTGCTCAAGGCATTTACAAATTGTGTCAAGAATTAAACTACGAAAACATTGAGTTTCATATTTATGGTTCTGGAGCCGAACAATCAAAAATTGAAGCATATCTCTCAAGTCATCCTGAATTACCTATCATATATCATGGTCAAGTATCTAGAAATGAGCTGCACAATGTTCTTTTACAATATGACATCACTATTATACCTTTATTGAAACGTGTTTATGGTTCTGTGCCTTCTAAAATTTTTGAGTATGCTAAACTTGGATTGCCTATGTTATATTTTGGAGGAGGAGAAGGAGAACATGTGATAAACACATACGAGCTTGGTTGGATTGCTGAAGCTGGAAATTACAGTGAGCTTAATACGGTTATTGCTTCAATAACACCTAAAATGATAGATCTAAAAAAACGTCAAGAGATTATGAAAAAAGGCCAAATAGAATTTGACTTCAAATCACAATTAACACAGTTAAAAGAACAACTCTAGTAGGCTTTATCTTCACCTTTAATTGCGTTTACAAATGTTTTTGTGATAATCTTAAGATCTAAGAGTAAAGACCAGTTTTCGATATAAAAAATATCATATTTTACACGTCCAATAATATCTTTATCAGTTTCTACTTCGCCTCTAAAACCACTAATTTGGGCTAATCCAGTAATGCCAGGTTTAACAAAGTGCCTTACCATAAATTTATCTATTTTTTTAGCATACATGTCTGTATGACTTACCATATGTGGACGTGGACCAACCACAGACATATCTCCAAAAAGCACATTGAAAAATTGAGGCAACTCATCTATACTTGTTTTTCTAATAAAACGACCTATTTTAGTTACTCTTTGGTCTCCTCTAGTCGCTTGGTACAAGTGAGCATCTTTATTAGGAGTCATCGATCTAAATTTATAACAGTCAAATTCCTTGTAATTAAACCCATTTCTAGACTGTTTGAAAAACACAGGTCCTTTAGATTCTAGTTTAATTAAAATTGCTATTAAAGGAGTTAGCCATGACAATAAAAAAATAATTACTAAACTTGAAAAGACAATATCAAAAACTCGCTTTATAACTGTATTAAGCGGTTCTTCTAAAGGAATATCTCTTAACGTTAAAATTGGTATATAATCATAATACTCATATTTTAATTTCTTAGAATATATCTCTTTATTATCTGGTAAGAATTTTAATATTTTTAAGTTGTTATCGGCAAAATCTGCAATATCATTAATTTGACTGTTAGAAAGTTCAGAGATTGAACAGTAAATCTCATCTATAGCTTCATCTTTTATATATTGAAAACATTTTTCTAAATCTGTCTTTTTGCGATCTTTAAAATCGAATGTTTTTTTATGAATATATCCATATTCTGGATTTTGAGTAAAAAAGTTTTCTAAAGCTAACGTTTTTTTATTTGCACCAAAAATGACAGTTTTTCTATAATTTCCACCCAAAGACATTCTATACTTTTGAAGTAGATAATACAATGCAAATTTGAATGAAATAATTAGTAAAAAACTAATTAAAACATATTTAAAAACTGTTATTGGATAGATACTTAAATTGTGATAAAAACCAACAAACGCAAAAATTATTAAGGTAAAAAGTACCATTTGTCTTAGCGATAAGGCAAAAATAGTAACTTCTCTTGTGTATCTATACACTTCATAAAACCTTGAAGAGATAGACAAAACAATCCAAGATACAGATACAAAAACAATAAAGGTTTTAGGCTCTATATCTACAAAAAAATATAAGATTGCCAGTCCATTAATAATACTTAAATCAATTAAGTACGAAATTGGTCTTAAATACCCTGAATATCTTCCTTGTTTAAATAAGCTCAACTTATATTTTTATATGTTTAGAAAAATCTCTATGCTCACTTCTGTATAACTCTTCATGCGAAAGCCCTTTAAAATAATCGAAGGTTTTTTTCATTCCTTCTGCTCTTTGAACTTTAGGTTCCCATTGTAATAATTGTCTTGCCAAACTAATATCAGGTTGTCTTTGCATTGGGTCATTAACTGGTAAATCTTTGTATATAACTTTTTGATTTGTTTGAGTTAGTTTAATAATTTCCTCAGCAAAATCTCTTATTGAAATTTCATTTGGGTTACCAATATTAACTGGATATACATAGTCGCTAAACAGTAATTTAAAAATTCCTTCGACCTGATCATCAATGTAACAAAAAGAACGTGTTTGAGAACCATCTCCAAATACAGTAAGGTCTTCTCCTCTTAAGGCTTGTCCCATAAATGCTGGAATAACTCTTCCGTCGTTTAGTCGCATTCGTGGACCATAGGTATTAAAAATACGTACTATTCTTGTTTCAATACCATGAAATCTATGATAAGCCATGGTAATTGACTCTTGAAATCGTTTGGCTTCATCATAAACTCCTCTTGGACCAATAGTATTAACATTACCATAATAGTCTTCTGTTTGAGGATGCACTAATGGATCTCCATAAACTTCAGAGGTTGATGCAATGAGCAATCTTGAATTTTTAGCTTTCGCTAATCCTAACAAATTATGTGTTCCTAAAGATCCCACTTTTAGAGTTTGTATAGGTATTTTTAAGTAATCTATTGGACTTGCAGGTGAAGCAAAATGTAAGATGTAGTCTAACTCACCTTCAATAGTTATGTGCTTTGTAACATCATGCTCTATGAAATCAAAACTAGAATTGTTCTCTAAATGCTTGATGTTTTTTGAATCTCCAGTTATAAAATTATCCATTCCAATAACATGAAAACCTTCAGCCAAAAAACGATCACATAAGTGTGAGCCTAAAAAACCAGCAGCTCCAGATATAAGTACTTTCTTTTTCATTTTTAAACACTTTTTCTTCCTATAGATGTGTAATTAAACCCTTCGTTTTCAATGTCTTTAATATCATATAAATTTCTTCCATCAAAAATTACAGGCTCAAGCATAAGCTTTTTTAACTCAGAAAAGTTTGGTGTTCTAAATATACTCCATTCTGTACAAATAATCAATGCATCTACACCGTTAACTGTGTCGTACATATTTGAAGAATAGTTTAATTGATCTCCATATTTCTTTTTAACGTTAGGCATGGCTTCAGGATCAAAAACATTGAGCTTTGCTCCTAGCTCAAGTAACTTGTCAATCATATACAATGCAGGTGCTTCTCTAATATCGTCAGTTTCTGGTTTGAAAGCCAATCCCCAAATTGCAAATGTTTTGCCTTTTAAATCATTATTGAAATACGATGTGATTTTAGGAATTAAAATTGTTTTTTGATTACTGTTAACCTTTATTACAGAACTTAAAATCTCAAAATCATGGTTGTGTTCTTTTCCAGATTTGCGAAGTGCTTTGACATCTTTAGGAAAGCATGAACCACCATAACCAATACCAGGAAATAAGAACCGTTTTCCAATTCTAGAATCTGTTCCCATGCCAATTCTAACTTTATCGACGTCTGCTCCTACTTTTTCACAAAAATTTGCAATTTCATTCATAAACGTAATTTTTGCTGCTAAAAAGGAATTTGCTGCGTATTTTGTAAGTTCAGCCGAACGTTCATCCATAATTAAAATTGGGTTTCCAGATCTTACAAATGGTTTGTATAGTTTATTCATAAGCTTGGTTGCTCTCTCTGAACTTGAGCCAATAACAATACGCTCTGGCTTTAAAAAATCGTCAACAGCAAAGCCTTCGCGTAAAAACTCTGGATTTGATACGACATCAAATTCAACATTGGTTTCACTTGAAATTGTAGCCTTTACTTTATCTGAAGTTCCAACAGGAACCGTACTTTTATCGACTATTACTTTATATTCTTTTATGTGCTTTCCTATCTCTTTTGCGACTCCCAAAACATAAGACAAGTCAGCTGAGCCATCATCATCTTCAGGTGTTGGTAACGCTAAAAATATAATTTCTCCATGATCTAAGCCTTCATTTAAAGATGTAGAAAACTTGAGCCTGTTGGCTTTAATATTTCTTTCAAATAACACATCTAAATGTGGTTCATAGATTGGTACAATGCCTGATTTCATTTGCTCTACTTTAGCTTCGTCGATATCAACGCATATAACTTCGTTTCCTGTTTCTGCTAAACAAGTTCCTGTAACTAAACCAACATAACCTGTTCCTATTACTGATATTTTCATGTTTTTTATACTATTATATTTTATTCTTTAGCTCGTATTTTATTCTTTTGAAAATCTGTTCTATAAAATATGCAACTCATAATCACAAACAAAAACACACCTCTGTGTACCCATAAAAAAGACTCTGTAAAAAAAGTCATTATCATTAAAAAGTAAAACATGAGCATAAAAAAAGACTTTGCTTTAAAAGACTTTTTTAATCCTGTGCCTAAGATTACTAATAGAGTTAACAATCCAAATATGCCTAATTCTGCAAGAATTTGAGCATACATATTATGATAATTATAACCATAATAGCCATGATAGGTGTTAAACGCAAGATGTCTTTCTCTTAAATTTTCTCTAGATGCAAATAAACCAAATCCTTTCCAAAAAACATTATTTTCTTCAATTTGTTCTTTTAAATTTCTTAGTTGCAATAATCTAATAGATGTTCCTGTCCATGGATAAATCTTATTGAATTTTTCTCTATTTAGAACTTCTTCAAAATTAGTCGTAGTTTCAACCAATACTCGCTTTACGACTTCTCGTGAAGTGAATGTGATAATTACGATTGATACTAAAACGATTCCAATTGCTTTAGGAGATTTTAAGGTGCTTCTCTTTTTATAAAAAACAAAATATAGGATATTCCCAAGAAGAAAAGTAGCAATTATAGTTTTTGATGACAGTAGTAAAATAAAAATAAGCAACAACAAAAGACCAATATAGTCTATGCGTTTTTTGATTTTTTTAGATAATATAAAAAAGTAGCTTAGCGAATAAAACACAGAAACATAAATTGCATTTAGGTCTAAAATCTCAACAAAATCATGATATGTAAAAACTGAAGAGTTGTTAAACTTAATATAGTTTACAACTGCTACAATTAAGAAAAATATACCTAATAAAATATTAGAAACAGTAAAGCCATTCAATATTACTTGAAAGGATTTAAAAGTAAGTTTAGGAATGGTAGTAAACACTATTGGAACCAACAAAAAAACAGATAGCCTTCCTATTCCTTTTATGGTTAATGCTTGATCAACTGTCCAAAAATAAGATACACAGCAAAGTATATAAAGTATGCACGAAAGAAGCAAAAATAAATTTGGTTTGAATGTAATTTTGTTAATAATCGCATTTCTTATAGCAAACAAACAAAATACCACTAAGGCAATACTACTAGGTGCATAACCTATAAGAATTGTAGATAATGTTAACATTAATAAATAATGCAAAAAACTATCATGATTAATAATGGATTCTATTTTACTTTTTACATTCATAGAAAAAGTTTAAATACGCATTATTAATTATGTTCCAGCTAAAATATTTCTCAATATCATTAAAACAGTTTTCAACTTTATCTAAATGTTCTTTCTTATCGATATTGTCTAAGCAATCTTTAACATGTTGTGGTGTTTTAAAGTAAAGCGCATTGTTATTTAAAATCGATTTGTTAAACTGATTGTCATTAGCAATAATGAATGCTTTTGAAGACATTGCCTCTAACAATGACGGATTTGTTCCACCAACTGAGTGACCATGAAAATATAAATTTGAATAATATCTTAAGTTGTTAAGCGCATTTAAATCATAAATCCCTCCAACAAAACGAATATTTTTATGGTTTTTGAACTTGTTTTTTAAGTGTTTTCCAAAGGCATTTACATCATGCTTTCCAACCACTAAAAATGGTGATTTACTAGTTGCTAAAGCAACACCATCTAAAATGGTTTCTATATTGTTTTCTGGCTCTAAACGAGCAATAAGCATGTTATATGAATATGGTTGTACATTATATTCTGAAAGCGCTTTAGAATTTGGGGTTTTAAACTGTTCTGCTCCATAAGCTATATATTTTGAATTTACGCCATAAGTCTCTTTTAAATAATTTTGAATTCCAATAGAATCAGCAACCAAAAAGTCACTCGATTTGACACCTAAACGCTCAGCGTATTTTAAAAACTTTTGCACTTTTTTTGAATATTTAGAACGCTTCCATTCTAAACCATCCATATTTGTAATAATAATTGGTTTTTTTGGTAATAATTTATACCAAATTGTACTGCTTGTATAGCCTAATTGAAGTAAAATGTCGAAGTTTCTTTTTCGCGAATCTAAGATGCAGTTTAGATCATAAATAAATTGACCTGGTGTTCCTATCTTATCTTCAGGATCGTAACAATGAATAATATTTACGCCTTTAAAAGTTTTTTCTTGAAACGGATGCTTGTTTGAATTGTACACATAAACCTCATGGTTTTGTTGAGCTAGGTATACTGAAAAGAATTCAGCAAACTGTTCAAATCCTCCATGATAATTTGGTATGCCTCTAGTGCCTAAAATTCCGATCTTCAATTTATCCTTTATCATCTAAAATTAAACTTTTTAGCTTTTGAGCTGTTATGCTCCAATTATATGTTTTTTTAATACAGTTCGCAATTTTTATTAACTCATTTTCTTGATGATTTTTACTTAAATACTCTTCAATTTTTGTTTTTATTGCTTCTTTAGAATTGGCATCAAAAAATCTATCTTCAAAAAAGAAAAAGTCCTTCATGGCAGTTGAATGAGAACAAATTGTGGAAGTTTTAAGAACTGCACTTTCTATTGGTGGGATTCCAAACCCTTCGCAAAGAGAAGGAAAAACAGCTAAAGTAGCTGCATTATAAAACTTAATCAAATCTACATTAGGAATGTCATTAAGCTTTAATAGTTTGCCTTTTGATAGTTGTGAAACCTCATCGATTAACTTAAAAAGTTCTTCATCTTTAAAGCTTTCCTTGCCTATAAGGACTAAACTAATTCCTTGTTCCCAAAGCTTTAGTTCTTGATATGCTTGAATTAGTTTTTCGTGATTTTTTCTTGGTTCTATTCGGCTAACATATACAATAAAGCTATCTAAACCATATTTTTTCTTTAGATAGTTTTTGTCGTCTAATTTATCGTGATTATCAATGTATTTACTGTTAACTGCATTTGGAAGCACTTCAATTTTTTTATCAGCAATATTAAAATTTTCCTTAATTCTTCTAGCCGAATAGTTAGAAACTGTTGTGACAATATTTGCTTTAACAGCAGAACGCTTAAATAAAAACGTATTAATAAGTTTATATTTTAAAGGGAAATATTGAGGGAAATCGATAAATAACACATCATGAATAGTAACGATGTAATTGCATTTTTTATTTAAAAAAAGAGGTAAGTAATAATTAAAATGAGCAAAATCAAACTTGTTCTTCTTAATTATTTTAGGTATTTCATATCCTAATCGTATGTATTTGTTTCTAGACTTTAACTCAATAAACTTAAAATTGGGTTGGTTACTAAATTCTGTCTTTAAATTCTCAACATCATTTGCTGCTAAAAATATTTGTAGTTCAGAAGGTGTAACATCTATTGTTTCATAGATTCCTTTCATGAACGTTCTTATTCCTTGATGGCATTCATCAAAGGTGTGTGCGTCAACAAATAGTGTTTTAGTCATTAAAAAGTATCATTTTTAGTGAACGATTTCGAAGTTTTCTTGACGACTTCGAGTTTTATATTTTGAAGCTACTAAAATACCATATAGAAAAATAGAAAACTCTCCTGGTCTATAAAAACCTGTTATTACAAGGCTATTAAATAACATGTAAACACTTGTAGCAACAATCAATTTATTAAACAAAATGTTTTTATTACCTGTTTTAAATTGTTGGTGAGATATAAAAATATAAATAATACATATGCAGTAGCAGAGCAATCCTAAGATTCCTGTTTTAAAAATAACATTTACAAAACCGTTATGTATTGATGGAACTTCATTAAAAAAATTACCATCAAGTTTAACTGTTGTTTCAAGATCTATTTTAGATCCAAAGCCCAATCCTATTAACCAAGCTTTAGTTCCATTTTTGTTCATTTGTTCAACCGCTTTTGCTGCTTCATAAGCTCTCCAATGTTCCCATAACCCTCTTCTATCTCGAACAATAGCTTTAGTATCTATAGGTTCAAGTAATTCGGTAAAACTATTTTGTGTTTTATAAATAAAAGCTTTAATACCTGTCGAATTTCTATTGGTTTCAATATTAGATAGTATTGCTACAAGAATCGTTGAAAAAATAGTCAAAAACAAAAACCCTCTTATCAATTTTCTATTTAAAAATAAATACCCTTTATAGCCTAAAAAAAACAAAAACAATACAATAAACATTGTTCTTGATAAATACAATAAAAATGAAAATGAAATTATAAAGACTGTTAACTTTTTATATTTTTTGAAAGCAGAATGATATGGTGTAAAAAATAAAAAAACCAGAGCCACTATTTCTATATGATTTTGCTTGCCTCCAAGGCTTCTTAAATACACATAAGAATCTATGTTTGTAATATTAATCAATACATTAAATAAATGTTTAATTGCAAAAACAAGAGCTACAAAAATAACTGTATTAAACACAAACGTCTTTGACTTAATACGTTTTACTACTAAATAGCTAGCCAGTAATATTGTAATTGGTCTTATAAAATAAATAATGTCTTTTAAAGTATCAAACGGTTGATATTTAAATCCGTAACTAGATAACACACCTATAATTGCTATAATACTTAAAAATATAGATGCTATTATTATGTTGAGTGAAATTTTATTAGAAATGGATATTACAAGCAAAAAAGCTGAAGCAATAAATGACAATTCTATAGAATATAACGACAAAAATAATACTAAAATAAATAAGCCTATCTTATAAACAATTTGAGGCATTTTTCTTCTTTTAATTAATATATTTGACCTCATAAAATTAACCTTTATCATTAATTAATGAGGATTTCTCACAAAAATAAGTTTATATTTTTTAGTAACCCTAAAACTGGTTCTGAAAGTTTACGAGAGATGCTAACACCTTACTCTGATGTTTTAGATATTCCTTATCGAAAAGTTACCAAAGAAATGCCTTTTTATTCTCATATTAGCCCTAAAGAAGTAAAGTGCATTTTTGAAGAAATGGGTTATGATTTTGATGATTACTATAAAATTGTTTGTATTAGGAATCCGTTTAACAGGTTGGTTTCATTATATGAAATGATTTTTAGAAAGTGGCCTGTAAAACCTCCTTTTGATTTATGGCTTAAATCTACCAAAACAAAAGGTAAAGGTGGTGGCGGAAAAAACCATGATCGATGGAGAATGTATGGTACTTATTCGTTAAAAAACTATGTTAGTGATGACGATGGTAATATATTGGTAGATAAAATTATTTGCCTTGAGAATTTTAATGAAGATATTCCAAAATTGTTTAAAACGCTTAATATTGAATTGCCTTCAGATTTTAAAGTGGTGAAAAAAAATGTAAGATCTAGAAAGAGGAAAATTGCCGATTATTATTCTGAAAAATCTAAAAAACTAGTATACAAACGGTATCAATGGGAAATAGAAAAATTTAACTATCAATTTCCCGAATAATTAACTACTGCTCCCATTTGGTTTTAAAATTAATCCCTGTTAAATCACTTAATTTTAAAATATCCTGTTTAAATTTTTTGCTTAACTCCTGTCTTAATTCGGGATCAATTTTTTCAATTTCTTTAGAGTCATCATTGAAAAAATAAGATTTTAAAGCATCTATTCTATCTTGGCTAATAACACTTTTTATAGCGCCTTTTATTTTGTTTTGCCTAAGCATATTTAAAAGTGCTTTTTTCTTTATGGGTTGTATTTTATTACTTTCTACTTCTTCACAAATAACATATTCTGTAACAGCAATACCTAAAAAATTATAAATACTAAGTATTTCATATTCAATATTTTTAGTCCAGTCTTCATACACTAGTATTTTAATTTGCTCTTTAGGAAACACATCGTAATACGCTTTTACTTGAGGATAATAAAAGCCCATTGCTAAATATTCATTACAACTGCCCCAAATTGAGCTTTTATCAGACTTTAAAGCTGCTTCAAACGAATCGTTTTTTTCGCTTCCAGTATAATAATTCATTATATAGTGGCTATATGCTCTATCAACAGGATGTCTTAAGCTAATGATTATTTTTGCTTTAGGATTGTGCCTGTATAGTTTTTTGGCAACATTTGTATCCCAAATGTATGAAGGAGATGTGTCTCCTTTTATTTGGTGATCTAAAGCATCAATATATAAGTCGCTATATATTTTAGTATCATTAATTATTTTGGCATGATAGGATACTCCTGGTTTTGGTGGCTTAAAATCTTCTGCTTTAGGTGAATCAACATCAGAGAAAAAATTTGGTTCTTTAACTCTTGGCAAAAAGATATTTTCACTGTTATTGAGGTAATTATATAAACTCGTTGTGCCACATCGAGCTGCTCCTACTAAAAAAAAATCTATAATAACAGTATCGCTTTTCATATAAATTCTTCCTAAAACGGATTATAATAAGATGTGATTTGTAACTTCGTTTTAAGATAAATTGCACATCCTAAATTCCAAAACATCATACTTATTACTGTAGCAGTTGCTGCTCCAATTCCACCATAAATAGGTGTTAGTATTACGGTTAATATTAGATTGATTAAAAGTGCAGAAATTACAAAGTTTTGATACACTTTTTGCTTTCCAATCATTTGTAAAATAATGCCTACAGATCCAGAAAATGAATTCACTATTTGACCTGCACACAGAATAAATAAAATGGTTTGACCTTTTATAAACTCTTCACCAAAAATAGATAATAATAGTTTATTAAAAACTAATATTCCTATTATTACCGCAGAACTAACTAAAAAATTAAGTTTGGTTGAAAAACGAATAAGCTTTTTATAATTAGTCTCATCATTTTCAGAATAACTCTTAGCAATTTTAGGAGCTAAAATAGAATTTATTGCTAGCAAAGTAAAGCTTGTAATTGTCGCAATTTTAATACATACATTATAAATTCCAACGTTGCTATCGGTTTCAAAAACACCCATTACAAAGGTATCCATCCAACCTAAAAAGATCAAAATAGAAGATGATAACATCATAGGTAAAGACTCTTTAATAAATACCCACGAATTCGTTTGAGATTTAAAAGAGACTGTTTTAAAGCCTTTAACAGTATGAATTACAGCAATAATTGAAGTGATTATAATTCCTAAGAAATGAGCTTTAGCTACAGTAATTGGTTCGTTAACAAAGCTTAATAAAATTAATAAGACTATAAAACTAAAAAGAAACCTACTAACTAAACTTATAAACGAAAACCATTTAATATTTTTTTGAGCTCTTGACACACTAGAACAAATTAAGGTGACAGACCAAAATGGTATGCTTAATAAAATCCAATTTAAATATGGTACAACTTCTGGTTTTGGAATTTTAAACAAGTCGTTAGCAATGTGAAACCTGAACAGATAAATTATAACACTGATAACTGCTGAAATAAAAAATGATTTTAAAAGTGTTTTATAAAACAAGCCTACATCATTTATATTGTTTTGTATTGAATAAAATTTAACCAAATGAATGTCTACTCCTAAGCGTCCTATGACACTAG
This sequence comes from Psychroserpens sp. S379A, assembly GCF_049800755.1. Taxonomy (NCBI): domain Bacteria; kingdom Pseudomonadati; phylum Bacteroidota; class Flavobacteriia; order Flavobacteriales; family Flavobacteriaceae; genus Psychroserpens; species Psychroserpens sp. S379A. Next base: position 436,740 of record NZ_JBNAFQ010000002.1, on the reverse strand, counting down.
CAATCATGAAAATAGAAATAGCAATTGAAAACAACCCAAAAACTGAAGCACCAAAGGTTGTAGTGACATAAACTGTAAAAGCATAGCTTATTACAATTCCAAAGCCTCTTATTAAAATATATGAAAGCCCTTTGCTTAATATTTCTTTAAAATCAGAATCTCCTAGAATATGTTTAAGTTTTGACGTATTAAAAGTCATTATGCGTTGAGATGTATTAGTCTGTAATTTAAGCTAAAATTAAATACTATGCTACTCGCTTTGTAATTGATTTATAAGACTGTTTTTAATTCTAAAGGTTGGATTAAGCTTACCATCTATTCGTTTAGTAGTAAGTGTATTGCTAGAAGAATCTCTAACTATAAATTTATTGAATAAAAGATTAGCATTAAAATCTTCTGGACTTTTTAAATTAAAATGCTTATCTCCATAAGAAATTAGAATGCTATTAATTGTTACTTCTTTTTCTACTTTATTGCCTAAAGAAATTACAACTTGTTTTGAAATATTATTAGGATCAAATTTAGCTACAATTTTATCTTCAATTGTTGATGGAATTACATTTTCAACTATCTGAATATTCTTTTTTTGAAACTCGTCAACCTTTATGTTATTCATCATTATTTTAAATTCATCTGCTTCAGAAGTTTTAAATTTAAAATCTATACTTAATGATTTTTCTTGAACCTTATTTACTTCTGTTTCTTGCAAAACATGAGTCTTTTGTTCATTACAACCAAAAATTATAACAACGAAAATAAGTACGTAGATTGCGTTCTTCATTAAAAATTCGTTTAAACTATCATTCCTGCAGCTACAGTTTCGTTTGTAGTATCATCTATTAAAATAATGCTTCCTGTTGTTCTATTTTCTCTATATGAGTCTATCATTAAAGGTTTTGTGGTTCTTATTTTAACTTTAGAAATGTCGTTCATACTTAATTCTTTGTCTTCGCTATTACGCTCTAAAGTATTTATATCATATTTGTAAACCACCTCTTTAATCATAGCTTTTTGCTCGTTTGAAGTGTGACGAATACTATATTTTGCTCGTGGTTTAGCCGAATTATTATGCAACCAACACAACATGACTTCAATATCTTGAGAAGCTTCAGGTGTATTATTTGATTTAACAATCATATCGCCTCGACTTATATCAATATCATCTTCTAATGTAATTGATACAGACATTGGTGCAAAAGCTTCATCAATTGACGCTTCAAGCGTGTCAATACTCTTGATTTTAGAATTAAATCCTGAAGGCATTACAGTAACTTCATCTCCTTTTCTCAATATGCCACTTGCAACTCTACCTGCATAACCTCTATAATCTCTGTGAGTTTCATTTTGAGGTCTTAACACTGTTTGAACAGGAAATCTAGCGTCAATTTTATTAATATCACTACTAATATGCATTGTTTCTAAAGTGTGTAGTAATGGAGCGCCTTGATACCAATCCATATTTTCAGAACGGTTTACTACGTTATCACCCAATAAAGCACTTATTGGAATGAATCGTACATCTTTAACCAACATCTTAGACGAAAATTCTTCGAATTGATTAATCACTTTAAGGTAAGCTTCTTCAGAAAAATCTACCAAATCCATTTTGTTAACACATACAATAACATGTGGAATTTGAAGTAGTGAAGCAATAAAAGAATGTCTTCTGGTTTGCTCAATAACACCATGACGAGCATCTACCAAAATAATAGCTGCATTAGCTGTCGATGCTCCAGTAACCATATTTCGAGTATACTGAATATGACCTGGAGTATCAGCTATAATAAACTTTCGTTTTGGCGTTGTAAAATACCTGTAGGCTACATCTATAGTAATCCCTTGCTCTCTCTCATCTCGCAAACCATCAGTAAACAAAGCCAAATCAACACCTTCATGACCTTTCTTTTTACTTGTGTTTTCTATGGCTTGTAATTGATCTTCAAAAATAGATTTCGAATCGTAAAGTAAACGACCAATTAGTGTGCTTTTTCCGTCATCTACACTTCCTGCGGTTGTAAATCGTAATAGTTGATTATTGTCTAACATGCTTTATTGTAATGTGTTTGTAAGTTATTGATTTTGTATGAAATTAATGGTTCTCATACCAATTTACAAGCTCTTGAGTTAACCTTTTGTTAGAAATAAGAGCTGGTAAATATTTTCTATTTGGTTTTTTTATTACTTTAAAATAATTATTAATACTGTCGTAAGAAAGACTTTTATTAAGAATTTCTACATAATTCAATAAAGAATCTTGATGAATTATTAAGCTATTCTTTGGGTTTTTTAATTTTATAGATTGAATCTTAAAAAACTCTTGCTTCTTATTTGAACCAAGATCTATTCTAAATTTTATTGGTTGTTTTTCTTTTGGAAAATAAAAGGTTATGTCTTGCACTTCATTTCTTCCTTTTACTTTTGACTTTATTGTGTTTTTTTCATTAAACCCTATTGAATCGTTTTCGGTGTAATACACTTTAAATACGTCATCTTTAATCACTAAAGTTTTTAAAATTAAAGTAAACCCTTTTTCTATTTCAACATCAGGATTTAACCATGTTCTAAATCTATCGTCATCAATATGAACCTCTTTTTTGCAAGAAAAAAAGCTTAGCACTAATAAGAGTAATATATTTATTTTTAATCTCACTTCTCTAATTTTTCAATAAACATTTTATTAATAATTAAATCCCTATCTCTCTTGTGATCAAAAACATCATTATCAAACGTTATCTGAAACTCAACCTCTTGTCCTTTATCTATATCAAATTCGAAAAGAGTTGTTTCAATTTTTTCGGAATTTGTAAAAAAACCTCCTAAGCGTTTACCATTTAACGATATGTTTACATGAGCATTTTCGTTATTAATAGGCTCTTCTGGCTTGCTTTTTGTTAATACAGCTAACCTATACGAGCCTTTCTTTAAAAACATTTTTTTAGATGATGCCGTTAAGTTGCTTCTAATTAAAAAACCGATTTTTCGTTTAATTAAACTTGGACTAAATTGATTAAGATTTATGCTGGTTACTTTTTTATGGTTTTTTGCTAGATAATATCTTGCCCAACAATCGTGATAATTTATGTCTTCTACTAAATAAAAATTCTTTTCTAAAAATTGACTATTTGCTTTGGTTACTTTAAATGGTCTTGAATGTGCTCCTATAGCCCAAAAGCTTTCGTATTTTTTATTTTGAATTTTAATCTTATCTAGATAATTATCTAATTTAGAGTTAATAAGTTCAGTGCTATCTGCAAAAAAATGCTCCATATGCCATGACTTTCTGTAGACAATTGGATCATTATTTTTATTTTTTATTTGCACTTCTTTAGTTACCTCTCTAAACTGAGTTTTAGTAACTGTGTTATAATAATCTTTTACTATAAATAAATCTACAAAAGAAGCAATAACAAACACACTACATATTATCAATTTAACTAGTTTAGACTTTATAAGACTAAAGCCAATCGCGACTATTAGTATCATAGCAGGTAAAACACTTATAAAATATCTATTGATAAGCATTGGAACACTTGCATGAGTTCTTATGTAAGGAATCATAAATGTTATAAAAACCCATATAATTAAAATAATAAAACTGTGTATTACTTTATTGGCAGAAATTCTATCCGATTTATTTTTTTCGTTTAAAACTCTTAAAAAATAAATTACAAGTAATAATTCGGCTATGTAAATAAGAAACTCTGAATTACCAAAGAAATTATAAAACATAGACTTGTAAAATATCTTTGATGGAGGTTTGATCCAAAAAGTATTGATATCAGATATTTTAAGTAAAATTGGTATTGATGGTGAAAACAATACCATCAATGCTACTCCTATAAGAACACATTTTTTTAAAAAAGCTATTCTATCTTTTTTAGGAATGATAACAAAAAGGTAAAGAATTAAAATTACTGCTTGAGATACTAATACAAATAATCCAAAAAAATGAGTGTTAATCATTAGTCCAGAAAACAATGCAAATAACATTCCTTGCTTTAAGCTTTGCTTATTTAAAAATTTTAATAAAAATAAAAATGAGAAAATCGTAAACAGCATTAACAAAGCATATGGTCTTGCTTCTTGCGAATAATAAATATGAAAATGATTAATGGCTAAAAACAACGATGCTATTAATCCAACTTTTCTTGAGTATATTTCTTTACCTAATAAAAAAGCTCCATAAACACTTAAAACACCAGCAATAACAGAAACACTTCTTACAACCACCACTAAGTCACCAAATAGAAAGCTAAAAAGACGAGCAATTAAATAATATAAGTGTGGCATTTGCTCTCGTCTAACAGTAATTTCATAAAACTCACTATAAGAAAGCAAAGAATTTACTTCTACCATTGTATGAATTTCATCAACCCATATACTTTGAAAGTCTAAATTATAAAACCTTAAAACTGTAGCTAAAGCTAATATTCCAAATAACGCTAGCTTATCTTTAAACTTTAGAATTTGATTAAAGAACTTATTCATGAATAAAACTTTTATACAATTCAGAATTTGGAGGTGTAATTGACTTTCTAAAACTTAATTGAAACAGTAAGATTATAAATGTTACTGAAAACAGTTGAACGACAATAGATAGAACTATTAAAATTAGACTTGAAGCCCAACCAGGAATTGCATTATCGGTGAACAACTTGCTATAAAGCACAAAACCAATAATTAAAGCAAAAAATACCAATAGGAAAAACGAAAATTTTAAAACTCTAAAACATAGCTTATCAAAATAAATAGATATTGAACTAAACCCATGTATTATTAAGTTCATAGTGTTCATTTTTGATTTTCCAGCGTATCGAGTACCTCTGTTTGTTGGGTAAACACCAATAGGTAATCTTGATTCGGAAATACTACTAGCATAGTGGTTCCATATATTTGGTAAAATAGCTATTTGACTAATTAAAGAAAATGGTATTGCACTAAAATTACCAAAACTTATTTTTTTACCTGTTAACAACTCAAATATTAATTTATAAAAAAAATAGCCTACTTTAAAACCTATACTTTCGCTTCTCTTAACACGTTGAGCAAAAATAACTTTGTCTTTGGCTTTTTTAACCATTTGAAGTACATCTGATGGCTTATCTTCTCCATCGCTATCTAATACTACGACATGTCCATCATGACTGTTAGAGTTTTTTATTTCATTAGCAACATATTGAATACCAATTGCAATAGCTCGCTGGTGCCCAACATTTGTTTTTAAGTTAACTATTTTAACATCTATTTTTTCATCAGAAAGGTCATAATGATTTTCTTCTGTAGAACCATCATTAATAGCAACAATATTGAACTCATAATCAGGATTTAAATCTGCTTGCTCTCTAATGTCTTTAATTAAAAAGGAAAAGCTTTCCCAGTCATTAAATACTGGAGTTAGACAAATAATTCTGTTTTGAGTGCTCATTTTTATTTAACAACTAGAAATATCCTTGACGCTTTCTGTCTTCCATTGCAGATTCTGAGCGCTTATCATCACTTCGATTTCCTCTTTCGGTTTGACGCATTCCAGATACTTCATCTGCAATTTTTTCTAAGGTATCTGCATCAGATTCAATACCTCCTGTGATTGTAATATCTCCAAGAGTTCTAAATCGAATTTTTTTGGTTACGATCTCTTCGTGGTCTTCTAATATTAAAAATTCAGAATTTGGAATCCAGCTATCCTGTCTCCAAACAACTTCACGCTCATGAGCAAAATATAACGAAGGAATGGCGATATTTTCTCGTTTAATATAGTTCCAAACATCCATTTCGGTCCAGTTACTTATTGGAAAGGCTCTAAAGTGTTCGCCTTCAAAATGTTTCCCGTTAAATATATTCCAAAGCTCTGGTCTTTGGTTTTTGGGATCCCATTGTCCAAAATCGTCTCTATGCGAAAAGAAACGCTCCTTTGCACGAGCTTTTTCTTCATCACGTCTTCCTCCACCAATAGCACAATCAATTTTATTAGCTTCAATCGCATCAAGTAAGGTTGTGATTTGAAGTGCATTTCTAGTAGCATTTTTTCCTTTTTCTTCAGCAACTCGTCCTTCATCAATAGATTCTTGAACAGAACCTACAATAAGTTCTACACCTAATTCATTAATAATATCGTCTCTAAATTGAATGGTTTCAGGGAAATTATGACCTGTATCAACGTGCATTAATGGGAAAGGAATCTTAGCTGGATGAAACGCTTTTTTTGCTAAATGTGTTACCAAAATAGAATCTTTACCTCCTGAAAACAAGATTACAGGATTATCAAATTGAGCCCAAACTTCACGTAATACAAATATGGCTTCGCTTTCTAATTCGTCTAAATAATTTAAATAATATTTACTCATTATTGTTTTGACAATTTTGGTGTTATGTAATCAACAATTCGATCTGCTGCTAATTCGACAGATTCATTTTCTGTTTTTATTTCAATATCTGGATGCTCTGGCGCCTCATAAGGAGCAGAAACACCTGTCATATTTTTAATTTCACCAGCTCGTGCTTTTTTGTATAATCCTTTTACATCTCTACGTTCGCACTCTTCTACACTAGTGTTAACAAAAATCTCGACAAAGTTAACATCTTTAACGATACTTTTAATATTCTCTCTGTCTTTTTTGTAAGGAGACACAAAAGCTGCTAAAACCACTAAACCTCCATCAATCATGAGATTAGCTATTTCAGCAATTCTTCTAATGTTTTCTGTTCTATCTTCAGGCGAAAAGGATAAGTCTTTGTTTATTCCTTTTCTAATATTATCACCATCTAATGTGTAGGTTTTTATCCCTTTCTGAAACAACTTTTGTTCAACAACATTAGCAATGGTAGATTTTCCAGATCCAGAAAGTCCTGTAAACCATAATAAAAATGAATTATGCTTATTTGAAGCTATCCTGTCTGTTTTAGAAATTTGATAGCTATGAGGTATAATGTTTTTTGACATGTCATCTTTTTTTTCCAAAGAAAAATTGTCTAATTCTACCTAAAGGAAGCTTTAGCCAAAGTCTTTCGTGCACATAGTATAGTGCGAATTTCGTAAATAATTCTGTAAGTGCAATATATAAAGCAATTTCATCAAAAGCATCTAACACTGATCCAGAAATCAAAAATGTCATCGTCGTTGCTATGATTCGCCATGAAATAGTTTTTTGAAGGGTCTCTTTTTTTGTAACCAATTTATCAACTAAAGCTCTTTGCCAAGCTCTTTCATGAGCATAGTAAGCTAAAAATTTTATTGCAAACTCTATAAAGCCTATTTTAATTGCGCTTTCTATACTACAGTTACCACTAAAGCATGTAATTAGTAAAACAACTAAAATAGTGTCAGTTGTAGCAACAACTCGCCATGAAATGCCTTTTATAAGGCTTCTAATATGTGATTCCTTTTTATAGGTTGACATTAGTTTTCAGACTTTGAAACCACAAACCAAGGATTTAAGAGGTTCTCTTTGTTATATAATAAAGGTGCTTTAGTGTCTTCGGAAATTACATCAACACCAACAGCATTACAAATAGCTTGACCTGCAGCAGTATCCCATTCCATTGTTGGAGCAAATCTAGGGTAAATATCGGCATTACCTTCAGCAACAAGACAAAACTTAAGCGAACTTCCTTTAGAAACAATTTCTACTTGTTGTCCTGTGGTTTTTAAAGCTTCAACAAAGTCTAAAGTCTCTTGGCTCATATGTGATCGACTACCAACAACTTTTGTGACTTCATTATCCTCTCTTGTTTGAAGTGGATTTGATAATTTTAATACTTCTGTAATTTCAACATCATGAGATGTCAACTCAGCTTTGAAAGCTTTTTGCTCTATAACATCTGCATAGTATAAGGTTTTAGAAACAGGAACATAAATAACGCCATGTTCAGGTTTTCCGTTATTTACAAATGCAATATTAACAGTGAACTCGCCATTTCTTTTAATGAATTCTTTGGTGCCATCAACTGGATCAACAATCCAGCAAGTATCCCAATTTTTTCTAATATCATAACCTGTCTGCTTATTTTCTTCACTTATAATAGGGATTTGAGTTGGCTTTAAAAATGAATTTATAACATCGTTTGCTTTTTTATCTGCTTCAGTTAAAGGTGATTTGTCGTCTTTAATTTCAACATTAAAAGCAGTATCATAAACTTGCATTATCACTTCTCCTGCTTTTAAAGCTGCTTTCATAGCAACTTGTAAATCTTTATTAATTTTTATTTCACTCATACATTTTACGGTTTCACAAACTTAAATCTCTAGATTGTTATAAATTTAATATTGCTTTTTTTAAACTATCCTTCCAACTGGGAACATCTACATTAAACGTTTTTTTAATTTTGGCTTTATCAAGCACACTGTATTTTGGTCGTTCAGCAGGTGTTGGAAAATCTTCTGTTGTAATTGGATTAATTTTTATTTTAATTTTATTTAAGTCAAAAATTGCTTTTGCAAAATCGTACCAACTAATAGCGCCTTCATTACTGTAATGAAACACTCCAAAAGCATTGTTGTTTACTTTAATAATTTTTAAAATAGTATTGGCTAAGTCCATCGCATAAGTTGGTGAGCCAAATTGATCTGAAACAACACCTATTTCATCTCTTGTTTTTGAAAGGCGAAGCATTGTTTTTAAAAAATTATTCCCAAACTCCGAATATAACCAAGAGGTTCTTATAATAAAATATGCGTCAAAATGATTTTGTATTCTTTGTTCACCTTCAAGTTTTGTTGCTCCATAAACATTAAGTGGACATGTGCTATCGGTTTCATTATATGGCTTATTTGATGAGCCATTGAAAACAAAATCTGTTGAAACATGTATTAATTTAGAATTAGAAATATTACATGCCTTTGCTAAATTTTCGGCTCCAATAACATTAACGTTATAAGCCTGTTCTTGATTGCTTTCGGCTTTATCAACAGCTGTGTAAGCTGCACAATTAATACAGTAATCTATTGTATTGTTTTTAAAAAAGCTAAATACAGCAGAGGCATTGGTTATATCTAATTCAGTGGCACTTTTATAAATAAAATTATACTGATTATAAAAATGTTCTAAAGCCTTAATACATGTTGCTAGTTGCCCATTTGCTCCAGTAATCAATATATTCATAATCTAGCATCTTTAAATAATGGGAGTTGGGTGTCTTTTTCTGAAATGGTTATTTCACTTGGATTTAATTTCCAATCTATATTTAAATCTGGATCATTATAAATAATTCCTGCTTCTGATTCTTTATTGTAAAAATTATCACACTTGTAAGAGAAAATTGCAGTTTCGCTAAGCACTATAAATCCGTGTGCAAATCCACGAGGAATAAACAGTTGCTTTTTATTTTTTGCCGTAAGTTCTACAGAAACATATTTGCCAAACGTTGGTGAGTTTTTTCGAATATCAACAGCGATATCTAAAACTGTTCCACTAATTACTCTTACTAGTTTAGCTTGCTGATATGCTCCTGTCTGATAATGAAGTCCTCTCAAAACACCTCTTGAAGAAAACGATTGGTTATCTTGCACAAAGTCAATCTTATAACCTAGTAACTCATCAAAAGCATTTTGGTTAAAGCTTTCAAAAAAGTAACCTCTTTCGTCTTCAAAAACCTTAGGTTCAATCACATAACAACCGTCAATTTTAGTGTCTTCTATATTCATGTTTTTTGTTTAAGAAGTCCTAGTAAATTTTTTCCATAACCACTTTTCATTAATGGCTGAGCTAAGGCTTTAAATTCTGGTTCTTTAATATATCCCATTTCAAAAGCAGCAGCTTCAATAGATCCAATTTTTAAGCCTTGGCGTTCTTCAATAGCTTCAACAAATTGAGATGCTTGCAATAAAGACTGAAACGTTCCTGTGTCGAGCCAAGCTGTTCCTCTATCAAGAATACTAACGTTAAGTTTGTTTTTACTTAAGTACGCTTTATTAACATCTGTAATTTCTAATTCTCCTCGATGACTTGGTTGAATGTTTTTTGCTATTTGAACAACCGAATTGTCGTAAAAATAAATACCAGGTACAGCAAAATTAGATTTAGGTTTCAAAGGCTTTTCTTCTATAGAAATGGCTTGACCTTCATCATTAAACTCAACGACTCCATAACGTTCTGGATCATGAACTCTATACGCATAAATGATTCCGCCTTCTGGATTGTTATTAGCTTGTAATAATTTTGACAAGCCTGAGCCATAAAAAATATTGTCTCCAAGAATAAGTGCTACCTTATCATTTCCAATAAACTTTTCTCCAATAATAAATGCTTCTGCTAAACCATTTGGAGCTTCTTGAATAGCGTAACTAAACTGACATCCATACTTGGTACCATCTCCAAGTAATTCTTCAAACAAAGGAAGATCTTTAGGAGTAGAAATAATTAATATTTCTCGAATGCCAGAATACATTAGAGTAGAAAGCGGATAGTATATCATTGGTTTATCATAAACAGGCATTAACTGCTTGCTTATTGATAAGGTTAATGGATGAAGTCTGGTTCCTGAGCCTCCTGCTAAAATTATTCCCTTCATTTTTAGCTATATTGCTTTTGGTAATACGACTTATAGGTTCCGCTCGTTACGTTATTTAACCAATTTTCGTTGTTTAAGTACCAATCAATTGTTTTTTCTAATCCTTCTTCAAAAGTTACTGAAGGCTTCCACCCTAATTCTTTATTTATTTTAGATGCATCAATGGCATATCTTAAATCATGACCAGGACGATCTTTTACAAAAGTGATTAGTTTTTCAGAAGCACCTAAATCTCTATTTAATTTTTTATCCATTTGTTGGCACAACAACTTTACTAAATCGATGTTTTTCCATTCATTAAAGCCTCCAATGTTATATGTTTCACTTTGTTTTCCTTCATGAAAAATCAAATCAATAGCATCTGCGTGATCTTTAACATACAACCAGTCTCTTGTATAATTTCCATCACCATAAACTGGTAAAGGTTTGTTGTTGATAATATTATTAATAAACAAAGGAATTAGTTTCTCTGGAAATTGATTTTGCCCATAATTATTAGAGCAATTTGATATCACGTAAGGTAAGTTATACGTTTCTCCATAGGCTCTCACAAAATGATCTGAACTTGCTTTTGAAGCCGAATAAGGAGAGTTTGGATCGTAAGATGTGCTTTCGGTAAATAATCCTGTTTCGCCTAAGGTTCCATAAACTTCATCAGTACTGATATGATAAAATAATTTTCCGTCAAAGTTATCTTTCCAACACGATTTAAAAGCATTCAATAAAACCATTGTACCAATAACATTGGTTTTAACAAAAGCTAGAGGATCTGTTATTGATCGGTCTACATGCGACTCTGCCGCTAAGTGAATGACACTATCAAACTTATGTGTGCTAAATAGCTCATTTATAAAATTTTCATCTGTAATATCTCCTTTTATAAATGTGTAATTTGGTGCATTCTCGATGTCGTTTAAGTTTTCAAGGTTTCCAGCATAAGTTAAAGCATCTAAGTTAAACACTTGATAGTTAGAATACTTTTGCACAAATAATCTTACCACGTGAGAGCCTATAAACCCTGCGCCTCCAGTAATTAAAATTTTTCTTTTAGTATTCATAGTTTTTAACAAATTTTATCGTGTTTTTAGTAACAAAGATTAGGAATAAAATAACAAAGGCTAGTACTGGAAAAACAATTGAGTATCTTTTTAAAATATCGTCTGAAGTGCTTCCAACTTCCTGAAAACCAGAAACGATATCAAAAAACACATCTTCTTCAACTTTTTTCTCTTCTAAAACTCTTAGTTCGTCTCTAAGTTTTAACTCTTTGTTTAACAATTCAAACTCTTTAGTTTTACTCTCTGGTGGTTCAATGGTAAATCCATCTCCAAGAGAAAGAGATTTGTTTTGCGATTTAGATTCTTCTTCTAAAACTCCTATATAAACTTTTTGTAAAGAATCTACAGATCTCAATGATGCTAATATGCTCTGCTTTTGAATGGAAATTAAAGAATCTCTTTTCTTCATTTTCTTTTCAGAATATGTGTTTTCAAATGAAGAATTTAAGCCTTGTTCTAACTTTCTGAAAATATTTTTGCTTTTTGACTCTACTTTAATTTCAAAGAAGTCTGAAGAATAAATATTTCGGTTTTCAATAAAATCATCAAAACTTATTTCTTGAGCTCTAATACTATCAATACTTGATAAAAACTCATCGTATTGTTTTATTTTATCGTTTTCACTTTCGGGACCAATGTTTATTTCAAAATCTATAATTTGTTGAGCTTCTTCCTTTGGTACATTAAATAGTTTTCCTAAGGCTTCGTAATCTTTATCTTCAATAAGCGCGTTAAAATAATCAATATTCTTTACCAGTTGATATTTAGAGTCAAAGTATGGCTTTACAAACATTTCAGAGCTATACACTTTTGACTTCATTTTCTCTAAAGCATATCCTAATGCTACTGATATAACCATTACAATAATAATCAGCTTAAAATTAGTTATAAACGCATTTAAGAGGAAGATTATAAATGATAGAATAGATTTAAAAATGCTACCAATAAATTTAAATAATCGGTCAAAGGCTTTACCTATCGCTTTTAATAATTGCCCTAAATCTATTTCTTCAGAAGTAGTGTTGTTCTCTAATTCTTTGCTCATGATGGCTTTTAGTTGTTAATTAAAAAGTTGTTGTAATATTTTTCTTGTTATCAAATATGTTGGTTTCACTCCTGATGCTCCTAAACCACCTGAAGCTAATGTACTTCCTGTCTCTAAAGGATTATCACTAGCATAATACGCATATCTTACTTTTACATTAGGGTTTATACTTCCTCTAACTTTAGAAGCCGCTTGAATGGCTTTTTGGTAATGTGCTCCTTCCATTTCAAGTCCAATGACATTCCATGTTGAATTGAAAAAGAATTTTAAAATCTCTTTATTTTGAAGAGAGGTTCCTAAAACAGTTATCATCGAACCTTCATAAACATCAACGCCTTGTCCTTCTAAATCAGATTTGCTAAGTTCATTTTTAAACGGATAATTATCTGCTGTGCCTTCAAAAATATGAGCTGAAGGAATCATAATATCTCCTTTTCCTCCTTCTAATATTCCTGCTTTTCCCATTATAGAAACCGATTCGATATTAAGGTGTACTTTCTCGCCATTGGCTTTAATAGGTTTAAAAAGCTCATCTATCGTTTCGTAGGCTTGCTCACCAAAAGCGTAATCCATCACAAAAATGACTGGTTTTTCATTAGAATTAAAGTCTTTTCCAACTTCAATATCAGTTTTAGAAAAATCTATCTTTTCAGTATCAAAAATTTGCACATCAATGTTGGTTCCAGAAGTGTCTTCAATGTATATCATTCCATTCTGCAACGCTTCTTTTGTTACTTTATTGCGTAACGTTTTATTTTCTTTTTGGCTTAAGGCTTCATAAACCTCAAATATGCTTTTTTTAGCGGTTAAATTCTTTAATGCAGATGGTGCAAAAATAGAATTCATAACACTATGCATATTAGCACTAATCACGTGTATAGGTCGCTTTAAAAGTCCGTGTTTATGCAGTACATCTTTAATGCGATCTGCCCAAATTTCTCCGTGAATATGATGTCCTAAACGCTCTCTTAAAACAGGACTAAAAGTTACTGTTCGTTTATTGTTATTTAAAACCTCTTCTATAGCTAATTTTCCTAACCAGTAGATAATTTGTAATAATCGATCTGGTTTAGCGCTCGATGTAAATTGCTTGTGAGCTTCGGTTAATTCGTTAAACGTTCTACCTAAAATATTTGCTGTATGAGTAATGGCAATCTCACGTTCTTTTTGTGTGAGTTTATCTTTAGACAACACAGCTTTTTCTAACTTAACCCAATCTCGAGTTGTGTTCCCTTTGTCATCTATTAATACACGTTTACTTATTTTATGAGATTCGACAAACAAGAACGTAAGGTGTGTTAATATATCGTAAATTTCTGAACGACCTCGAGTTATCTCAATATTCATCTGTTCGTCATCAATTCGATAACAGTTACGTCGTCTTTTTGGAGGAATAATGGGTTTAAAATGAGAGTTTCCATAACCTTCATCACTTGTAAGGTTAATAAATCGACATTCTTCAATACCTTCAGGAAGTCGGTCAATTACATAAAGTAAGCCTTCTAATTCTGCTTTTTCTTCAGCAATAGAACCATAAATTTCTGGTCTTAAAAGCAATAAAGCTTCTCTTAAAGTTTCTCCAGAAATTCCCATGGGCTTGTAAAATCCTCGATTAAACAAATGCCTCATGGTAATATACATTCTTTCAATGGCACTCGAACTCTCTTGAGCTCTTGTTCTTTCGTGATGTTTTTTCTTACTCATAAACAATGTTTAGCTAGCAAATATAACACTATTTAGTCAATTTTAGTGTGTATAATTGGTCTGCTATTTTTCGGTCGTTAGAAAGTCTTGGAAGCTTGTTTTGTCCACCTAATTTTCCAATGGATTTCATGTATTCTTGAAATCCGTTTTTTTGAATGATTTTGATTTTTAATGGCTGAAGAACTTTGCCTTCAATCAAATCAAAATAATAGGAATTTTGTTGTTGCATAGATTGATCAATCTTTTGCGCTAAAGCGGAAAGGTTTTCGGGTTCCTTTTCAAATTCTATAAACCATTCATGAAATGGCAAACCTGATTCTGGATTGATTTGTGGTGCGACTGTAAACTCTGAAACTTGAATGTTAGATTCTACGATTCCTTCTTTAAGCGCTTGCTCAACTTCTTTACCAATCACGTGTTCTCCAAATGCCGAAATAAAATGTTTTATACGACCTGAAACGATAACGCGATAAGGGTTTGTACTTGTAAACTGAACTGTGTCTCCAATATTATAAGCCCAAAGTCCTGCATTAGTCGAAATAATCATGACATAATTCACATCAACTTCAACATCTTTAATGGTTATACGTTTCGGGTTTTCATCAAAAAATTCATCAGCTTTAATAAACTCATAGAATATTCCTGAATTTAACTGAAGCAACATGCCTTTTTCACCTTGTTTATCTTGATAGGCAAAAAATCCTTCGCTTGCTGGATATAATTCAATACTATCTACTTTTCTTCCGATAAGCTTTTCAAACTTGGCGCGATAAGGTTCATAATTAACACCTCCAAAAATGAATAAATTAAAGTTTTTAAATACCTCACCAACCTTTTGGTTTGTACGCTCCAGTATTTTTTCAAAATACATTTGAACCCAAGATGGAATACCTGAAATAATAGTCATGTCTTCGGTTAAGGTTTCATCTACAATAGCTTCTACTTTGGTTTCCCAATCTTCAATACAATTGGTTTCCCAAGATGGCATTCTGTTTTTTTGAAGATATTTAGGAACATAATGTGCTACAATTCCAGATAATCGTCCGAGTTGAACTCCATTTTGTTCATTTAAAATCGGACTTCCTTGCAAGAAAATCATTTTACCATCAACAAATTTGCTCTTGCCAGTTTCTGCAATATACATCAAGATTGCGTTTCTGGCAGCTTCAACATGAGTTGGCATACTTTCTTTGGTAATCGGAATGTATTTTGCTCCAGAAGTTGTACCAGAAGTTTTTGCAAAATAGATTGGTTTACCTTTCCAAAGTATATTTTCTTCTCCTGCTACAACACGCTCAACATAAGGTTTTAAAGCTTCATAATCTCTTATTGGAACTCGGTTAACAAAATCGCTATGAGACGACATTTTATTAAACTCATGATCGATGCCAAATTGCGTGTTTGCTGCATCTTTTATAAGCTTTTGAAATACTTTTTCTTGAGTTTCAACTGGATGATTGGCCCATTTTAAAACCGACTTTCTTACAAGTTTGGCAAAAGGAATTGCTAGTAAAGATTTTATAGATTGCATTATTTAAAATCAATAAAATTAGTCGGATTAACAGGATAGCCTTTATTCCAAAGTTCAAAATGCAAATGAGGTCCTGTTGATAATACTCCAGAATTTCCTGCCAAAGCAATCACCTCTCCTGCTTTAACCAAATCACCTTGTTGCTTGGTTAATGATGCATTGTGTTTATAAACAGATATTAAATCGTTACTGTGTTCAATTATAGCTACATATCCTGTTTGGCTTGTCCACTCTGCAAAAATAACAGTTCCATCTGCTGTAGCTTTTACAGGTGTATCTTTAGCAACCACAACATCAACAGCATAGTGTTTTTCTTTTATATTATATGCTTCAGATATAGAGCCATTTACAGGTGGAAACAACACAAAGTTTGTCGTTGACAGTCCAGATTCAAAAACATTGAATTTATCCTCTTTATCTACAATATCTCTAAGAAGGGAATCTTCTTTTGAAGGCCTTAAATTAAGTTCTCGAGCATCAATAGTAGCAGCATCAATTATGGAATCTTTATTAAATTCAACAGTATCTACATCTCCTGTTAATACACGTTTAATTGAAGCATAATACTGTTCGTTTAAATTAATAACCTGTTGTAATGAATCGGTTTTATAATTGAGTTCTGTTGCTTTCTTTTTTAATGCTGTTGATGAGTATCCAGGAATAAACTCTTTTAAAGATGTAAATGCAATAAGAAAAATAGTTCCTGCTACTAATAAAATTGAAGAAATAGACACAATAACAAAAACGTTTAATCTTGTGAGTTTAATAGCAAAGCGCTCTTCAAAAGTATCTTCGTTTAAAACTACCAAACGATACTTGTGGAGTAACTTTTTAGCGATTCGTTTTTCTTTGTTTTTTTTTGTCATTAGACAGCAAAATTAAATAAAATTTACACGACAAAGACTTGTCATTTCTTAAAGTTTAGTTTAAAACGTTTATTCTTACAGTTTAATTATTAACTTTGCATTTCAAAATTAATCATTATGATATCTAATTCAATTTTTTTAGGAATGCCAGGATATGGTTCCATAATACTTATTGTTGTTGTAGTCTTATTATTGTTTGGAGGAAAGAAAATTCCTGAACTTATGAGAGGACTTGGAAGTGGTATTAAAGAATTTAAAGATGCCAGTAAACAAGAAGACGATAAACCAACAACTACTGATAAAAACGACTAACGTGTTATAAACCAATAAAAAAGCCAATATTTATAGATATTGGCTTTTTTTATTATTTAATTGCTACCGATTTTATAATGGCTTCAAGTTCAAACATATAATCGCGTTTAGCAACCGAAGGTGCAAACACATAACCTTCAACCATAACCATTCGGTTATTGACTTTGTCTTCAATAGCATAATTGATAAAAGGACCAGACATAAAGGCATTTTTAACATCCCAAAGTCCTTTAGTTTCAAACGCAGGTTTATTATCTATAATGGTTTCAGAAATAAATGGTGTGTACTTATCTTCGGTAGCCATATAAGAGCCTTCAAGAGGTCCTTCAATATGAATTTTACCTACAGAATCTCTTAATCTTACAACATCAACAACTGTACTGTCGCCTTTTCGTATTGAAGATAAAGGTGTTTCGTATAGCATGATGTCAACCGTTCCTGTTTCAATATCTCGTCTTAGCCAGAAAAAACCGTCTTCATTTTTAGCAATTCTGTACGCAGTAGGAAACTTTAAAGACAATCCCATTTGTGCTTGAATATCTTTATCATTAAACAATGATTTTTTAATTCGGCGTTGTTTTTCTTTAAGTTCTTCCTTTTTAAAAGCATCAATAATTTTTGCAGAATTTGTATTGATTTGATCAATGATTTCAGTATTGGTGTTACCAGAAATAACGACTACTGTTTGTGGTTTCGCAAATTCATCTGAAAGAAATAAAGTGCCTGCTGGTTTTCCTTTTTCAATTTTTAAAACGGTTCTGTTTTTTGTGGCAAAACCCGAAAACACTGAAGGTGGCATTTGTCGTAATCTAAATTGAGGTTCTTCAACAGATAAGCCTTCTACCGAAGCTGCTAAAGTATCTCTAATAACTTCGCCTACATTATTTTCCCAAAGTAAATTATCTACAACAACGGTAACATCATTCAAACTTCCCCCTGAAGATTTAGGAACAATTCGCTTTGCATTTTCATCCTTACATCCATAAATTAGTACAAAAGCTATTAATAATACTGAAAGTGTATTTCTCATCGAATTTTTGTGTTTTTGGTTAGTTAGACACTATGAGTGTCATACCTATTTTTAGCTTATTGCTGCGAATATCGTTCCAATCTTTGATATTTTGAACAGAAACTCCAGGAAATTTTTGTGAAATGCTCCAAAGTGAGTCGCCTTCTTTGACTTTATATACAGATTTTCCTTCGGTATTTATAACTTTTTTAGGTTTTGCTTTGCTCGCTAGTTTTGGTGACGATACAGGTTTTCTTGGATATATGGTTAATCGCTGACCAATTCTTAGGTTGTTGCTTCTTAAGCCATTCCATCGTTTTATCTGACTCACACGAACACCATACTTTCGTGCTATTTTTCCTAAATAATCTCCAGATCGCACACGATATCTAACTTTAGAGTCTGAATCAAAAAACTGAGGTAAAGGCTTTTCTCTTTTACTAAATTCTTCTTCGGCAAAAGCATAGATTTGATCTTCATTGGTGACGAATTTTCCAACAACATTTCGAGGTAAGCGTAAGGTATAATTTTCGCCTTTAATAAATGGAATGATATCTAATTTATAAGACGGATTTAAAAACTGTAACTCTTCAATAGGCACTTTAAGCAATTCTGACACCTGATCTAAAGTAATCATTTTCTTTACATGAATGGTATCTGTTTCAACGTAGTGGTAATTTGGACGTTGCTTTTTAAAACCATGTGCTTCTGCAAATTCAAAAATATACATCGTTGCCAAAAATGCAGGCAAATATCCTGCAGTTTCACGAGGTAAATGTGGCCTTATGTTCCAATAATTTTCATAGCCACCTGATCGTCTAATGGCTTTACTTACATTTCCTGGACCAGAATTGTAAGCTGCTAGAGCCAAATCCCAATCACCAAAAATTTTATAAAGCTTGGCTAAATATTGACTAGCTGCAACAGTAGATTTCACAGGATCACTACGTTCATCAACATAGCTACTTACATTTAAACCGTATTCTTTTCCTGTACCAAACATAAACTGCCACAAACCTGTAGCTCCAACTCTAGACTTTGCTCTGGGTTTAAGTGCAGATTCTACAATAGCAAGATATTTTACTTCTAAAGGAATATCATGGTTGTCTAAAGATTCTTCAAATAATGGAAAATAATAATCGCTTAAAGACATTAATTTTTCCATTGACTTCCTTCGGTGTTTTAAATAGGATTTTATAACACTCTCTAACGAAGGATTATACTCAATATTAAAAGGTGTTCGAGCATTTAATTCTTTAAGTCTTGCTTTTAAAGTATCTGTAGGTAATTCTGGATACTCAACTGGTTCATATTTTAATTCTGAAACTGTTTTGTATATGGTATCAAAAAGGTTATTGCTATACAATTCTTCAAGCCATTTTCTATCAATCTCAGCTGCATGTTGATGATCTTCTAAATGTCTTATAGCTGTTGAATCTAACTCAGCCTTTATTTTAGCCGTTATTACTTTCTTACCATCTATAAGAGAATCGACAGCAACAGTGGTGTTGTCTTCTGAAGGCTCTATTGGTAATTTTGTTTCTGTTGATTTTGGAATACTGTCTTGACCAAAGCCTAGTGTACAACTCAATAGAATACCAAAAGTTAAACGTTTAAGATTTAGGTTCATTGGTAGATTATTTAACTATCAAAACGATAGGTCAGCTAAAATCGTATTTTTTTAATAAAAATGAAAGTTTGACTAGACAATTTAACAAGACCTGTAAGATTCTTCCGAAAAACCTAAGGTGTTATTCTAATATAGCAGCAATTCCAGGCAATGTTTTCCCTTCAAGGCTTTCGAGCATTGCTCCTCCTCCTGTACTTACGTAACTCACTTTATTTTCAAAGCCAAATTGTTTAACTGCTGCAACAGAATCGCCTCCACCAACAAGTGAAAAAGCTCCATTTGCAGTGGCTTCAGCAATTGAGTTTCCTAAAGCTATGGTTCCGTTTGCAAAATTTTCCATTTCAAAAACACCTAATGGTCCATTCCATAAAATGGTTTTACATTGCATCACTACATTATGAAAGTTTTCTTTAGATTTTGGACCAACGTCTAAACCTTGCCAACCATTTGGTATTTTATCTACATCAACTATTTGAGTGTCTGCATCATTACTAAAAGCATTTGCGGCTATTACATCTATTGGTAAATGAATTTGAACATTTTTTGCTTTAGCTTGCTTTATAATTTCAAGAGCCAATTCTATCTTATCGTCTTCGCAAATAGAAGCTCCAATTTGTCCACCTTGAGCTTTTATAAAGGTAAAAGTCATTCCTCCTCCAACAATTAAATGGTCAACCTTGTCCAAAATATTTTCAATAATTGTGATTTTTGAAGACACTTTTGCGCCACCAAGAACTGCTAAAACAGGTTTTTCTCCTGTTTCCATAACTTTTTTAATACTTTCAATTTCTTGAGCTAAAAGATGTCCGAAACATTTGTACTCTGGAAAAAATTGAGCTATAATAGTCGTTGAAGCATGCGCTCTGTGTGCTGTTCCAAAGGCATCATTAACATAAATGTCTCCCAATTTAGATAGTGCTTCGGCAAAGGCCAAATCACCTTGTTTCTCTTCGTCATGGAAACGTAAGTTCTCTAACAATAAAATTTCACCTGGATTTAAATTCTCGGCTGCTGCTTCAGCTTCAGCACCAATACAATGCTCAACAAATTTTACTTCAACTCCTAAAACATCTTCAACTTTACTAATAATATGACGTAATGAAAATTCGTCTTGAACACCTTTTGGTCGTCCTAGATGCGACATTAAAATACAGCTTCCACCATCTTCAAGAATCTTTATAATTGTAGGTTTTGCTGATACAATTCTGGTGGCATCGGTTACTTCGAAGCTATCGCTTAAAGGCACATTGAAATCGACACGTATTAATGCTTTTTTCTTATCAAAATTGAAATCATTTAAGGTTTTCATAAATCTGTTTTTAGAGAATTGTTCCGCAAATGTAACCAATAAAAAAGTTTGACAAAAGATGTTTTATTGTGAAAATGTTTGCGCAAATTAATATGATAAAAAAAGTATCTTTACGCCATGCTATTTGAAGACATTTTAGGACAAGAACATATTAAAAATCATCTAACAAAAAGTGCAGATCGTGGTCGAGTACCTCACGCACAATTATTTGTTGGTCCTGAAGGTTCTGGAACATTACCAATGGCTATTGCTTATGCACAGTATTTGTTATGTAAAAATACTGATGGCAAAAACACTAATGGCAATGAGGCATGCAATTTAAAGTTTAAAAACTTATCTCATCCTGATTTACATTTTGCATTTCCTGTAGCAACTACAGATAAGGTAAAAAGTCATCCTGTTTCAAAACACTTTATGGAAGAATGGCGACAGCTTATTGATAGACAGCCTTATGGAAATTTATTTGATTGGTATCGCATTTTAGGAATTGATAATAAACAAGGACAAATTGGTGTTGACGAATCTCAAGATATCGTTAAAACTTTATCGTTAAAAGCTTATGAAGGTGGTTACAAAGTGATGCTAATTTGGAGGGCTGAAAAAATGAATGTTTCGGCTTCAAACAAATTGTTGAAACTTATTGAAGAACCACCAAACAATACCATTTTTATTCTTATTGCTGAAGATGAAGAACAAATTATAAACACCATTCGCTCACGTTGTCAAGTGTTACATTTTCCGCCTTTAGCCGAAGATGTAATTAAAGGTGCTTTGATTAAAAATTATCAAATTCCCGAAACAGATGCTATCAAAATTGCGCATCAAGCTAATGGAAATTACAATAAAGCATGTGATTTAGTTTATAATGATAGTGAAGACACACAATTTGAAGACTGGTTTGTGTTTTGGATTCGCTCTGCCTTTAAAGCCAAAGGCAATAAAAGCGCAATTCATGATTTAATCTCTTGGAGCGAAACCATCGCTAAAACAGGTAGAGAAACTCAAAAGCAATTTCTAAATTTTTGTCTCGATTTCTTCAGACAAGCTTTGCTTCTAAATTACAAGGCTGAAGCATTAGTGTTTATAGAGCCAAAAACATCTTTTAAGCTTGAAAAATTTGCACCATTTGTTCATGGAAATAACATCATGGAAATTTCTGAAGAGCTTCAAGACGCCATCTATCATATAGAACGAAACGGAAACTCAAAAATTATTTTAACTGATTTGTCTATAAAACTCACTCGATTATTGCATAAAAAAACCTGAGTATAAAACTGTTACAAGCCATTTAAAAAAACCAGTATCTACATTTTAAAATGGATTATTCTGAAACAAATAGATTATCAAGACTAACAGCAATTTTAATTCAATTACAGACTAAACGAATTGTAACTGCCTCGGAATTAGCTGCTAAATTTAATGTTAGTAAAAGAACTATCTACAGAGATATAAAAGCATTAGAGCAATCTGGTGTTCCTGTATTTGCAGAAGAAGGAAAGGGTTATACTTTAATGGAAGGATACAAAATTCCACCTGTAATGTTTACCGAAAAACAAGCAAATGCTTTAATTCTTGCTGAACAGTTAGTACTAAATAGTAAAGATGCTTCTTTTGTAAAAGACTATTTGGAAGCAATGGATAAAATTAAATCCGTTTTAAAATATACAACAAAAGAAAGAGCTAATATACTGCTTGATCGTACGCGTTATGACCAAAACATAAATCGAGAAAGAAATAGTAATAATTTATCCGATTTACAAAATGCCTTAACCAATTACAACCTTGTTAGAATAGAATATATCAATAAAGAGAACACTACTTCTACTAGAGTAATAGAGCCTTTCGCAATATTAAATTCTGAAAATTGGTATTTAGTTGCATGGTGTCGCTTGCGTAACGAGTTTAGATTTTTTAGACCAGACCGAATTCAAAAAATGGAAATTCTAACAGAAAAATTCGAACCTCATAAAATGACTTTACAAGAATATTTTGATAAATATCATTAACTGTTTTTGACCCTTGCCATAAGGCTGTCATCGGCTGGATTTACTTTTGCATTACAATAGTTTACAAACAATAAATTACAAATGTAATGGACAAAAAAAATAATTCGGTTGACTTTCCTAATCCCACTATGATTTCAGTTAATGGTATAGAACTTGAAATATTTGAAGCTGGTAAACAGAATAAAGGAAAGCCAATTGTGCTCTGTCATGGTTTTCCAGAAAATGCATTTTCTTGGCGTTTTCAAGTTCCTAAACTTGTACAAGCTGGTTATCACATTATTATTCCAAATCAAAGAGGTTATGGAAAGTCATCTTGCCCAACCGAAATAACAGAGTACGATATTGAACATTTAACAGGAGATCTAATCGCTCTACTCGACCATTACGAATATGAAAAAGCCACTTTTATAGGTCATGATTGGGGAGCAAATATCGTATGGAGCCTTGCTTTATTACATCCTGAACGAGTAGAAAACATAATAAATTTAGCTTTACCTTATCAAGTACGAGGAGAAAAGCCTTGGATTGAATGGATGGAGGAAATATTTGGAGCAGATAACTATTTTGTTCACTTTAATAGACAAGTAGGAGTAGCAGATGCTATATTGAATGAAAATAAATTTCAGTTTCTTAATAATTTATTCCGAAAAAATGTACCTCCTGCAATCCCTGAACCAGGAATGCTAATGATTAACCTTGCAAGAGCAGAACAACCACTTGGTGAACCAATAATGAGTGACAATGAATTAGCTGTTTATGTTTCTGCTTTCGAAATATCAGGATTTACTGGAGGCATAAATTGGTACAGAAACCTTGACCGAAATTGGCATCTTCTAACAGATATAAACCCAATCATTCAACATCCTACGCTTATGATATATGGTGAACAGGATATGATTCCTAAGTTAGAAAATCTAAAAGATTTCGTACCTAATGTAGAAATTATTAGTTTAGATTGTGGCCATTGTATTCAACAAGAAAAACCAGAAGAAACTAATCAGGCGATTTTAAAATGGTTACAACAATAGTAATGTCTAAAAGAGAAATAGAAACATATTACCCTAAAAATCGAGCTGTTTGGTAAATTTAGTTAAAATCATCTTTAATTTTTTTCTTTCTTCCCAAATTAAAGACACCTACTTTAAGTCCAATCATTATTGAGTAACCGTTTAGGTTTCCTTTTTTTTCGAAAGGAGCAAGATCATATTCACTAGTAAATCGATATCTAATTCCTGTTTCAAGTTGTGTATATCGAGAAAAATTATATAAAATATTAATTCCTGGCTCAACTATAAAAAAACTATCAAAATCACCATCTTCAAATTCAATATCTTCATTTTCTACTGTGTCAATACCACTATATGATACTGCTCCACCACCTATTAACATTGGAAAAGATAAACTAATAAAACGTTCGCCAAATAAAATTGGTTCTAAGTGAAAACCACCATAACCTCCAAACATTGCAACTTCATCACCATCAAATAACTCTGGTTGTGTATTTGGTCTGGAATTGATGAAGCCTGTTGCGGCAAACCCAACTTCTAATCGACGATTAGCAACATATGCCAATTTGATAGTTGCAAAACCTGTATCTTCTCCATCCATTCTTCCGTAGTGCACACCTAATCCTAAATAAACTCCATGAACGACATTTTCTCTATCGTCGAACTCTACATAGCCTTTTGTTTCCTCTGTTTGTGCACACAATAGATTGGCACTAACAAAGGCTAACGCTAGAATAATTATTTTTTTCATTTGATTGATTGATTTTATAGTTCTTTTAAAATGATAACTCCCTTTATTCCTTTAAAATAGAACGCTCCTTCTCCTTGCTCTTTATATGATGCTGTAATATTTCTTATTTTGTTTTTTTCATCAATAACTTCACTTGAAATATTATGAAGAGATTTAGGAATGCGCAAAACACCTTGTTCTAATCTAGCATCAAATTTAAAGTTCGTTTCAGAGATATTTACATATACTTCAGAAGACCTCTGATTAATGGTTAATTTAGGATATGCTGTGTTAAACTTAAGCAACCTTAACTCGGCCAAACTTAAATCTAAATTTACATTACTAGAAACGTTATTAAACACTAGTGTAGAGTATTTAACAGTTCCGAAAACTTTATGTATTTGATTGGCTTCAAACTCATCTTTGTTTGAAATTAATTCTAAGCTTTCTACAGTACCTAAAGTTATTTCTGATCCATCGGAATCTAACTTTAGTTGCTTAGAATTACTAATTGAAATTGAAGCCTCTTTTGCTGTTACTTTTGATTCTAAAAGCGTATTGGCTCTAAGTTTTCCGTAATCTATTGATACATCTGAATTGGTAATAGTATCTAAAATTCTAATGTCTCCATGTTCTACATTTGTTTTTAGCTCTCCATTCCAATCAGAAATCACCAAATCTCCATATCTATTGAGTATTTCAATTTTAGCATATTTTGGTAATGATATTGTATAGTTTATTACTGTATTTGCTTTTTCGTTATTAAACGGATCTATTTTATTAAGGTATTTAGTAAAAAAGCCTGTGTTTTTATTTGATATTTCTGATTTAACAACAACAAGTTTGTTTGACGCTTCAATATTGCTATGAATTAAACTTAAAAGCTCTTGTGCTTTTTCGGTGTTTTTTCCGTTAGCCTCAATATTTACAACTATTTCAATTTGGTCTTTATCCCAACCACTTATAACGACATCTCCATACTTATTCTCTAAATATAAAGCTCCATTATTTGTTAAAGGATATGTTTTCTTTATTTGCTTTGATAGCTTGTTTTGTCCTTGTACTTTATATGAAAGCAGCACTAAAACACTACAAATAACTATTTTATAAAATAAGTTCGCCTTCATCAATATTAGTTTTTGTTTGGTAGGATCTCTCTAGTAGATTCTCCATTAATTGTATTTTTTTTCTATAATTCTCAATAATTGCTTCAATAACCTTTTGATCGTTAATTCTTTCCTTAAGCTCCTGCTTTAGTGTATTATACTCTGAATCTAAATCGTCTATTAAAAGCAAGAAGTCTTCTTGATCTTCAATTGATAAGGTTTGACTATTTTTAATGAGTTGTATTTGGTTGTTTACTAGTGACTTGTAATAATTATCAATTTCATTAAGTTCTAGATTTACAATATCATTCTCAGACTCATTGCCGCTTAATCTATAAAATGAAAAAGTAAAACCTAATACTATGATAATGCTTGCGGCAATCTTGAATACTGGTTGTTTCCATATAGGAATAACTTTCTGAGGTTGTTTGTCTTGTAGATTTTCATTAATGTTATCCCAAAGTTTTAACTTATGTACCTCGTCAAGTTTGTAATCGTCAAACTCTCTTTTATTTTCTACTATATACTTTTCTAATTCGTCCTTCATAATCAACTAATTAATTCAACCAACTTCTTTTTTGCTCTATGATATTGAGACTTAGAGGTTGACACACTAATTTCTAATATATCGCCAATCTCGTTATGATCATAACCTTCAATTAAATAGAGATTTATTATGGTTTGATAGCCATGAGGTAGCTTATTAATAGCGTCTTTTATTTTACTAATGTCTAGCGGATTATCTTCAATTTCTTCTGGTTCGGAAATCCAATAATCATGCTCTTCGATTGCAGTTAAAGGTATTCGCTTTACTTTTAAGTAGTTTATGCTTTTATTAACTACAATACGTTTTAGCCACGATCCAAAAGTGCTTTGATATTTAAATGTTTCTAAATGCCTAAATGCATCTGTAAAACTATCTTGTATGATGTCTTCTGCATCTTCTTTTATCTTAACAATTCTTATACTAACATTAAACATTGCGTCAACGTAAAGTGAATACAGCTTGTATTGCATTTTACGGTCACCCAATTTGCTCTTCTCTATGAGTTCTTTATGTGTAAATAGTATAGAATTATTCACTATTTCTTATAATACATGCAATATTTTAATCCTCTACATTATTAATAGACAATTAAAGTTATTAAAGGTTGCATTTTATTTTAAAAAAATGATTATCTGTTTCTTTAAGACAAATTTATGTAAAAAAGCTGCCTTTACAGGCAGCCAAAAAACGCTAAACAATCAATCTTAACATTAGAGTTTTTATAATTGAACTCATTGAGTTACTATTGAAATGTATAATTTACAGTATCATATTCGGTAAGTCTAAAGTATCCAAATGCATAATTTTCTGGGTTAGATGGATTAATACAGTTTCCTCTAATTTCAGCTGGAATAGAACTGAAAGGGTCTCCATTACTATCATATTGCTCAATTAATAATTGAAGGTAATTGTAAAACTGTTCGGAAACACCATACAATGAAATCTCAACTTCGTCACCTGGAATAAATTCTTGTAAATGTGGTTCATCTTCATCATCTCCATCTTTTTCAAAAAATTCATCCATTTCATTTCCATTTGTAAATTCATCTGATACGTCTTCAAGGGTTACGAACAAATCTCCTTCTTCTATAAAACTTATGAAATAGTAATTTTCTTCATCGATAGGGTCGTTCCAAAAAATGCTTACATCTAAAATCTCATCATCAAAACCTCCTTCTAAAGACTGTTCTACTCGTGTTATTGCAGGAACAGACATTAACGTTTCTGATGCTGTATATGTTTCGTTATTATAAACAACTTCAAGTGTATAAGAATTATTAATTATTGGAACAAAATTATTGATAGTATACGTACCATCATTTTGGTCTATAAAAACAAACTCATCTCCAGAGTTAGAGTTAGTTACTTTAACTGATGCGCCTGTAACAGCTGTATTGCTAGTAGTATCAAAAAAAGGTGTTGATAAACTTAATTTAATAGTTTGATTATTTCCTGTGGTTCCTTTTTGCCAATCTAAAGAGGCTTCAATTACCAAACGCTGAGGTGCTGTTGGTACATCTACATCTATAACATCTTCACAAGACGTGAAAATGATTAGAACTAATACTAAAACTGACTTTATATATATTTTCATGATATTAAAATTTAAAGTTGTACGTGATTGATGGTATGATTCCAAAAATTGAAATTCGAGTAGCTTCGTTTTGGCCAGTCTCTTCATTTTGTCCAAAAGAAATTGAAGCTGCATTTTTTCTATTATAAGCATTATAAACACCAAATACCCACTCTCCTTTCCAACGTCTATCTGGTTTTCTGTTAGGTTTATATGTGGCAGATATATCTAATCTATGGTAAGCTGGCAAACGGTTTTCATTTCTACCAGAAAAGCTTGCTATAGATAAGCCTTCGTATTCGTATTGTCCATTTGGATAAGTTACAGGTCTTCCTGTTTGAAAAACTAAATTGCCACTAAAACTCCACTTATCATTAAGTTTATACATTCCTGTTAATGAGATATCGTGAGTCCTGTCGTAAGGAGTATTGTACCAGTTTCCTTTGTTAATTCCTGGTCCACCAGCTTTACCTCCTAACGTTTTTTGCTCAGATTTTGATAATGTATAAGCTAACCATCCTGTAAACTTACCTTTGTTTTTTCTGAGTAATATTTCTAAACCATAGGCTCTGGCTTTACCATTTAGTATTTCGGTCTCTATTGTATTTGTGCCAATTAAATTAGAACCATCTACATAATCTATTCTGTTTTTAATTTTTTTATAATAGCCTTCTACCTCTAAAGAATATGTATTGTCTTTAAAGTTTTTATAATAACCTATGGCATATTGATTAGATAATTGAGGTTTAATATACTTACCACTTGGTGTCCAAACATCTAATGGTGTTACAGCTGTAGTGTTTGATAATAGGTGTAAATATTGAGAAGATTTGGTATAACTAGCTTTTACAGAAGAAGATTCGTTTAGTTGATAAGACAATCCTAGTCTAGGTTCAAAATTGTTGAATGTTTTGATGCTTTCACTTTTTTTATAAAACGTTTCGCTTGTTTCCTCTCCTTCTTCATAGATACCTAATTGACTATTATATACAACCGGTTGATCATTGACATAATTAGTTAAATTTTGACCACCAAGTCTAGAAAATCTACTATAACGCAATCCATATTGAGCTGTTAATTTATTTGTGATTTTATGCTCTGCGCTAATATACAATCCGCTTTCAAAAGCCCGTTTCTGTTCTAGCTTGAGGTAGTTAATTGGAGAATTTTCATCTGTTGGTTTTACTTCACCTGGATTAAGGTTATATAGTATTCCGCTCAATCCAAAATCTAATTTAATTTTTTCATTTAAATAATATTTAAAATCATATTTAAGGTTGTAGTTTTTGATATCAGCGATCCAATCTAATTGAACAAAATCTAAAATAACTTGATAATCATACTTACTATAAATTAAGGATAGATTAGAAAACAGTTTGTCATTGAATATATGGTTCCATCTTAAATTACCAGACATATTACCATATCTGTTTTTTACAATGTTTGATAAGTCAAAAATATCTCTTCCAAAGTAACCAGATAAGTAGATACGGTTATTTTCATTTATCTCATAATTGGTTTTTAAATTTAGATCATAAAAAGAGATTTTATCGTCTTTAACTTCTTCAATAGCTGGCATAAACAAATGAGCATAAGAGGTTCGGCCTGCTACTAAAAACGATCCCTTGTCTTTAAAAACAGGAGCTTCAGCTGTTAATCTGCTAGATATTAATCCAACACCTCCTGTTAATGCAAAGTCTTTACTATTCCCATCTTTTTGCCTTACATCTAAAACTGAAGAAACTCTACCACCAAATTTAGCTGGAATATCTCCTTTATACAATTTTATGTCTTTGATAGCATCGTTATTAAAGACTGAGAAGAAACCAAAAAAGTGTGAAGTATTGTATATTATTGCTTCATCAAGAAGCACTAAGTTTTGATCTGCTGCACCTCCTCTTACGTTAAAACCTCCTGTTCCTTCACCATTATTTGTTACACCTGGAAGCATTTGTATTGATTTTATTACATCTACTTCTCCTAATACTGCTGGCATTTGTTTTATTGTTGCTGCATTAAGTTTTGTAACACTCATTTGAGGTTTTCTAATATTAACCCTTTCCGGTTCGTCTGCGACGATAACGACTTCGTCTAACTGCGTTGAAAGTTCTTTGATCTCAAAGTTTAATGTTTGGTCAACATCAAGAATTATTTCTCTTGTGATCTCTTCGTATCCTAAATAAGACACTACAAGTGTGTACGTTCCTTTTGGAGCTGTTATTGAGAAAAAACCATATTCATTTGACATAGAGCCATTGGTGGTTCCCTTTAAAAAAACAGAAGCTCCTAACAAGGTTTCACCATTTTTGGTGTCCTTAATTATTCCCCTAACTGTGTAGGTTTCTTGGGCAAATAAAATAGCACTAAAGGCAAGGCAAATGCCTAAAAAAATGTGTTTCATAATTAATGTATTCGTTTTTTGATTGATTTTATAATACCATAGACAACGCAAAAAAATAAGGGTTGCATATAAAAACAACTAAATTTAAATTTATGCGTTGCTATAAAACATATCATGCTAAAAAAAAAGAGACTATAAAAGCCTCTTTAAACGTAATTGTATCATATTATGCTTTAATTTTATTTGCTATCTGCGTTAAGAGCATCTATTATTACTTGAGTAATATCGCTAGAATCTTCACCATACATTACACTTCCAGCATCATTTGCTCCAAGAATAAAAGCATATTTATTTTTCTTTCCGTAATCTTTTACAAATGCCTTAACTTCTTTTATAAGTGTGTCTATTTGCTTTTGACCTTCAGCTTGCAATGTTTGCTCTTCGGCTTTTAGCTGATAATCTTGCATCTGCTTTTTCTGAATTAAAACTTGATACTCAGTCTCAGCCTTTTTCTTTGACATAGCTGCTGCTTTGGTTTGAAACAATTGCGCTTCCATTTGAATAGCCTTATCTAGGCTATCTGCTTTTTTATTAAAGGCATCAATTTTTACTTGAAACTTCTTTTCGAAATCTACTTTCTTTTGAAATTCATTTACAACTTTGGCATTATCGATATATGCAATTTTTTGTTGTTCTTGACAAGATGCGAAAACAAGTGTTATAGACAACACTGCTAATAATTTTTTCATTTTAAGTTTTTTAAATTTTTGCAAATGTATGAAAGTGGTTGTACTAATTCTTTAAAATTTAGAATTATAAATAATATCAATGCATACAGAAAATAGCATTGCTAATGCCTATTAAAAAACAACACCTGTAGACGCTTTAATTTGATGTTTATAAAACAGCAATGGAATAATATACTATTAAGCACAAACCTTTCTTAAATCGTCTAAAATTAATTTTTAGGTCTTCTTAATGATATAAATCAATGAGGAATATTCACTAGATCGTTTTCCTTTAAGATTAGATCGCCAACCAATCCAAAATGCTTTAAAAGGATTCATAAAGCCATTTTTATATTTTTCAGATAGTAATGACACATAATACGAATCAAACGACATTGGTTTTATTTTTACTAATTGCATCCCTTGCTGTTGAACCAATTTAGAAATAGATTGCTGTGAAAAGTGCCATAAGTGTCTTGGTGCATCAAAAGCTGCCCAATATTTTTTATAGTACAAAGCATCAAAACTTTTATAATTTGGAACAGCAATAATTAATCGACCATTGGGTTTTAAAAGGGATTCAAAAATTGAAATATGATTTTCTAATTTTGGTAAATGCTCTAACACATGCCAAAGTGTAATCACATCAAAACTTTGTGGTTTAAATTTTAATAATTGATCACTATCAAACACAAAATTACCTGTTTTACCATTAGCTATTTTTCTCGCATTTGAATTAGGTTCAATTCCTGAAACCTGCCAATTATTTTCTTTGGCGATTTTTAAAAAATCTCCTGTTCCGCAGCCTACATCTAAAAGTCGTTTATCTGAAAAACTAAAAGAATTAATTAGATTTAGTTTCCGTTTTAAAGCTATAGATTTAACAAACTGGTACGCCTTTTCAAACCAATTACGCTTAGCGTCTGTGTGAGAAATATAATCTTCACTTTGATAATATTTTGGCAACTGTTCTTCTGAAGGTCGAGGATGCGTTTCTAGCATATCTAATGCTTCATTATAGAGCAGTTCAAAATCCTCTCCAGAAACTGAGTGGTCTTTAACTTTTAGATAGATGTGTTTTTTGCTCATATTTTGGTTACTTCAAGAGCCTCAGCAACCGATTGAGTTTTGGTGATTGAGGCTCTCGAAATCACCAAATGTTCCACGTGAAACATCTGCTACTTATCGACCTAAATACACTAATAAGACTGAAACATCTGCTGGTGATACTCCAGAAATTCTTGAGGCTTGTGAAATGGTTACAGGTTGAATTTTAGATAATTTTTGCTTAGCCTCTGTACTCATTGATTTGAGTTGTTCATAATCAAAATTACGAGGTATTTTTACATTTTCAAGTCGATTTAATTTATCAGCATTATTGCGTTCTTTCTCAATATAACCAGAGTATTTAACTTGAATTTCTGTTTGTTCAATCACTTCTCGATCTAATTCATGTTCTTGAATATACTGTTCAACTGCTTTAAATTGACGCATATCTTCAATAGCAATATTAGGACGAGCAAACAACTTAAACATCTTATCAGACTGCTTTACCAAAGATGACTTTTTTGCTTCTAAAACCGGATTTGCTTCTTCAGGCTTCACGCTAGTTGTTCTAAAAAAATCTACAAAATCTTTAGACTGCTTATGTTTTTCTTCCATACGACGCAAACGATTTTCACTAGCTAAACCTAAATCAAATCCTTTTGGAGTTAATCTAAAATCTGCATTATCTTGTCGTAACAAGGTTCTATATTCTGCTCTAGAGGTAAACATACGATAAGGCTCTTCAGTTCCTTTAGTTATTAAATCGTCTATTAAAACACCAATATATGCTTCATTACGTTTTAATATAAATTCCTCCTTTTCTTGAACCTTTAACGCTGCATTTATTCCTGCCATCAAACCTTGTGACGCAGCTTCTTCATAACCTGTAGTTCCATTAATTTGACCAGCAAAAAACAGTCCGTCAACTAATTTTGTTTCTAGAGTATGTTTCAATTGTGTTGGCGGAAAATAATCGTATTCAATTGCATAACCAGGTCTAAAAAATTTGACATTTTCAAAGCCAGCAACAGACTTTAATGCTTTAAATTGAACATCTTCAGGTAAGGATGTAGAGAATCCATTGACATAAACCTCAACTGTATTCCAACCCTCAGGCTCTACAAATAATTGATGTCTTTCTTTATCTGCAAATCGATTAATTTTATCTTCAATTGAAGGACAATAACGTGGTCCAGTACTTTTAATTCTACCATTAAACATTGGTGAACGCTCAAAGCCTTCACGTAACAAATCGTGCACTTCAGGACTCGTATACGTCATATGACACGAACGCTGTTCTGTTAATGGTTTAATATGCTCTAAATATGAAAATTTTTCAGGATACTCATCTCCTGGTTGTTCAATCATTTTAGAATAATCTAAAGATCGACCATCTACTCTAGGAGGCGTTCCTGTTTTCATGCGTCCAGATTCAAAACCTAGATCTATAAGTTGTTCAGTAATACCTGTAGCTGCTCTTTCTCCTGCTCTTCCTCCTCCAAAATTTTTGTCACCAATATGAATTAGTCCGTTTAAAAATGTTCCGTTTGTAAGCACTACGGTTTTTGCTTTAACCTCTAATCCCAAAGATGTTTTAACACCAACAACTTTATCTTTTTCAACCAACAAACCAGAAACCATTTCTTGATAAAAATCTAAGTTATTGGTCTGTTCTAAAAGCAATCTCCAATCTTCAGCAAAACGCATGCGATCACTTTGAACTCTCGGACTCCACATAGCTGGTCCTTTAGATTTGTTCAACATCTTGAATTGAATTGCAGAAGTATCGCTTACAATTCCGCTATAACCACCTAAAGCATCAATCTCTCTAACGATTTGTCCTTTAGCAATTCCTCCCATAGCTGGATTACAAGACATTTGAGCAATGTTTTGTAAATTCATAGTAATAAGAAGTGTTTTGCTTCCCATATTTGCCGCTGCAGCAGCAGCTTCGCTTCCTGCATGACCAGCTCCAACTACTATAACATCATATACCTCGTTAAACATAATCTATAAAATTGTTCCACGTGGAACATTAGTTTTTAAAATTTTCAGTTTGCAAATATACGCCTAAATCCGAATATATTAAGATAGTTGATTGATATAGAAATCTTCTTTTGAGCGCATTGTAAGTTTATCAGATTCTGATTTATCTTTATAACCACAATAATGAAGCACTCCATGTACCATAACACGCTTTAGTTCTTCTGTGAACTCTACATTAAAATCTTTAGCATTATCTGCTACTCTTTCAATCGAAATGTAAATATCTCCATGTAGTTCTTTTCCTACGGAATAATCAAAACTAATAATGTCTGTTAAGGTATCGTGATTTAGATATTTCAAATTAATATCATGTAAGTAATCATCACTACAAAAAATGTAGTTAATATCACCTTCACGGCAATCTTCGGAAACAATCACATTAGAAATCCACTTAGAAAAATCTTGTGCCTTAGATAACTTAAAATCGGTTTCGTAGTTAAAGCTGATCATTGGTTTTTTTAAAATACTCTTGGACTTTCTTTTTGTAAACGTCCTGCAAAGGTAAGGCTTGTCTGTTTAAAATTTCAGTTGTGTTAAAATATTCTTTTGCAGTAGGTAGCTTATTATTGCTTGTGTTTTTAAACGTTGTGTTATCAGTTTCGGATTTGCGTTTATTATCTTCGCCTTGCATAAATGTTGCGTTTTCCATTTTCAATAATTGATGTTGTAAATCCATCATTTTTTGAAGTGTTTGGTTTGTAAATCCTTTATTGATCAAATCCAGCTCAACGTCTTCCATGTCTTTTAAAAGCTGCTTGCCTTGACCTTGTTTTCCTAATTCACCAAGTTTATTTTCTAGAGCTTGTCGCAATTGTTGTTGTTGTTGGTAAATTTTATACAATTCGCCATTTAAATCTTCGTTACTTCCTTCGCCTTCGCCTTGAGAATTTCCATTTTCTCCACCATCACCTTCACCTTGTTCTCCCTTTTTGCCTTTTTTTGATTTTTTCCCTTTACCTTCTTTATCTCCTTCTTTCTCACCTTCACCTTCTTTTTCTCCTTCGCCTTCTTGTGGCTTGCCTTGCTGACTTTTTTTCATACCATCTTTCATTTGCTCATTAAGCTGCTCCTGACTCATGATAATGTCTGGCAGTTGCATATCTCCTCCTCCTTGTCCCATTGAAGGATTCATTTGCATATTCATATTGTCAAGAATGTCACTTAAAAAACTCGCTAATTCATTAGTCGCTGTAATTGTGTATTGTTGCGCTGCTACACCTTGATGTAAGCGGTTTTCAGATAATTGTCCGAGTGATTTATCAATATTAAAATACACTTCTGTGATTTGCTTATTGACTTGCTCTGAAATTTTAGGCTGACGTAATGATAATGCAAACAAACTATCATCTACGTGTTCAAAGTGTTCTTTTAAGTTGCTTTGCTTTCTTAAAAATTTACCATATTCATTGTGGTTAATTTCTATGCTCTTAAACTGATCCATTAGACCTTCTTGATCAAACGAAAACAACACCAAATTATCTAAAATTTGTCTCAACATCGTAGCATCTTCTTGCATTTGATCACCACCACTCATTTGCATCATTTGAGCCATTTGTCCGCTCATTTCTTTCATTTTCTTTGCAGCTTGCTTTTGCTTCTTTTTAGCTTTTTGTTGTGGGCTTTGAGGTTGAGTTTCTTGTTGACTATCCTCTTGCTTCTCTTGTTCTTCTTGTTGTTCTTGTTTTTCGCCTTGTTCTCCAGACTCTTGCTTATCTTTTGCTTCTTGTTCTTTTTGCTCTAAAGCATCTGTCGCTTCTTGTTGGTCTTGCTTAATAGATTCCTCTGTTGGCTTATCTTGAGGCAGCTCTATAGGTTTTTTAAGTTCCTTGTTTTCTTTTTGAAGTTCATCCATTTCCTTTTGGAAATCTTCAAACTTTTTATTTAGTTTTTCTTGCGCTTCTTTAGTGTTGTTTTCTTCGCTTTCTTCTGAAAGTTTTTCTTGTTCTTCAGCCAACTGCTCTAATTCTTGCTGTAATTTTTCAGCCTTTTTAGCCACATAAAAACGTTTTGTTAGTTCCAAAAGTTGTTTTAAGCTTCGCTCTTTGTTTTTATTTTGTTTCGCTAATTCTTCAAGTTTTTGAGTGAGTTCTTCCTTTTGAATTTTATCTTGTAGTTTTTCTAACTCTTCTAAAAGCTTTTCATCTTGTTTAAGTTGTTCTTCATTCTCTTCAAGGCGTTGCTTTAAATCTTCTTTGAATTGGTCTTTTTCTTCGTTTTCGTTTTGAAATTCTTCTAAGTTTTCTTTGAGTTTCTTATTGAAGTTTTTCATCAACTGCTCCTGCTCTTTCTGTCGCTTTAAGAAATTTGAAAATTTCTTTTTATCATTGAAATTAAGTTCTTTCTTTTCTTTTTGTGTTTTAGAAAACTCTTCTAATTGTTTGTCTTGTTCTTTGAGTTTTTCAAAAGTTTTTCCAATATCTTTAATGGTTTCGTTTTGTTCTTGAAGTTGTTTTTGCTCTTCTTCTTCTTGAGTGAGTTTTCTATAATTGTAAACTGTACTCTTAGTGCTTTTATAATTATGAATTGCATCGTTATCAAACACTTGAAAATAGAATTCGTAGTCCACACCTTCCGTTAGGTTCAACTGATTTGGAAATGCGCTTACAAACTCATCGAAATTTGATTTTGATATGGAAATATTTTCAAAAGATTTTTCATTAGGATTTGTTGATGGATAATATACCAATTGTAGTTTGCTTAATCCATAATCATCACTCACTTGTCCGAAAAAATATAAGGTCTGGTTGTCCAACGAATCTTTTTCCATTTTAAGATTGAGTTCAGGATAACTATCTTTAATCACACTAAGTGAAAACGCTAAATTCTCATAGTCTTTAAGGTTTGCATTACTTGTGCTAATACTATAATCTGTGTTATTAAAAATACGCTTAGAGGCTTCAAAATTGCCTTTATTTAAGTGTTTAAAACGAAGTGTGTCTTTTGCATACAACGCAACTTCATCTGTAGATCGTGTAGAAACTTTCCAAGTTACATTAGTGCCTTCAGGAATAGTTGAATTTCCTGTACTTTTTAAAATCTCATCGTTCTTTTGTGTATAAGCAGGATAATCTAATACCATTTCAAAATTAACTAGCGTTGGTACTTTAATCACATCAATATTATAGTCCTTAGAGCGAACTTCGTTAGCCGATAAATTAAAGTTAAGCGCATCTTTTAATTGCGGAAACAGATACTCAAATTGTCCTGGAGCTATTTGTTGTAAAAAATAAGATTGTCCGTTATAATGAATCTGAGCATTGTCTGGAATCACATCACCTGCTGTATTGACCATAAGTTTGAATTCTTTGTTTTCAATTGCAGTCATGTTATCATTTGCAACAAAAAACTCAAAAGGAGCAGGTGGTTCATAAGCGGTTTGGTAGTTTACAACACGCTCATAACTATCACTAAACCAATCTATTTTACCAGTTAAATAAGATATTAGTAATATCACTATTGGAATGGCTGCATATTTTAAATACTTGGTGTTCTTTTTGAAATTAATAGCTAGCTTAAAAGGTATCGGACTTAATTCTGAAGATTTTTGCTCGATACTTGCTTCAAGAAGTTCAGACTGAATGCTATTGTGGTTTAATTGAAGCACATTAAGCAGTTTGTCATTAACTTCTGGAAAGTGATTGCCGATAATTAATGAAGCATCTTCATAATTAATGCCTTGTTTTAGCTTGAATAATTTAGCTAAAGGAAATGCAATAAACTTAGTGAATAAAGCCAGCTCAACAGCAACAAACACCCAAAACAAAATGGTTCTAGCTGTAGGATTGAGCCATAAAAAATACTCAATTAACAATGTTACAATTAAATACAGCAAGCCTATAGCGAAGAATAAAATCGCGCCTTTTAGTAATTCATTAGTGTAATATCTCCTAATAAATTGCTCTAACTTAGATTGTATGTTCTTGAAATTATTCAACATTTCCTATTTAACTTACTAATCTACAATTTTATTTTAACCTGCAAATGCCTAAATTTGGTAAGATTCTGTTAATTTCGAGGAGTTGTGTTAAAATAAAGACCAATTCAAAACACTATATTGATGAAAGACCTTAAATATCTCGCTGCATTTTCTATTCCTATTATTGCTTGGGTTGGATTGTTCTTTAAAGGAAGTCTTGTGTTTTTAACACCAATTTATGCGTTTATAATAATCCCTTTACTTGAATTAATCTTTCCTTTAGATACACGTAACCTAACATCTGAAGATGTGAATCAAAAACTTAAAAACAAAATTTTTGATTGGTTGTTATATCTCAATTTACCAATCGTTTATGGTTTGTTGTTTTTTGGAATATATGAAGCTTCTACAAACAACCTTGCGACTTATGAACTTGTGGGAATGATTGTGTCTGTTGGCATTGTTTTAGGTGTTAATGGTATTAATGTTGCTCACGAATTAGGACATAGGCTAACCACAAACGAACGTTTTATTGGTAAGGCTTTGCTCCTACCTTCACTGTATATGCATTTTTATATCGAACATAATTTTGGTCATCATTTACATGCAGCTACACCTGAAGATCCAGCAACAGCAAGATACAACCAAAACGTATACTCCTTTTGGTTTACTTCGGTGTTTAGACAATATTTAAGTGCGTGGAACATTCAAAACAAATTGCTAAATAATAACAATAGAAACGTCTTTTCAATCAAAAATGATATGCTATGGTATGCCGTGTTTCAGCTTTGTTATTTGATTATTATATATTTTATATTCGGAAAAATTGGACTTCTATTTGCTGTTTCTGCTGGAATAATTGGCTTTTTGCTTCTTGAAACCGTCAATTACATTGAGCATTACGGATTGATTCGCCTTAAAACAAAGTCTGGTCGTTACGAGCGTGTAAAAGAAATTCATTCTTGGAACTCTAACCACATCATAGGAAGAATCGTGCTTTACGAATTAACCAGACATAGTGATCATCATTTTAAATCTTCAAAGAAATATCAAATTTTAGATTGCCATGATGAAAGTCCGCAAATGCCTTATGGTTATCCAACTTCAATGGTATTGGCAATGTTTCCGCCTTTATGGTTTCACATTATGAATAAACGTGTGCCAAAAGAAATGATTTCTGCTTAAGCATTTCTATTCTTAAATATCGTTTTATCTTTGCAGTCATAAATTAAAAACCATGACCAAAGACGTTCGTGTGCGATTTGCACCAAGCCCAACAGGACCTTTACATATTGGAGGTGTTAGAACAGCACTTTTTAATTATTTATTTGCTAAAAAACATCGCGGAACGTTTGTGCTTCGGATTGAAGATACAGATCAAAATCGTTATGTTGAAGGCGCTGAAGATTATATTGTTGAGTCTTTGAATTGGTGTGGCATTCCTTTTGATGAAGGTTCAGGTAAAAACGAAACCTTTGGACCATACAGACAAAGTGAACGCAAGCATTTATATAAGCAGTATGCAGACAAACTCATTGAAAAAGGTCATGCTTACTATGCTTTTGATACTCCTGAAACTTTAGATTTTCATAGAAAAGACCATGAAGCAAAAGGAAAAACCTTCATCTACAACTGGCATAACCGATTAAAATTAAGTAATTCCTTATCACTTACTAAAGACGAAGTTAAAGCTAAATTAGAGGCTGGAGACGACTATGTAATTCGGTTTAAGTCACCACAGGATGAAACCTTACACCTTAAAGACCTGATTCGTGGTGATATTAAAATTGACACTAATATTTTAGACGATAAAGTACTATTTAAAAGTGATGGTATGCCAACCTATCACTTGGCAAATATTGTTGATGATCATTTAATGGAAATCTCTCATGTAATTCGTGGAGAAGAATGGTTGCCTTCATTAGCTTTACATTATCAATTATACAATGCTTTGGGTTGGGAAGCACCTCAGTTTGCACATTTACCTTTAATTCTAAAACCAACAGGAAAAGGAAAATTAAGTAAGCGAGATGGTGATAAATTAGGCTTTCCTGTATTTCCTTTAGAATGGACAGATCCTAAATCTGGAGATGTTTCACGTGGTTATAAAGAAGATGGCTATTTTGCTGAAGCGGTTGTGAATTTCTTAGCATTTTTAGGTTGGAATCCAGGAACAGAGCAAGAAATTTTTAGCTTAAGTGAACTTATCAATGCTTTTGATTTAGATCGTGTTAATAAAGCTGGAGCACGTTTTGATCCTGATAAAATCAAGTGGTTTAATCATCATTACATGCAAGAACAAGATAATTATCGTTTAGCTGTTGCATTTCAAAATTCTAAAAGCGAATTGTTAGAAATCGACACGCAATACATTGAAATGGTTGTTGCTTTAGTTAAAGAAAGAGCCACATTTGTTAGTGATTTTTGGGATTTGAGCCATTTCTTTTTTGTTGCTCCAAATACTTATGATGACAAAGCATTAAAAAAAGCTTTAAAAGAAGGAACAGAAGACATTTTAACAACAGTAAAAGAATTGATTGATGGTGTAGAAGATTTTACAGTTGAAAACCTTCAAAATACTATAAAAGATTGGATTACTTCAAACGAAATAGGCTTCGGAAAAGTGATGATGCCTTTACGTTTAGCACTTGTTGGCGCATTACAAGGACCAGATGTGTTTGATATTATTTATATGATAGGTAAGGCAGAAACCATTAAGCGTATAGATAGTTTAATTGCTAAAGCTTAAATGATAGCTTTAAAAAGAGGAATCCGACAGAAAAGTCTCGTATAAAACCAAAAAAGATTCTTCCACTATTGCTCAGAATGACAACAAAGTGTTGAAAATATATCTAAAACGTAATCATCAAGGCAAAAGCCAACATCGTTTGATTGCCTTCAAACTTTTTTGAAGAAGGTGTTGTAGTTAAATCTTCGTCGTTTAGTTTTCTTAAAATATTTGTAAATCCGTAGCTATAGGTTGCTCTTAATTTAAAGTTACCTATTCCTGCTGATGCACCTACTACTCCATTAGCATTAAAAGGAGCAATGTCGCTTATATCTTCAGCTATTAAGCTATCGTAACCATTGATAAGGAATTCTTCTTGATTGCTGTCTTTAAGATCTAGCTTTCCGTTGTATTGTAGTTGCGGACCAACATCAAGTGTAATATTATCACTAAGTAGTTTCACGTGAAGCATAAACGCTAATTGCACAGCCATAACATCATATTCTATCATTTCGGTTTGAAGAGGTGTGCTAAGAGAACGGCCTTCAATTTCAATAGAATTTTGAGAGAGTTGCAAACCGTAACTCACAGTATACCATTTATGAGGAATATCGACAGTAGCAATCATTCCACCAATAAATCCAGAACCGCTTTTGGTTTTAAAATTATCGGTTGTAATATCATATTGAGTTAATCCTCCTATTAATCCAATCCCATTTTTAATGGTATATCGTTTGTGCTGTGCATTACTTATTGTAACAAAAGCCATACAAAACACTACTAATATTATAAACTGCCTTTTTTGCATATCTCAAATGTGTGATTTGAGCAAATATAACTTAATTTAGTAACTGATTATTTCATCTAACCATTTAAAAAACTCATTATGGGCCAATTTATTTTTATTCCTATTATTTTTTTCAGCTTAATTATATTGATTTCTGCATTCTTTATTGTTAAGCAACAAACAGCTGCAATTATTGAACGATTTGGTAAATACCAAATTATTAGACATTCTGGTTTGCAGATGAAAATTCCTCTTGTAGATAGAATTGCAGGAAAATTAAGTCTTAAAATTCAACAATTAGATGTCATTATTGAAACTAAAACATTAGACGATGTGTTTGTGCGATTAAAAGTATCTGTGCAATACAAAGTGATTAGAGATAAGGTCTATGAAGCGTTTTACAAACTTGATTATCCGCATGATCAAATTACCTCTTATGTATTTGATGTGGTTCGTGCCGAAGTTCCAAAAATGAAACTTGATGATGTATTTGTTAGAAAAGATGATATTGCCATAGCAGTAAAATCTGAATTAAACGACGCCATGATAACCTATGGTTACGACATTATTAAAACCCTTGTAACAGATATTGATCCTGATGCACAAGTAAAAGAAGCAATGAATAGGATTAATGCCTCAGAACGTGAAAAAATAGCAGCGCAATTTGAAGGTGATGCAGCGCGTATTTTAATTGTAGAAAAAGCAAAAGCCGAAGCAGAAAGTAAACGTTTACAAGGACAAGGTATTGCAGATCAACGTCGTGAAATTGCTAGAGGTTTAGAAGAATCGGTTGAAGTGCTTAATAAAGTTGGCATCAACTCTCAAGAAGCTTCTGCATTAATAGTTGTTACCCAACACTATGATACCTTGCAAGCCATTGGAGGAGAAACCAATAGTAATTTAATATTATTACCAAATTCTCCGCAAGCAGGAAGTAATATGCTTAATGATATGGTGGCTAGTTTTACTGCAAGCAATCAAATTGGTGAGGCAATGAAAAATGCTAGTAAGAAAAAGGAAGACTAAAATTATAACTCTTTAAAAACTATATAAGCTTCAAGATAATTCTTGAGGCTTATTTTATGAAAAAGGATGTCGCTCTTCCCAATCTCTAACTGGGTTTGCGTATTTTACTGCTAGCTTCAATACTGTATTTGCAATAAAATTATTGGTGTGTTTTAAATGAATAAACATTTGATATGGCTTCGCTCCTATTGAGCTTTTAATTTCCATGGCTGTTCTTGCAAAAATCACTTGAGAATACTTGTTTTCAATACCAAAAAAAGCCATATCAAACAACATGTTTAAATACATTTGATGTTTGTGTTGAAGCTTAGGATTATAGCCTAAAAAATAGGTTTCAAGTTTATCATTGTTTTTAATAAGTGTATAAAATCCGATTAATTGATGGTCTAAAAAGTATCCAAAAAGTTTAAAATCGTCTTGAAGCTCTTTTTTTAGTTGATAAAAATGATTGTTGTGTAATTTAAAAGAATTAACTCCAGCGTTATCAGATACATTTTCGTAAAGTTTGTAAAGCTCGTCAGATAAATTCTTAACATCAATTAAAGTCAACGCTTTACATTCAATATTTTGGCCTTTTTTACGTGCTGTTTTATATCTCCTTCTGTATTTTTTGTTAAAATCTAACACATAATCTTCAGACGACAACCAATGATTTTTAATTTCAAAAATCATATTGGGCTGTGCTTGAGCCTTATAAAAATTATGTTTTTTAAAGAAGCTTGTACTATTAAGAAATGTGTCATTTTCAAAATAATCTTTGAAAGCGATAATACGTATTTTCTTATTGAATTGTT
Organism: Psychroserpens sp. S379A; assembly: GCF_049800755.1. Taxonomy (NCBI): domain Bacteria; kingdom Pseudomonadati; phylum Bacteroidota; class Flavobacteriia; order Flavobacteriales; family Flavobacteriaceae; genus Psychroserpens; species Psychroserpens sp. S379A. Next base: position 393,388 of record NZ_JBNAFQ010000002.1, on the reverse strand, counting down.
TTCTTATAACTTTCGTAAGTTCTTTAAGACCTTCAGATACTTGGTTTAAATAAATATCTTGCGTTATCCTTTCAGTATTGTAATACATGCCATGTTGACCAGTATGCATAAGGTTACCAACGATTAAAGCATTGCCTTTAACAATTTTTGAAATAAGAACCTTTCCGCAGCGTTTAAAGAATTTGTTAGAAGTCTTTCTAAACACATCATCTAAATACATTTCAACACGCTGAATAATTGCTATTCCCACGAGATTATTAGAATTAAAAACACCTAAAAAATAAGTTGAAATATTTGTAGGACTAGAGGCTTCTAATGCTTTTAAAAAAGGAGTTTTTAAAAACACGTCTTGCACTGGAAGTTCGTCCCAATATTCAGGTAAATCTGAAGTTGAATGATATAATTTAAAGTGTGTCAAATGATAAAATAAAAAGACTGAAAATGTATGTTTTCAGTCTTTTAAAGTTCTTTTATGTTATAGAATTAAACCCAACCACAAACGATGGCTCCCATAATTGTAAGGCACAAGGTCCAATAACCAGCATTAATAAATGTTAGTTTCCAACTTTTTCTTTCAAATAATCCATTAGTTGCCATAATTGGAAATACTAAAAAGATTCCAGCCATTGCACCATGTAAAGCACCATGTTTAAATGTTCTAAAAGCATTTCCGTAGTCAGCCATAAACGCTTCATACGAAGGCAAAGCCGTTTCAATTTCACCACCAATCATGCCTAAGGCTCCAAATTGATGTATCGTTAAAAATTGAGTGAAAAAGGCAAGTAGAATTGACAACACAAATGACAATCCGAAAATAACAGCCATATTACCACCTTTCATTTTTTCTTCTGTCATTCCAGATTCGCGCATCCAAGCATTTTGAAAAAGCATTGGACCATACCAGATAAACCCTAAAACCATAGGTACTACTGCAGCAACAAGAACTGCTAAAAAATTTAATTCCATGATATAAATTGATTATAGTTAGTGTTATAAATATAAGTAAAATCGAATAGCTTTATTAATTTTTAACGTTTCTGAAATAAACTAAACGCTAAAACTTATATGTTTTATAGCAATTACATCGCTTTGGCTTCGGTAACTAAAAGTTCATTTTTATCCTCTAAGGCTTTCGTGATAAAAGCATCAATGTCAGCATTACGTTCTAATCCATTTTTAAGCAGAATACTGAGGGTTAACATCGTTGCAATTCGCGTTCCTACTTTTTTAACAGCTGTGTTGAATAAAGGTTGTAAATCATCATAATTAACCTCTTCGGCAAGTTTTAGAATCTCAGCTTTAACTTTTTCACGTTTTTCTTCAGGTAAATTAGTGTATTTCTTTCCGAGTTGTTTAATAACTTCAATTGCTGGACGTTGCTGTTGTGGTTGTTTAGGTTTATTTTGATGTTGTTGAGTTTTAGGCTTATGTTTCGCCCAAGAATCTCTTAAACCAACGGTCTTATTAAATACTAAATGCTCTGGAGCAGAATCATCATCTACATTAAAATACCCAATACGTTGAAATTGAAAACGCTCTCCTACTTCAACATTAGCCAAACTAGGCTCTATAAAGGCTTCAATAATTTTTAAGGAATTTGGATTGATAAATTCCATAAAATCTTTGTCTTGATGACTATCTGGAGCTTCGTCCATAAACAAGCGATCATATTCCCTAACCTCAACTTTTATTGCATGAGGAATAGATACCCAATGCAATGTGCCTTTTACTTTTTTAGAGGTATCTTCAGAATAGGTACAATGAATTTCTATAATGTTTCCATCGGCATCTTTAACAACACGTTCACCTTTAATGATGTAAGCGTTTTTTAAACGGACTTCACTTCCTAGTTTTAATCTAAAAAACTTATTACTTGCTTCTTCTTTAAAATCTGATTTCTCAATGTAAAGTTCTCTAGAAAACGGAACTTTTCTTGAACCCGCTTTATTATCTTCTGGATTATTTTCGGCATCAAACCACTCATCTTTTCCTTCAGGATAATTAGTAATCACTAATTTTACTGGATCTAAAACAGCCATTACTCTTGGTGCTGTTTGATTTAAGTCTTCACGAACACAGAATTCTAAAAGGGAAACATCGATGACATTTTCTCGTTTAGCTACACCTACTTTTTCGATGAATTTTCTAATAGAGTTTGGTGTATAACCACGACGACGCAATCCTGAAATGGTAGGCATTCTTGGGTCGTCCCAACCAGATACGTGACCTTCTTCAACCAATTTGAGTAATTTACGTTTACTCATAATGGTATAACTTAGGTTTAATCGCGCAAATTCGCGTTGCTTGGGAAGCATAGGAAGGTTTTTTGAAGCATAACCATATACATGCTCCTTAAACCAATTGTAAAGTTCTCTATGAGGTTTAAATTCTAGTGAACATAAAGAGTGAGAAATTTGTTCGATATAATCACTTTCGCCATGTGTCCAGTCGTACATTGGATAAATGCACCACTCATCACCTGTTCTGTGATGATTTTTCTTTAAAATACGATACATGATAGGATCTCGCATCAACATATTTGGATGCTGCATATCTATTTTAGCACGAAGAATGTGTTCACCTTCATTAAATTCGCCATCCTTCATACGTTGAAATAAATCTAAGTTTTCCTCAACCGTTCTATTGCGATAAGGTCCTTCAACACCAGGTTGTGTTGGAGTGCCTTTCTGCTCTGCCATAGCTTCACTAGACTGAGAATCTACATAGGCTTTTCCATCTTTAATTAACTGAACAGCCCAATCGTATAATGTATGAAAATAATCTGAAGAATATAATTCATTTGCCCATTCATAACCCAACCATTTAATATCTCGCTTAATAGCATCAACATATTCTTGCTCTTCTTTTGCTGGATTGGTGTCATCAAACCGAAGGTTTACAGGTGCATTATAGGTTTCTCCTAAACCAAAACTAATTCCAATAGCTTTTGTATGACCAATATGTAAATAACCATTAGGTTCAGGCGGAAAACGAAAACGCAACTTATCTTTTGATAAGCCATTTGCTAAATCTTCTTCTATGATATGCTCAATAAAATTGAGTGATTTTGTTTCTTCAGACATACGTACAAAATTATTGCACAAAATTAAGTAATTATACTATTTGTTAGTTATAAATCTCACCTAGTTTACCTAATTTTATAGAAAAATTAAGCATGAAGAAAATCTTAATGTTTATTACGCTTATAAGCACTCTACAAATAGTACATTCTCAAGACACAAAAAAAGTACTGTTTCTAGGAAATAGTTATACAGCTGCAAATAACTTACCTAACCTAATAAGTCAGATGGCTACAAACACTGGAGACGTGCTTATTTACGATTCTAATACACCTGGAGGACATCGATTAATGAATCATGCAAGCAATAACACAACAACTAATAAAATTAATTCAGATGATTGGGATTTTGTAACCCTTCAAGCACAGAGTCAGGAAACATCTTTTTCACAAGCTCAAATGGAAATTGAATTATATCCATTTGCTTCTCAATTAGTAAATACTATAAGAACAAATTATAACTGCTCTCAACCTTTGTTTTATATGACTTGGGGAAGAGAAAACGGAGACAATAATAATTGTGCTTTTATTCCATGGGTGTGCACATATGAAGGTATGGATGATGCTATTAGAAGCGCCTATATTTTTATGGCTGAGGAAAACACTTCAGAAGTAGCTCCTGTAGGTGCTATTTGGCGATATCTAAGAACAAATCATCCAGAAATTGATTTATACACCAATGATGGTTCTCATCCTTCTCTTGCAGGTTCTTATGCTGCTGCATGTGCGTTTTATACCATGATTTTCAAAAAAGACCCAACCTTAATTACTTGGAATTCTTCACTTAATGAAACACATGCAAATACTATTAAACTAGCGACAAAAACTATAGTATACAATATAATTAATGATTGGGATTATACAGCAAATTTCAACTATACTATAGACGATAATTATGTGACTTTTACAAATGACTATCCAGCAGATTCTGTAAGCTGGAATTTTGGCGACGGACTTAATTCTGTGGAGGATAATCCAACACATATTTATGAGTCGATTGGAGATTTTGAAGTTATCTTAACCATTACCTCGTGTGGTCGAACACATGTTGTTACTAAAACTGTAAGCATAACAAGTTTAAGCATCAATGATTATTCTTTCGAAAAAATTGTAGTCTATCCCAATCCTGCTTTAAACGAATTACACATTAAAGGAATAAATAAGTCTCACTTAAAAGCAAAACTTTATAATGTTTTAGGTCAAGAAATAAAATCTTTTATGGTTATTGGTAACACTACTCTATCTATTTCTGATATTGAAAACGGAACTTATTTTTTAAAGATATTTCAAAATAATAACACCTCGATTATTAAAAGAATAATTAAACAATAACTTAAGCAATTTAAATACCTTTACACTTTAAATGTAGTTAGAATGGGAATTATAAAAGTTGAAAATATACGGGTTTATGCCTTTCATGGTTGTTTAACTGAAGAAACCAAAATTGGAAGCGATTATCGTGTGGATCTAGAAGTTAAAGCTAATTTGAAAACCTCAGCAACTACAGATGAATTAGCTGATACTGTTGATTATGTGCTTTTAAACAGGATTGTTAAAGAAGAAATGCAACAGCCATCAAAGTTATTAGAAACTGTAGCGAAACGTATATTAGATCGTATTTTTAAAGAGGATACATTAGTTAAAAAAGCAACTATTAGTGTGAGTAAACTAAATCCGCCAATTGGTGGAGATGTTAAAATGGTAACGATAAAAATGACTAAAAGACGAAAAAACTAAGGGTTAATAGTGTAAAATGGTATTTTTTTTTACATTTGCCTTCCTTACTTTTTATAAAGTATATAAATGGCGTCTTGGCCGAGTGGCTAGGCAGAGGTCTGCAAAACCTTGTACAGCGGTTCGAATCCGCTAGACGCCTCAAAAACCTTCAAGTTTTTACTTGGAGGTTTTTTGTTTTATCATAAAGTAATCAAGAATTAATATTAAACTTGAGCTAATAACACCAAAAGTAAACATGATATTACCAAATGGCCAACGTTGAATTTTAAAAAGAATGCCAATTATTATTAATAAGATTGAAATTACTAATATTCCATAGTAAAAGAATTTAAGTACGTTATTACCTTTAAACTGTCTTTTAGAAAAGTAACTCAAGCCTTCTTTTATAAACCACCAGCAAAACAACACAAAGACGATGATGTCTAAAACATAAGGCAAATCGATAAGGTGAAATGCTGTATTGCTATAACTTAAAAACCAAAACAAAACTAAGGCTAGTTTAACATAATCGAGTTGCACTTTATTTATTTTTAATAAAAAACGAATGCAGTACAAAAGTGCAACTAAAATACTTCCGATAAGCATTAATTGTTGTGCATATGGCCAATGCATTACTTTAAACAAAGCACCATAAATTATGATTACGAGTGCTAATCGTAATGGTAAGCCTAATTTTTTTAATCTTTTGTTTTCCATTATTCTATTAGATTAATTAAACCACACAGCATAACGTTGTCGCCTTAACTCTAGAGCTAGAATTTCTTCCATTTTTAAGGCTTCAGCTCTGGTTTTTAATGGTGGAATATGATTGTATAAACTTGGTCTTAAATAAGAACCATATTTTTCAACAATACTAGAAGAAAGTTTATATCCTTTTTTATTACGATAACCTGTTTTGTGTTGTTGAAATCGTTCTTTAGGTGTTTTGCTAGTCATACCAACATACAGGCATTCTAACACACCATTAAATTGCGGATTCGCTGCTCTAAACTTTCGATTTTCGGTGAAAACCTTTTTAGATAACTCAACAACATATATGCGATACTCAATTTTAGACAAGATATTATAAGCGATTTTCGATTTGCTCTTGAATTTTTTCTTTGCCTTTAGGAAATAAACCTTGAACTAAGAGCAAAACACCAAATCCGAGAATAGCTAAAGCAACAATCTTTTTGGTTTTATAAATAAGTCTAGGTGTAAGTTTATTTTTTAATCGTTTTGCTACAGCAATTTTAACCAAATCTGTCAAAAAATAAACTGTAAGCATGGTTACAATAAATACTGTAACACCATTTTTAGATTCTGTAATAGAGCTACCTATAACAATAAAACCAAGCCAACCAAGTAATACTCCAATATTGATAAAGTTTAAAAGAAACCCTTTAATAAATAGTTTTCCGAAGGCATTTTTAGGCATTTCTACTTTATGGTATTCTCTTACAATAGATCGAAATGACTTAGAGGTTTTAATGAATGATATAAATCCGTATGCCACTAATAAAACACCTCCAAATATTAAGAAGTTTGGATCATCTTTTATTTTATCAATAAGTTTATTAGTGCTATAAAATGCAACTAAAATAAAGACTATGTCTGCAAAAATAACACCTAAATCGAAGATTAAAGCGCTTTTAAATCCTTTTGTAGCACTGGTTTCTAACAGTACAAAAAATACTGGACCAATAGTGAACGCAAGAATGATTCCGAAGGGAATTGCTGCTAAAATATCATCAAACATAGATAAGACCTAACTTTCCTACAAATTTAATAAAAAAGAACCTATTGTTGTTAGTTTATCTATACTACTGAAACTGCTGTTCCTGTAACTGAAACAAAAAAGTAAGAACCACTTACGGTTTCGATATCGACACTAATCCCAACGACAGCATTTGCTTTTAAATTGTTAGCATTGGTTTGTAATTTTTGAAATGCTTGCTCTTTGGCTTCGTTCATGAGATCTTCAATAATCTGCATGTTTTTATCATTTTTAAAGGAAAATTTTGTTTTAAGCTCTGAAGATGTTCCTGTAACAATGCCTTTATATTCGGTAATTTTAAAACCTTCGATGTTATTTGTTGTGGTAAGTATCATATATAAGAAATGTTTCTTGTTGGTATATAATTATTTTTAAATGTTACAATATCGCGTTAAGGATGGAGGTTTTGTTGGAGCTCTTTTTACTGTGATAAATATTCTTCGGGGAACTTAAAATAACAGTAAAAAAGCGACTACCGAGAGCCTGACTCTACTTTGCTTTAACAAAGTAGAGTAACGCCTAAAAATTAATCTGTTTCGTGTTTACCAATTAAGGTAAAATCTAAATGTTTTTTAACTAAATCGGTGTTTTTAACTTTTACAACCACCTCTTCACCAAGCTGATACATGGTTTTTGAGTTTTTACCGATGAGCGCATAATGATCTTCATCAAATTGGTAATGATCATCTTTCATATCACGCACACTCACCATACCTTCGCATTTATTCTGAATGATTTCAACATAAATTCCCCAATCTGTGACGCCAGAAATTACACCAATAAACTCTTCGTCTTTATGATCTTCCATAAAACGAATTTGCATGTATTTAATGGAATCTCGTTCTGCTTTTGTGGCTAGATATTCCATATTACTAGAATGGTTGCATTTATCATCGTAAACATCTTCGTTAGCCGATTTTCCACCATCGAGATAGTGTTGTAACAAACGATGTACCATGACATCTGGATAACGACGAATAGGAGAGGTGAAGTGTGTGTAATAATCAAATGCTAAACCATAATGTCCGATATTATGTGTTGTATATTCGGCTTTACTCATAGAGCGAATGGTTAAAGTATCGACTAAATTTTGTTCTTTTTTACCAACCACTTCTTTTAATAAATTGTTTAAGGAACTTGAGACACTTTTTCGATCTTTAAAGTTGAGCTTATAACCAAATCGACCAACAACATTTTGAAGTGCAGCTAGTTTGCTATCATCTGGTTCGTCATGTACACGATAGACAAAGGTTTTCTTCGGATTTTGTTTTCCAATAAACTCTGCCACTTTCTTATTCGCTAAAAGCATAAACTCTTCAATGAGCTTATTTGCATCTTTACTAGTTTTAAAATACACTCCTGTTGGATTAGCATCTTCATCGAGATTAAATTTTACCTCAACTTTATCGAATGAAATCGCTCCAGAACTCATACGTTTACGACGCATAAGTTTAGCAAGTCTGTCTAATACTAAAACAGCTTCTGCTATTTTTGATGTCGTGTTATACGGTTTACTTGTAAGAGAAACTTCTTTTGGAATTTCAGTTTTAATGAGATCTCTCGACTGTGCTCGAGATGACAGTTTGTATGTCGGGTTGTTTTCTAAAATAGCTTGCGCTTCTTCGTAAGCAAATCTAGCATCAGAATAGGTAACGGTTCTCCCAAACCATTGGTCTTTTATTTCGGCTTTATCGTTCATTTTAAACACTGCAGAAAAGGTATATTTTTCTTCATGTGGTCGTAATGAGCAAGCACTATTTGATAAGATTTCAGGAAGCATAGGCACCACACGATCAACTAGGTAGACAGACGTTGCACGTTCGTAAGCTTCATCATCAAGAACTGTGTTTTCTTTTAAGTAATGTGATACATCTGCGATATGAATTCCTATTTCATACAAACCATCATCTAACACTTTAAATGATAAGGCATCATCAAAATCTTTAGCATCTTTTGGATCGATAGTAAATGTGAGATCTTGACGCATATCACGACGTTTAGCGATTTCTTCTTTTGTAATAGAAGTATCTAACTGATTAGCATATTCTTCAACCTCATGTGGAAATTCGTTTGGTAAACCATATTCAGCAAGAATTGAGTGAATTTCTGTATTATGTTCGCCAGGTTTACCAAGTACTTTTAAAACGCGTCCATAAGGAGAATCGGCTTTTTCTGGCCAGTCTTCTAGAGAAACTAAAACTTTATCACCTTCTTCTGCTTCATTTATTTTATTGATAGGTACAAAAATATCTTTATACATTTTAGAACCATCTGGTACTACAAAAGCATAATTTTTATTGATTTGAATGGTTCCTACATATTCGCTTTTAGCACGTTTAATAATGCTTGTAATTTCGCCTTCAATTTTGCCACGTTTACGACGTTTATAAGCATAAAATTCGACTTCGTCACCATCTAAAGCTTTATTGATGTTATTTGAAGCAATATAGATATCTTCATCAAAATCTTCAGAAATAATATAACCAGATCCTCGTGATGCCATATCTAAAATACCAGTATGATACTCGGTATTTACAATGGCTTTAAATTTACCACGATCAACCTGTTCTATTTCTTGTTTAGAGGCTAATTTAGCTAAGGTTTTTATAATTTGATTGCGACTACTTGCGTCGTTAACACCAAGTATAGCTGCAATTTGTTTATAGTTAAATGTTTTGTTTCTATCTTTTTTTAAAATACTTAGAATTGTATTGGTAAGGTTTGAAATCCCTTTTTTAGATTTCTTTTTTTTCTTTCTTGTCATTTATCTTATAATCATGTTATTATTTTTTGTCATTCAGAGTGAAACGATGAATCTTATCTTCTGAAGAGATTGCCACACTTCGACTGCTCTCAGTGCAGGCTCAATATCTGCTCGCAATGACAACGAACTTTAAATGCAATAGCAGGTGAAGTAAATCTATTACATTTTATACAAATCTACGCTTTAATTATTTAATTGTGTTTTGATAGTGTTAAATTAATGAAAAAGAGCTGTAAAATTTTCAGCTCTTTTAAGTATAATATTAGTTGTTTAATTACTCTATAATCAACTTTTTAGAGGATTTTCCTTGAGTGGTTTTGATTTCTATAATGTAAGTTCCTGAAGTTAATGTTGAAGTATTTACCTCTAACTCTTTACTCCTTAAAACTTCTTTTCCTAAAGTGCTATAAATGGTTATTTGTTTTAAAATTGAACCATCATTTAACTGAATTGTAAATTGTTCTTTTGCTGGATTTGGATATAATTGAAAAGAAGATAAATGGTTTTCATCAACACTTAAAGTCGCATTAACCTGGTTTATAATTGCTTGAATCTCTAAAGGTGTTGGATTATTTGGATCTGAAAAAGTTCCATTTTGTAAAGCTGTGCTATAATCTACACCTTCAATAGCTCCTGAAACTCCTGAGATTCTATTTAGTTGTGCAGCAGTTATAGTAATTCCATTACCATTACCTAAAATATCATCAACAACTTGTAATAACGAAATTTCTGGTGCTAAACTAAATACTTGTACACGTCCTGAATCTATACCATTTGCATCATTAAGGTGTTCTCCAATTGCAATAACACTAGCATCAGAAGATAAACTTATACTTCGACTCCATTCATCTGCTTCAACTTCAATATTATCACCAATCTGAATCCAGCTTCCGTTTTGATTACCAAATACTCTTACAAATATTGTATTAAGATTATAATTATTAACTGTAAAAGCTATAACACTACCATCTGAAGATAATGTTACATTAAGACCTATAATTCCAAAATCATCTCCAGAAGCTTCTCCTTCAATAGTTTGTCCTATTTGAACCCAATTTCCACCTTGATTTCCAAATACTCTTATAACTCCAAAATCTGTTGGTCCACCTCCTGCAGCAGTATTTGCTCCAATTGCTAATATTGTACCATCTGATGATAATTCTAAACTCCATCCAAAATCTGATGAACCCATTTCGCCATCAATATCTTGACCAATTTGAGTCCATGTTCCTGATACATTTTTATATACACGTACATGACCTCTAAAACCTGCATTTCCTATTGCTCCAATTGCTACTGTACTACCATCTGAAGACAGACTTAATGACCAAGCTGAAAGATCATAAGCAGCTTCTCCATCTATATCATTTCCAATCTGAACCCAGTTTCCACCTTGATAATTAAAAATTCTTACATGACCTGAATCTGGTCCATTTACACCATCATTATTTTGAGAACCAATAGCTACTGTACTACCATCTGCTGATAAACTTACTAATCCAGATTCATCTCCTGCAGTTTCACCATTAATATCATTTCCTAACTGAATCCAATTTCCGCCTTGATTTTCATAAACGCGTACATGGCCTGAATTAACTCCATTTCCACTATTCGTATATGATCCAATAGCTACTGTACTACCATCTGCTGATAAACTTACTATTTCTGATGCATCACCAGCAGCTTCACCATCTATATCATTTCCAATCTGAACCCAATTTCCGCCTTGATTTTCATAAACACGTACATGTCCTGAATTAACTCCATTTCCATCATTTCCACCAGCTCCTATAGCTACAATATTTCCATCTAATGACAAGCTTACAAATCCAGAATTATCGTCAGCAGCTTCTCCTAAAATATCTTGACCTATTTAAATTTGGCTAATACTTAAAAAAGGTAGTAATAAAAAAAGTAGTATGATCTTTTTCATAATAAATAAATTTCTTTAAAGTTAAGACATTTTAGTAGAAACATATCTTATCAACATATATATTCATATTATCTTTTTTCTTTTAAAAATTTAAAAAATAAATAATGATTATTATAGCTTGTTAATAATACCAATAACTTTTTTAAACTTTATTTTGATATGTAATTTATATAATTCAGTTAATACGTAGTTAACATTAAATTTACATTTAACTCACTCATTTTTAATAGAACTTTTAAAGCTATTAACAGCTGTTGAAAACTTATGTTGACAACTAAAATTTAATAAGTATTATAAAACTTACTGTTGGTATCTTAATATTTAGATGCTCATAACTCAACTAAAAAAAACAATTAACTTTTTAGGAAGTTTCATTTTAGTTTTGGTTTGAAAAAAATATCAGATAATCCTAATAAAAGTTTTAAATACTTAAGAGAAGATATTAACAAGTAATGAAACAAAAATTACATATAAGTTAACAAGGCTTATAACTAGTATTATTTTTAAACTTAATTATTTTGAATAAGTAAAGTCGCTTTCTATATTATAATTTATAAGCAATTATTAACTTTATACTTTTAAACAACACTTTATAACTATGACAATTTCTATAGGAAACGATCACGCTGGAACTGAGTATAAACAAGCGATTCAAGAGTATTTAGAATCTAAAGGATTTACAGTTAATAACTATGGAACTAATACAAATGATAGTGTAGATTATCCAGATTTTGTGCATCCTGTTGCAACAGATGTTTCTAATGGTAAAGTTGATTTTGGTATCTTAATATGTGGTAGTGCAAATGGTGTTGCTATAACTGCAAATAAACACCAAAAAGTTAGAGCAGGAATATGTTGGACTAAAGAAATTACAGAACTTACCAGACAACATAATAATGCAAATATTTGTTGTATTCCTGCGCGATTTACAGCCATACAGCAAGCAATTCAAATTGTAGATACCTTTTTAAATACTGATTTTGAAGGTGGTCGACACCAAAAACGTGTAGATAAAATTCCTATTTCATGCTAAATGGGTCATTCACATTCTCATAATCACTCTCATGCTCATAGCGATTTAAAAGGAAGGAATCTTTTTATTTCCATCTTATTAAATATTGTTATTACTGTGGCTCAAGTCATAGGTGGATTATTATCTGGAAGCTTATCACTTCTTAGTGATGCACTACATAATTTTAATGATGTTATTTCATTAATCGTCAGTTATATTGCTAATAGATTAACCAAAAAGAAAGCCTCTTTAAATAAAACTTTTGGATATAAACGTGCCGAAATTTTAGCAGCTTTTATTAATGCAGCAACGTTAATTATTGTTGCTATTCTTTTAATTATTGAAGCTGTAGAGCGTTTTCAAAATCCGCATGAAATTGAATCTAACCTTGTAATTTGGTTGTCTGTTGTTGCAATTTTAGGTAATGGTTTTAGTGTGTTACTTCTAAAAAAAGATAGCCATACTAATATGAATATGAGAAGTGCATATTTACATCTTTTAACAGATATGATGGCTAGTGTTGCAGTGTTAATTGGTGGATTATTAATGAAATTTTATCAAGTGTTTTGGGTAGACAGCGTTCTAACTTTTGCTATTGCTATTTATCTTATTATTATGGGTTATGATTTACTTAAAGATTCATTTAAAGTACTAATGCTTTTTACACCAGAGTCGATTGAAGTTGGTGATATTGTAAAAGTTATTCAACGTATAGAAAGTATTAAAAATGTGCATCATGTTCATATATGGCAATTAAGCGAAGAAGAAATTCATTTAGAAGCACATATTGATTTTAAAGAAGATATTACCTTATCTCAATTTGATGTAGTGTTGCGAGACATTGAAGTTTTAGTAATGCATAACTTCGGAATAAATCACGTTAATATTCAACCAGAGTTTGGAAAATGTGATGATAAAGCTATTATTGTTCAAGATTAAAAGTTATGTTAACAATTAAAGTAAACACCTTTCAAAAATTAACAACACAAGAGTTGTATGATGTACTTCAACTTAGAAGTGAAGTTTTTGTAGTAGAACAAGATTGCGTGTATCAAGATATAGACGGAAAGGATAACAAAGCACTTCATGTTATTGGTTATAAAAACGATAAAGTAGTCGCTTATGCTAGAATTTTTAAACCAGGAGATTATTTTGAAGATGCAAGTATTGGTAGAGTAGTGGTTAAAGGTACAGAACGTCAACATCAATATGGTTACGATATTATGAAAGCCTCAATTGAAGCGATTAAAAACCACTTTAATGTGAGTACTATTAAAATATCTGCACAAACGTATTTAAAGCGTTTTTATAATAATTTAGAGTTTTTTGAAGTAGGAGAGGAGTACCTCGAAGATGATATTCCGCATATAACTATGATAAAGCACTAATTTCGTTGTCTAGTTTCACCAACATAAGTAACCAAAATTTCAACACGACGATCAAATTTAGGTTCTCCACCTAATGGAAATTTACGACGCATACCAACATATTTCATACGTCGTTTACTAACTCCTTTTTTGGCTAAGTAATCATAAATAAATTTTGCTCTAGCTACAGATAGATTTCTTTTTTTAGTTTGTCTATCTATAGCATCTCTACTATTTTGTGTACAACACACATGGCCTTGAATGGTAAAGTAAATATCTTTTCGTTCTAATAAAGCATCAGCAATACTTTTAAGTGTAGGTTTAGATTCTGGAAGTAAAACACTATAACCAGTTTTAAATAAAATATTATCTAGAGTAAATTTATCACCAGCTTTTAATTCACCTTTAATAATATCTTCAACACTTTTAGGTTGTTTTACAGCCACTTTTTTAGTTCTGGCAGGATTATAAGGTTCTACAATAATTTCGACCTTTCTATTTAAACCTCTAATTTTATGTATATCTTCTTCTTTAACAAGTTTTAGTAATACTTCTCCTTTTCCGTCAACATTAGTAATTATAGATTCGTCAAATTCATTATTAGAAAAAATAGTTTTTATTGCGTTAGCTCTATTTTGGGAGAGCACTAAGTTATAAGAATCACTACCTCTATCATCTGTAAATCCGTAAATGGATATTTTTTTAATATCAAGCGATTCAATTTCAGATAAGAAAAGCAATAACCGATAATGCTCAGTTGGAGGTACTTCAAATTGATCGGTTTCAAAATATACCTCATGCGTTTGTGTCTTTGTTTGTGAAAACAAAAACGAACAAAAAAACAATATAACAAATGGTATGTTTTTCATATAATGGTATTAAACAGAAACTCTAATATAGTTTATTTTGATTTTTATATCAATAATTCAAGAGTATTATTTAATCTAAATATCCTTGATAATTAGAAGTAGAATTAAGAATATCTTTACCTTTTTGAATTTCTGGATTAGTAGCTTTATAGTAAGTATACAAGCCTTCCCTATAAAAATAACGTTTTATAATTTCGTCTGATAATAAGGCTAATAGCTCTGTTTTATTAGCATCAATAGTTTGAGTTTTATAAGTGTTTAAAGCATTTAATAAACCTTCATAATCCTTATCAATTGCTGTTCCAATTTTTTCTTCTTTTGCTACTAAAAAAGCTTCTGCAAAAGCTTTTTCTGCCTTGGTTTCAAAATTAAAATTGTTACTTCTTAAAAAGTTTTTAAAACCATTAAATTCTGCATCAGTTAATTCAAACTTTGTAATATCTGAAGGTTCTGGATGCTTATAATAATAGTCTGTTGCATATTTAAAAATTAAGTTTTCAGCTAAAATGGCATTGGTAATTGGACTCTGTTTAGAGGCTTCTAATTCTAAGTCAGGTTGAATTCCTCCTCCATCGTAAACTATTCGTCCTTTTTTAGTTTTAAAGGCATTGTAATTTTCTTGTTTTGTTCTAGTAGCTTTTCCATTTTCATCACGATTCCAGTAATCTAAAGCTTGAATACATCTTCCTGAAGGTGTATAATAACGTGAAATGGTCACTTTCATTTGTGTGCCATAAATTAATGGTTTCGGACGTTGCACTAGACCTTTTCCAAAGCTTCTTGCACCAATTACCACAGCACGATCTAAATCTTGAAGTGCTCCAGACACAATTTCACTAGCAGAAGCCGAACTTCCATCAATTAAAACCACAACGGGAATTTCAGTATCTACAGGTTCTTTTTGTGTGTAATAGGTTTTATTATATTTTTTTACTTTCGATTTAGTCGTCACTACCAATTGATCTTTAGGTACAAAAATATTAGTCACGTTTACAGCTTCGGTTAATAAACCACCAGGATTTCCTCTTAAATCTAAGATGAGTTGTTTAGCGCCTTGATTTTTTAGAGCTCTAACAGCACTTTTAGTTTCTGAAGAGGCTTTTCGAGTAAACTTACGAAGTACGATGTAACCTGTTTTATCATCAACCATTGAAAAATGTGGTACAGCATGAATATCTACAGCTTCACGTTTAATGGTTGCTGAAGCTGTTTTTCCTTGACGAACATATGTAACAGTAACTTCAGAACCAGCTGCGCCTTGAAGTAAATTACCAGCATCATCTTTAAAATCTGCCACCACAACATTATCTACTTTAATAATTTCATCACCAGCTTTTAAACCCGCTTTATCTGCAGCATAATCTTTATAAGGTTCAATAATTACTAGTTTGTCTTTAAGGGTTAATACATTAGCACCAATTCCTGTATAATCACCAGAATTATTAATTCTTGATGCTTCAACATCTTGTTCGTTATAGTAGTTGGTATAAGGATCTAAATCTGCAAGCATACTTTTTATTGCAGTATCCATTAAATCACCAGGATTGGTATCATCAACATAATTCATGTTGAGTTCTTTGAATACTGTAGTAAAAATTTCAATTTGTTTAGCGATTTCAAAAAACTCACTTTTAAAAGCAGTTCCTCCAAAAAAAATAGCGAATGCAATAAGTGGAATTAGAACTCGTTTGTGTAGTATTTTTTTCATCATGTTCATCATTTAGTTTTGTGACACTTTTTTAGAAAAAGTATCTAAAAGTAGTTTCATTTTCTTGTCTATGGAATCAAAATCTGTTCCATCTTTACTAATGTACAAAATCATTAACGCATAAGACCCTAAAATGTTGTTAAAATAAGAGGCTTTATTTAATCTGTATGCTTCTCTTAATAAGCGTTTAATGCGATTTCTATCGACAGCATTTTTAAAATTTCGTTTACTTACTGAAACACCAGTTTTAAATTGAACCTCATCATCAAAATCAGTTTTTAGATACACCATTCGAAGCGGAAAAGCAGACACAGATTTACCTTCAGAAAACAGTTGCCCTATTAACTTCTCACTTTTAAGTTTTTCTTTTTTTGGATACGAAAACGACATCTAATGTTATTGAATTTTGTGTTCCAGATTCATAATTTTACATTCTAACTCATGCAATTTATCATAAACATTAACCGGTTTAGGAATTTGTTTTGATGCATACATAACCACTTGCCAGATTTCCATAACATCTTCTGAAGAGATGCTATAATCTGGAAAATTTCCATCCTTATTATCGCTCTTTAAAATGAGTTTTTGTTGATGTTCTGAATGATTAATAACGCGTTTTAAAACCACACCATCGTTTTTACTTACAACAATGTAAACTTCATTGTCTTTAATATCTGAAATGGCTTCTAGGTATTTTCCAAAAACAAAATCTCCATCAAAAAATGTTTGAACCATAGAGTTGCCTTGCACTTCAAAACACCTGAAAGTTCCGTTGGTTAATTGTGGCATTTTAAACGATGGAAGCGATTCAATAAAATCTACATCTCCATAACCATTTAAATAACCAGCTTTTGCTTTTGTTGATACAAATACCACATTTTCTTCACCTTCTAAAGTTGTTGAAATAACCTGTGGCATTCCAGAATATGTTGGAATAGATTTGATTTCTGAAGCAAGCATAACCTCACTCTTTCCAAATAAATAATCAGGATTAATGTCGAAAGTTTCAATAATAGCCAAAAGAACATCATAACCAGGTTTGGTTTTTTTTCGAGAACCATCTTTTTGAGGCCTTCCATTAACAATACTATCTATCGTTGTTCCTGTAACACCTATACGTTTAGAAAATGCATAATTATTAAGGTTAAATTGATGGATGATTGCTGTTATTTTTTCATCTATAGGAAGCATGGTTAAATGTATTGAAACTCTTATTTTTATTGAATTGCCAATATACTAAAAGCACTTCAAAACCAAACATTTGTTGTAATATATTATAACACTATTTTAGTTTCTTTTTTTAGTAGCTAAAGTATTGTTGTCTTTATTCACATCTGCCATTAAACCCGAAGGATCAATTTGAACAGATGCGACTTTTTTTGAAGTATAAAAGGTATATGTTGGATATGTCCAAGCCCAATCTTTAAGAAGTGTTGCTGAGGTTGGTTTTTCTCCTCGCATTTCACGCAACGGAATGTAAAAATCTTCCACACTTCCATCCTTATAAGTTACTCTAAGATCGATTGGCATTGCCATTTCACCTATACGTTCTAAAGTGATAGTTTTTACATCTATATCCTTTATTGAATAATCAATAGTATTTGTGGTTTGCGAAAAATCGATTAAATACCAATCGAGTTCTAGTCCAGAAACTTTTTCAGCTACGCGAATAAAATCAAAAGGTTTAGGATGTTTAAAAGCAAAATCGGAATAATATTTTTTAATAGTTTTATCTAAATATTCTTCGCCAATTACATAAGCTAATTGTGCTAAAAATACACAACCTTTATGATATGAAGAAGAACTATAGGATCTGTTTAAATCATATCTGTCGGCATAAATGCTTTGTGGTTGCTCAAAACCAGATGTGGCATTTTCTATATAACGATTATATGATTTTTCCCAAGGATTGGATTTATTTTCATTATAAAACTCATCCATGGCTTTATATTCAACATAGGTTGCAAACCCTTCGTCCATCCATTCATGCTTAGCTTCATTGGTTGCTAATAAAAACTGAAACCAAGTATGTGCCATTTCATGAGATAGTGTAGTTCTAAACATACTTTCAAGCTCTTTTTCTCCTCTAATAAAGGTACACATACCATATTCCATTCCTCCATCTCCTCCTTGAATTATAGAGTATTGTTTGTAAGGATATGTACCAATTAAATCACTGAAGTATGTCATTAATTTTGCAGCTCTTGGTTGCAATTGTTTCCAATTTATAAGCTGTTCTTGAGTCATGGTATTTTTATAGAAAAAATGAAGCATAGGTCCATTATCTACTTGTAAAGTATCATGTTGATAATTAGGATCTGCTGCCCAAGTAAAATCATGAACATTAGGCGCAATAAAATGCCAAGTGAGCTTATCTCCTTTAGTTTCGATGGTTTTAGAAGCATAACCATGACCTATAGTTTCAGGATTTTGCAAATATCCTGTACCTCCAATAGTATAGTTTTTATCGATAGTAATTTTTACATCATAATTTCCCCAAACACCATAAAATTCTCTAGCAATATAAGAATAGGCATGCCAACCTTCATTGTCATATTCGGCTAATTTTGGATACCATTGTGCCATAGACAAGGCAACACCTTCTTTGTTATGTCGCCCAGAACGTCGAATTTGAAGAGGTATTTGCCCTTCAAAAACCATATCAAATTTCACTTGTTCACCAGGCTGAATAACTTGGTTTAATTCTACTTCTAAAACGGTTCCTTCAACTTTATAATTTAATTGAGTTCCATTTTGAAGCAAAGATTCTACATCAATATAACCTATTTCATTAGGTTTTAATTTTGCAATTCTACTTTCATAAATAGGATCTTCTTTAGAACCAACATTTTGAACCAAACGCCTACTTGGATCTGGAATGTTTTGCGCTCTTATATCCATTTCGCTATCTGGCCGAAACGCATTAAAATATAAGTGATAAAACACTTTATTTAAAACGTCTGGTGAATTATTTGTGTACGTTATGGTTTGTTTTCCGCTGAATTGATATGAGTTAACATCCATATCAATGGCCATAATATAATCTGCTTGTTGTTGCCAATACGTATCTGTTTTATAAACTATTTCAGGAATGTCTTGAGCAAATATATAGCTAACAAAGAATAAAAGAATCATTTGAAAAACAGCAACAACATATTTCATAAGTAGCTTTTTGAAGAATTATTGATTTGCCATTTGCGATGCCATAATTAGTGCGTTGTAGGCATTAACAATTTTTCCAGATTTTGAGATATCTGTTAAGTTTTCAACAGTTTTAGATTTGCCAACAACAACCTTTGTGTTTATAGGTAAACCAGAATCCATAATAATTTGTTTGACTTGAGGAGCAGTTAAGTTTGGATATTGTGACCTAATTAAAGCTGCAACTCCACTAACATTAGGAGCAGACATTGATGTTCCGTTTTGTCTTTTATATTTATTTTCGGGTATTGAGGAATAAATTTCAGATCCAGGAGCAAAAACATCTACATTAATCTTTCCGTAGTTAGAATAATCGGCAACCATACTTGAACCATATCTAGGTGTAAGAGCTCCAACTGAAATGAAGTTGTCTGTAACTTCAGAATCTATACCAATAGCATCATTAGGATAATTGTTGTGTTCATCAATGTTATGGCCATCATTTCCAGCTCCATGAACAATAAGTACATCTTTAGAAGCCGCATAAACAATAGCATCTCTAACCCAATCACTTTGAGGTGAAAATGATTTTCCGAAACTCATATTTATAATTTTTGCGCCATTATCTGCGGCATAACGAATTGCCAAAGCCACGTCTTTATCTCGTTCATCTCCATTTGGTGTTGATCTAATAGCCATAAGCTTAGCATTGTTAGCAATACCTTTTATGCCTTTATTATTATCTCGTTCGGCTAAAATAATACCACTTACATGAGTGCCATGACTTTCTGTTGTTACAGTTGGCCTTGGGTTATTATTGCCATAACCAACATCTGACAAATCATTAGGATTATCGTTTACTTTTCTCCCTTTAAAGTTCTTGTTTAGGTGATAATCTAATCGTGTATTAATTGTTACCAAATCGTCTTCAACCGCATTTTTAAATGCTTCAACAGTTTTATAATCTAACCCTAAAACATAACTAATTAAGGCCACAGAATTTTGAAGTGTTTCGTCTTCGGTTTTTATTGCTAACACCTCTTTTTGAGTATAAACGTTCTTTTTTAAATGTTTAGAAATAGCATCATCAGCTTTAATGACTTCTTGTAATAATTTAGACGAGCGTGTTTTAAGTTCTGAATATTTTTGATACTGATTATTATACATTTCTTCAGCTTCGGTATATCTTGGATTGCTTCGATCACCTGAAGCTAATAATCTTACATATTCCAATTGTTCGTAATAGGTATCACCAATAAAATTCCAACCATGAATATCATCTATATAACCATTGTTGTCGTCGTCTTTTCCGTTGTTAGGAATTTCATCTTTGTTAACCCATAATACATCATCTAAATCTTCATGATCTATATCTGTAGCAGAATCAATTACAGCAACAATAACTGTTTTTCCTTTTTTGTTTTTGATGAGCTCTGCATATGCTTTATTAACACTCATACCTGGAATAGTATCTTTTATCAAGTCTAAATGCGACCATGTATTTAGTTCTACTTCAGTTAATAGAGATACTTTTAGTGGTGAACTATCTACATTTTCAACAGGTGTAGACACAATAGAACCAGAACTACCACAAGTAAATAGGAATATAGAAGTACAAAAAAGTACAGCAAAAAATTTGAGGTTAGTATTCATCTTAAATAAAAATATCATTTGTTGTATAAACATCTTTTAGTCTAACGCCTTTTTCAGTATGTTGAACAGTGATAATTTCATTATGTGCATCATGTTCTAAAAAAAGATAGTAATTGTGGTCGGCTGCCATGTTGAGAAATTTTGCTTTTTCATCTAAGGTTAGCAAAGGCCTTGTATCATAACCCATTACAAACGGAATTGGTAAATGTCCAGCAGTTGGAAGTAAGTCTGCCATAAAGCAAATGGTTTTTCCTTTATACTGAATCATAGGAATCATTTGTTTTTCGGTATGTCCATTAGCAAAGAAGATATCGAAACCTAATTCAGAATTTTTTAATATATCAATTTCTGGAAGTGATGTAAACTTAAGTTGACCACTCGCTTCCATCGGAAGAATATTTTCTTTTAAAAACGATGCTTTTTCACGATTATTAGGTTGTGTTGCCCATTTCCAATGGTTTTCGTTGCTCCAAAATTGAGCATTTTTAAAAGCAGGCTCGTAACCTGTTCGGTCTTTATTCCATTGAATACTTCCACCACAATGATCAAAATGCAGATGTGTCATAAATACATCTGTAATATCATCTCGATGAAATCCATGAGTTTTAAGAGAGTTATCAATGGTGTCATTTCCCCAAAGGTAATAGTAGCCAAAAAACTTATCACTTTGCTTATTTCCCATTCCAGTATCAATTAAAATCAATCGATTTCCATCTTCAATTAACAAACAACGTGCTGCAATATCAATCATATTGTTAGCGTCAGCAGGATTAGTTCTAGTCCATAATGATTTTGGAACTACGCCAAACATAGCGCCTCCATCTAGTTTAAAATTTCCAGCGTTTATAGGATATAAATTCATGAATGCAAAATAATAAAAACGCTAAACTCCTTAAAATTCTTGTGATATAATTAAGATTTATAGGGTTTTAAATTTTTTGATTAAGATATCGAGATTTTATGCGCTTTGATTTCGATTAATTCTTGTTAACTTTACTCCACATCAAACCAAAATTAATGATAGAGTTAGCAGGAATTATTATCTTAGGTATTTTAGCACAATGGGTAGCGTGGAAATTTAAAATACCAGCAATTTTACCGTTAATATTAATTGGACTTTTAGTAGGACCAATTGCAGCCGAATTTTTATCTGAAAATGGAACAAAATGGATTGAACCTATCTGGAACGAAAGCCAACAAAAAGGATTGTTTCCAGGTGAAGGTTTATACTATTTTGTGTCTTTGGCTATTAGTGTGATTTTATTTGAAGGCGGACTCACATTAAAGCGTTCTGAGATTAAAAATGTTGGTCCATCAATTACAAAACTTATAACTCTTGGTGCTGTTATTACCTTTTTTGGAGCAGCTTTAGCGTCATACTTTATTTTTGAATTGAGTTGGGAAATTTCCTTTTTATTCTCTGCCTTAATTATTGTAACAGGTCCAACTGTAATTACACCTATTTTAAGAAACATACCTTTAAAAAAAGATGTGTCAACAGTTTTAAAATGGGAAGGTATTTTAATTGACCCAATAGGTGCATTAGTAGCAGTTTTAGTTTTTGAATTTATTAGTGTTGGAGGTGATAGTGGCTTTACAAAAACAGCGTTTATTGAATTTGGAAAAATTATATTATTTGGAACCACTTTCGGATTCACTTTTGCGCATGCTTTAGCATTTGCCATTAATAAAGGTTTAATTCCGCATTATTTGTTAAATGTTGTTTCACTCTCAACAGTATTGTTAGTGTACGTAGAATCTGATGTGTTTGCACACGAATCAGGTCTTTTAGCAGTAGTGGTTATGGGAATGGTTCTAGGAAACGGAAAGCTTCAAAACATCAAAGAATTATTATATTTTAAAGAATCTTTAAGTGTATTACTTATTTCAATTCTATTTATTCTTTTAGCTGCCAATATCGATTTTAAAGATTTGTTACTATTATACAATTGGAAAACAGCTATTTTATTTGCCATAGTGGTTTTTGCAATAAGACCAATAGCAGTGTTTTTAAGTACATATGGATCTAAACTTAAAACAAAGGAAAAATTATTTATTAGTTGGGTTGGACCTCGTGGAATAGTAGCAGCTGGTATCGCATCACTTTTTGGAAGCAAACTAATAAAACAAGGTGTTGAAGGTGCCGAATATATTACACCTTTAGTATTTATGATTGTTCTAGGAACCGTTTTATTGAACGCTACAACCGCTAGATTATTTGCTAAAATAGTAGGTGTGTTTTTAACAAAATCTGATGGAATTCTTATTGTTGGTGCTTCTAAATTTTCGAGATTAATTGCACATTACCTTGAAGAAAACGGACGAAGTGTTGTGATGATAGATAGTAATCAATCTAATATTGATAAAGCAAACGAATTAGGTATTGAAGCCATGAGTGCAAATATTTATTCAGATACACTTACAGACAATATTGAATTAAACGATGTTGGCTATTTAATGGCTATGACACCAAATTCTGAAATTAATAAATACACAATTGAACATTTTGGTAAAGATTTTGGTGAACACGGAAGTTTTAGATTAGTAACTTCAGATGAAATGAATGATACTACAAATAGTCCAAAAGAAGGCTTGTTTTCTCCTACAGATGATTTCATTAATTTAAGTGAAGTAGCAAGAAAATATCCAGCAATACACGAAACAGATATTCAAGACAAAGAACATTATGAAGAATTAATAGATACTTCAAATAAGGATATAAACGTCATTCCTCTTTTTATAAAAAATGACGAAGGTGATTTAAAAATTATATCGTCCTTTAGTAAAGACGTAGGAACGATTAAAGAAGGTTACAAGCTAGTCTATTTAGGAAAAGCCTTTGATGTTGAAGAAGTTTAACCTTAGGTTAATCATTCAATTTTAACACAGCCATAAATGCTTGCTGCGGAATTTCAACATTTCCAACTTGACGCATACGCTTCTTACCTTTTTTCTGCTTTTCTAATAGTTTACGCTTACGAGAAATATCTCCACCATAACATTTTGCAGTAACATCTTTACGCAAGGCTTTAATGGTTTCTCTAGCAATAATTTTTGCACCAATTGCAGCCTGAACAGGAATATCAAATTGTTGTCTTGGGATAAGTTCCTTTAACTTTTCAGTGATTTTCTTTCCAATAGTATAAGCATTATCAGCATGAATTAAAGCCGAAAGCGCATCAACTGTTTGAGCATTTAATAAAATATCTACACGAACCAACTTAGAAGCACGCATACCAATTGGCGAATAATCAAAAGAAGCATAACCTTTTGAAACCGTTTTTAATCGATCGTAAAAATCAAATACAATTTCAGCTAAAGGCATATCAAAATTGAGTTCGACACGCTCTGTAGTTAAATAAGTTTGGTTGGTAATAATACCACGTTTTTCAATACAAAGCGACATCACATTTCCAACAAAATCAGATTTTGTGATAATGGTAGCTTTTATATAAGGTTCTTCAACACGATTTAAAGTTGAAGGCTCTGGTAAATCGGAAGGATTATTAACAATGATAACCTCATCAGGATGCTTATTTGTAAAGGCATGATACGATACATTAGGAACTGTAGTAATTACAGTCATATCAAATTCGCGCTCTAAACGTTCTTGAATAATTTCCATATGAAGCATTCCAAGGAAGCCACAACGAAAACCAAAACCTAAAGCTGCAGAGCTTTCAGGTGTAAACACCAACGATGCATCATTCAATTGAAGCTTTTCCATTGATGCACGAAGGTCTTCATAATCTTCAGTATCAACAGGATAAATTCCAGCAAATACCATTGGCTTTACATCTTCAAATCCTTCAATTGCATTGGTTGTTGGATTTTTAGCATCTGTAATCGTATCACCAACTTTTACTTCTTTTGCTTCCTTAATTCCAGTGATGACATAGCCTACATCTCCAGCTTTTATTTCCTGTCTTGGAAATTGTTTCAGCTTTAAAGTTCCAACTTCATCAGCACCATACGTTTTTCCAGTCGCAATAAATTTAATTTGTTGGTTTTTCTTTATGGAACCATTAATCACTCTAAAATAAGTTTCAACACCTCGAAACGGATTGTAAACCGAATCAAAAATTAAAGCTTGAAGCGGTTCATCTACATTACCTTCAGGCGCTGGAATACGTTCAATAATTGCTTTTAAAATATTATCGACACCAAAACCTGTTTTTCCACTAGCATGAATCACTTCTTCAGGATCACAACCTAACAAATCGACAATATCATCAGTAACTTCTTCAGGATTTGCGCTAGGTAAATCTACTTTATTTAAAACAGGAATAATTTCTAAATCATTTTCTAAAGCAAGGTATAAATTAGAAATGGTTTGCGCTTGTATACTTTGTGCAGCATCAACAATTAACAATGCACCTTCACAAGCAGCAATAGATCGTGATACTTCATAAGAAAAATCAACGTGACCTGGAGTGTCGATTAAGTTTAACACATACTCTTGACCTTCAAAGGCATACTCCATTTGAATGGCATGCGACTTAATTGTAATACCACGTTCACGTTCTAGATCCATATTATCTAAAAGTTGGTCTTGCTTTTCGCGTGAAGTAACAGCTCCAGTATAATCGAGTAATCGATCTGCCAAAGTACTTTTTCCGTGATCAATATGTGCAATAATGCAAAAGTTTCTAATGTGCTTCATAAATCAAATCTCCTTTAAAAGATGCTGCAAATATAATTGATTTATTATGCATAAAACGCTTTAAATGTTTACAAAAACCTCAACATGTATGGAAAATCCGTAAAAAGGATTTAAAAACAAATGCTATATTGCATATTAAATTCTAATTTTAGTTTGAAGTCCCTACACATCTTTACATTTTTGTTTCTATATTCAATATTGAGTTATGGACAGGATTTTTCTGTTTCAGGAATTGTTATTGATGCAGAAAACAACCCAATTGAATTTGCTAATGTGGTTTTGTTTTCTGAAGATAGATCTGAAGTTTTAAAAGGCACATCTTCAGACCAAACGGGTTTTTTTAGCCTCAACAATTTAGAAGCCAAAACCTATGTGATTAAAGTGAGTTATATTGGTTTTACTGAGTTTACTCAAAAAATTGTGCTTACAGGAACTTTAGATTTACAAACAATTGTATTGAAAGAGGCATCTGAGCAACTAGACGAGATAAGTATTATAGCTCAAAAGCCAACCATAAAGCGAGAAGCAGATCGTTTGGTTTTTAATATTGAAAAAACCGCTTTAGTTGAAGGTAATATGCTTCAAGTGTTAAAAAGTACACCAGGTGTTTTGGTTATTGGTGATGAAATTACTGTTAAAAACTCGAATCCAACGGTTTATATTAATAATCGAAAAGTCAATTTGTCTTCAGAAGACTTAAATCAGCTTTTAGAAGGCTCGTCTGCCAATGCTATTAAATCGGTTGAAGTAATAACCAATCCTTCTGCTAGATATGATGCCGAAAGTGGTGTTGTGTTAAATATTATAATGAGTAAAAATCTAGTTACAGGTTATAGAGGAAGTGTGTTTTCAAATTATACACAAGCAGTATTTCCTAGATATACAGCTGGAACAAGTCATTTTTTTAAAAATGAAGACATTAGCTTGAATGTGAACTACAGCTATTCAAAAGCTAAAATTAATAGAGATGGTGATGATACTGTAAATTTTTTAAATGCTTCAAATACTACAGACGAAAGTTGGCAATCAATCACGAATAGAAACACTTGGTCAGAAACACATAACCTTAATGCTAACTTCGATTATTTTATTAGTGACAATAATACGTTGAGCTTTTCTACAAGCGCTTTATACCTTCCGTATTTTAAGTATAAAATCGACAATAATACCACGATACGTGATGCTAATGGTGATTTTGATTCTAGATTTACAGCAGATAATTTATCTCGAGATACCAAGTATAATCTAGCATTCGACTTAGATTTTGACCATAGTTTTAAAAAAGGAAGCCTTGCCATTAATACACATTACACCAATTATAATTATGAGAGAAATCAAGGTGTGATTAGTAATTTTTACGATGTAAATAATTCATTTCTAAATGCTAGTGCTTTTAATACAACTAATAATCAAGATACGAATATATTTGCTGGTAAAATAGATTATAGTTTACCTTTAAGTGAATCTTCTAATTTTGAAACAGGACTTAAATTATCAAATACCAAAACCGAAAGTGATATTACTCAGTTTGATGTTGATTTGAATTCTGGCAATGAAACCATTGATACTCAAAATTCTGATGCGTTTGATTATGATGAACAAATTTATGCTGCTTATGTAAATTACGATTTAAGTACCGAAAAATGGAGCGTCAATGCTGGCTTAAGAGTTGAACAAACTAATGTAGAAGGAAACTCACCATTAACCAATATTAAAAATACTCAAGATTACCTAGAATGGTTTCCAAACGCCAACATACAGTATAATTTTTCTTATGATTATAGTATAAAAGCAAACTACAAAAGAAGTATTGCGCGACCAAGTTACGCGTCGTTAAATCCATTTCGATTTTTCTTAAACGATAATTATGTGGTGTCTGGAAATCCGTTTTTAGCACCAACATTTACAGACCATTTTGTTGTAGGCACTAATATTACAGATTATTTCACGTTTGAGGCGTATTACAAGAATTTTGATGGCGCAATTTCAGAAATTCCTAGACAAGATAACAACACCAATGTTATTGATTATATTTCTGTGAATTTCGATAAAACAGTAGAGTATGGCTTTGATTTTATAACTTATTTTAATGCTACGAATAGATGGTCGGTTTATGCTGTAACATCGTTTTACAATTTTGAAGAAGAAACCAATTTCGGACAAGGGTTTGTGACACAAAATCAGTGGTCTAATTATTCTGAATTACAAAATGATTTTACCCTTTTAAAAGACAATAGCTTAAATATTAGCTTTGTTTTAACTTGGGTTGGAAAAAACCTTCAAGGTTTCCAAACTGTTGAAGACCGATTGTTTTCAGACTTAGCAATCTCTAAAACGATTTTAAATAAAAAAGGGATACTCTCTTTATCTGTGAGTGACTTGTTTAATATGCAAGATTCTGATTCTAATGTAAAGTACCAAAACCAATTTAGTACACGGTTTGTTGATATCGATAATCGTTTTGTAAGACTAGGTTTTAGATATAAGTTTGGAAATACTAAATTGAATAGTAATGCTCGTGCTATCGATTCTGAAGAACGAGAGCGTTTAGAAAAGCAAGAGAATTAATTCAATGTTGCATCAACAACTAAACGGAACTACTCCTGTTGAGTTTCAGATTAAATGAAGAATCTCAGTCTTGCCACTCTGCAATAAATAAATTTGTATCACGTCCTCCTCCATTATTTCTATTGGAAGAAAATGCCAAGTATTTTCCATCGTTAGAAAACACAGGAAAAGCATCAAAGGTTTCTCCATGAGTGACACGCTCTAGGTTCTTTCCATCAATATCAATTAAATAAAGGTTAAACGGAAAACCACGTTCAGCTTCAAAGTTAGATGAGAATAACACTTTTTTTCCAGAAGGATGAAAAAACGGACTCCAATTCGCATTTCCTAAATCGGTTAACTGACGCAAATTACTTCCGTCGGCATTACAAATATAAAGTTCCATATCTGTAGGCTCAACCAAACCTTCGGCTAGTAAATCTTTATATTCTTTGATTTCTTGTTCTGTTTTAGGTCGAGATGAACGGAAAATTAGTTTTGTTCCATCTGGTGAAAAGAAAGCGCCTCCATCGTAACCTAATTCGTTAGTGATTTGTTTAACATCACTTCCGTCAATATTCATAGTGTATAACTCTAAATCACCACTTCGTGTTGAGGTGAACACTATTTTATCACCTTTAGGAGATACTGTTGGCTCAGCGTCATAACCAACTTCATTTGTTAATTGCTTAACAATATTACCCTCTAAGTCTGCTACAAAAATATCATAGCTATCATAGATTGGCCAGATGTATTTTCCGTTTTTACGCAATGGTGTGTCTGGACACTCATCTTGTTGTAAATGTGTTGAGGCATAGATGATATGTTTATTGTCTGGCAAAAAATAAGCACAAGTTGTACGACCTTTTCCAGTACTAATCATAGGAGGTGTTTTGTCTTTGAAAGTCTCATCTACATTCATTAAAAACATTTGGTCACAACCAACATTCCATTCTTTATTATTAGATTGAAACACCAGTTGTTTGTCATCAAAACTCCAATAGGCTTCGGCATTATCACCACCAAAAGTAACTTGACGAATGGATTTAAAATGTTTTTCGCCAGGATAAATTAAAGAGTCTACCCATTTGGTTGCTCCTGAAACAGCATCTGTTGAAGACTCCTTTTTGTCAGATTTACAAGATATTATTAACAATCCTAAAAGGATAATAAGTGTGTTAGTTTTTTTCATAATTCTTGATATAAATATTATTTATATACCTAATTTTGTTCAAAATTAAGACTTCATACGATGAAAAACATATTATTTGTCCTTTTTTTAATTGTATTGATTGGATGCAAGACAGAAACAAAAGTTGAATCAATTAGTATTAAAGATGATGTTGTTTTTTTAGCATCAGATGAACTTGAAGGCAGACAAACAGGAAGCGATGGTGAGAAAGCAGCAGCAAACTATATAGCATCTCGTTTTAAAAGTTTAGGCTTAACAGCTAAAGGCACTGAAGATTATTTTCAAGCGTTTTCATTTAAACCCAAAACCGATCCTCATCAAGAAGTTAACTACACTGTTAAAGATGGAGATAGCACAATTACAGGAACCAATGTGATTGGGTTTTTAGATAATGAAGCAGAGAACACTATTATTATTGGTGCACATTACGATCATTTAGGTTATGGCGCTGAAGGCTCTTTGTTTAGAGGTGAATCTCAAGAAATTCACAATGGCGCAGATGATAATGCGAGTGGAGTTGCAGTATTATTAAACTTAGCGATGAAACTAAAGGAAAAGAATACAGGTAACAACTATTTGTTTATGGCATTTTCAGGTGAAGAAATGGGATTACTAGGTTCTAATTATTTTACTAAAAACCCAACAATTGATTTGTCTAAAGCGAACTATATGATTAATATGGATATGGTTGGTCGTTTAAAACAAGATAGTACTTTAGCGGTTTATGGCGTAGGAACCTCTCCAATTTTAAAACAAGTTGTAAAAGCTAACAATTCTAAATTTAAAGTTATAGAAAATGAATCTGGTGTTGGTCCAAGTGATCACACTTCGTTTTACAATAGTGATATTCCTGTATTACATTTTTTTACTGGTCAACATGAGGATTATCATAAACCAGGAGACGATTTTGAAAAGTTGAATTATGAAGGGATGGAAATCATTTCATCTTATATTTTCGACATTATTTCAGATTTAGATGATAATGGAAAATTAGCATTTAGGAAAACGAAGAATGAAAGTGAAGATGTACCAAGATTTAAAGTTGGTTTAGGTGTTATTCCAGATTATCTCTACGACGGAAAAGGTATGCGTATTGATGGTGTTAGTGAAGATAAACCAGCACAAAAAGCAGGACTTCAAAAAGGCGATATAGTAGTTAAACTTGGTGATAGTCTAGTGACAGATATGATGAGTTATATGCGAGCATTATCAACGTTTGATAATGGCGATACAACCAAAGTAACTGTAAAACGTGGAGAAGACGAAGTAGAAGCAGTGATTGAATTTTAGTATGGTAAAGATAGGCGACATAGAACTTTCTGACTTTCCGTTGTTGTTGGCTCCAATGGAAGATGTTAGTGATCCTCCATTTCGAGCGTTATGTAAAGAGCAAGGTGCAGATGTAGTGTATACCGAATTTGTATCTAGTGAAGGTTTGATTCGTAATGCTGCTAAAAGCGTTATGAAACTCGATATTTATGAAAAAGAGCGTCCTGTTGGGATTCAGATTTTTGGTGCCAACATGGATAGTATGCTGCAAACTATTGATATTGTTGAGCAATCTAATCCAGATATTATTGACATCAATTTTGGTTGTCCTGTAAAAAAAGTTGTGAGTAAAGGTGCAGGAGCTGGTATTTTGAAAGATGTATGTTTAATGGAACAGTTAACGGCTGAAATGGTAAAACGTACCAATTTACCTGTAACTGTAAAAACCAGATTGGGTTGGGATCACGATTCTATAAAAATTGTTGAAGTTGCTGAACGTTTACAAGACGTTGGCATTAAATCGATTGCTATTCACGGAAGAACACGTGCTCAAATGTATAAAGGAGATGCTGATTGGAAACCTATTGCTGCAGTAAAAAATAATCCGAGAATGCATATTCCTGTGTTTGGAAATGGTGATGTTAATACTCCAGAACGCGCAGCAGAAATGCGAGATTCTTATGGTTTAGATGGCGCAATGATTGGTCGTGCAACTATTGGTAATCCTTGGTTTTTTAAGCAAGTAAAGCACTATTTTAAAACAGGTGAACATCTAGCTCCAATTTCATTAGAAGAGCGTGTTGATGCTGCTAGACGTCATTTACAAATGTCGATAGATTGGAAAGGTGAGAAGTTAGGTGTTTTTGAAACGAGACGTCATTATACAAACTACTTTAAAGGGATTCCGAATTTTAAAGAATACCGAATGAAAATGGTAACCAGTGACGACTCAAAAGATGTATTTGCAGCTTTTGATGAGGTTTTAGATAAATTTTCTGGTTACGAATTTGCAACTTGATTGTATTGCAAGAAGGATGGCAGTGGCATCCTTTTGGTAATAACCAAAAGATATAGCGAACAGCCTGTTTGCGTTAGCAACTTGCCCAAATAAATCTAATTAGATTTTATCAAATTTTTAGTGATACGTTGAGAGGCTAGTTTTGATGCCAAAAGACCCAATGTTGTAATAGTTACCAAAACAATGATAAAGTTAATGGCCTGAATGACTACTGGATAAGGCTCTGAAGGAATAATCATAACCAATGAAAATTGCTTTTGTAAAAAGATAATTATAAAACCTAAAATGAGTCCGATAATGCCACTTAAAATAGTCATTAAGCTTCCTTGTAGAAAGAAGATGTGTCTAATTTCTTTTGTTGTTGCACCTAAGTTAAATAGTGTGTGTAAGGATTCTTTTTTGTCTAGAATCATCATAATTAAAGCTCCAATCACATTAAAAAGTGCTATAATAATGACTAAAGTGAATATGAGATAAACTGCTACGTTTTCGGTATTTAGCATTTTGTAAAGCGCATCGTTGAGCTGAGTTTTGTTTTTGACTTGAACATCGTTTCCTAAGATATTTTGAAGCATTTGTCTTACTTCACTTTCATTTGAATTTGGTTTTAGTTTAAATTCTAAAGCCGATAGTTGATTGTCTTTGTAATTTAAGAGTTGCTTTACGATATCTATGTCTGCATATATGTATTCGTAATTGAGAGTTTCGTTAATATTAAACACACCAATATTTGATACTTTTATAGTGTTGAAGGCACTTTTTACAGAAGTAATTTGTCCTTTTCCAGGTTTAGGAACAGCGATGGTAAGACTTTTAGTAATATCTAAAACACCAAAAGACAAGGTGTTAGAAATTCCTCCTCCAGAAACAATTTGTGATGTGCCATGCTCTAACCATCGTCCATAAATAATCATAGAGTCAATTGCAGTTACTTTTTTGTAGTTTGAATCAACACCTTTTAACGTAATGATTTGTTGTTTTTGGTCAAACTGAATAATAGCACGTTCTTCAATAATTTTTGAATAGGATGCCACTGCATCTACAGCATTTAATTGTTTTATATGATCTTTAGTGATATCGAATGATTTTCCTTGAACAGGAACCACTTTTAAATCGGGATCGACATACGAAGAAAATTTTAAGCTAAAATCTTTTAATCCAGCAAAACCAGAAAGTACAATAAACAAGGCAGCAGAGGCAATTATAGTTCCAGAAGCTGCTATAATGGTCATTATATTAATAGCGTTATTACTGCTTTTTGAAAACAAGTAACGTTTAGCTATGTATAATGAGACGTTCATTTTTTGATTTAGAAAGTAACGCTTAGGACTTTTTACGTTTATCTAAAAGGTCTTTATTTTTGATAGGATTATCTTCGCCTTTCAAGGATTTTTCGATACCATCTATATATTCTAAAGAATCATCAATAAAAAACTCTAAGTTAGGCATACGACGTAATTGGTGTTTGGTACGTTGTGCTAACTCATGTCTTATTAAAGGTGTATTAGAACGAATACCATCTAGTAATTTTTTAGCATCTTTATTCGGAAAAATACTGAGGTAGGCTTTTGCAATAGACAAGTCTGTTGTAACATTTACCTTACTCACAGAAATAATTACACCTCTCAATCCACCATCAGTAGCTGCTTTTTGTAGAACTTCAGCAAGGTCTTGTTGAAGGATGCCTCCAATTTTTTTTTGTCTTTGTGTTTCTTCCATAGTAACTATTATGTGTAGTCCTCTGCAAAAGTAGAGGATATTTAAGTATTATCTTGTTTTTGACAGTAAAATTCATACCTTAGATTATAAGATAGTCATTATTTAAAAAAACTCAAAATATAAGATTCTCGCTTTCTCGAGAAAGAACTATGAAAAAAATTGAACATATTGGAATTGCAGTAAAAGATATAGAATCGTCTAATGATTTATTTGGAAAGTTGTTAGGCAACTCACATTATAAAATTGAAGCTGTAGAGAGTGAAGGCGTAATGACTTCGTTTTTTAAAGCAGGACCTAATAAGATCGAATTGCTACAAGCTACTAATGAAGAAAGTCCGATAGCTAAATTTATTGAAAAGAAAGGCGAAGGCATACACCACATTGCATTTGCAGTTGATGATATTAAGTCTGAAATTGAGCGTTTACAAGAGGAAGGCTTTAAAATGATTCACGAGAAACCTAAGAAAGGAGCAGATAACAAACTTATTGCTTTTTTGCATCCTAAGTCTACAAATGGCGTTCTCATTGAGTTATGTCAAGATATTAAGGAATAAATTTCTTGCAGTCTTTGAAAATATGTAGTAATATTGCAGCCTTATTGGTCCCATAGCTCAGTTGGTTAGAGCACCTGACTCATAATCAGGTGGTCCTTGGTTCGAGCCCAAGTGGGACCACAAATTTAATCTAAGACTTTAGTTTTTTACTAGAGTCTTTTTTTGTTTTATTCCATTAAGCTAGTATTCACTTAGCACTTGCCATTTTTTTATAATTCCATTTTAAACAGAGCATAAGATAAATATGGTAGTCTTTTAGGAGCCCATTTTTTAAAAATTTGTTTTCTCAATATTTTAAATTGATGAACAACCAAGACATTTATTATTAGTTAATTATCTCAATTTTCATTTTTTATAATATACAAACAAGGGGAAAATAGATGCCTTTCTTGTTATACTAGTGATGCATTAATGAACTGACTCTAAGTTTATGAAGCTATCAAGGACTAAAAAATCACAAACAAATGAAACAAATTTTAACAGGCCTCATACTCTTTATCAGTTTATTAGGAAACACTCAAAACAATCCTGCAGATGTAGATTTAACAATTGGTAATGATTATGCATCTTTCACTTCGGTTAATAAAATAGTGACTCAACCAGACGGAAAAATATTAGTAGGAGGTGCTTATTATAACACTAATGGTAGAGTAGCAAGATTTAATACCGATGGAAGTACAGATACAAGTTTTCAAATAAATTCATTTACTCATAATACGAGTAATGTTATCATATCTGACATTATAATTCAGTCAGATGGAAAAATATTAGTGAGTGGATTATTTAGTTCATTTAATGGAGAATTTGCAAATTACATTATTAGATTAAATTCAGACGGAACTAAAGATACTTCTTTTGTACCTTCTCAATTCACTAGTGGAGGAGGCATTCTATATGACATGGCCTTGCAACCAGATGGTAAAATAATAATAGGAGGTCAGTTTAGTGTACAGGTTAACGGACACAATCAGTATAATGCATGTCGATTAAATACAGATGGCTCAATAGATCATTCTTTCGATTTCGGACCAGAAGGCGGTCCTCCTAATGGAACAGGAGGTGTTAGAACAATTGCACTTCAATCTGACGGAAAGGTATTATTAGGTGGAAGTTTTACTGTTTTTAACAATCAGAGTCAAGGCACTTTAATTCGTTTACATCCTGATGGTTCAAAAGATACAACATTTGATATAGGGTCAGGAGGAAATATTGGGTTTGTTGTAGGAAGAATACTGCTTCAGCCTGACAATAAAATACTAATAGCTGGTGGATTTGAAACTTGGGATGGACAACCAAAAGCTCACCTAATACGATTAAATAGTAATGGAAGCATTGATGATAGTTTTATAAATGAGTTTTCTGTTTCCAATGTAGGAAATAATACACCTACAACGATGAATTTACTGGCTAATGGAAAAATATTGGTAGTGGGTAATTCTTTTACATTATATGGGCAAAAGAACCTTTGGTTGTTAAATAGTGACGGAAGCCTTGACAATAGTTTGTCTATTGATGAAGACTCAATTAGCCAATTAAATACAATTGTCGAATTATCTAATGGTAAAATACTCTTGGGAGGCATGTTTACAGAATTTGAGGGAAGAATGCGAGACTGTTATGTGAGATTAAATCAAGATGGCTCATTAGATACTTCTTTTTTAAGTCAAGGATTTAATGATGAAGTTGTTACAATGGCACTTCAAGAAGACGGAAAAGTAATTTTAGGAGGTAGCTTTACTACGTTTAACACCATTTCACAAAATAGAATCATAAGAATTAATGGTGATGACGGAACAAAAGACATGTCATTTAATATTGGTTCGGGATTTAATGGCGATGTAAAAATAATTCTAATACAGCCCAACGGTAAAATTTTAATTGGTGGTGATTTTACAATGTATAATGGACAGAACGCGAATCATCTCATTAGATTAAACCATGATGGTACGATAGATACAACTTTTAATATAGGCTTAGGATTTAATGCTTATGTGAAAACAATTGCTCTACAACCTGATGGCAAAATAGTTATTGGAGGAAATTTTACGACATACAATGGTCAATCACAAAATTATTTAGTTCGTTTAAATGAAAACGGAACAAAA
Source organism: Psychroserpens sp. S379A (assembly GCF_049800755.1). Taxonomy (NCBI): domain Bacteria; kingdom Pseudomonadati; phylum Bacteroidota; class Flavobacteriia; order Flavobacteriales; family Flavobacteriaceae; genus Psychroserpens; species Psychroserpens sp. S379A. The sequence goes on along the minus strand of NZ_JBNAFQ010000002.1, from coordinate 357,302 downwards.
GACTCAACTTTTAATATTGAAAATTCATTTAATGGTAGAGTAACCTCACTTATATTACAAGAAGATGCTAAAATTATTGTTGGAGGAAATTTCACAACATTTAATGGAGATGAGCAACGTTATCTCGTTCGTTTATATGAAACAGGAACAAAAGACTTCTCTTTTACACCTCCTCAAGACAATGAGTTTCTTTGGAACTATACTTCAGAAGATGCTATTTTAGATTTTGCATTGACACCTAGTAAAATTTATGTAGCTACTGGATACGTCTCTAGAAGGCTAAATATGGATGGCAGTATTGATGATAGCTTTACAGCTTTATTCTACAATACTAAATCTATAGCAATTCAAGACAACGATAAAATACTTTTGGGAGGTACGTTTAGTTTTATTTTTAATAATGGTGGATATCGAAGAGGTTTGGTACAGCTAAATGATGATGGAACTATAGATACAGATTTTGATATAAGTCTAAACGGAAGCATGGATTTAGGTGGTTTTTTTCAAAATAATATAAATGATGTTTATGGTTGTAAAGATATTTTGATTCAACCAGACAATAAAATTTGGCTTGGAGGTAACTTCTTTTCTTATCGAGGCCATGAATCCTTTGGTGTAGTGAGACTAATAGGAAATGATGAGAATCTTTCAATAGATGATTTTGAAAATGCTAATACAGAACAAATGGCAATCTTTCCAAACCCTGTAAGCAATACTTTGAAAATTAATACTAAAAATAAGGAAAGTATTCATTTAGTAGAAATTTACAACCTCACAGGACAATTGGTGTTAAAGCAAACATCAGGAGGTGATACTATTGATGTTTCTACACTTGATAAAAGTATATATCTTATAAAGATAACTACGTCTAATACTAGAGAATATACATCAAAATTTATAAAGCAATAATGCATTTAAAAAGGCTAAACGATTGAAGAACTTTTATTTTTATAAATGTTTCCTCAACGAATTCTAGTTTAACTATTACGAATTCTAGAAGCTCCTCTTGTTCACTCTAAAGTCGGTCTATATTTGAATCAAACAAGTATAAACCCATAAAACAAATCATTATGAAAACTTTAAAGAAAACTCAGGAGAAAATCGTAAAAACGAAGCTTAGAATATTTCAAGCTTTACTTATTGTAGCAGTATGTTTTATTGCTTCAGATGTGTATTCGCAAACAAAAGAAGTAGAATTCGATGTTTACTCAACTTCAGCAACTAAAGCCTCAAAATATGTGTTGGCAGATGATGTTTCACTTCGTGATTGTCCGTCAGTACAATGTGAGCAACTTACAACAATTAATATTGGAACCAATGTGAGATTATTAGCCAAAAGTGATACACCTCATACAATTAATGGTATTAAAAGCAGATGGTATAAAATTAAAATGGGACCACAAGTAGGTTGGGTTTTTGGAGGTATGATTTCTCAAAAAACACTAGCAAGTTCTACAAATCCAGAAATAAAATTTCTTTTTGGTGAAGCAGGATACGATTTTAAAGGCAACAAGCAATTTCAAGTTAGAGCTATTAAAAATGGAGTTCAAATTGATAAAATTGTGTTTCGTTCTAAGCGACTAAATCACGAGAACATATCTTTAGTAAATCAAAAAGAGGCTAAATTAAATGGTGATGTAATTGCACTTGATGATCGTGTTGATAATGCATCATATATTGTATTTAAAGATAACAAACTTAAAAAAACAAATACGTTAATTGCTAAAACAAACACTAAACCAATATATACTGGACTTTCTTATGTGTTGTGTGAAGATGAAAATTAATAAATGTTGTAGTTGATGTTTTTAGCGCTGCGTTTCTTTAAAGATCGTGGCGCTTTTTTAAGGATATTAAAAATGTATATACTTCAACGCTCAAAACTGCGTTCAAAATTGTAAGTTGCATTCAGATAGTTATACCATATTGAAAAGCATTTTATCATACTGCCTTTTAGTGTTTTGTTGTTTGTTTTTTTATAAAATACAATCTCAAAACAAGCAACTTAGAGCCTATACTTTAGAGGATGGCTTACCTCAATCACAAGTTTATGCAATGACATTAGATACCAAAGGGTATTTGTGGCTAGGGACTCAAGGAGGAGGTTTGGCAAGATTTGATGGCAGTAATTTTAAAGTTTTTAATAAAACTCAAGGATTGGCATCTAATTATATTCAAGTCATAAAAGCTTCAAACGACACGTTATATTTAGGCACAAAAAAAGGACTTTCTATAAAAGTAAAAGACAAGTTTTTTAACATAAATATTCCTCAAGTCAATGAAATTTTAAAGTTTGATCAAACAATCTATTTATTAACCAACGACGGACTTTATAAATTAAAGAATACGACTTCAGCAGAAAAACTACAATTACACTCAACAATTAATAATAGCAAGATTAACGATCTAGTCTTTAATGGTAAACACTATTGGTTAGCAACTAACAATGGGCTTTGGAAATTGAGTGCCATAGATACAGAAGCAAAAACCATCGAACAATTAGATTATAATGATTATATAGGACTAGCCGTTTTGGGTTCTAAAATTTTCGCCTCTACATTTAATAATGGCATTTTGGTTATTAAATCGCAAAACTTCGAAGATGCTTATTTAATAAGAGAACCGTCGCGAATTAATAGCATATCTATTCAAAATAGCAATCAACTTTGGGTGGCAACAGATAATACTGGAGTTTCAGTGCTAGATACTGAAACTTATAAAGTCTTATTTCAGATTAAAAATACCAACGGACTTTCGACATCTCACGTAAGAGATGTTTTATCAGATCAGCAAGGAAACATTTGGATTGGAACTTCTGGTGGTGGACTTTATAAATATTTTCAGAATAGTTTTAAGTTCTATAATGTTGAAACAGGTTTAAATGGTAATCGAATTTACGCAGTTCATCATAACCAAAAAGGATTGTGGATTTCTAATGCAGAAGCTGGATTAATGAGAATTGATGCTATGGGAATTCATGATGTAGAACTGCCCGAAACATTTTCAGGAGTTAAAATTAAAACAATAACAAGTAATGAAGATGGTAATATTTGGTTTGGTTCCGACGGAAAAGGATTGGGATTTAGAGGAACCATTTTATCAGATTCTATAGTTATTGATACCTTAAAAAAGTCTAAACAAAGAATTCCAATAGAACAAGTTATTACTAAAAGTTTTAATACCAATAATGGGTTTCCTTTTGACTGGATTCGATCAGTATACGCTAAAAATGACACCATTTGGGCTGCAACATATTCAAGTGGAATTGTAAAGTTTGGTTTTAATCCTGTTCGAGACAAACTAAGCATTTATAAAACCTACTCTAAACTTGAAGGTCTAGAAGATGTGTATATAAGAGACATGTTTGGAGACCATCACAACCGATTATGGTATGCAACTCAAAATGGTCATATAGGTTATTTAAAAGGAAATCGAGTTTCGCATTTAGGTCAGGTTTTAGATCAAAGCATTTCAATTAACTCCATTGTAATTCATAACAACACCATATTTTTAGGTACAGCAGGTAATGGTGTTTGGTGGTCTAATGATGTTAATTTTAGTACATTCAAAAAATTAAAAGGCACAAAAAATTTAGCTTCAGAAAATGTATATCAGTTTATGTTTGACGATCAAGGCTACCTTTGGGTTGGTTCAGAAAAAGGCGTAGACAAAATTGAATTAAACAAAAACAATGAGATTAACGATGTGTTTTTCTTCGGAAGAAATGATGGGTTCTTAGGCATTGAAACCTGTTTAAATGCTGTAGACAAAGATGATAAAGGCCATTTGTGGTTTGGTGCTATTAATGGATTAACCGAATATCAGCCAACAAATATGAGCTTCAATTCTAAAAAGCCAAAACTGTTTTTTGAAGATGTAAAAGTGGCTTACAAAAGTATAGACACCATTAATTTATCAACTTGGAGCAATTCAAATAAAGTACTGCAATTAAATCCAAATCAAAATCAAATTAGTTTTACATTTAAAAGCATCGATGTTGATCATCCTAACGGAATAGAATATCGTTACAAATTAAACGATAGCGATTGGAGTTTATGGACAACACACAACTCGCAAGATTTCTCCGAACTTCATTATGGACATCATAATTTTATCGTGCAATCTAGAAATCATAGATGGACAGAAAGTGAACCTTTGCAATTTTCATTTTATATTGAAACACCTCTACACAAAAAAGCATGGTTTCAATGGTTGCTTATTGCATTAGTCATTTTAATATTTGCTCTTTTAAGTCTTCAATACATTAAGAGATTAAAACAAAAAAATATAATTGAGCAAGAACGACTGCAACTTGAAAACCATTTATTAACCCTAGAACAAAAGGCTTTACGCTTGCAAATGAATCCGCATTTTATTTTTAATGTTCTTAATGGCATCAAGGCAATGGCGTCAACAAAACCAGAAAAGATGAATACCACAGTGAATAGTTTTGCAATACTATTGAGAGAAACTTTGATGAATTCTAGAAAAGATAAAATTAGCTTAGACCAAGAAATTAAAACCTTAAAGCACTATATTGAAGTAGAGCGTTTAATGGCAGAAAAACCTTTTGAATATAAAATTATTACAAATTCTAAATTAGATACGGAAGAAATTCTGATTCCATCAATGTTAATTCAACCTTTTGTTGAAAATGCAATAAGACATGGCATTTTAAAAGGATCAAGAACAGGGCAACTTAACATTCAATTTGATACAATTGAAGATAAATTGAAAGTAACTATTAAAGATAATGGTATCGGAATTTATAAGTCACAACAGCAAAAACCAAAAACCGATCATCAGTCTATGGCACTTAAAGTTACACGAGAACGATTAGAGTCTATATCTGGTAAAGACGCGCTAGAAATTAAAGAAACAAAACAACAAGACGGAACAATTACAGGCACAACCATTATGTTTAAAATCCCTCTTGAAACCGATTATTAATTATGTTAACAGCAATCATTGTAGAAGATTTAGAAGATGCAATGCAACTTTTAAAAAAGGACGTAGAAATACATCATCCTGAGATAAAAATTATAAATACTGCCAAAAGTGTTGTTGAAGCAGCAAAAGTACTTCGTAATAACCAGCCAGATATTTTGTTTTTAGATATCATGCTTGGAGATGGTACAGGGTTTGACGTACTTGAAATTTTCCCAGAATTAAAATCGAAAATCATTTTTGTCACTGCTAGTGATGAATACGCCATTAAAGCCTTTAAGTTTGCTGCCATAGATTATGTGCTAAAACCTTATGCTCAAGAAGAATTGTCAAATGCCATTGAAAGAGCAAAGCAGCAAATTCAACCCAATAAAGAACGACTAGACATATTAAAACAGACGTTGAGTTCTCCTGAAAAAAAGCCTGATAAAATTTCGCTTCATACACTTGATAAAATTAGTATTGTTAATCTAGATGATATAATTCGTTGCGAATCCGACAGTAACAATACGATGTTTTACTTAAAAGAAGGAAAAAAAGTATTTGTAACTAAAACCCTGAAATATTTTTCAGATTTGTTAAAGCCTTTTGGTTTTTTGAGAGTCCATCAAAGTCATTTGGTTAATTTACAATACATCAACGCTTTTATTAAAACAGATGGAGGTTATTTGATGCTAACAAATGGTAAAAGTGTTCCAGTCTCTGTGAGAAAAAAAGCCGAAGTTATAGACGTGTTAGATCAAATGCACAAATAAGAAGATGTTTAAATACAAAACAAAAACAGTAAAATACAACATAACAAGTAATTAAAACTAAAATAATATTGATTTGCTTTTATATGTATTAAAAAAGCATATATTTGACATTAGGAAAATTTTAACGATTTCAAAAAGCAAATTAACACTTCAACGATGTTTTTTGTTTTTTAGAGAGTAGTTTTCAATTTTTATTTTGTTGACACAGTTTTTTTTATACATTTACGGACTAATGAAAATGCAAAACAGGAAATATATTGCCTCAATCTTATTTGTATTAATAAGTTTTGTGTCTAATGGTCAGACCGATGGAACTCCACCTCCTCCTGTTCCACCACCACCACCTGGTTTACCAATTGATGATTTTTTACCTGTTTTATTTGTAGTTGCTTTAGCTTATGGTGTAATAAAGCGCTTCAAATTTTCAAAACGTTAAGATGCTGTATTTAAATTGTACAGTCGTTTTATATATTTTCCAACAACATCAAATTCTAAGTTAACAACAGTTCCAACTTCAAACGTATTAAAATTGGTATGTTCATAGGTATATGGAATTATCGCAACACTAAATTGATTTAATTTTGAATCAACAACAGTTAAACTTACACCATTTACAGTTATCGATCCTTTTTCAATAGTAATATTGTTTAAAGATGTGTCGTATTCAAACGTAAAAACCCAACTTCCATCAACAGGTTTAACAGATTGACAAATAGCAGTTTGATCAACATGACCTTGAACAATATGACCATCAAGTCGGTCTCCAAGTTTCATAGCACGCTCAATGTTTACTTGATCTCCAACCTTTAAATGACCAAGGTTAGTTTTGTCTAATGTTTCTTTAATCGCTGTTACAGTATAAGTATCATCTTTAATTTGAATCACAGTTAAGCAAATACCATTATGCGAAACACTTTGATCTATTTTTAATTCATGAGTAATGCTTGATTGCATAGTTAAATGAAGGTTCTCTTGCTCATGTTCAAGTCGAGTTACAATCCCTAAGTCTTCAATAATACCTGTAAACATAATGTCAATTAAATGGTTAAATTTGTAATCACAAAAATACATACAAAAGATAGTATTTAATTAAAACGACCTATAAATTTTAGCCAAAACGATAACAGAACAATGCTAAAAGATAATAGAATATAAATGAAGAAAGAAAGCAGAATAAAAGTAGGAATTTCTATAGGAGACCTCAATGGAATAGGCTCAGAAATCATTATAAAAACCTTTGAAGATAATAGAATGTTGGAGTTTTGTACACCAGTAATCTTTGCTTCAATAAAAACAATGTCGTTTTTTAAAAAGCATTTTAAAAGCGCTATTAATTTTCATAGTATAAACCACACAGATCAAATTGTTGATGGTAAAATTAATGTCTTAAATGTGTGGAAAGAAAATGTTAAGATTAATTTTGGAGAAGAAAATACGACTATTGGAGCGTATTCGGTGAAATCTCTAGAAAAAGCGACAACTGCTTTAAAAAATGAAGCTATCGATGTATTGGTCACTGCGCCAATTCACAAGCATAATATTCAGTCTGAAAATTTTAAATTCCCAGGACACACCAATTATTTAGCTGAAAAACTTGGCGGAAAAAGTCTGATGTTCATGGTCACTGAGAATTTAAAAGTTGGACTACTAACAGATCATGTACCAGTAAAAGATGTTCCAGCACATATTACCTCAGATCTCATTGAAGACAAAGTAAAAACAGTTTACGAATCTTTAGTTAAAGACTTTAGAGTTAATAAACCCAAAATTGCTGTTTTAGGAATTAATCCTCACGCTGGAGATAATGGTGTAATAGGAAATGAGGACGACAATGTATTAAAACCTACCTTAGAAAAAATTAGAGCAAATAATAAATTAGTGTATGGACCATATTCAGCCGATAGTTTTTTTGGCTCTGGAAACTACAAAAATTTCGACGCTATTATTGCAGCTTATCACGACCAAGGATTAATTCCTTTTAAAACCATTGCCTTTGGAAATGGTGTTAATTATACAGCAGGACTCAATAGAGTAAGAACCTCTCCAGATCATGGAACAGCTTTTGAAATAGCTGGAAAAGGCAATGCCGATAACGGTTCGTTCAAAGAAGCAGTTTTTACTGCCATTCAAATTTTTAAAAACCGAATAGAATTCCAAAACATCTCCAAAAACCCTCTTAAAGCAAGACCAAAAAAGATATAAACATTTTTTGTTTATAACATCTTTAAATTTAATAAAAAATGTATATATTTGCAGGCTCAAAATGAATGCGATGATGAAGCCTTTAAAAGACTATACCATACCATATGTTGGTCTCAAGATAGGAAAGCACCATTTTGATTATCAAATTGATAAAACGTTCTTTGAGCATTTTGAGTATGATGATTTTAATGATGTTGATGTCAAAACAGAATTGACTTTCGAAAAAAAGACAACACTGTTAGAGTTGCATTTTCATGTTTCAGGCATTGTAAATGTTAATTGTGACATCACAAATGAACCTTATAATCAAGAGGTCAATGGAGACTTTAATTTGGTTGTAAAGTTTGGAGATGAATATAATGATGATTTTGAAGATATTGTTATTTTACCTCATGGTGAATACGAAATAAATGTTGCGCAATACGTATATGAATTAATCATATTGTCAATGCCAGCTAAACGAATTCATCCAGGAGTAGAAGACGGAACATTAGATTCAGACATACTTAAAAAATTAGAAGAATTAAGTCCAAAGGACTTGCAAGAAAAAGAAGAAACATCAGAGGAAATAGATCCTCGTTGGAATACATTAAAAAAACTATTAACGGATAAATAACATATAAAATGGCACATCCTAAAAGAAAAATATCTAAAACAAGAAGAGATAAAAGAAGAACACATTATAAAGCATCTGTTCCTACAATTGCTACGTGTCCTACAACAGGAGAAGCACACCTTTACCACAGAGCTCACTGGCACGAAGGTAAATTATATTACAGAGGTCAAGTATTAATTGACAACTCTGAAACAGAAGAAAACTTAGCATAAGTATTATGCAAGCATATAATAAAACGCTCAACTTTGGGCGTTTTTTTTATGTTTAATTTCTAAAAGTCTTAAAAACGACTTAATTTGCGCCATATTCGTTCAAAATTTAGTAAATTCATTGAAATTTCGCCTTTTTTTGACGATTTAGTCTTGTTAAGACTGCTTTTAAAAAAATGATATGAGTAAAATAACAGCTGCCATTACAGGTGTAGGAGCTTATTTACCTGAATATAAGTTGACCAACCAAATTTTGGAAACTATGGTCGATACTAATGACGAATGGATTACGACACGAACAGGTATTAAAGAACGTCGCATCCTTAAAGAAGACGGAAAAGGAACTTCATTTTTAGCTATAAATGCTGCTAAAGACCTTATCAATAAAAAGGGAATAGATCCAAAAGAGATAGAATTAGTAATCGTTGCAACTGCAACTCCAGACATGAAAGCGGCTTCAACCGCAGCGTTTACAGCAACTCAAATAGGAGCAACAAATGCGTTTTCATTCGATTTAGAAGCAGCTTGTTCTAGCTTTCTTTACGGAATGTCTGTAGCTGCACGTTATATAGAATCTGGAAAATATAAAAAAGTATTACTCATTGGAGCTGATAAAAATTCTTCAATGATTAATTACAAAGATAGAGCAACATGCATCATTTTTGGTGATGGAGCAGGAGCAGTTTTGTTTGAACCAAACCACGAAGGCTATGGACTGCAAGACGAGCTTTTAAGAAGTAATGGTGAAGGACGAGAGTTTCTTCATGCACAATATGGAGGTTCATCATATCCTTCAACACCTGAAGCAATTGCAGAAGGAAAACATTTTGTGTTTCAAGAAGGACGTACTGTGTTTAAAAATGCCGTATTTAATATGGCAGATGTCACTGAACGTATCTTGGAGCGAAATAACTTAACCAAAGACGATATTTCGTGGTTGGCTGCACATCAAGCTAATAAACGAATTATTGAAGCCACAGCAAATCGAGTATCATTAGAGCCAGAAAAGGTAATGATGAATATTCACAAGTATGGTAATACTACATCAGCTACATTACCATTACTATTACACGATTACGAATCACAATTAAAAAAAGACGATAAAATTATATTCGCTGCCTTTGGTGGTGGATTTACTTGGGGTTCCATTTATTTTAAATGGGCTTATAATTCCTAAACTTTAACTAACTAATTTAAAGACTAATTCATTATGGATATTAAGGAAATTCAAAACTTAATTAAATTTGTAGCAAAATCTGGTGCAAGTGAGGTTAAATTAGAAATGGATGATGTTAAAATCACCATTAGAACAGGAACAGATGGAAAATCTGAACCTACCACTTATGTTCAACAAATACCAATGGGTCAACCAGTAGCACAAGCTCCAGCAGCTCCAGTTGCTGCTCCTGCTCCAGCAGCTCCAGCTACCGAAACTCCTGAAGCTTCAGACGACTCAAAATACATTACTATAAAATCTCCTATTATTGGAACATTCTATCGCAAACCTTCTCCAGACAAACCTGTGTTTGTTGAGGTTGGATCGTCAATAGGTGAAGGCGATGTGCTTTGTGTTATTGAAGCAATGAAACTATTCAACGAAATTGAATCAGAAGTCTCTGGAAAAATTGTCAAAATATTAGTTGACGATGCCTCACCAGTAGAATTTGATCAACCGTTATTTTTGGTAGATCCATCATAATCTGAAGTTTAAAGTTTAAAGTTTAAAGTCTAATGCATATCGTATTTAGACTTTAAGCAGACAAACCCATAAACGCTTAAACTCAAAAGTTATGTTCAAAAAAATATTGATTGCCAATAGAGGAGAAATAGCACTACGTGTTATTAGAACCTGTAAAGAAATGGGAATAAAAACGGTTGCTGTGTATTCTACAGCAGATGCAGAAAGCTTACATGTAAAGTTTGCTGACGAAGCCGTATGTATTGGACCACCTTCCAGTGCAGATTCTTACCTTAAAATATCAAACGTAATAGCAGCAGCAGAAATTACTAATGCAGATGCCATTCATCCTGGTTATGGTTTTTTATCTGAAAATGCTAAGTTTTCTAAAATCTGTGAAGAACACAATATTAAATTTATTGGTGCTTCCGAAGATATGATTGCCAAAATGGGAGACAAAGCCACAGCTAAAGCAACGATGAAAGCAGCTGGTGTGCCTTGTGTTCCTGGTAGTGATGGAATTATTGAAGATTTTGAAGCTTGTCAAAAAATTGCAAAAGAAACAGGTTATCCTGTTATGTTAAAAGCTACAGCTGGTGGTGGTGGAAAAGGAATGCGTGCGGTTTGGAAACCAGAAGATTTAAAAGACGCTTGGGATTCTGCTAGACAGGAATCTAAAGCTGCTTTCGGCAATGACGACATGTACATGGAAAAACTCATCGAAGAACCACGTCATATCGAAATTCAAATTGTAGGTGATTCTACAGGAAGAGCCTGTCATTTATCAGAGCGTGATTGCTCTGTGCAACGTCGTCACCAAAAGTTAACCGAAGAAGTGCCTTCACCTTTTATGACACCTGCTCTACGTAAAAAAATGGGACTTGCTGCTGTAAAAGCTGCTGAGTTTATTAAATACGAAGGTGCTGGAACTGTAGAGTTCCTTGTAGATAAACATCGTAACTTCTACTTCATGGAAATGAATACACGTATTCAAGTAGAGCATCCAATTACTGAACAAGTGATTGATTTCGATTTAATACGTGAGCAAATTTTAGTGGCTGCTGGTGTGCCAATTTCAGGTAAAAACTACACGCCAAATTTACATTCTATCGAGTGTCGTATCAATGCCGAAGATCCATTTAACGACTTTAGACCTTCTCCAGGACGTATTACTACTTTACACGCTCCAGGAGGTCATGGTGTGCGATTAGACACTCATGTTTACGCTGGCTATGTGATTCCGCCTAACTACGACTCAATGATTGCAAAATTGATTACTACAGCGCAAACACGTGAAGAAGCGATAAACAAAATGAAACGTGCTTTAGATGAATTCGTTATCGAAGGGATTAAAACAACCATTCCATTCCACAGACAATTAATGGAGCATCCAGATTATTTGGCAGGTAATTATACTACCAAATTCATGGAAGATTTCGAAATTCAACCTGAAGAAGATTAATATTACAACTCCGAAATTTATATTTCGGAGTTTTTTTATGCTGTTTCCCTTTTCCGTATTCACTACAAAGGGTCAGGCTATCCGCTAAATCTTTTTATTGTCATATTGAGCGTAGTCGAAATATCTTTAACAATAAAAAGGATATCGCTTCTATCCTTAACAGGTATTCCTTTGCATTAAAATTTACATTACCTATTTTTACTAACACCTAACACCTAACACCTAACACCTAACACTTTGAACCTATCCTATTGGGAAATAAAATCATGGCTATCCAATGTAGACTTTACTATTGTTGGTAGTGGCATTGTTGGATTAAGCTGTGCATTACAACTCAAACAGCGTTTTCCTAAATCAAACATATTGATTCTTGAAAAAGGCATTTTGCCTCAAGGCGCAAGTACAAAAAACGCAGGTTTTGCCTGTTTTGGAAGTTTAAGTGAAATCATAGATGATTTGAAATCACACTCTCAAGATGAGGTGTTTCATTTAATTAAAAAACGTATTGATGGTTTACAACTATTACGAAGTACATTAGGAGACAAAGCTATCAATTACCAACAGTTTGGAGGCTATGAATTGTTTTCAAAATCTGACAACTTATTAGAGGAATGCAAAGCGAAGCAAGAACACGTGAATAAGTTCTTAAAACCTTTGTTCAGCACAGATGTATTTCGTTTTGAATCTAATACATTTGGATTTCAGAATTGTCAAAGTGAATTGTCTGTAAATCAGTTTGAAGGGCAAATCGATACCGGAAAAATGATGGCATCATTGATGCATTTAGCCCTAAAAAAAGGAATTAGAATACTTAATAATATAACTGTTGAAAAATTTTCAGAAAGCACACATTCAGTGAGCATTAAAACTAACCTATTTGAGTTTGAAACCTCAAAATTGTTTATCGCTACTAACGGATTTGCTTCAACTTTAGATATTTCCGAAGTAAAACCTGCTCGTGCTCAAGTTTTAATTACGAAACCTATAGATAATTTACAGATTAAAGGTACGTTTCATGTAGATAAAGGCTATTATTATTTTAGAAACATTGACAATAGAGTTTTATTTGGAGGAGGAAGAAACCTTGATTTTAAAGGTGAAGAAACTACCGAATTTAATCAAACAGATTTAATTCAGAATGAATTAGAACGACTTTTAAAAACCACGATTTTACCAGAAACTCCTTTTGAAATAGACCATCGATGGAGTGGTATTATGGGAGTTGGAGCCCAAAAAAAAGCCATCGTAGAACCGTTGAGTGATAATGTGTTTTGTGGTGTGCGTTTAGGAGGAATGGGAGTTGCTATAGGAAGTTTGGTAGGAAAAGAATTAGCCAATTTATTGTAAATATTAGCAATGAAATTCATAAAACGTTTTTTAAAGTTTCTTCTCAAAACTGTGTTTTGGTTCATTGTAATGTCTGTGGTTGTGGTTCTAATTTTTAAATGGGTTCCAGTGCCAATGACGCCTTTAATGGTAATTAGAAACACTCAACAAGCCGAAAGCCAAAAAAATGGATGGCAACACGATTGGGTTCCTCTAGAAGAGATTTCTACACAGTTACAATTAGCGGTTATTTGTAGTGAAGATCAAAATTTTGTGACGCATCATGGATTTGATATTAAAGCTATTGAAAAAGCTTACGAGAACAACAAAAAGGGTAAAAGGATAAAAGGAGGAAGCACCATTTCTCAACAAACAGCTAAAAATGTTTTTCTTTGGCCACATCGAAGTTGGTTACGTAAAGGCTTTGAAACGTATTTTACTTTTTTAATTGAATTGATTTGGAGTAAAGAACGTATCATGGAAGTGTACCTTAACAGTATAGAAATGGGTCCTGGTATTTATGGTGCAGAAGCAGCTTCATATTACTGGTTTAATAAACCAGCTTCAAGATTAACTAAGTATGAGGCTGCAGCAATTGCGTCCATTTTGCCAAACCCTTTAAGTTATAAGGCAAAGCCTTCAACGAGTTATATTGAACGCAGAAAATCATGGATTATAAAACAGATGCAATTTTACGGACCACTAATGTACCCAAAACGAGATGATGACAAATAAATTGAAGCAGGTATTATTTGATGGATGTCAATCGTTTGTAAATTACCGTTTACAGGCGATTCAAAAAACAATTGATGAAATTCAAGTGTCACTTAATTCAGAAACCAAAAGTTCTGCAGGAGATAAGCATGAAACTGGTCGTGCAATGCTTCAGTTAGAACGAGAAAAAGCAGGACAGCAACTTGCAGAAATTCAGAAATTAAATCAGGTACTTTTAAAAATTGAAACAGCAAATAGATCTAAATCAGTCAGCTTAGGAAGTGTTGTCTACACAACTAAATTTAATTATTTTATCGCTATAAGTGCTGGAGAACTTAAATTTAAAGATGAGGTGTTTTATGCTATTTCTACAAATACACCAATTGCCAAATTGTTATTAGGAAAGCAAAAAGAAGATAAAGTTACCTTTAGAGGTCAAGAGTTTGATGTTATTGAAGTAAGATAGACTCTATTGGATTCGTTTGTATTAGCTAACCGATAAGTTATTTATTGATATCTATATAAACTATAGATCCTTCAGAAAGCTCTTTAAAGTGTTCAAAATATAAAACGTCATTTTTATAACTTACTTCAATTAAATAATGACTTCCTTTAAAGTAACTTTTTATAACGTTTACTTTAATGCTAGAATTTTCAACTATTTGTAGTTGATTGGCATAAACTATTTGTCCATCAATCTCGTTAAACTCCCCAAAAAACGAAGCAATTAAAGGTGTTTTTGGGTTTCTGTAGAGGTGTTCTGGCGTGTCTATAGTTTCAATTTTGGTCTCATTTAGAAACATCATTCTATCAGCAAATCCTAAAACGTCATTTTTATCATGTGTAGCAACAACACAAGTAATGTTTTTCTTTTTTAAGTATTTAAAAACACGACGTCTAAGGGACTGTTTTTTAAAGTTATCTATATGACTAAACGGTTCATCAAGTAAAAGAATTTCTGGTTGTTTGGCTAAAGCTCGTGCTAAAGCAACACGCTGTTTTTGTCCACCACTCAAGTATTTTACTTTAGTTTTAGAAAACGGAGTTAACTCAACAACATCTAATAATTCATTGGTACGTGATTTTTTTTCCTTTGGAAAAAAATTAGACAAAAACTGACCTATGTTTTCTTCAACTGAAGTATATGGCATTAAATCGAACTCTTGAGCTACATACTTCATAAAATCGTAACCGATGACTAGATTAAATTTTGGACCAAGAATTTCTTCATCTTTCCAAAAAACGTGACCACTGTCTAAGTCATATTCACCATAAAGAAGCTTTAATAATGTGGTTTTACCAGAACCACTTTCGCCTATAACAGAAATATGTTCACCTAAGCCAGTTGTAAAAGAGATGTTATCTAAAATTTTGGTTTTGTTATAGCTAAAGGATAGGTTTTTAACGTGAAGCATAGAACAAAAGTACTATAAAAAAACCGCTATATTTTAATATAACGGTTTTTGTAATTTTAATTGAGAGCTTATTATTGTTTTATAAACTTTTGTGTTCTGATAGTGTTATCTGAAATAATACTTATAATGTAATTACCAGCAGATAATTGTGAAACATCAATTGTATTAGAATTATTTAACGAATCTGCCATTATACGTCTTCCGCTAATATCAAAAATATTGAAAATAGCGTTGTCTAAATTTAATCCAGTTGTAATGTTCAGTACATTTTTAGTTGGATTAGGAGATAAAATAAAATCTGAAGCAAATTCATTATCATCAACACCTAATGTTTCGCAAGATCCATCACCAGAACCTTCAATAGCAGTAAACGATTGGTTAATTGGAGGATTTAAAAACACTTCACATTCAGAATTTGGCCAGTAAATGACTAGGTGTGATATTTCAGTATCTGTACCAATACCAAAATGTGTGTTTAAAGAACTCATATATTCAAAGCCTTCACCACTTCTTACGTCTCTAATTTGAGTACCACTACTTGTATAAATTTCAACTCGTGCGCCAATACCATCAATATTACTTGCAGTACCTACTGTGTTGATTTTTATCCAGTTGTTATCTGTAGTAAGATTCCAATAGATATTACCATTGTAATATGCATCTATAAATCCATCATTATTTAAATCGCCTAAAGCTCCATTTTTATAATTGATTTGTGTATCATCAGCATCTTCAAAAGTTAAATCACCTTTACCATACATAATCATTCCATTGCATAAAATATCTAGATAACCATCATTATCTATATCATAACTAACATTTTCATGTCCATTAGGAGCACCACTTACTCCAGCTCCAGATGTAACATCTGTAAAAGTACTGTTGCCATTATTGCGCATTAGTTTATGATTACCAGAACTAGCACCAACAAAGACATCCATATCACCATCATTGTCATAATCTGCCCAAGTAGAAGACCAAGTTTGCATTGGATCTGCAAGACCTAAAGCACTAGCATTCTCAGTATAAGTACCATCACCATTATTGGTAAGCATCACATTAGTTCTTCTAGCGGTTTCACCTCCACACTTAGCGATGAACATATCCATATCTCTATCATTATCGTAATCAATCCAAATAGAACCATAATGACCTCCTGAATCGTAATCTCCTAAGCCACCTTGGTAGAATGTTAAATCACCAGATCCATCATTTATATAATATACGTTTGGAGCTACATCGTGACAAACAAAAGCATCTAAATTACCATCTTGGTTAATGTCAACAAAGTTAGAGCGTTGTGAAAATACATATTCTGAACCAGAAATTTCAGTAAAGCCATTTCCTGTTCCATCACTTTTCATGAATGTCACACCACTTCCAGAACCATAAAGTAAGTCTGTGTGACCATCTTTATTGAAATCGGCAGCAGCCATACTCCAACCTGGTAAAAAATCAGCATTAGGAGTTGAAATATCTACTTCATTAAAACCTCCAGAAGCTAATTGATAATGTATGTTCACATTAGTTGAAGTTACAGATACAATATCGTCTAAATGATCTCCATTCATATCTACGACGGTTAGATCATAACCACTAATTCCCATATTTTGTTGTGAGAAATTAACTCGTGATGGAATTAAAGTTGTGAAATTAACGGGTCCAATCCAATTGCTGTAATCTGAGCCACCACAATAGCCACGAACATAAATCTCGTATGAGGTGTTTTCAGTTAATCCAGAGATAACATGAGGGTTGTTTGTTGAGGTTGTTGTTCCTGATCCAGAAGGAGTTCCTGTGCCTAAGACTTGAACAACAATTTCCCAAGAGGTTTCTACATCTCCAGCATTCCAATATACATTTGCGCCATCTTCTGAAACAAAGGCTACATATAAATTGTCGATATTTGGACAAGCAGGAGGTGTTTCAGATCGTAATGTAGGTGAATTAAAACAGACACCCCAACCATAAGATCCCATATCATCATATAAGATTCGATATTTAAAATTTGAGAGCTGAGATGCTGTAAAGGAAGCTATATTTAAGATTTCACTAACCGGTTCTGCATTACCACTACAAAAATTTGATGTTGGAGCACCATTTGTTTGAGATAGTACATCTCCAAAATTTTGCCAAATTCCAGCATCATTATCCCAGTATTGGATTCTTAACTCTTCATTTTGAAAAATGTTTAAAACATAAGAACTAGTAACATATACCCAAGTCTCGCCAGCTGTATGAGCTGTAGTTAAATCAATGGTGTTAGACTCTAAAGCGATATTGTTTATAGAATTTGATCCAGCTTCATCTTCATCATAAGAAAAGCTTGATGAATCGTCAGTAGGATTATTAGTAAAAATGTCTGGACTAGCATCATATGAACCTGTAACAGTCCAATTGCTATTAGGCCAATTTGCAGGTTTATTTAATACCTGAGCAAACGAGACACAGTACACTGTAAGAAATGCTATTAATGTAATTTTTTTCATAATTATTTATGGATTAGGTAAATAGTTTCTAAAAATAATAAAAAAAACCCTCCAAATCTTATTTGGAGGGTTTTTAATCGAATAATTTTATTAAGGACTAATTTTTTATTAATTTTTTTGTACTTGTTCCATCAGTAGAGTGAATTTTTAATAAATATACAGCTGTATCTAATTGACTAACATCTATTTTACTAAAGTTTGTGCCTACTGTTTTTACCAATTGTCCATTTATATTAAAGATATCTATTTTCGTAATATTTTCAGTATTACCTTTAAAATAAAGAGTATTGTTTACAGGGTTAGGATATAAAATTAAAGAATTCGTTTCAAAAGAATTTAAGCTTAATGTACCAACGCTAGCAGCAGAACAATCATAATTATCATCAGTTATTTGCTCACCAGGACTGTTTGTACAATCGGGAGCACCTGAACCACCACACGCTGTAAAAAATTGATCTTGAAATACTCCATCATTATAGAAGCATATATTAGCATCTTCACCAGCATCGATATATTTGACTTTAATATGAAATAATAATTTAGGTGTTGATGTTATTTGAATATCTGGAATATTACTTGATATAAAAGATTCAGAGAAATTTTGTTGGAATGAGAGTGATACTCTTGACACTGTATTGTCGTTTTGTACAAAATCTTTATAAGCAGGAAGCGTAGCAAAATTACCACCTAAAATAGAATTAGTAGGTTGACTATACTCAATGGCATTATTTGAAGAGATATTTTCTCCAAATGCTAATGTATTATAGTCAAAATAAACTTGCCCTGAACCTACATAAAAATCTTCAGTAGAAGCAATTAAAATATCAGCTTCATAATAATAGTCGCTACCATCATTTGTAATTTGGGCATTAGCAAATGATAAGGTAATATTTGCCGCTAATTGTTCGGCTCCTGATCTTTGAAATTGTTGACCACGACCAATATTTGGGTTAATTAACGTATTCACATCAGTGTTTTGTATTTGTGTATTTATATCTATATCAGCATTACTATATCCTGAGCCACCAATAAGTTGGATAACTCCACTGGCATCAGAATTTTGTATTTGTTGGTTAGCATCAAAATCACCAGAGTACATACCAAATTTACCATTAGATAAAGCAACTACAGCATTGTTTGTGCCTTCAACAGCATTTGAGCTTGATGATAGGTCTAAAACGGTATTTGAAGGACTTAAGAAATAAGTATTAGCACTCAACACACCAATATGGTTACGATGCTTTATAGCAATATAATACCTGTCTTGTTCTTGTTCAAAACTTAAAGGAGAAACACCATCTACATCAACAACATCACCATCACGCTGTAAAAGAGCAGATTGAGAATCTATAATTAAAGTATTGTCGTCTTTATCACGAAGTTCAACAAAAACCCAATCGACAATAGCATCAGATCCAGTAGTATCAAACACAGTAGCATTGGTTGTTAAGCCATCAGCATAAGGGCTAGTTGTAGCATTAGAAGTTAGCCAACCATTAAGGCGTAAATCATCACGCATTAAGTCGTTTTCTCCAGAATTTGGATTTAAAGAAGCTCCTTCTAAGTAAACAACAGGAGACACAGCAAGATCACAATGTACACCAGAACCTTCAACTGCTGTAAATGATTGGTTAATAGAAGGGTTTAAAAATGTTTCACACCCAGAATTTGGCCAGTAAATCGTAATATGAGATATGCTTGTATCTGAACCGATACCAAAATGAGTATTCATGGAGCTCATATATCTAAAACCATCACCACTTTTTACATCTCTAATTTGCTTACCACTATCAGTGTAAATTTCAACACGAGCACCAATACCATCGATGTTACTTGTTGTTCCTACAGTATGGATTTTAATCCAATTGTTATTTGTTTCTTTATTATTTGTATAAATACTTCCAGAGTTAAAAGCATCAATGTAACCATCATTATTTATATCTCCATATGCTCCAGCTCCAGGGAATACATCGGTATGGACTGTAAAATTCATGTTTCCATCACCAAATAATAAGTTTCCTCCAGAAACTAAATCAAGATTACCATCATTGTCAAAATCGTATGTGACAGTCTCAGTAGAAGTAAGTGTTAATGCGCTAATACCTGAACCAGCAGTAATGTCTGTGAAGTCCATAGTACCAGTTCCAATAAGGTTGTTTCTCATAAGCTTATGACTACCAGAACTTGCACCAACAAAAACATCCATATCACCATCGTTATCAAAATCTCCCCAAGCAGCAGACCAAGTTTGCATAGGATCTGCTAAACCAATAGCACTTGCATTTTCAGTATAATTTTGGTTTCCATCATTGGTATGCATTTGATTCATTCTTCTAGCTGTCTCTCCACCACATTTAGCGATAAACATATCTAAATCTCTATCATTATCATAATCAATCCAAATAGAACCATAGTTTCCTCCAGAAGAATAATCACCTAAACCTCCTTGGTTAAATGTAAGATTTCCACTTCCATCATTGATGTAATAAACATTAGGAGCTACGTCATGGCAAACAAATGCATCTAAATTTCCATCTTTATTAATATCAACAAAATTTGAACGTTGTGAAAACACATCTTGAGGTCCAGATACTTCGGTAAATCCATTTCCAGTACCATCACTTCTCATAAATGTTACACCATTTCCAGCACCATAAAGTAAGTCGGTATAACCATCTCTATTATAATCTGCTGCAGCTAAACTCCATGAAGGAAGATAATTAGCATTAGTTGTAGTAATATCTTGTGTAGTAAATCCACCACCAGCATTTTGCTTTCTAATATTAACATTTGTAGACGAAATTGATACAAGGTCGTCTAAATGATCACCATCCATATCTACACAACCATATCTGTAAGATCCTGAAGCTCCTGAAGAACTAGATGTAAATGTCACAGGAGTAGGTACAGGAGTATTGTTTGTTGCTTCAAGACAGAATGCCACATCAGAAAGTCCTGTTCCTTCAAAATCATAAATTTGAATAACAAGATCATCTCCAATATTCCATCCTCCTATCGTTTCAGTAGCAAAGGTGTCTGTACAAGCAATTTCTACTGTACCTGTTGAATTATATACTACTATTCCTGGGTTTCCTGGGTTTTGAGATGAAAAGTATAATCCGTAAGTAGTGGCAGTCCAAGTAAAAAATTGATCTAAACCTGAAGCTCTACAAGACCCTTGTACACCACTATCTGTGGTGCCATCTGTTGAAAACGGAAGGAAAAAAGAATTAGCACAACCATCTCCATCAGCAGCAGGTGTAATTGGAATTGCACCTGAAAAAATATCATTTGCAGGTTGAGCAAAATTTTGAAAACTAAATGCTGTAAGAGCGATAGTTAG
The DNA here is from genome assembly GCF_049800755.1 of Psychroserpens sp. S379A. NCBI lineage: Bacteria > Pseudomonadati > Bacteroidota > Flavobacteriia > Flavobacteriales > Flavobacteriaceae > Psychroserpens > Psychroserpens sp. S379A. The sequence continues at coordinate 336,146 of NZ_JBNAFQ010000002.1, read as the reverse complement.
TAAGAGTAATTTTGTTTTCATAATATTTATTTTCAAATTTTTAGTTTAATTATTCACATTCTCCATCTAAGGAGTTTATCCACTCTTCAATAAGTCTAACGCCTTCAACATGTTGAAGTGTTCTTCCTAAAAGAGGCATTCTATATTGTTCTTCTGTAGAACTAATTCTGAAATGTAAAACAGATTTATCAATTTGTCCTTTTGCAATAATGTGTGTTAAAGGAGATATTTGAGTGTCTGGTGTAACACAAACACCTTTATTGGTATCATCATTATTTTCATTAAACGCTAATCGCATCGGACGATATTCACAGTAACTTTCTTCAGAATGACAATGCGCACAGTTAATATCTAAGTATGAACGAACTCTAAGTTCTAAAGGAAGAGATTCATCACTCCAATCAACTGTTGAAACAATAGTTGAAGGAACATTATCTTCTAAATAACCAACTTCAATCCATTTGTCTAACTGATTAAGTGTGCCATTAGAATAGTTATATTCTTTATTTAAATTTTGAGGTTTAGGACCAATAGGTACTGGTGTTCCAAATTTATTATGGCACGAAAAACATTCATTACGAGAAGGAACGCGATAATTGACAGACTTTTGAGTTTCATCATCATCAATCCAATCAAAACCAACAAAGCTACCATTGGTTGTAAAAGAAGCTTCGGTTTGTTCTTCATTCCATACGTAATTTGCAAAATCCCAACCGTCATCAGTCATAAACATTAAACGTGTTTCTATAATCTTTGTATCTCCAGAAGGAATGATATTGTCATAATAAAAGTTTTTTATAAGCATTGCTCCTACGGGAAAATCTAAAGGTGTGTGGTCACTATTATAACTTGCTATTGATCCTTCTGGCATCCACACAAAACGTTTTTTATGCGCATAATCTGTAAACAGAGGAGAATTTAAATTATAAGGCAAAACTCCAGAAACAGGTTCTAAATTTTTTAAGTCGCCTTGAAAAAAATTGTACTCTGATAAAGTTGCATAAGGCATTTCATCAGGATTATATACAACTGTTTCTTCTTCAATAGGCACATAATCATCACTACTATCATCGTTTGCACAAGACTGTATTGACACAATCAAGACAACAATTAATAATGATTTTAAGTAAATTTTAAACATCAATAGTAAAATTTGGAGAGTAAATATAATTACTTATATTAAAATATGTACAAATAATTAGATGTAATACTCTTTTTTTCAGACAACAAGGACACTTATTTGTCTTTGTTTTAGACGATTTAGGACAAAAAAGTCTAAGTTTATCAAACCTCTCTACTTTATAACAATCTCACCACAAAAAACCCTAATTGTTTTTAGCTGTTTTTTTATAATAGATTTTGATCTAACAAATATTCTGCTATTTGAATGGTATTAGTTGCTGCTCCTTTGCGAAGATTATCACTTACAATCCATAAGTTTAATGTATTTGGTTGTGAGCCATCTCGACGAATTCTACCAACAAATACATCATCTTTTCCATGAGCATAAATTGGCATTGGGTAAATGTTTACATCAATATTATCTTGTACAGTAATACCTTTAGTGTTGTTTAATAACTGTCTTATTGTTGAAAGGTCAAAATCATTTTCAAACTCAACATTTACAGCTTCACTATGTCCTCCAGCTGTTGGAATTCTTACAGCTGTTGCAGTAACAGCAATGGTGCGATCGTCTAATATTTTTTGAGTTTCACGTACTAATTTCATTTCTTCTTTGGTGTAACCATTGTCTTCAAAAACATCACAATGTGGAATTGCATTTTGATGAATAGGATAATGATAGGCCATTTCACCCTTAATTCCTGCAGCTTCGTTTTCTAATTGTTTTACAGCTTTTACTCCTGTTCCTGAAATAGATTGATAAGTTGACACTACAATACGTTTGATTTTGTATGTTTTATGTAAAGGTGCCAAAGCCATGACCATTTGAATGGTTGAGCAATTTGGATTTGCAATTATTTTATCGGTTGAAGTTAGCTTGTCAGCATTAATCTCTGGTACAACTAATTGTTTAGAATGATCCATTCGCCAAGCTGAAGAATTATCAATTACTGTAATACCTGCTTCAGCAAATTTTGGAGCCCATTCTAGAGAGGTGTTTCCTCCTGCAGAGAACAGAGCAATATTGGGTTTGCTATCAATAGCTTCTTGTATGCCAACAATTTTATAGTCCTTATTCCTAAATGTAATTAATTTACCTATAGACTTTTCGGAAGCTACAGGAATTAATTCTGAAACAGGAAAATTACGCTCTTCAAGAACCTTTAACATGACCTGACCAACTAAACCAGTGGCTCCAACTATTGCTACTTTCATTACCATTCAATTTTGTTAAACAAAAGTAGGTATTTATTCATTTTTATAATCTAAAAAGTATAAAAAAACCACCTCAATTGCTGAGGTGGTTAAGATTAAAAATATGTAATGTAGCGGTAAGCTATTTTATTTTTTTAATAAATCTCGAATTTCAGTCAGTAAATCATTATCTGAAGGTCCTGCAGGTTCTTCTGGAGCAGGTTCTTCTTTTTTCTTTGTTTTATTGATGCCTTTAATCATCATAAACATTACAAAAGCTACAATAATAAAGTCTAGTAAGTTAGTAATGAAATCTCCATAAAGCACAGCAACTTCTCCAACAACTTCACCAGCTTCATTAGCTGTTCCTTCTTTAATAATATATTTCAAGGCTTTGAAATCTGTGTCAAAAATGAGCCCAACTAAGGGAGAAACAATGCCACCAGTAAACGATTTTACAACATTGTTAAATGCGGCACCCATTACAAATGCTACTGCAATGTCTACCAAATTGCCTTTCATGGCAAATTCTTTAAATTCTTTAAGCATAATGTTTAGTGTTTATTAGTTAGTTAATACTAAATTGTTAGACTCTAATTTAGTAAAAAAGTCACAAATAACAAGTGTGTTTTTAAACTATGTTAAGAAAACACGCTTAACTCTAGCAGAAATTGAAGTGATAATTTCATAAGAAATTGTTCCAGCAGCTTTTGAAAACTCACTTGCTGAGTGTGGATGTTTGCCAAAAATAATCACTTCATCACCTTCGCTGCAATTTATGTCTGTAACATCTACCATAATCATATCCATACACACATTACCTATGATAGCAGCAGGTTTATTATTAATAAAAACAAAACCCTTACCATTGCCATAAATTCTGCCAATACCATCGGCATGACCAATAGGAATTGTTGCTGTTTTTGTAAACGATTCACTTTTGTAAGCTCTATTATAACCTACAGTTTCTCCTTTTTCAATTTGATGAATTTGAGAGATTACAGATTTTAATGTTGCTATGGGTTTTAAGTTTTTGTTTTCTTTTTCTGAATTTCCGAAGCCATATAATCCAATTCCAGTTCTAACCATATCTAAATGCGCTTCAGGATAATTTAAAATTCCTGAAGTGTTACAAATATGAAGCATAGGTTGATAACCGATTCTTTTAGAAAACTCTTCAGCAATTCCTTTAAAACTTTCAATTTGTTGAAGCGTAAATTCTTTTTCTGAAAGATCTTCGCTAGCAGCTAAATGTGAAAATATAGATTTAGCTGTTATGGCATCTGTTTTTTCTAATTTTGAAATAATGTAATCAATCTCATCATTCCTAAATCCTAATCTGTTTAAACCTGTATTGAATTTAATATGAACAGGATAATTAGTTTGTTTCCTTTCTGAAGCAACAGCAATAAATTCATTTAAAATTTTAGCATTGTACAAACTTGGTTCTAAACACCTTTCAATTAGTGTTTTTAAGTTTGAAGCTTGAGGATGCAACACTAAAATTGGAGTCGTAATACCAGCATCTCTAAGTGCAACGCCTTCAGACACGTAAGCAACAGCAAAATAATCAACTTTTAAATCTTGTAAATAATTAGCAATAGTATTGGCATCGTTTCCGTAAGCAAATGCTTTAACGACGGCTAGTATTTTTGTGCTTTTTTGTGTTTTAGATGTTATGTACTCGAAGTTATGTTTGAGTGCTTTTAAATCTACTTCAAGTATAGTGTCTTGTGCTTTAGGCATCAGAACTATTGTTTTTGGTCGTTACCTCTTCGACATCGTTAACATTCATATTTCTTACTTTATCTCGAAGCATGGCTTTGTAAAATGCAGCACGACTTAAAGGTTCATATTCGTCAACTTCACCAAGAAGAACAAGGCTATCACTTTTGGCTTTTCGATAGCTATATTGTGCTAAATTACCAGTACGAGTACATATGGCGTGTACTTTTGTGACATATTCTGCTGTTGCCATTAAGTTTGGCATTGGACCAAAGGGATTGCCTTTAAAATCCATATCTAATCCTGCAACAATAACTCGAATTCCTTTATTGGCAAGGTCATTACAAACACGTACAATTTCATCGTCAAAAAATTGAGCTTCGTCAATACCAACTACATCACAACCGTCGGCCAAAATAGGAATATTGGCTGCAGCAGGAACAGGAGTAGATCTAATTTCGTTAGCGTCATGAGACACTACCATGTCTTCATCGTAACGCACATCAATTGCAGGCTTAAAGATCTCAACCTTTTGCCTTGCAAATTTGGCGCGTTTTAGTCTGCGAATCAATTCTTCTGTTTTACCAGAGAACATTGAACCGCAAATAACTTCAATCCATCCAAATTGTTCTTTATGATTTACTGTATTTTCAAGAAACATTTTGTAATTTTAACACTAAAACAAACCGTTTGGTCGTTTTCCGTAAAGGTGGCGTAAATTTATTAAAAATCAATCGCATAAATTCGTTTTAAATTTAAAAAGTTATGAAGAAGAAGTTAGAATCTGATTTAGTAAGCATTGCTCACAGAATTTTAAAACTTAAAGGCAAGGAGGATGTTGCTAAGATGCATGCTGAAGTTTCTGCTTTACATGAAAAATTGAGTGTTCTAAAGTTTGCGCATGAAAATTTTGAAGGCGATATTCCTACTATTGGAAGTAACTCTTCATTTTTTGGGATGTTAGATACAGCATTTAACAATAAAGTGAGCGATAATATTGAAATTGAAGATAGAATCTATGTCAATCTCGATGAAAAAGAGGACGATCACATTTTCGAACCAGCGATAAATAAAATTAAGGACATGGTCGCTCAAATGCCGCAAGAATCTCAACAAGTTGATGATATCGTAGATACTATTGTAGTAGAAAATGAAACTCCAGTAGCACATTTAGAAGATATCACAGCAGGTTTTGAAAACATACCAGAGTTTGAACCTGTTTCTGAAGCTAATGCAAAAAAATCATTAAATGATAAACTTAAAAAAGGCGCTTTAAATATTGGATTGAATGATAAAATTGCTTTTATAAAACAACTGTTTGATGGTAAAACAGAAGATTACGATCGTGTCATTTCTCAATTAAACACCACACAATCTTTTGAAGATGCCACTCGATTTATTAATGACATTGTAAAACCAGATTATAATAATTGGTCTGGAAAAGAGGAGATTGCCACTCGATTTATGGAAATTATTGAAGGCAAGTTTGCTTAATAAATTAATAGTTTAAATACACCCAACCAATTATAGGCTTTATGTTTTCAGAAATGTCTAAGATGTAAAAATAAGTTCCAACAGGAAGTAATTCTGAACTCTTAGGAAATCCTCGATTTGCGCGACCATTCCAATTGTTTTTATAACCTTTATTGTAAAATACAAGTGTTCCGTAACGGTTATAGATTTTAATGGAATTTTCTGGATATAACTCCAAACAAGGAATTATTAATACATCATTAAAACCATCATTATTAGGTGAAATACCTTGAGGAATTTTTAAACAATTATTCACTGAAGTTTCAGCGGAAGCTTCATTATTTGTATCATCTCTATCCACTTCATTTACCTCATTTAAAACAGCGATATTTAGCAAATCTTCTGAAGAAATCACACGAACAGTAAGCGTTAAACTTTCAGATTGATTAAAATCTAACGAAGACAAACTCCACACAGAAGACAATTCATCATAAGTTCCTGCTGTGGTTACATGAGAAAGATATTGATAACCAAAAGGTAACTGTTCTAAAATTTCAATTTGTGTAGCGGTTGTTGTGCCAATATTAGTTGCAGTAATTGTAAAATCAATAATGTCATTTAAATGTACCGACGTTTCTGAGACCGACTTCAACACTTCAATATCAACATTTGAGGTGTCTTCAATCACATTAAGTGTGGCTTCAGTTTGTGTGGTATCAATGTTATTTTGATTGCTAAAGTTTGAGTTGTTGTTTAAATAACTTCCAAGCGTGTCTGATGTAATTTGAACTGAAAACGTACAACTTTCAACACCTTCAGGAAAAGTTAAGTTAGTTAATCCAACAAAATTATCTCCTATATTTCCTATAAAAGTAGCAGTGCAACCATTGGAATTAACCCAATTTGGAAGACTCGCTAAGCGTAACTCTGTTCCTAAATTATCTGTAAATGAAATATTTGTTTGTGCTGGATTATTAGCAAGATTATGAACAGTAAATGTTAGTGTGCTTTCAAAACCTGAAAAAATAGTGTCTGGCATATAATTTTTGGTAAGCGTTGGAGCTACGACTTGTGCATTACTAATAGAACTATTGGTTTCTGGTGTGAGCTCTTCATTATTTATAGCGCTTGGAAATACATCAGCAGCATTGTTAAAAACACCTCCAAAATTTGGAGCCATTACAGGAATTAAAACACGAACTGTTGATCCAGCTTCAAGCAAAGGAATTGTTCCAGTGATGGTTGAACCAGACACATTAAAATTTGTAATGCAGCTTGCTGTTCCTGTTTGAACTTGACACGTTGGATTGCCTACAATTGTAAAAGCAGGATTTAAAGTATTAGTGAATGCGGCATCAATTGCTGTAGAACTTGTATTACTATTAGTAATATCAACAACCCAATTAAATGTAGAATTTACAGGAATTATTGGTGAAGAAGGAAACGTTTGAATAATTAAATCAACACAAGGAGTAAAATAAGTAGTTACGCTAAACCCATTGTTTGTGTAGTTGTCATCAAAAGCTCCTCCATAAGAAGCGACATTAACATTATTGATTACAGGAATAGGTTCATTATTACAATCTGGAATCCAGGAATGAACCGTTCTAAAAGTTACTGAAGATCCTGCAGGCATTAGCCAGTTATCATCTTCAGTTATTTCCCAAAAAGTAGATTCGCTTGCAGACGATTCAATTTCAACATCAATGTTTTGAATAGAAATGGTTCCGCAAGATGCTCCTCCAGAAGCAGCAACACATTCTACACTTCTTAATATTCCAATAGCATTAAAACCAGAATTTGCATGTACATCTATAAGACTCATAAAGGTATCTTCGTCACCAATGTTACTTACAGTAATTTCATAGGTAACATTTCCCCAAGGCATCGGATTTTGATCTGAACTACCAATAGGTAATAGAGGATCTATTTGTGTTTTTGTAACGGTTAAATCTGAAGAAGGACATTTTTCAACAGGAATAAGGGTTACATAATCATCATCAAAATTATTACTGTAGTCGATGTCTATAATATCATCATTAAGAATATTTATCGCACTTCTAATTTGAGAAGTTGAAAAAATAGGATTCGGATTGCATTCAGGTTCAATGTAGTTTAAAACGGTTTCTATAGTAATGGTAGCTCCAGCAGGAATATCAAAATTTAAAGTGCTCCAGAATTCGCTATTTATATTAAAAAAAAGATCGTCACAATCTATTGATCCTGTGGTTCCTGTGCAAGTCACACTTATCAAATTCCAAGTACCAATTGCTGGTGTCAAATTTTGAAGAAAAAACCGAATAGGAACGTCAAAAGTTCCTAAGTTAGTAACTACAGTTTCTAAAACAACTAAGTCATTCCAATCATTAATGCTTCCACTTGTAGGTTGAATGACTTCAGTTTCAATTACCAAATCTGTAAGTAAACATGCTTCAGGAGATAATAAAGGTGTGTTGACAATATTTGATTCGTTTGGAGAGATATTATCATGACTTAATTGAAGTTCTATAAGACTTTCGATATTTATAACATCGGGATTTTCTGCACAATCACCTTCAAGAAATTTAACAACGATTTCAAAAGTTATAGAGCTGTTAACAGGAAAGACAATTTCTTCTCCAAACACAAAAGCTTCCGAAGTGTTTTCTAGATTAATCACATTTGTTGAGAAAGGAAGGTCATTAGGACATATAGCGCCATTGGTTGTTGCTACACAGTCTAAAGATTGCACTTGAATAAGAGGTTCTCCATTTTCTACAGGATTACTAATCATATTCATTATAAAACCATCTAAAGGAAATGCAATGCTGCTATAATGACTAATTGTTACTTGATAAGTTACTTCGTCTCCCCAAGCATTTATTGGAGTGCCTTCGCTTGGTGAAATTTGATTAAGAGCTACTGTAAAATCAATATCAATATCTGTGACATCTATAGAAATGATTGATGTATTATTAGTGTCATCAATATCTATGACATCATTAGGCGGAAATACTGAAGCATTAGTTGCAATGCCTCCTATAAAAGTTGGCGCAATTACAGTCACTTTTACCTCAATGCTGGAGTTTGTTGGCAATGATGTTACTGTTCCAGATAAGGTATTTGTAGTATCATCTAGATTAAAATTGGTAACAATTCCTGCACCACTAGTGGCATTTTGATAAGTATAAGAAATGACATCTATATTAGGGTTTATCTCTTGTGTAAAGGTTGCATTATTAACTGCATTTCCAGAATTAAGTATGGTGATTATATATTGAAATTCTTGATAAATATGAACTTGAGACACATCAACATCACTAGTGTTTTGTGCTTCTACTAAAATAGCTAAATCTGTGCTTTGTGCTTCAGAATAAAAAGAAGTGATAAATAAAAAAAGAAAAAGGAAATACCGATTAAGCATTGGTTGATTTGTATTTTAGATATCAATTTCTAATAATGGGTGTGTTAATATAGACTAAAGATTGTAAATTTGAAAACAATCAAAAAAATAATGCCTAAACTTTATATCGTTCCAACACCTATAGGAAATTTAAAAGACATGACGTTTAGAGCTGTTGAAGTTCTGAAAGATGTCGATTTAATTTTAGCAGAAGACACACGTACTTCAGGAAAATTATTAAAACATTTTGAAATTAGTACACAAATGCAAAGCCACCATATGCATAATGAGCATAAGATGGTAGAAGTTTTAGTACAAAAACTCAAAAGCGGAGTATCAATTGCGCTCATTAGTGATGCAGGAACACCAGCCATTTCAGATCCTGGATTTTTATTAACTAGAGCTTGTGTTGAAAATGATATTGAAGTTGAATGTTTGCCTGGAGCAACTGCATTTGTTCCTGCTTTAGTAAATTCTGGACTACCAAATGATAAATTTGTCTTTGAAGGGTTTTTGCCAGTTAAAAAAGGTCGTCAAACACGATTGAAGCTTTTAGCAGCTGAACCACGTACCATGATTTTTTATGAAAGTCCGCATAAACTCATAAAAACACTTTCAAATTTTTGTGAGTATTTTGGTGAAGAACGACCAGTGTCTGTATCTAGAGAGTTAACCAAACTCTATGAAGAAACCACACGAGGCACAGCAAAAGAAGTCTTAGAATACTATACAAATAAGCCTCCAAAAGGCGAAATCGTTATTATTGTTGGAGGTAAGAAAAATAGTTTTTAAAGAGTTGCCATTTTGAATTCATTTCAGAATCTCATTATTTTTAAGTGTGAAACTGAAACAAGTTCAGTTTGACGAAAGTGTGATGTTTAATAGTTAAAATGGAAGATTTACTTCACAACATAAGACAATGCAGAATTTGCGAAGCACATTTACCTCTTGGTCCTCGACCAGTCGCAACAGGACATCCAGATTCTAAAATTGTGATTATTGGTCAGGCACCTGGAACCAAAGTGCATCAATCAGGAATTCCTTGGGATGATGCTTCGGGTAGACAATTACGTAAATGGCTAGATGTTTCTACAGAAGTGTTTTATGATGAATCTAAGTTTGCTATTATTCCAATGGGATTTTGTTATCCAGGAAAAGGCAAAAGTGGTGACTTACCTCCTAGAAAAGAATGCGCACCACAATGGCATCAAGCTTTATTTGATGAAATGAAACAAGTAGAATTGGTGATTTTAATTGGGATGTATGCACAGAAGTATTATTTAAAAGAGAAAGCAAAACGAACTTTAACTGAAACGGTTGCCAATTATAAAGACTACTTACCACAATATTTTGTCTTGCCACATCCTAGTCCGAGAAACCGATTTTGGTTAGCTAAAAATCCTTGGTTTAGTGATGAGGTTTTAAACGTTTTAAAGTTGACTGTTAAAAAGGTTTTGAAAGATTAATCTGTATTTAGATTTTTTAGTCACTTGCTTCGCAATGTATTTTTGTTCAAAATATATTTTGATTTCAGTAGCCTTCAGAATGACAAAAACCGTTTAAATATGTCATTCAGAGCATAGCGAAGAATCTTTATTAAAACAAAGATTTAAAAAGATTTTGAACTTATAATAAATCCACCACATCCGCAAAAGGGATCATATTAATCTTTTAATGCTTTTATAAAAGATATAAGTTCTTCATTAAAGAAGATTAGTATTATACTAAAAATAGAAACAACGAAAACCATAAGTAACACTACACACAAAATAGATTTATGGAAGTGTTTTCCTTTGAGTTTGGGTAATATTTTTATTTCATTGTTAATCATTACTGCTAAATAAAGAAAACAGTTTTTATTTAATGCTTGTAATCAGTAATATGGTTTTTCAAAGTATCTAAAGTATTTTTATTTGAATCTTTTTCATATTTTCCGATTGACTCTATTTTAGAATCATTAAAGTTCTTGAATTGTTCAATTCTGATAGATTTTCCAAGTTCTTTAATGATAACACCTAGTAAAATTATTAGCCCAATAATGTTGCGAGTATCTTTTAAAAATTTCATATAACATATTTTTTGCTAATGTATTAAGCAGGAAATAGTTTACTGTGACATGGTTTGCATTGAAACAGAAAAGCAAAACACCTCTCCATTTCTGAAGAGGTATTTAATCTAATTATATCTAAACGCAAAGCGTTCTAAAAATCTAACAATCTAGATTCCTGCCAAGGCAGGAATGTCAATTTAATACAGAGAACCATCATGTTTTCCAACCTCAAAACCATGTTTTCCTAAATATTGGTTGCCGCTTTCAACAGCACCTTCTTCAATATCTGTTCCCATAGAATCATTCCAACGGTTTAGGTAGCCAAACAGCGATATGACACCAAGCATTTCTACAATTTCGCCTTCATCCCAATGTTGGTATAAACGGTCTTTAATTTCAGCATTCACTGCATTTGGAACTTGAGAAGCTGCTAAACTAAAATCTAAGGCAGCGCGTTCAGCTTCAGAAAAAGCCGAGTGTGTTCGGTATTCCCAAATATTATCTAACTGTTCTTGTTCTGCGCCATAACGTTCGGCAGCTCTAATAGCATGAGCTTGGCAATAACGACAACCTGTCGAGTTACTACTAACCCAAGCAATCATACGCTTTAAAGCAGAAGTCACACGACCTTCATTTGCCATAACGGCTTTGTTGAGGTTGATAAATGCTTTTGAAATTGCAGGACGACGTTGCATCGTAAGTACAGAATTTGGACAAAAGCCAAGCGTTTCATTAAAGAATTCTGCCAATTCTTTGGTTTCTAAATCGTGCTCTGGAGATAAAGGTGTAACTAATGCCATATAAATAGAAATTTGAGTTTTTTAGTAGTATTTTTGACTAAGATAATACATAATTACTTAAACAAGTAATCACTTAAATTTTAATATTATGTCTCATAAAGTCGTTACACATTGGAAAGGAAATTTACAGTTTGATTCAGATAATCCTAGTGGTAAACTCGTCACGATGGATACGTCTCCAGAACATGGAGGACACAACTCTGGATTGAGTCCGAAAGCCATGATGTTATCCTCTTTAGCTGGTTGTTCTGGTCTTGATGTGGTTTCAATATTGAAGAAAATGAAAGTTCCTTTTTCTGATTTTAGAATAGATACTTATGGCGAGTTGACCGATGAACATCCTAAATATTATCATACAGTTTTAGTTGAATATCATTTTTATGGAAAAGATCTGGATGACACCAAAATAAAAAAAGCAGTTGATCTATCTATTGAAAAATATTGTGGTGTGATGGAAATGTTTAGAAGATTTGCTGAAGTAAAAACATCTATTCATTACCACAATATTTAGCGTAAATTTTCTATATTCGTACATGCGTTGGACTCTCAAACCAAAACCAGATTCTAAAACTGTTGAAGATTTACAGAAAGCACTTCAGGTAGATGCTTCTGTTGCAACTTTATTAGTACAACGAGGTATTGAAACTTATGAAGCTGCCAAAACGTTTTTTAGACCAAGTTTTAACGATTTACATGATCCTTTTTTGATGAAGGATATGGATTTGGCTGTAGCTCGAATCGAAAAAGCATTGTCAAACAATGAAAATATTTTAGTGTATGGCGATTATGATGTTGATGGAACGACATCTGTTGCACTTATGTCTTCCTATTTAAAAAGCAAATCAGATCAAATTGCGACCTATATTCCTGATCGTTATGATGAAGGTTATGGTGTGTCCTATAAAGGCATTGACTTTGCTCATGACAACGATTTTACCTTGATTATTGCCTTAGATTGTGGCGTAAAAGCAATTGATAAAGTGGCTTATGCTTCAGAAAAAGGCATCGATTTTATCATTTGCGATCATCATAGACCTGGAGACAAATTACCTAAAGCTATTGCTGTTTTAGATCCAAAACGTGACGATTGTGATTATCCTTATAAGGAACTTTGCGGTTGTGGTGTTGGCTTTAAACTCATTCAAGCTTTGGCTTCAAAAGAGGGTCAATCTGTTGAAGATCTAGTTGTGTATTTAGATTTAGTAGCAACTGCCATTGGAGCAGATATTGTGCCTATAACAGGAGAAAATCGCGCCTTGGCTTATTTTGGATTGCAAGTTATAAATACCAATCCAAGATTAGGGATTAAAGCCTTGATTTCCGAAGTAAAAAAAGATAAACTTACCATTACAGATGTTGTGTTTATCGTCGCACCTCGAATTAATGCGGCAGGACGAATGAAACATGGTAATTATGCAGTAAATTTATTAACTGAAACGGATGAGTTTTTAGCTGAAGAGCATGCTAAAGAAATCAATACATTCAATCTCGACAGACGTGAAGCTGATAAACAAATTACTGAAGAAGCCTTAATTCAAATTTCTGAAAATAATGAAGTAAATAGATTAACCACAGTAGTTTATAATGCGTCTTGGCACAAAGGTGTGATTGGCATTGTGGCTTCTAGATTAACCGAAACCTATTACAGACCAACCTTAGTGTTTACCAAAAGTGGGAATCAATTAGCAGCTTCTGCACGATCTGTAAAAGGCTTCGATGTATATAATGCTTTGGAAGCTTGTAGTGAGCATATTGAACAGTTTGGTGGACATAAGTATGCTGCAGGACTGACATTAAAGGAAGAAAACTATGCTGCTTTTAAACAGGCTTTTGAAGATGAGGTGTCTAAAACTATAGATAGAGACTTACTCATACCAGAAATTAAAGTTGATGCCCAAATTCAACTAGATGAAATCACACCAAAATTTTACAGAATTCTTCGTCAGTTTACACCTTTTGGACCAGGAAATATGACACCAATTTTTATGACACAAAATGTAAAAGATTCAGGCTATGGTAAATGTGTTGGAGAAGATGATAAACATTTGAGATTAACTGTCGTGTCACCTCAAGCGCAGTCGAGAGGGCCGAAGTTTGTAGGAATTGGTTTTAACCTCGGAAATAAGATTGATCTGATCAAAGACAACAAATCCTTTGATGCAGTTTATTCTATTGACGAAAACCATTGGCAAGGTAGAACAAGTTTACAGTTAAAGTTGAGAGATATCAAGGCATAATATTCCAAACAGGTTTACGTTACTCAAAATATGAAACTCACCATAACGATTCTTTGTTGTTGTTTTCTAAAGATTGTTTTTGCTCAAAACCTAGTAATGAATCCTAGTTTTGAAGACTTTCAAGATTGTCCTAGAGACATTAGTTTCTTTCACCTAAACGTCAAGAACTGGTCAATTCCAAATAATGGTACTACAGATTATTTTAACTCTTGTAGTGAAAAAATGGGTTTTGATAATTTTATGGGTTATCAAAAGGCAAGAACAGGTAATGGTTATGCAGGAATCTATGTTTATATAAAAAAAGATTACAGAGAATACATTCAAGGAAAGCTTAAATCCACCTTAAAAAGAGGGAAAAAGTATCAAATCAAGTTTTATATCAGTTTAGCTGAAAATTCAAGATATGCATTAAAAGAGCTTGGCTTGACAATGCTATTCAAAAAATTTAATGCTATGAAAAGCAATACAAATATTCGCTCTAAAGCGATCTCTAAAAGGCACCCAAGAATAAAGTTTAGACCAATTTTTAGTAAGGCATTTTATGACGACGACAAAGAATGGATGGAAGTCTCATTCACATATACTGCTGAAGGATTTGAGAATTACTTCATCATTGGAAACTTTAACCCAAATTCGTCAACCCTAAAAAGTAAAACAAGGAAATCAAAATATGAGTCCTTTTCATACTATTACATAGATGATGTTTCAATCGAACCTTTTGAAAAGGAAAATATAGAAGCAACTGCTGAGGTTTCAGAAGCACCAGAAATTAAGACCGATCAAGTCTATACTTTTAAAACTATCTTATTCGATTTCGATAAAGCAGATTTATTACATAATTCCATAGATGAATTAAATCTACTTTATAATCATCTCATTAAAAACCCTAATTTAAAGATTGAAATCTATGGTCATACAGATAATGTGGGTTTAGATTCAAGAAATCAGGAATTATCAAAACAACGCGCAAAAGCTGTTGCAGACTATCTAAATTCAAAAGGGATTAACCAATCTAGAATTACCTTTTTTGGTTATGGAAGTTCTCAACCCATTTCAGATAATACAACAGAAAAAGGTCAGCAAGCAAACCGACGTGTTGCATTTAAATTGATTGAAAAACTAAAATAACGCCATTCTTTATTTTAGTTTTGTGCTATAATTTAAATTAAGAGAAATTGACTAAAACCGATCCATACGCAGCACTTCGATATCGAGAATTCAATATCTTTATATTGGTTCGATTTGCATTGGTATTTGCTTGGTCCATGCAGTTTGTCATTATAGAATGGCAAGTCTATGCACTCACGAAAGATCCATTGTATATTGGAATCATTGGCTTGATGGAAATTATTCCAGCCTTAGGCATGGCTTTGTTTGCAGGACATATTGTAGACCAACGCGAAAAACGCAATTTATTAGCTTTGTGCATTGCATTGTTTTCATTGATTAGTTTTGGTCTATTTTGGATTACCTCACCAACCATTACAGAAACATGGTCTGTTAATCGAATTCTATATACTATCTACGGATTTGTGTTTTTTGGTGGACTCTTACGTTCCTTTTTTGGACCAACGATTTTTTCATTGGTAGCACTTATTGTTCCGAAGAAAGTCTATCCTAATGCAGCTACATGGAATAGCTCTACTTGGCAAATGGCTCGAGTGCTAGGCGTAACCTTTGCTGGGTTTTCAATTAGTTGGCTTGGTACAGATGACCAATCTGGAGTGCATTGGTCGTTGTGTATTGTATTTGTTTTGGTATTGTTCTCGTTAACGATGCTATATCGAATTAAACGCAAACCAATTTTAAATCCGAATATTGGAGAACCGATGGTTCAAAGTTTAAAGGAAGGTGTATCGTTTGTGTTTAAAACTAAAGCTATTCTTGGTGCATTGACCTTAGATATGATTTCGGTATTGTTTGGAGGAGCTATTGCTTTGGCAGCAGTTTTTGCAACCGATATTTTGAAAGTTGGTTCTGAAGGTTTTGGTATTTTGGTTGCTGCTCCAAATGTAGGTTCGTTTTTAACGATGTTGGTCACAGCTTATATTCCAATTGTACGGAAAGCTGGATTGAAACTACTAATTGCTGTATTCGGATTTGGGTTAAGCATTATTGCTTTTGGCTTATCGTCTATATTTTGGATTTCAGTTGCTGCCTTGTTCTTTAGTGGTGTGTTTGATGGTGTCTCAATGGTGATTCGGCAAACCATCCTTCAGTTGAAAACTCCTGACCATATGAGAGGTCGTGTGTCTTCGGTAAATTCGATGTTTGTAGGATCTTCAAACGAATTAGGTGCTTTTGAAAGTGGATTAACTGCTAAATTAATGGGAACAGCAACTGCTGTAGTTTTTGGAGGAAGTATGACCTTGATTACAGTTATCACTACTGCTTTGGTATCACCTTCATTTAGAAAATTAGACTTAACCGAAGATATGGAAGCTCATGAAAAAGAGTAATACTTCCTTTTGAATAAAAAATGTCTATGAGTTTGTGTCATTCAGAGCGGAATATAATGAAGCGAAGAATCTTAATTGAAAGAGATTTCTCGACAAAGCCTGTGCTGAGCGAAGTCGAAGTACTCGAAATGACAATTATTTAAAAGTCTTTAACTCAAAACTATTTCCATCAAAAACACCATAGGTATAATACTGAATCCAATCGCCTAAATTGATATATTTTGATGTGTCGTTTAGTTCAATATCTAAAGGCAAATGTCTGTGTCCAAACACAAAATAATCACGATGTGATTCTTCAAGTTTCCGTTTACAATACTGCACCAACCACTCGTTGTCTTCGCCTAAAAACTTAGCGTCTTCATCTCCAGAAATAAGCTTGTTTTTTACAGACATATAATGTCCAATTCGCATTCCGAAATCTGGATGCAAAACACGTTTAAACAACCATTGACAAATAGGATTGGTGAATACTTTTTTCATGCGTTTGTAGCCTTTGTCTCCAGGACCTAAGCCATCACCATGACCAATAAAAAAAGATTTGTCGTTAAATGTAAATTCCTTTGGTTTATGATATACAGGAATATTAAGTTCTTCTTCAAAATAACCATTCATCCACAAGTCATGATTACCAACGAAGTAATAAATAGGAATTCCAGAATCACTAATTTCAGCTAATTTCCCTAAGGTTCTAGTGAATCCTTTTGGAACAACGCGTCGATATTCCATCCAGAAATCAAATAAATCACCAAGCAAAAAAATAGCAGCAGCATCATGTTTTATGTCATCTAACCAAGCCACGAATTTTTTTTCACGAGGCAAAGAAGCTTCTTTAGTTGGAGCACCTAAATGATTGTCTGAAGCAAAATAAATTGATTTGCCTTCAGGAATTTTTATGTGCGTTGGTTTAGTCATTATCTGAAGCGTACCATTCTGCAAAACTGGTTGCCGTTTCTCTTAGTTTAAGAGAATACAATTTTATGTTTTTAGGAAGACGTTGCTTGATTTTTTGAGCAAATTCTCCAATCATCATTTCGGTAGTTGGTTGATAGTCAACAAGTAATATGTGATGCCCAAGATCTTTAAGGTCTTTTGCTAAACTTAGGTGAGGTGTGTTTTTGTTAAATATCATTGAATGATCAAATACATCTACAATTTCTTCTTTAACTATTTTTTTAAGATCTCCAAAGTCTATAACCATTCCACATTTTACATTAGTTGTATCAGAAATTGGTGTTCCAATAACGGTTACATCTAGATGGTAACTGTGACCATGTAAATTTTTACATTTTCCATCATAGCCATGAAGTGCATGACCTGCTTCAAAAGAAAACTGTTTTGTAATGCGAATATTGCTCATTAGCGTCTTTTATTTCGATTAATGAAATATACTACAACGAGTACAATTCCTAAAATTAAGAATAAACCACTTCCGCTTAAAAATGACATGATATCCATAACCTATTTTTTAGATTTATTTTTAAAATACCTAAACACAAAAAATGCAAAAATTAAGATAATAACATAAGGTAAATTTTTACCAATAGCGTAACCAATATCATAACCCGAATCGTAAGTGTCGGTATTTTGTAGTACTACCAATAACACATTCATGTTTAAACATTATTATGCGTCAAAGTTACGTCTTTTGTGAAAGCGATAAAAATAGTTGCCTGAATTTTATGATTAAAGGAACACCTCTAGCAATTATCCAAAGGGTTAGCGCTATAAACACTGCATATAATTTTAGGTTATAGTTATCTAACAAGAATAATACAGGAACAAACACTAAACCTGTTGAGAGTAAAAGTAAGTTTCTTAAAAATTTCATTTTTCCCATACCTTTAAACATGCCATCAAAAATAAAAGCTAATGCACAAAGTGGTTGCATGATTAAGACAAGCCAAAAGACCTTGTAAAATTCATTGAGCACGAGTAAGTCTTCAGTGAAAATAGAACCAATAAAATTGTAGAATATCAAACCTAATATTGCTAAAACCACACCAACACCAATGCCACATTTAATAAGAAATCGACTAAGTTCAATTAACTTCTTATAATTTTGTGCACCTAAATATTTTCCAGATAAAATGTTTCCAGCACTAGCATAACCATCAATTATGAATGCGCCTAAAAACCATAAATTAATCGCAATAGTATATGCAGCTATATATTCAGTTCCGTAAGATGTTGCAAAGCGAGTCGCAAAATACAAGGTCGCATTTAAAGCTAAGGTTCTGACAAACAGATTTAAAATCATTAGGATGAAATTTTGAATCTCAGGATTGAATGGAAATTTTATGCGTAATGATATATCTGTCTTTTTTAATAAGAAGTATGCAGAACATAAAGCCATTATAATTTGAGCGATAACACTTGCATAAGCTGCACCTTTAATATGCATTGGGTTAATGACACCATCAATACCATACACTAAAACAATGTCTAAAATAATATTAATGATGGTGCCAATAATTGCAATTATCATTGGATAGAATGTGTTTTGAAGCCCTCTAAATGTTCCGAAAATAGCAATAGTGAACAAGGTGAATGGAAATCCGAAAACCCGAATATGATAATAATTCACGCTATACTCTAAAATTAGATTTGAGGCATTATACAGTTTAAAAATTTGAGACGCAAAAGGCCAGGTAAAAATGATAATTAGAATACTAATTGATGTTATTATAAAAATAGCTTGAGCAGGTAAATTTTTGACCTGATCTAATTTATTTGCGCCTAAATGTTGTGAAACTATTGAAGAAATAGCGCTTCTTGTTTGTCCTAAAACCCAGATAAGCATCGAAATAAAAGTACCAACTATACCTACTGCTGCTAAAGCTTCTGCAGAATTATAGTCTACATTACCAATTATGGCAGTATCAGTTAAAGACAAGATAGGCTCTGCTACACCAGCAATTAAAGCAGGAATGGCTAGTTTGTTAATGTTTTTTAATGTGATATCTGTTTTCAAAGGATTAATTCGTAGCAATAAAAAGGATATTCGCTTTGTTTCGGAAAATAAATTGAGCCCAACTTTTGGTAGCCACGAAGTTCGTAAAATTTTTGATTTCTTTTGTTTCTCGAAAAGGTGTCTAGCCTTACCGAAGTATAATTGTTACGTTGCGCAAAAGTTTCAGCAAAATCCATTAGTTGTTGAGCAAACCCTTTGCCTTGATAATTTGGATGAATGGCTAAACGATGAATATAGATGCTGTTTTCATTTGGAGTTAACCACTGTACAGGCATGTATTCTTCATCCATACATGTAGAAATTACAATACAGCCTTTTATAGTATTATCGGTTTCTAAAACATAAAGCTCGTCTCTTTTAAGGTCGTTTTCAAAAGCAGTTTTAGTTGGATAATGTTCGTTCCATTGAAAAATATTTTTATCGATCATAAACTTTGCACAAGCTTTAGTAATGCTTATAATGTGGCCAATATCGTTTACAGTAGCTTTTCGAATCATTTTTAATACTTACCTTTACCAAACAATTTAACAAAGTTACTTTTAAATATTTAGTTATGAAGTCTATTTTAGTTCCCGTTGGATCCTCAAAAAATGCAGTAAGCCATTTACAATATGCAGTTGATTTTGCACATGCTTTTGGTGCAAAGTTATATGTAGTACAAGTGTACAATGTAACTACCAAAGCAGGAACAATGATGAAAGTAGACGACATGATTGAACGTGAGAGCTTAGGGTTTTTAAAAAGTCATGTAGATAAAGTAAATACTAGAAATGTTGAAATTATTTTAAAAACATTTAAAGGTCAGTTAACAGATACTTTAGAAATGGCTTGTAATACGCTTGATGTAGATTTAATTATTCTAGAGCCTAGAACAACTTCTATTAAAGACGAAGTGTATTTAGGGAAGACATCTGGAAAAATTATTAAACAAACCAATATTCCTGCGTTAATTGTTCCTGAAGGATATGTTTATAAGCCTATTGTGAAAATGTTATTAGCAATGAAATCTGCTATTATAAAAAAGGAAGATGCTCTAATTCCTTTAATGACGATTAAAAACCAATTTAAGGCTGTTTTAAATTTGTTGTTGGTAAAAACACCATACTATAATGAAGGTGATTTAGAAGTTAGTGAAGACTTATCTAGCCAAATAACAAATACTACAATTAGCGAAAACGCAACAACATATCAAGGTGTTTTAGAACATTATAAAGATAATAATCCAGATTTACTTTGTGTGGTAAGACGTAAGCGAGGATTTTTTACTAAGAAATGGGAAAAAAGCACCATACTTAAAAAAGATTTTAGCAGTAAATTACCTGTATTAGTATTGAGAGGTCTAAAATAATTTATTGGACTACTCTTAATTTTTTATAAAATAGATACTTTTTTCTACAACTAAATTTAAGCTTTTTGGAAGTTCGGTTCCTTTCCAAGGATGCGAAGCATCAAAAACATGATTTGAACCTTCAACGTTATAGAGTTCACTGTTAGAATTCCATGTGTGTAGCTTATCAGCTTCAATAGGTTTAACAGAAGCATCACCTTGAGCATGAATGATTAAAAAGGGAATGTTTAACGTTTCAGTTGCTTGTTTAATATTCAATCGTTTTTCATTGGCTTTAAAATCTTCAAAGAATTGAAAATGATGAGGCATTTGTTGCTTTGTTCTTCCGTTTAAGACATATTTTACACCATTCTTTTTCCACTGATTAATATCTTCAACAGTTCCAAATCGAGAGCCAAAATCACTCACACTAGCCCAAGTAATTAGTTTTGTAATTCTTGAATCTCTTGAAGCTTTTAATATTGAAATGCCACCACCTCTAGAATGACCAATAAGTGTAATGCTGCATATGTCTATTTCATTTTTGTATTTAAAATTCTCAGAAATCAACATGTTGAGCATATCATCTAAGTCGTTTAACTCTTTGCTGTAGTTGTTTTCGGCAAATGCTTCTAAATCTGGAAAATCTATTGGGTTTTCTGGAGTGCCTCCATTATGAGAAAAATTAAATTTCACAAAAAACAGATTGTATTCACTAAACGTTTTAGCTACTAAATTCCAACTTCCCCAATCTTTAAAACCTTTATAACCATGACAAAAAATCACGAGAGGCTTTTTTACACCATCAGATTTGAAATAAGCATCCCAAACAATAGGTTTGTTACTCGTTCTGTGATGTACTTGATTTTTTAAAATCATTATGAAACTTCTTTTTCAATAAATTTTATTTCTGGGTTACAAATTTCAGAAATGAGTTTTTTTAGTTCTATTTCAAAAGCGAGCAAAGTGTCTTCCGTTATTAAGTTGTCTTTGGTTCGGGTTCTTGGTGATTCTTTTTTTCCAAATTTTATAAAACCTGAACCTAATTTTTTAAATGAAATAATGCCAGCTTCAATAGGTAAGGTTATTTCTTTTTGTTTATACATCATATATGCATACATCAAAATTTGAAAGCTTTTGCTGTATTTGTCATAGTCTGTTGTTATATCTTCCCAATTTACAACTTCAACTTTATTTTGCTCTACGCGTCCACTTTTATAATCGATTACTCTAGTAACACCATTATAACTATCTACGCGATCTACTTTACCTGTTAAAGTAACAGGAAAATTAATACCATCAATATCAATTGAGACTATATTTTTTGTTTCGATAGCTATGATTTTTATTGTATTGCCTTTTTTTAAAGCATTGCTTTCATGGGTTAAAAAAGTAGATATATAATGTTTCGCTATTTCGTATATAATGAGGTTTTTTCCTTTAGAAATGTCACCTTGTTTATACTCTTCTTTAAAATGATGGCTTACAGTGGCTTTTATGTTAGACCTCATTTTGGCAATAATCTCTAAGCTTAAGTTTTGTCCTTCAAGCGGTTTATAGAAGTCTTCAAGCGTATTGTGTATTATGGTACCTAAAGTGTTTAAAGCCACACTTTCTTCAACATCGTCATATTGTTTAACGCCTAATATTTTTTCGTAGTAAAAGGCAATTGGGTTTCTTATATAGTTTGTAAGAGCAGATGGTGAAAACCCAGATTTAGAATAGAGCTTTAATTTTTCGAGAATTTCTGAAGATTTAGAAACTTCTGTCAAGTGCTGTTCAGTAATTGGTATTTTAGGAGCAACTATGCAGTGATTAATATTATGAGTTTTATCAATTTCTAGTTGTGTAATAAAACGACTTTTTTCACCTCCATTTAGAACATCTGGTTCTGTATTATAAATAATATGTACATTTTTAGCACGTTGAAGTAATCTGTAAAAATGATAAGTATAAACAGCATCCTTTTCTTTATATGTAGGCATATTGTTTTCAAGCTTTACATCGAACGGAATAAACGAATTATTGCTCTTACCAGCTGGTAAGATGCCTTCGTTAACAGAAGTGATAATAACCGTTTCAAAATCTAGAACTCTAGACTCTAGCATTCCCATAATTTGTAAGCCTTTAAGAGGTTCTCCTTTAAAATCTAAAGTTTCACTTTTTAAAAGTTCTTTATATAAGCCATGAAGAATAATGGTATTGTTAATATAAGAATAGCTGTCGTTTAATATTTTCAATTCGTTAAAAATGCTATTAAATCGATATAAATACTCTAAGGCTAAGAGATTGTTTTGCTTATTTTGATCTAATGAGTTTTTTATTTTTAGAATGAGTTGAGTACATCGCTTTAGTGCGATATTGGCATTGTTTTGCCACGAGTCAAATAGTAAATTTATAATTTCAGGGTTGTTCTGAGAAAACGATTTAAGTTTATCTAAAGAGAGATAACTAATGTTGTTTTGTTGAATTTCATTAATGATGTAATCTGACTCATTTGTGTTTTCAGTTGCAAAAAGAGGTTTTATAAATTGATTCGATAAAATTGAAATAACATCTTTGTAGTATAACGTAGGAGCATAAGATTTGTGTAATCTGAACAAGTCTTCAAATAATGAAGCCATTGGAATACTATTTAAAGGAAGTCCCATTGTAATGTTTATAGGTCCAATATCTTTAGGGATAGAATTTAACAATGGAATTAGTAAGGATTCGTCGCCTAAAACAATAGCTGTATTTTCTAAGGAAGCCTTGTTAGTTTTTAACTTTGATAATAGTTCACCAACATATTTAATTTGACCAATATTTTTTGGAGTTCCTATACAGTTGATGTTCTTTTTAGTGGTATAATGATTTGTTAACCAATTAAAATCTTCTTTATCAAAAAAACGCCAATTAGCTTTATGAGCTCTTATAAATAAACCAGCATCATGTATTTTATCTTTTACAAAATGCGCATCTATATCCCAATAAATGTTTGCTATATTTTGTTGAAGCAGTTCTTGTATGATAATTTCTTCGGCTTTATTAAGAGCATTAAACCCAAGAAACACGTAGTTTTCATTACTGTGTGATGCTGCAAATTGTTCTAAATTTTCAATAGCTTCTTTATAGACTTGACCTTGATATCCCTTTTTGTTTTGAAGTAATTGAAGATTTAATTCAGTATAATAAAGCTTTAAACGATTCCAAAATGCGAGATAGTTTTTTATATATGAGGTTTGGTTTTCTTCTAAAGACCAATGTTTGTGTTCAAGCTCTTTAATAGCATTTAAATAGTCAAAAACATGTTCTGGCGGAACAAGGTAGCGATCAATTTCATTAAAATCTTGAAGTAGCATTTGAGCCCATTTTGAAAAAACATCAAAAGGCTCAATTAAATCTTTTGGAGTATGTTTTTCATATACTTTATAAAACTCGAACAGCAAATCTATATTTGTTGCGTAAGTTAGACCTGAAAGTGTTTCAATAAATTCTTCTATTGAAAGAATTTTAGGTGCAAAAAGTGTTTTATTAAGTTGTTTAGAAATTTGATTCTTAAGAAAAACGCCAGCTCGCTTACTAGGTAGTACAAATGTTAATTTTGAAAAATCTACATTCTGCTTTTGAAGATCGACAACAACATTGTTTAAAAAACTTACCATAGTATAAAAATAAAAAACGCTCCGAAATTCGGAGCGTTTTTTATTAAACTTATTTAATAATAAAACTTATTTTTTAAGTTTTACTTCTACACGTCTGTTGTTAGCTTTACCAGCTCTAGTTTTATTAGTGTCGATTGGGTAATCTTCACCAAATCCTTTAGCTGTTAATCTATCTGCATTAATACCATTTGCAATTAAGTAATCTCTAACAGCATTAGCTCTTCTTTCAGATAATAACTGGTTAGATGATTTTGCACCATCGCTATCAGTATGACCTTCGATAGAGAAGCTAGCTTCTGGATATTCTTTAAAGATAGCAGTCATAGCTTCTAATACAGTATTTGTTTCTTTCTTGAAAGATGATCTACCAGAGTTGAATAAGATTGTTCTAGCGTAGCTATTTAATTGTTCCATTACTTCAGCAGTAGGATTAATTTCTGGGCAACCATTATTAGCTACAGTTCCAGCTTCGTTAGGACATTTATCATCTTTATCTAAAACGCCATCACCATCAGCATCTGGCCAAGGGCAACCTTTGTTAGCAGATGGACCAGCTTCGTTAGGACAATCATCAGCATTATCAGCTACACCATCATTATCAGCATCAGGACAACCATTAAGAGCAGCAAGGCCTGCTACAGTTGGGCAATCATCAGCATTATCAGCTACACCATCACCATCAGTATCAGGACAACCATTAAACTCAGCTAAACCAGCTTCGTTAGGACAATCATCTTTAGCATCTTCAATACCATCGTTATCAGAATCTGGACAACCATTAAATGCTTCTAAACCAGGAACATCTGGACATGCATCGTTTTTATCATAAATACCATCTGAATCAGTATCTTTTCCACCAAACTTAATTGATAAACCTAAAGAATGTTGAAAGTGGTCTTCTAAATAATCTTCGAAAGCAGTCTTATATGTGCTTTGAGCTGTTACTCCAATGTTGTCACTAAACCAGTAGCTAATACCTAAAGCTCCGTTTAAGGTTCCCGCACCAATATCGTCAACCCAAGTGTAACCTCCACCAACACCTAAGAAAGGATCAATGCTGTTAGATTTGATAAGTTTCATAAAACTATATGACACTGTACCATCTAAAGCGTAGTAAGATAAATCATCAACTCGTGCATCACCAAATTTTTTAATTTCGTTGATAGAACCTGTTGCACTTAAAGTAAAACCTTCATCTATATATCTAGACACAGATATTGTTGATAAAGATGGAAGTATGTTCCAGTGATCATTTGCATTGAAATATTCGTCAAAGAATTCACCTCTTGGAGCATCTTCTCCAACAGGATAAAGGTCAACTGCATTTGCACCAATACTAATTTTCCAAGGGTTGTTTTCATCTTGTGCATTAGCATTGAAGCTTAAAGCAAGCAACAAAACGAAAAATAATCTGCTAAGATTTTTCATATTCTAATAATTTTAATTTTAAGTGTTATAAGTGTTAATTGTAAGCAAAAGTAAGTTGTTAAATTTTATTAACAAAGACAAATATATAAAAATATTGGTTAGTAGCATTAAATTTAGGGAGTTTGGACTCAATTTAAATAACATTTAGTCGTTTTCCAACCTTAGTAAAAGCTTCAATTGCTTTGTCTAAATGAATTTTGGTATGAGCCGCTGAAAGCTGTACTCGTATTCTTGCTTTTTCCCTTGGAACTACTGGAAAAAAGAAGCCAATCACATAAATTCCTTCATCTAACAACATTTTGGCCATAGTTTGTGAAAGTTTAGCGTCGTAAAGCATTACAGGTACTATTGCCGAATCTCCATCAATCACATCAAAACCAGCATCTTTCAGCCCTTTTTTAAAGTAACTTGTATTGTCTTCAAGGGTGTCTCTTAATGAGTTGTCGTTAGAGAGCATTTCAAATACTTTAATTGAAGCTCCAACTATTGCAGGCGCAAGAGAGTTTGAAAATAAATAAGGTCTTGATCGCTGTCTTAACATTTCAATCACTTCTTTTTTACCTGTAGTATATCCTCCCATTGCTCCTCCTAAAGCTTTTCCTAATGTTCCTGTGATGATATCAATGCGACCCATTACACCTTTGTCTTCTAATGTGCCTCGACCAGTTTCACCTATAAAACCAGTAGCATGACATTCGTCAATCATTACTAAAGCATCATATTTATCTGCTAAATCACAAATCTCATCTAGAGGAGCAACCAAACCATCCATAGAGAACACACCATCTGTAACTATAATTTTAAATCGCGCACCATTTTCATTTGCTGAAATAAGTTGTTGTTCTAAATCGTTCATATCGTTATTTTTATAACGATATCGAGCTGCCTTGCATAAGCGCACGCCATCAATAATTGAAGCGTGATTTAACGAATCTGAAATGATAGCATCTTCTTTTCCTAGTAATGGTTCAAAAACGCCTCCATTGGCATCAAAAGCTGCTGCATATAATATGGTGTCTTCTGTGCCATAAAACTCTGCAATTTTTGCTTCTAGTGTTTTATGAATGTCTTGTGTACCACAAATAAAACGTACTGATGACATTCCGAAACCATGAGTATCCATAGTGTCTTTTGCAGCTTGAATGACATCTGGATGCGATGATAATCCTAGATAATTATTGGCACAAAAGTTTAATACTTGCTGACCAGTATTTAATGTGATTTCTGCGCCTTGAGCAGAAGTGATAATGCGCTCTTCTTTAAAGAGACCATCATTTTTTATGTTTTGTAATTCAGATTGTAAATGTTCTTGGATATTTCCGTACATAATTGCTATTTTTTTACAAATTTAAAATTCTTTTATTGTTATTTCGTCATTAATATAGATGAGAATTTTTTTAATGACTTTTATATTCATATCTTCTAAAACCAATTGATAATCGTAAAGTTGTTCTTGGTGTTTTGAATTGGTTAAACCTGTTTTGTAATCAATAATTACTGCTTCATTTTTAGGGTTTATCACAATTCGATCTGGTCTAAGAAGTATTCCGTCTTTTGTTATGATATCTTGTTCATTATATATCGTAAGCTCAGAATTAAAATATGGTTGTAATTGATTATGATTTACAATATTATGTACAATTGTTTTTAGTGCTTCTTGCTGTGATTCGTTAATTTTTCCTAAAACCATAAAACGCTCCAATGCGTACGCAATATCTTCAGTAGTTTTAATTTCAGACATAATGTTATGAATCAAATTTCCTTTTTCTATGGCTTTTTCTTGAAGTGTATCCCATAAATATCCAGAGCTTGTCACAATATTTAGTTGATGGGTTTCTTTTGCTGTAGAAATAAACTCATTTAACGATGTAGTGTCGTGAGTAGTCGTTTTTTCTTCGGAAGTTTTTATAGGATTTCCAAAGCTGTATACAAAGGTGTTATTTTCCCAATGGTTCGTTGCTTTTAAATAATTTATAAACAAGCCTGAATATTGGTTTAGCTTTTCAGACTGTGTTTTTTTGTCTATGTCATATTCTGAAATCACATATAATTGTTCTACTGCTCTAGTAAGAACAACATATAATAAGTTCATACTATCTAGTTCAAGCTCAGATTGGTGTTTATGATATAAAAATTGGCTCGTTTCGTTATAACCTTCAAAATCTTTATTGAGGTTAAGATACAGATGTGAAAATCCGTTGAAGCGACTCTCATCAACCGGAAACCAAATTTTCGGATTCAAATCAAAATAAATACCTTGATTAGCATAAGGAAAGATAACAACAGGAAACTCTAAGCCTTTCGATTTATGAATGGTCATAATTTGAATAGCATCTTTTCCTTGTGGTGACACAATACTTAAACTGTCTTTTTTTCGATTCCAAAAATCTAAAAACCCAGAAATATTTGTGTTGTATTTAAGTGAATAATCTAAAACTTCATCTAAGAAAAACTGAAGGTATGCATTTGAGGCTGTGTTGAGTTTGAATGCTCTAATAATGCTTTCAATAGCTTCATATAATGGCAATTGCAAAAAGCGATTAAAATCAAACTCATAGCCAAAATGTTTGAGAGCATTAAATAATTTGAAACGACTTTTAGAAATCAAGTCACTAAAAAAAGCATGTGAATCGTCAAGACACAATTGATATTCGGCTAAATAACGTAACAGATCAACCTTAACTTCATCATTTTTTGGTTGAATGGCTAAGGTTAAAACATTAACGATAAAATTGACTTCTGGCGCATTTTTGAGCATTAAGGTTTCTGAAGAAATGATAGGATAGGAGTGGCTACTTAAATATTCTGCAATCGTTATACCTTCCTTTTTTCGTCTTACAATAATGCAAATGTCTTTGAGTGAAAATCCGTTTTCTAGAGCTTTTTTAATACGATCTACAACGGCTTCGCAGTATATCTCATCTGTATCATTATTATTGGTGTCTAAAAAAGATAATTCTACATAACCTTCATTTTCAAACGCTAATTCTTGAGATGCGTTTTTGTAAATAGCTTTATGTTGCGGATTTGTAAATACAAAATCAGAAACATGTTTAAAAAAGGAGTTGTTAAATTCTACAACGCGTTTGAAACTTCTGTAATTTGAAGGAAGGTTTTTTATAGTTTTATTTACAAAAAACGGATTTCCATCAGAATACAGATCAATAAATTGTTCTGCTCGTCCACCTCTCCATCTATAAATAGCCTGTTTGGCATCACCAACTAACATTGCTGTTCCAGTTTCACCTTTTAAGTTTTCGACAGAAACAGCATTAGCTACTAAAGGAATCAAATTTTCCCACTGTAAAGTAGAAGTGTCTTGAAATTCATCAACAAAATAGTGTTTAAACTTTTCACCTATGCGTTCATATATAAAAGGCGTAGGTTGCTCTTTAATTTCGTTATTAATAATAGAGTTAAATTCTGAAATTAATAGTAAATTATCTTCATCCTTTAATTCGTCTAAAGTCGATTTGATTGCACCTAAAACAGATAGAGGTACAATATTGCTCAAAGCGTTTTTTAGAAATTTTGATTCGTAAACTAACTTTTTTATTGCTTTAAAATTAGTTTCTATTTGTGGAAGTAATTCATCAATAATAGAGGCTTTACCAGAATCAAGTGTTTTGTTATAAATAGAAACACCTTGTGCTAAGTTATCTTCTAATTTATTGTCATATAGTCTGTAAAAATCTAACTCTGAAGCTTTTTTAAAATGGTTAGGAAGCGTCTTTCTGCTAAAGTCATCAAAATCTAATCCATGAGTCATGATAAGGCTTAGAGTTTCATTAGATAATGAAACGATTTGAACTTCAACCTCTTTTTGTTGTTTATTAAGACTAGATTTAAGCGTTTTGAAATCACTAAGTGTTTTGTCTTTAATAAGCTCTATATATGGTATTTCATTTTCATTAATTAACAGCTCTGCAATGGTATTAAAGTCGTAAGAAATGTCCCAACTTTTATCATCATTTGTTTTTTCAATGGCAAAATCGACTAATAATTTTGTTAACTCATTCTCACTTCCAGCCTTGTCTATAAGTTTATCAACAGCCTTACCTAACATGGTTTTGGTGTCGAGTTCAACTTCAAAATTAACAGGAAGTTTTAAGTCATGCGCAAAAGTTCGTATAAGCCTGTGATTAAATTTATCAATAGTAGAAATATCGAAAGCCGCATAATTATGAACGATAGTATGTAAAAGTAGTTTAGATCTTTCATGCAGTATTTTTGGCTCAATATTTAAATCGTTAGCAATGGTTTTAAACATGCTATTTGAGGATTCAAAAATTGAAGTCTCTGCAAAAGCTTTTAAGGTTTCGATAATGCGTTCCTTCATTTCTCCAACAGCTTTGTTAGTAAAGGTTAACGCCAAAACAGTTCTAAATGTTAGTAAGCTATTTGATGTAAACAAAATCTTTAGATAGTCTTGAACTAAAGTGTATGTTTTTCCACTTCCAGCAGAGGCGTTATAAACTGTAAAAGGTGATTGCTTTTGCACGCTTAAAATTATAAAAACTATCAATGAGTTCATAGCTATTTAATATTTTTAATTGCGCTGTTTTATATGTAAATTTGGTATCATTAGATATTAACTTATAAAACACATAAAATTATGGCTTTCGAATTACCGAAATTAAAATATGCTTACGATGCTTTAGAGCCTCATATTGATGCTCGTACAATGGAAATTCACCACTCAAAACATCATAACGGTTATACAACCAAACTTAATGCTGCAATTGAAGGAACTGATCTTGAAGGAAAATCTATTGAAGACATCCTAACTAATTTAGATATGAATAATGCAGGTGTTAGAAATAATGGAGGAGGTTTTTATAACCATTCTTTGTTTTGGGATGTTATGAATCCTGAAGATAGAGGTTATTTGTCTGGAGAATTAAAAGATGCTATTGAAGCAGAGTTTGGTTCAAAAGATGCGTTTATTGAAGCATTTAGTAAAGCAGCTGCAACTCAATTTGGTTCTGGTTGGGCTTGGTTGTGCGTTCATAAAGGTGGAAAAGTAGAAGTATGCTCTACACCAAATCAAGACAATCCATTAATGCCTGGTATTACTTGTGGTGGAACACCAATTTTAGGATTAGATGTTTGGGAGCACGCCTATTATTTAAACTATCAAAATAGAAGACCAGATTATATCGATGCTTTTTTTAAAGTGATTAATTGGAATGAAGTTGAAAGACGTTATGCTGAAGCAAAATAACTAACGTTTCTTATTATACTATAAAAGC
The DNA here is from genome assembly GCF_049800755.1 of Psychroserpens sp. S379A. Lineage (NCBI taxonomy): Bacteria > Pseudomonadati > Bacteroidota > Flavobacteriia > Flavobacteriales > Flavobacteriaceae > Psychroserpens > Psychroserpens sp. S379A. Next base: position 305,082 of record NZ_JBNAFQ010000002.1, on the reverse strand, counting down.
AAGCTCATTTGAGTTTGCTTTTTTTATGCATTAATTTTTTCTGAAGAATTAGAGGATAAAGAGACTAGTCTTCGCTGGTATAATAAAATGAAAAAGGATGAACGTGCGTTCATCCTTTTTGCCCCAAATCTACCATAAACTTAACCTACTTATGTTATGGTGAAACAAATATAACAGCACTTTTTTTTAATAGTTAAATTTATTAGACTAACGACGAATAAATTGGCTTAAACGGAAAAAAAGACGTATTTGGTTATCAATTGTAGAAAATAATAAAGAGACACTTTAAATTGTAGATAAAAGAAATTGAGGCTCAATAGGTTAAGAAAATAAACATATGTTAATAAAAAAAGGTGAACAGAAGTTCACCTTTTTTTGCCCCAAATCTACCATGAACTTAACCTACTTATGTTATGGTGACAACAATGTATGTGTATTTTGTTTAATCCTATATAAATATTAGACGAAATGCATTTTTTTCAGACGAACGACTGTTTTTTTCGGATAAAATGCTAAAATTGAGTATTTTGTCTAATAAGCTCTTTCCTTATTTCCTTCGTAAAAATTGATAAAAGCCCTATTTACAACACGATTCCCTCCAGCTGTTGGATAGTTTCCAGTGAAATACCAATCTCCTAAATTTTTCGGACAAGCTTTATGAAGGTTTTCTATAGGCTGAAAAATGGTTTTCACTTTAGCCTTAACTGTATCGTCTGATATTAATTCTGCAATCTTATCTGAAATTTGATCTGCAGTAAATTCACTGTATAAATCCTTTACAAAGTTTTTGACTTTACTGTCTTTTAATTCTAATTGCGCTTTACATTTATGATAGACCTCTTCAACTAAATGGTATTTATCATTTTCTTTTAATAATTCCAACATGGCTCTAAAAGCAATTAAACTTTCGAGGTTTGCCATATCAATACCATAACAATCGGGATAACGAATTTGTGGTGCAGAAGAAACAACTATAATTTGTTTAGGATTTAAGCGATCCATCATTTTAATGATACTCTTTTTAAGAGTAGTACCTCTTACAATACTATCATCTATAATGACCAAATTATCTTCGGGTTTAATAACACCATAAGTAACATCATAAACATGAGCAACTAAATCATCACGACTACTATCTTCTGTGATAAATGTTCGAAGCTTTACATCTTTAATAGCAATTTTTTCAATTCGTGGTCTTTCTGAAAGAATATCGATAACGCTTTCTGCGGAAAGTTTTCCGTTACCATCTAATATGGCTTTAGTTTTTCGTTCGTTTAAATGTTCTTCAACAGTTTCAATCATCCCAAAAAATGAAGTTTCAGCCGTGTTTGGAATGTACGAAAACACGGTATTTTTTGTATCTTCTTCTATTGCTTCCAATACTTTTGGCATCAATAATTTTCCTAGATTTTTTCGCTCTTGATATATTTCGGCATCACTTCCGCGAGAAAAATAAATACGCTCAAACGAACAGGCTTTGCGTTCTAATGGTTCAATAATTTTTTTAATAAAAACTTCTCCCGATTTTTTAGTAATAATGGCATGTCCTGGAGCAAGTTCTTTAACCTCTTCAAAATCAACATTAAAAACAGTTTGAATAACAGGACGTTCTGAAGCCACGACTACGACTTCATCATCTTCATAGTAATAGGTTGGTCTAATTCCAGCAGGATCTCTCAACACAAAAGAATCTCCATGACCTAATAAACCAGCCATAGCATAGCCACCATCCCAATTTTTAGACGATTTTTTTAAGATTTTTGCAATGTTTAAGCGTTCAGCAATAAGAGGCGAACACTCACTTTTGCTATAACCTTCCTTTTTGAGTTTTTTATAAATATTACTAACAGCATCATCTAAAAAATGACCAATTTTTTCCATGATGGTTATGGTGTCTGCTTTTTCTTTAGGATGCTGACCAAGTTGTACTAAGCCATCAAATAATTGATTGACATTAGTCATGTTAAAATTTCCTGCAACAATAAGGTTTCTGTGCATCCAATTGTTTTGCCTTAAAAATGGATGAACACTTTCAACACTGTTTTTTCCAAAAGTTCCATACCGAACATGACCTAAAAGTAACTCTCCTATATATGGAATGTGTTTTTTTTGAAGCTCGACATTGTTTTGATATTCTGGATGTTCATTTAACTCTTCGTTAATACGCTCGTTAATTTGAGCAAAAATATCTTGTATAGGCTGTTGGGCAATTGATCGTACTCGACTAATATAACGTTCGCCAGGTTGGGTGTCTAATTTAATGCTTGCAAAACCAGCACCATCTTGACCTCGATTGTGTTGCTTTTCCATCATGAGGTACATTTTATTTACACCATAAAATGCACTTCCGTATTTTTCTTTGTAATACTCTAATGGTTTTTTAAGTCTTATGAGTGCTATTCCGCATTCATGTTTTAAAGCATCGCTCATTGTTGTGTTGTTGTGTTTACCAAAATTATAAATTTTGGATATAGTATTAAATAAAAAACGCGCTCAATTTTGAGCGCGTTGGTTTATGATAATTCAATATCAAACTGCGTGAGTTGTTTAAACTCTTTCAGTCTGTAATCGATTTCGTCTTTTGTTAAATTTTTCATGCGCTCTGTTCCAAATTTTTCTACACAAAAAGAAGCTAAATTTGAACCATAAATAACCGCGTTTTTCATGTTTTCAAAAGAATAATCTTCTGTACTTGCTAGATAACCAGCAAAGCCACCAGCGAAAGTGTCTCCAGCTCCAGTTGGATCAAAGACTTCTTCTAGAGGTAAAGCTGGTGCATAAAATACATTGTCATCATGAAATAATAAAGCTCCATGCTCACCTTTCTTAATCACGACATACTTTGGTCCCATGTCATGAATTTTACGAGCAGCAACAACCAATGAATATTCTCCAGTTAATTGTCTTGCTTCTTCATCGTTAATCGTAATAACGTCAACTTTCTTTATGACTTGGTGTAAATCATCAAGAGCGCAGTCCATCCAAAAATTCATAGTATCTAAGATTACTAGTTTTGGTGTTGCGGTCATTTGATTTAATACACTCATTTGCACTATTGGATGCAAATTCCCTAGCATAACCACATCTGAGTTTTTATAGTCTTCAGGGACTTTAGGGTCAAAATCTGCAAGCACATTAAGCTCTGTCGCTAACGTGTCTCTTGAGTTCATATCGTTATGATACTTGCCACTCCAAAAGAAGGTTTTGCCATCTTTTATGATTTCAACACCATCAATATTGATGTTTTTGTTAGATAATAAATCTAGATATTCTTGCGGAAAGTCACCACCAACAACAGATACTGCAGCAGCATCTACATCAAATTGTGAAGCTGCTAAACCAATAAAGGTAGCTGCTCCTCCTAATATTTTGTCAGTTTTTCCAAAAGGTGTTTCAATAGCATCAAAAGCTACTGTGCCTACTATAACTAATTTGCTCATATAAGCGATATATTTTAAGCGGCAAATATACGATTTTTAAGGACTAAAAAACGAATTTATTTTCTACCAAAATCTGCAGGAATTTCTCCCCAAGCTTTTGTTTCCCATTTTACGATTGTAGTCTTATAAGTATTGTTTTTTAACCAATCTATTGCACGATCTACCAATTCGAACAAGGCTTTGTTTTTGGCATTACGTTCTAGTTTTGTATTGCAGGCTTTTTTTCTGACCCAACTCATCGCAGTCCTAGAATCTGTATAAATAATAAGGTCACTGTTGTTCTTTTTTAAAAATGCCAAACCATGAACAATAGCTAAAAACTCACCAATATTATTAGTGCCTTCTTCAAAAGGACCTTGAATGAATAATTGTTTTTTAGACTTGGTTTCGACACCACGATATTCCATTTTTCCAGGATTTCCAGATGATGCCGCATCTACAGCAATAGATTTATAGTTAGGCTGACCAATTTTTTTGAGTTGTGCTTCAGAAAGCTCACTTGTAAATTTTTTACTTTTCCCAATATAATCTTTGTAGTTGCCTTTGTATGCTTTTTTTGCTGCTTCAAAGGTTGAAAATGATTTGTATTGTGCACCTTGAAAGTCTTTAATTTGTGCTTTGCAATCGTCCCAAGATTCAAAAACACCAGTATGATGGCCTTTCCAAACTGTGTAGTATTTTTTTTTCTTTTTTGACATTTTTAGTTTCTTCTCGATACAAAACCTCAATGCTTTCGGTTTCACTCGAAGCGACGTCAGTTCGAGTTGAGTGAAGCGAAGTATCGAGAACTATTTCTCATTTAATAATTTTTCAACTACCTTCGGAAAATGTTCCATTTCTAATTCATGAATTTTAGCTGCCACATCTTCAGGTGAATCCTTTGAACTTACTTCACATTTTGCTTGAAAAATAATAGCACCTTCGTCATAGTGTTCATTAACATAATGAATTGTAATTCCTGATTCTTTTTCATTATTAGCAACAATAGCTTTGTGAACATTCATACCATACATACCTTTGCCTCCATACTTGGGTAATAAAGCAGGATGAATATTAATGACCTTATTAGGAAACTCGTTCAGTATGTGCTCTGGAAACTTCCATAAAAATCCAGCTAAAACAATTAAATCAGGCTGAGTAGATGTTAAGATGTCTAAGACATCATTAGTTTCAGTAAATGCTATTTTGTTGAAAGATAGCGCACTAACTTTTAGTTTTTTGGCACGATCTAAAACTTTGGCATGAGGATTGTTAGTAAGCACTTGAATAACAGAAGCATTTTCTCTGTTGTGAAAAAACTTAATTAAATTTTCAGCATTAGTGCCACTTCCGGACGCAAAGATTACAATACGTTTCATTTACAGACAATACAGTTACTATTATTCAGAACAAAAAAAAGAATAATAATTAACAATTAGATCGTAAAAGATAAATTCTTCAAAGTAATTTAGTAAATTACAGACACATTTTTAATGTAAAGGTGTGTATTGAAATAAAGTTTTTTTATTTTTGCGACCTAATTAAAACTTAAAATTAAAAAATTATGTCAGACATTGCATCAAGAGTAAAAGCGATTATCGTAGACAAATTAGGAGTTGATGAAAATGAAGTTGTTACTGAAGCTAGTTTCACAAACGACTTAGGAGCAGATTCATTAGACACTGTTGAGCTAATCATGGAATTTGAAAAAGAATTCGATATTCAAATCCCAGATGACCAAGCTGAAAATATTGCTACAGTTGGTCAAGCAATCTCTTATATAGAAGAAGCAAAATAATCCAATAAATTTTTATGGAATTAAGGCGAGTAGTAGTTACCGGTTTAGGCGCACTTACACCTATAGGCAATACCAAGGATGAATATTGGGATGCACTTATAAGTGGAAAAAGTGGTGCTGCGCCTATAACATATTTTGATACTGAAAAGTTCAAAACAAAATTCGCTTGCGAAGTAAAAAACTTTAACGCTATCGATTTTCTTGATAGAAAAGAGGCTCGTAAAATGGATAGATTTACACAGTATGCTATGGTGGCTTCAGATGAAGCCATTATAGATGCTAAGTTAGATTTAGAAACAGTAAATAAATTACGAGTTGGTGTTATTTGGGGAGCAGGAATTGGAGGCTTGGAAACATTTCAGAATGAAGTATTAAATTACGCTGAAGGAGATGGTACACCAAGATTTAATCCGTTTTTTATCCCAAAAATGATTGCAGATATTGCGCCAGGAAACATATCTATTAAACATGGATTTATGGGACCTAATTATACAACGGTATCTGCATGTGCATCTTCTGCTAATGCTATGATTGATGCTCTAAACTATATTCGTTTAGGACATTGTGATGTTATAGTTACTGGTGGAAGTGAAGCAGCTGTAACCATTGCTGGAATGGGTGGATTTAACGCTATGCATGCACTATCAACAAGAAACGATAGCCCAGAAACAGCATCGAGACCGTTTGATGCAACTAGAGATGGTTTCGTCTTAGGTGAAGGAGCTGGAGCTATTATCCTTGAAGATTATGAGCATGCTAAAGCTAGAGGCGCTAAAATTTATGCCGAAGTTATTGGAGGTGGTTTATCTTCTGATGCGCATCATATGACAGCACCTCACCCAGAAGGAATTGGTGTAATAGCTGTAATGAAAAATTGTTTAGAAAATGCTGGCATCCAACCAGAAGAAGTTGATCATATCAACACGCATGGAACATCAACACCTCTTGGAGATGTTGCTGAACTTAAAGCGATTTCTGAAGTTTTTGGAGATCATGCAAAGCATATCAATATAAACTCAACCAAGTCCATGACTGGACATTTATTAGGAGCTGCTGGAGCTATTGAATCTATTGCTTCAATTTTAGCAATAGAGCATGGTGTTGTACCTCCTACAATAAATCACGAAGTAGTTGATGAAAATATTGATTCTAAGCTTAATTTAACATTAAACAATGCACAAAAAAGAGACGTTAAAGTTGCTATGAGTAATACGTTTGGATTTGGCGGTCACAACGCTTGTGTATTATTCAAAAAACTAGACTAAATCCCGAATGAGTTTCATTCGTAACATATTAAATTCCCGTTCTGTTAAAGACGGGAATTTTTTTTTACAACTGTCCAACATACTTGGTTATAAACCAAAAAACAAAACACTTTACATAAAAGCATTTACACACAGATCTTTAAATTTAAAAGATGATGAAGGTAATGCCATCAACTACGAGCGCTTAGAATTTGTTGGTGATGCTATGTTAAGCGCAGTGATAGCCTCTTATTTATTTGAAAAAGTGCCTCATGGAGACGAAGGTTATTTAACCAAAATGCGATCTAAAGTTGTTAGTAGAGAACACCTTAATGAGCTAGGAAAAGAACTTAAACTTATCGATTTGGTTGAAAGTAAAATCCCAAAATCAAATTTTGGAAATAATATTCATGGTAACCTATTTGAATCTCTTGTTGGTGCTATTTTTTTAGACAAAGGTTATAAGCAATGTGAAAAATTTATCTTTAAAAAAGTCATCAAACCACATGTAGATATTGAAAAACTTGAAGGAAAAGTTATTAGCTATAAAAGCTTACTAATTGAATGGTGTCAAAAAGAAAAAAAATCATTCGATTATAATGTTTATGAAGACACAGGTAATGACGATTTAAAACATTTTTCGGTCAAGCTATCAATTAATGATAAAGTCATTTCTAAAGCAAGAGCGACTTCTAAGAAAAAAGCAGAAGAAAAAGCTTCTAAGCGTGCATTTTTTGCTTTTCAAAAGGAAATTACCAAAGCATTTTAGTCATTTATATCTTAATTTATTAAACTATAACGTTTTCGCTACATTAAGCTGTTAAGAATAATAAAAACTTAATCTCTAACTAGTCATAATGTTCTATATTTACATTTGATAGTGGTTAAATTATGGCTTTACACAAGTTACTTGTAGACGATTTTTACGATACTTCTTTTACACTTTTAGCAATTCATTGCAGATTAGAAGATTATAGGCTAGCTTATCTTCTAAACAAATATCTTAATCTTAACTTAAGACGTAAACCTCAAGATTTAGATTATAATTACTTTGCTGCATCTTATGCTATTTATGAATGGGATCATATTGCAATGGATACCACTTGGAATTTAGTGTCAAATATTTGTAAAAAAGAAGAAGCTGCTTTACAAAGTTCAGGCTCTTTATTTGATAATCAAAATACAGTTTTAAAAACCTATAATTTATTACCAGAATTTAAAAATGTAGATTATCTTATTAAAGTCACTAACGAAAATCAAAATTTTAACGAGAAAAGCATTCTCAATAAAATACAATCAATTCCGCAAGTTATCACATCATACGTGATAGATGTTGATCAAATTAAATCAAAAGATCATTTAATTTTTAATTAATGTTACGAAGAAAGAAAACAAAAATTGTTGCTACTCTAGGACCAGCAACTAGCAGTAAAGAAGTTCTAAAGGCGATGCTAGAAGAAGGAGCAAATGTATTTAGAATTAACTTTTCTCATGCAGATTATGAAGGTGTAAAGAAACGTGTAGCCATGATTCGAGAACTCAATGAAGAATTTGGTTACAATGCTGCAATTTTGGGCGACTTGCAAGGTCCAAAATTGCGAGTAGGTGTCATGAAAGGTGAAGTCGTAGTTAATGAAGGTGATGAAATTATCTTCGCAACAGGAAAACGATTTGAAGGCACCAAAGAACGTGTCTATATGACTTACGATAAGTTTCCTCAAGATGCAAAGCCTGGAGAACGCATTTTATTAGACGATGGGAAATTGATATTCGAAGTTGTTTCAACCGATAAAAAATCTGAAGTTAAAGCTCGTGTTATTCAAGGAGGTCCTTTACGCTCTAAGAAAGGCGTTAATCTTCCAAATACAAATATTTCGCAACCAGCATTAACCGAAAAAGATATTGAAGACGCAAAATTTGCCTGCAGTTTAAAAGTTGATTGGATTGCCTTGTCCTTTGTGCGTCATGCCGAAGATTTAATGGAGCTTGAAGAGCTTATTAAAGAACATAGTGACCACAAAATTCCTATCATTGCTAAAATTGAAAAGCCTGAAGCTGTTGAAAATATTGATAAGATTGTTGCTTATTGCGACGGACTCATGGTTGCTCGTGGTGACTTAGGAGTTGAAATTCCTGCCGAAGAAGTGCCTTTAATTCAAAAGCAATTGGTACTTAGAGCCAAACGTGCCAGAATACCTGTGATTATTGCTACTCAAATGATGGAAACCATGATTACGAGTTTAACACCAACACGAGCTGAAGTCAATGACGTTGCCAATTCTGTAATGGATGGCGCAGATGCTGTAATGCTATCTGGTGAAACCTCTGTTGGAAATTATCCAGTTCAAGTCATTAAACAAATGGCAAGTATTGTTAAAAGCGTTGAAGACTCTAATTTAATTCAAGTACCACAATCGCCTCCACATATTCGCACCAAGCGTTACATCACAAAATCAATATGTTATCACGCTGCAAATATGGCAAATGAAATTAATGCCAAAGCCATTTCTACGCTGACTAATAGTGGTTACACAGCATTTCAAATTTCGGCTTGGCGACCTAGTGCTTACATTTTAGTCTTTACATCTAACACACGAATTTTAACCCAATTAAGCCTACTTTGGGGAGTTGAGGCTTTTTATTATGATAAGTTTGTAAGTACAGACGAAACCATTGAAGATGTAAACACAATTGCTTGTAAAAAAGGTTATTTAGAAACAGGAGATATGTTAATTAGCTTAGCAGCTATGCCAATTCAAGATAAAGGGATGGTAAATACCTTAAGAGTCACTGAAATTACGAGTTGTAGTTTTTAATCTTATAAACTCTACAGTTATAAAGACAATGCGTTTACTAAAATAGTAAACGCTTTTTTTTATAAATTTAAACGTGGTATATAAACGTTTAAACAAGTACGCTTAATTGTTTTTCAACATTGTTGTTATTTGAAGGTGTGCTAAATTGATTAGAGGTGTTTTTTTCTCCTCCAGCTTTTAAAGCTTTTTCTCCCGCAAAGAATGTTTTGTGATCATCTCCAAGATCTGAACCAGCCATACGTTGATGTTTCAGACATGAAACGCCTTTTCTAATTTCTTCTCGCTGTACGTTTTTAACATATGCTAGCATACCTTCATCGCCAAAATATTCTTGAGTTAAATTGTTCATATGAAGTGCTGTTGTATGATATGTTGGTAATGTAATCAAATGATGAAAAATTCCAGCTTCTTTAGCGCCATCGATTTGAAATGTTTTAATCTTTTCATCAGCACGATGACATAATTCTGAATTATCATACTGAGCATCCATTAAGTTGTTTCTATCATAAGCAGTCATATTTTCACCTTCTGCGAGCATCTCATCGTAGGCCTGATGGCGGAAATTTAAAGTCCAATTAAATGAAGGCGAATTATTATAAACCAATTTTGCATTAGGCACCACAGTTTTAATTTGGTTTACCATATGTGCAATTTGTTTGATATTTGGTGTTGGAGTTTCGATCCAAAGTAAATCGGCTCCATGCTGAAGACTGGTAATACAATCTAATACAACGCGATTTATATTTGAGCCCTCTTTAAACTTATATAAGCCATTTGCTAGCCTAACAGGACGTACAAGTTTGCCATCTCTTTTAAGAAGCACATCGTCTTCTTTGGCATCAATAATATTAATTGCTTCAGCTTCAATAAAGGCTAAATATTGAGATGCTAAATCACCGGGTTCTTGACTTACGGGTAGCTTTTGAGTTAAGCCAGCACCTTCAGAATCTGTTCTAGCCACAATAATGCCGTCATCAACTCCCAATTCTAAGAAGGCATATCTAATTGCATTTAGCTTAGCGATGAAATCTTCGTGAGGTACTGTAACTTTCCCGTCTTGATGCCCACATTGTTTTGCATCGGATACTTGGTTTTCAATTTGAATAGCACAGGCTCCAGCTTCAATCATTTTTTTCGACAATAAATAAGTTGCCTCTTCATTTCCAAACCCTGCATCAATGTCTGCAATAATTGGAACCACGTGTGTTTCAAAATTATCAATTTGTTCTTGAACATCTTCTCCGTTTTCTAATCTTTTGAATAAATCATTTAGTTCAATGGCATCAGCTTGGCGTAAGAAATCATAAATCTCTTTTATCAAATCTGGAACAGCATTTTTTTCATGCATGGATTGATCTGGTAACGGACCAAACTCTGAACGAAGAGCAGCCACCATCCAACCAGACAGATATAAATATTTTTTGTTAGTTGTTTTATGATGTTTTTTTACAGCAATCATTTTTTGTTGTGCCACAAAACCATGCCAGCATCCAAGTGACTGTGTATATTTAGTAGAATCTGTGTCATATTCGGCCATATCATGTCTCATAATCGCAGCGGTGTATTTTGCGATATCTAATCCTGTTTTAAAACGGTTTTGAGTGAGCATTCTCGCAGCACTTTCTGGGTTTATGGCGTTCCAGGTATTGCCATACTTTTCTTTAAGCGTTTTTACAGCCTGTAATGCAGAACTATAATTCGATTTTGATAAATTTTTCATAATTTTGGGATACGTTATTTATTATTAATAATTAGATCCTGTTGATTGTTGCTGCAATCGCAGGATTGTTTTTTATAAATATTGATAGGCAGGAAGGGTTAAGAATTCTTCAAACTTTTCGGATAAAACCAATTTGTCAAAAAGTTCAAAAGCCAATTTAAACTTGCTATTAGCAATACTATCTTCACCTATTTCGGTTATAATTTTTTCAACCTCGTTATCAAATAGTTCGATGTAGAGCTCAAGACTAAATGTTCTGCCATCGTCTAGTTTTACTTCATTTTTTAACCACTGCCATACCTGTGTTCTTGATATTTCGGCAGTAGCAGCATCTTCCATTAGGTTGTAAAGCGCAACAGCACCATGACCTCGTAGCCAGGCTTCAGTATATAAAATGCCTACATTCATATTTTTCCTAATTCCAGCTTCTGTAACACTACCTTTAGGGAGTTCGACTAGATCACTTTCAGTAATATTAATATCATCACGTGTTACATGTAACTGGTTTGGTGTAGGCATATGCTTATTAAATTCGTTCATTGCAACTTGAACTAAAGCGGGATGTGCTACCCAGGTTCCGTCATGACCATTTTTAACTTCACGTTCTTTATCTAGTCGTACTTTTTCTAAAGCAGCTCTATTGGCTTTTTCATTATTTTTAATTGGAATTTGTGCTGCCATACCACCAATAGCCAGAATACCGCGTTTATGGCAACGTTGAATAACCAATTTGGAATAGGCATCCATAAAAGGTGTGGTCATTGTTACCTGATCACGGTTTGGCACCACAAAATTTGGATGATTTCTAAATTTTTTGATGTATGAAAAGATGTAATCCCAGCGACCACAATTTAAGCCTACAATATGGTCTTTAAGTTCAAAAATGATTTCGTCTAACTGAAAACTTGCAGTAATTGTCTCTACTAAGACAGTGGCTTTAAATGTGCCTTTAGGAACCTTTAAGTAGTTTTGAGCAAAATTAAACACATCATTCCACCAACCAGCTTCAGTATAATGTTCTAATTTTGGCAGATAAAAATAAGGCGCTGTTCCGTTTTTCAACATGGTTTTTGTGTTGTGAAATACATAAAGTCCAAAGTCTACAAGGCTTCCAGAAGCTTCTTCATTATTAATAAGAAGGTGTCTTTCATTTAAATGTAAGCCTCTTGGTCTTACTAAAAGAACGGCAGTTTGATCATTTAATTTATACGTTTTTTCTCGCGTTGTATCAACCAAAGAGATTGTCTTTTTATTGGCATCAATTAAGTTTTGTTGTCCTTGGATACTGTTTTTCCATGTGGGCGAATTACTATCTTCTAAGTCGGCCATAAATGTTTTGGCACCAGAGTTTAGAGCATTGATTATCATCTTCCTGTCTACAGGTCCGGTAATTTCTACACGTCTGTCTTTAAGATCATTTGGAATACCACCTGCAACCCAATCACTTTCTCTTATGGTTATAGTTTCTTTAGGAAAATGTGGAAATTTTCCACTATCGAAAACCTTTTGTTGTGTTTCTCGATTTTTAAGTAAGCTTAGACGCTGGGAATTAAAATGCTCATGAAGGGCTGTGATAAATTCTAGAGCATCATCTGTTAAAACTTCAGGAAAGTAATGTTTTACACTGTTTGCGAATTGAACTTTTGACGGTTTTAAAAGTGTATTTTCCATGGTTTCAAATATTTTATACGACAATATTAAAACAAAGTTTTTAAAAAAACAAGCGAACGTTCGCTAAAAATATAATTTTCGCTTTTATTCATTGGTTCGCAAAAATGATTACCTTTGTTTTATAACTATGGAACAGGAATATATAAAACTCATATTTGGCTTAAAACTTAAGCAAATACGCACTGATAAAAATTTATCTTTATTTGGGTTATCAAAAATTTCAGGATTGTCGAAATCCTATTTAAACGAAATTGAAAAAGGAAAAAAATATCCTAAACCTGATAAAATTGCTATTCTATCTGAAAAGCTCGATGTGCCTTATGATCAAATGGTGTCTTTAAAACTGGATAAAAATTTAGCGCCTATAGGAGAGTTGCTTCAGTCTAAAATTTTAAAAGAGATTCCGTTAGAGCTTTTTGGTATTAAAGAAAGCAACTTAATAGATATTGTGTCTAATGCTCCAGCAAAAGTAAATGCGTTTATTAGCACCATTATTGAAATTGCACAGCACTATAATTTTAGTAGAGAAAGTTTTTTTCTGGCATCGGTACGTTCATTTCAAGAGGCAAATAATAATTATTTTGATGATTTAGAGCAGCAGGTTTTAAAATTTTCAAAAGCCTACCAAGTCGACTTAACATCGCCTTTTACATCTAAGGATATAGAAGAAATTTTAATTGAAGAATATGGTTATATTATTAATGAAACCGAATTAAGTACCTATGAGGCTTTAGAAAACTTACGTTCTGTTTTTGTACCCAAAACGAAGACATTATTACTTGCTGATGGTATCGATGAGGCGCAACGTACCTTTATTTATTCTAAAGAAATTGCTTATAATTTTTTAGGAATTACAGATCGTTTATATACATTTCCATGGATAAAATTTGAAAGTTTTGACCAGGTTCTTAATAACTTTTATGCGTCTTATTTTGCGGGAGCCCTTGTGATTCCAAAAGAAGCTTTAACATTACAGTTGGAGGCTGTATTTGAAAAACCATCATTTGATGAGGCTTTGTTTGTTAAAACAATGAATGCGTTTAATGCATCTCCTGAATCATTTTACCAACGACTGACTAATATTTTGCCTAAAGCATTTAATATTCAAAACTTATTTTTTTTAAGATTTACACATAAACTTGGTACTGAAAAATTTCATTTAAAAAAAGAACTTCATTTATCGCATCAACATTCTCCTCGTGCAAATGAAACTAACGAACATTATTGTAGACGATGGGTGTCTTTAAACGTTTTAAAAGACATAAGTAAAAGTAAAAAATCACATGAGTTTGATATTCAAATGTCTAATTACGTAGGTGATAATGCGAAATATTTAGTTTTATCATCTGCAACAAAAGACCCTTTTAGAGAGCATCAATATAGAAGTATTTCGATAGGCTTATTAATCAATAAACAATTAGAGCGTAAGTTAAAGTTTTTTGAGGATAAGAATATTAAAACGGAAGAAGTTGGAGTTACGTGTGAACGTTGTTCAATACAAAACTGTGAGGTAAGACAAGCACCAGCATTGGCTTTAGAGAGAGCGGCTAAAAACAAAAAAATAGAACAGATTGTTGAGGAACTGAACCAAAAATCTGTTCGTTAAAACTCAAACTTCAATTGTACGCTCACAGGTTTTTCTTTAATTTTTTGTGATTTGTTTTTTGAAATTTCCGTGTTCAAATTTGACAATGAAATTCCTAATAAGCGTACCGAATTTTCGAGCTTGTTCTGGTATAATAAGTCTTTTGCAGTGTCTAGAATGATACTTTTATCACTAATAAAATAAGGCAAAGTTTTGCTTCTCGTTTGCAATGTAAAATCACTGTATTTTATTTTAAGCGTAATGGTTTTTCCAGCGACATTGCTCTTGTTTAATCGTTTTGATACTTCTTCAGCGATGTGATTTAATTTTTCAAGCATAAAAATTTCCGAAGATAAGTTTTCGCTAAACGTACGTTCGGCAGCTAGTGATTTTCTAATGCGATTTGGTTTCACTTGGCTATTATGAATACCACGAACAATATAATAATAGGATTTACCCGATTTTCCAAAGTGTTCTTCTAAGTATTCAACAGATTTTTCTTTTAAATCCTTTCCTGTAAAAATGCCTTTTTGATACATTTTTTCAGCAGTCACTTTTCCAACACCATAAAATTTACGAATATCTAAATCTTCTAAAAATTTTAAAACCTCTTCTGGATTAACCGTTTTTTGTCCGTTAGGTTTGTTGTAGTCACTCGCAACCTTTGCAATAAACTTATTAATAGAAATTCCGGCAGAAGCGGTTAAACCAATTTCGGTTTTAATACGATTTCTAATGTCTTGTGCAATTAAAGAGGCACTCGGATTTCCTTTTTTGTTTTCAGTAACATCCAAATAAGCTTCGTCAAGAGAAAGTGGTTCAACCAAATCGGTATAATCATAAAAAATTTGTCGTATGCGTTTCGAAATTTCAGTATATCGTGCAAAATCGGTTCGCACAAATATCAATTCAGGACAAAGCTTAATCGCCAATCGTCCAGACATGGCACTTTTTACACCAAATTTTCGCGCTTCATAACTTGCAGCACTTATTACGCCTCGTGTTCCTCCACCTCCAACAGCAATAGGTTTCCCTTTAAGTTTAGGATTATCCATTTGGGCAACAGACGCATAAAATGCATCCATATCGACATGAATTATCTTTCGTATTGGTAAATTGTTTGGCATAATGTAAATTTAGACATTAAATATCTTTTTTTATGACAGAAATTGAACGTAAATTTTTAGTGGTTTCAGAAGATTTTAAAAAAGAATCTTTTAAACAAACACGAATTATTCAAGGGTTTTTAAATACAGATGCTGAACGCACAGTTAGAGTTCGTCTTAAAGGAGATCAAGGTTTTATAACTGTAAAAGGAAAATCTACTAATGATGGTTTAAAGCGTTTTGAATGGGAAAAAGAAATCTCAAAAACAGATGCTGAAGCACTTTTAGAGTTGTGTGAAGAAGGTGTTATTGATAAAATGAGATATGAAATTAAACAAGACGAACATGTGTTTGAAGTTGATGAGTTTTTTGGAAACAATAAAGGTTTAATTGTTGCAGAAATTGAGCTTAACCATGAAAATGAACATTTTCAATCTCCATTTTGGTTAGGAAAAGAAGTGACAGGAGATGTTAAATATTACAATTCACAATTAAGTTTAACACCATACAAGATGTGGTAATTTAATACATACACGATGAAACATATTACTTTAATTATTTGTTTTCTTTTCATATTTGCTAGCTGTAAAGAAGATGCTAAAACGTCTATGTTACCATTAAATGAAATAGAAACTGAAACAGTAAAAGAGGCAACAGAAAACACAAAATCTGTGAAAGCACTCAAAGAAGAATTGACATCAAAAGGGTTTAAGATTTTTGATTATGTCGATGAGAAAACACAAGATACTATCTTGATGCAACAGTATTTTATAGCGTTTTTAAAACGAGGTCCAATTCGAAATCAAAATGAAGAGGAAGCTAACCGACTTCAAAGTGAACACTTGGCACATTTAGGTAAAATGTATGAACTAGGTTACGCAGATATTTCTGGCCCTTTTGGTGATGATGGTGATATTCGTGGGATTACTATTTATAATGTTCCAACTTTAAAAATAGCAGATAGTTTGGCAAATGCTGATCCAATGGTTAAGGCAGGACGATTAGAAATTGAAATACATCCATGGTGGGCAGGAAAAGGGTTTCCTTTAAGATAACAAAAAAAAGCCACTCAAAATAAGTGGCTTTTAATATTTTTTTAAATATAGTTGTTATGCTTTTTTAGCACTACAAGCTTGTTTACATGCTTCAGAACAAGCTTTTTTGTCACCTTCAGACTTTAATTTATCACACTCTTTTTTGCACGTTGCTTTACAAGCTTTTTTTTCAGACGAAAACATATCAACTGTTTTCATGTCTTTAACTTTATAGACATCTCCAGCTTTGGCAACTGCTTCTTCTAATGAGTTTGTAGTTACTTTAGCTTCGTCATATTCTACCATGGCGATTTCTTTTTCAAAATCAACTTTAGCAGATTTTACACCATCCATTTTAGCAATTTTCTTTTCTATGGTTTTTGCACAACCCATAGCACAAGTCATTCCTTCAATACCAAATTCTGCTTTTGCATAAGTAGCATTAGGATCTAATTGCTTTGCTTGATTAGTGTTTACTTCAGAAGCGACTTCAGTTTCAACAGTCATTACTTCTGGTTTTGCTTCATTTTTACAAGCCATAGCACTAACAGAAATGAGAGCAATAACTAATATGTTTTTTAATGTATTCATAGATTTAAAATATTGTATTTATAACAAACTTAATAAATATTGATGTTCCTTGCATTAAAATTAACGAATTTTGTGACTGAATTAAAGGAGTCTTATGAAAAACACTAATAGTAAGTGGCTGTATTTATTTGTTTTAGCATTAATTTGGGGAAGCTCTTTCATTTTAATTAAGAAATCCCTTTTAGGATTAACTCCTTATCAATTAGGAGCATTACGAACTATTATATCTGGAATTTTTTTATTTGTTGCTGGTTATAAAAGTGTGTTTTCAATAAAGAAAAGCGAATGGAAATGGATAATCTTATCAGGATTTTTAGGATCGTTTTTTCCTGCATTTTTGTTTGCTATTGCCGAAACAGAAATTGATAGTGCTGTAACTTCAATTTTAAATTCGCTAGTGCCATTAAATACAGTTTTATTTGGGTTTGCAGTATTTAAAATAGCATCAACAAAGCGTCAAATTTTAGGTGTGATTATAGGTTTTATTGGAACCAGCATTTTGATATTAAAAGGCGCTGAGCTTAATCCTAATCAAAATTATTTGTTTGCAGGATATATTATTCTGGCAACGTGTATGTACGCGTTGAATGTAAATATTATAAAAAAGCATTTACAGTACACAAAGCCTTTGAGTATTGCGACAGGAAATTATGTTGCCATATTAATTCCTGCTGTTGTAATTTTATGTTTTACCGACTTTTTTAATGAGAGTACGTTTAGACATCCTAACTTTAATATGTCTATGCTTTATGTCGTGATTTTATCTTTTTTTGGAACCGCTTTAGCAAAGGTTTTATTCAACACTTTAGTACAGATTTCTACTCCAGTGTTTGCTTCATCTGTAACATATTTAATGCCTGTTGTTGCTTTGGTTTGGGGATTGTTAGATGGAGAAGGGTTTAGTGTAGTACAGGCTTTAGGAAGCTTTATTATTTTAATAGGTGTTTATTTATCTCATAAGCGCAAGAGATAAAAAAAATCCGAAGTCATTTGACTTCGGATTTTTTTAAATACTATAAGAGTTGTTCTCTAG
Organism: Psychroserpens sp. S379A; assembly: GCF_049800755.1. Lineage (NCBI taxonomy): Bacteria > Pseudomonadati > Bacteroidota > Flavobacteriia > Flavobacteriales > Flavobacteriaceae > Psychroserpens > Psychroserpens sp. S379A. Next base: position 287,065 of record NZ_JBNAFQ010000002.1, on the reverse strand, counting down.
TTAAAATCTGCTTCAGTAACACCTTCATTAAATTTAACGTCTGTTGACTTTAAAGTAATAATTTGTGGTCCTGTTGTGATTTTTTGAGTATATGGTAGCATTACACCATTAACATCTTTATAATCTGAAAAATCAATTGTAGTTGTAATGCTTTGTCCTTGTTGTTCACTTGTTGATTCAGTTCGAACTAAGTAACCTGTTTCTGCATCATAATATCTACTTGAAACTTCATCGCCTTTAGTTACCATTATTTTATAGGCATCTTTTCCTTCAACTTTAGTCATCGACTCTAATTTCATATTAGCAACTTCGAGATATAATTCAGGAAATAATCCTTTTTCAGATTGTTTTCCAGTAACTTCATCATCTGTCATTGGTATTTTCATTCCTTGTTGTTCTCTATAACCAGCCGAACCATCAAATTTTTGTTTCATGATAGTTCCCATACCTTCTATAACCATTTCCATAGACTCTTTATTAGGAGCCATAGCTTTTATTACAGCTTTTGGTTTAAAAGGAGCGCCTTCAATAGTTACATCTGCGTTAGTTAACAGTGTATTAATTGCTCCAAGTTTATCTTTACCACCTACAGCATTCAAATAAGAATTGATGATGGTTTGAGCAGTAACTCCATCAGGAATTGGTTTTGAAAATACAGGTTTTTCAACTGCATTTGCATATTTGTCGTAATACTTTACTGGAATGCCAGTTTTTTCAAGATTTTCTATAACATCACTTCCTTTACCAACAATTACAACTCTTGCATTTTCAGATTTCATGTATTTGTTAGCGACACGTTTTACATCATCTGCAGTTACTGCATTGATTTTTTGTAAGTAAGTCGTGTAGAAGTTTTGAGGTAAATTATTAAGCTTAATATTTAGAGCATAGCTAGCTACAGTTTGAGGGTTTTCTAATCCCATAATAAAGTTACCAACATACTTTGCTTTAGTATCCTTAAGCATTTGAGGATCTACCATTTCTGTTTTAATACGATTGATTTCTTTTAGAGCTTCAACAACAGCACTATCTGTTACCATATTTCTAACTTTAGCTGTTGCACTAAAGCTTCCTGCTCCATATCGATTAGCTCTTAAACTAGAATACGCACCATAAGTGTAACCTTTATCTTCACGTAAATTTTTGAACAGGTAGCCTTCACCACCACCACCTAAGATGCTATTAGCAATAATACTTGCATGGTAATCTTCATCGTTCATTTTTAAATCTACATTATTTCTAATAGCTATACTCGATTGAGATGCATTTGGCAAATCCACAAAATTAATTTGAGTGTATTGTGCATTAGGACTAATTGCAGGAAGTGTAGTTGCTATCTCAATGTCTGATTTTTCCCAAACACCGAAATATTTTTTAACTTGTTTTCTAATAGTACTTAAATCAATATCACCAATAATAACTAAGTAAGCATTATTAGGGTTGAAATACTTTTCATAAAAAGCAACAGCATCACCAAAAGTAACATTGTTAATAGTTTCTTCGGTTACAAACTCTCCATAAGGGTGTTTTGCTCCATATAATAAAGCGCTTCCAACACGACCACTAATAGCGTCAATACTCTTTTCGTCAGCTTTTAACCCTTCAATTAAACGTTCTTTTTCTTTGTCAAATTCTTCTTGAGTTAATAAAGGGTTAATAGCAGCGTCTGCCATTAACTCTAATATTCTTTCAGAATACTTAGAAAGTGTAGCAGCATAACCTCCACTAATACCAATATTTAAGCTTGCGCCTAAAAAGTCAATCTCTTCATTAAATTCATCTTTAGGAATGCTTGTGGTTCCATTTCCTAACATGCTTCCGATAAGACTTTCTACTCCAGCTTTTGCTCCAGTAGCAATTGGTTTATTGTCAATTCTTAAAGAATAAGAAACTCTAGGTAGTTTGTGATTTTCAACAACAAGAACTTTTAATCCATTTTTCAATTCAAATTCACTAGGAACTTCTAATGAAATGGTTGGTTCTGGACCTGGTTTTGGTTGAACAGATCTATCTAATTGTGCATTTACACTTACTACTGACATTAAGAACAGTAATACAAATGCTGATAATTTCGTTTTCATATTATATATTGTTTTCATCTTATTGTTCATCTTTTTGTGGTAAGTATTCAATTTCTACACGTTGGTTTGGACTTAAATACTTTTTAGCGACTGCTTGAATGTCTTCTCTTGTGATAGATCTGTAAATATCAATTTCTTTGTTAATTAAATTAACATCTCCATATAATAAATAATAAGTAGCTAAAGACTCAGCAATACCTTCTATACTAGAATTTGAGTTTACAAATTGATTTTCAAATTGATTAATTAGTTTTTGATGATCACGTTCTGAAATTAACTCGTTTTGCATTTTAGCAATTTCAACATCCATTTCAGATAATAAAGTGTCAAGAGTTACTTCGCCTAACGGAAGTGCGAACAGAGCAAAGATGTTGTAATCCATTTGAGGAATATTAACAGCTTGAACAGCCAAGGCTTGTTTTTGATTATCTACTAATTTTTTATAAAGTACTGAGCTTTTACCACCACTTAAATAAGAAGAAATCATGTCTAAAATGTAGGCATCTCTAGTTCCAAAACCTGGAGTTCTGTAAGCAGCAAGAATTGCAGGAATTTGAATGTTTTTATCGAAAGCTTTTGCTTTTTGAGTTGTAGTAATTGGCTGTTCTTTAGGGAAGTTTCTAACAACTTCTTTTCCTCTTTTAACTTCACTAAAGTATTTTCTTACTAATGCTTTGGTTTCTTTAGTGTCAATATCACCAGCAACGATTAAAACTGCATTGTTTGGTCCATAATAATCTTCGAAATATTGATTAAATTCTGCAAGCGTAGAAGCGTCTAAGTCTTCTAAGTATCCAATATTAGGATCTTTATAAGGGTGAACTTTAAATAGATTGGCACCTAATGTTTCAAATATTTTACCATAAGGAGATTCGTATCTTTGGCGCTTTTCTTCTTTAACCACTTCATTTTGAGTGTCCACACCAATTTGATCAATTACAGGATGAAGCATGCGCTCAGACTCTAACCACAAACCTAATTCTAATTTGTTTGATGGGAAAACTTCATAGTAATAAGTTCTGTCTTGAGACGTATTAGCATTGAATCTTCCACCATTTGCTGGAATAATTTTCATAAATTCTCCACGCTCAATATTTTCTGAACCTTCAAATAAAAGATGCTCAAAAAAGTGAGCAAACCCTGTACGAGGAGCATCTGGAGTTCCTCCTACATCTTTTCCTCCAACATTATACATAACAGATGTGATAACAACTGGTGCAGTGTTATCTTGATGAAGAATAACATGCAATCCGTTGTCTAGATCAAATTCTTCAAATTTAACTTCTTGTGCTGATGTAGCAAACATTGCTAATACAAAAGCAGCTAAAGTAAATAAGCCTTTTTTCATTGTGATTTGTTTTAAATTAATTTTACGTGTTGTAAGTGTACTTATAACTGATAATGTTACAAAAGTTTCACAAAAATAATGATAAACTATTCTTTTTTAGCAGTTATAGTTCTAAAAAAATCTTAATTACTCAAAAAAGATTACGAATTATCTTACTTAAAAACGTTTTTGTGTTTTAAATAAGCCTGTAAGATTCTATTTATATTTCTCAAAACACAGAAATCGTTTGTAGATTAATAATTTAGGCGTATATTTGCACTCATTTTTTGAACAAATTAATTAATAAAAACGTTACGCTATGTACGCAATTGTAGAGATAGCAGGGCATCAATTTAAAGTTGAAAAAGACCAAAAAGTTTTTGTTAACCGTTTAGCAACAGAAGAAGGTAAGAAAGTTTCTTTCGATAATGTTCTTTTAATAGGCGATGGTAACAATGTAACTTTAGGCGCCCCAGCTATAGACGGAGCACAAGTAAGTGCAAAAGTCTTAAAACACCTAAAAGGTGATAAAGTGATAGTTTTCAAGAAGAAAAGAAGAAAAGGTTATCGTGTAAAAAATGGACACAGACAAGCTTTATCTGAAATCGTAATTGAGAACATTGTTGCTACTGGAGCAAAGAAATCTGCTCCAAAAAAAGAAACTAAGAAAGTTGAAGCAAAAGCAGAAGCTAAAAAAGCTACTGGAAAAGCTGACGATTTAAAGAAAATCGAAGGTATTGGACCAAAGATTGCATCAACATTAGTTGAAGCAGGAATTGCAACTTTTGCAGATTTAGCAAAAGCTAAACCAGCTAAAATTTCTGAAATCATTGCAGATGTTCGTGGAAACCACGTGACAGATACTTGGCCAGCGCAAGCTAAATTAGCTGCTGATGGTAAATGGGATGAATTAAAGAAATGGCAAGACGAATTAGATGGTGGGAAAGCATAAGCTAACCTACTTAAGTATAACAATATAAAACCTTAAGACAATGGCTCATAAAAAAGGAGTAGGTAGTTCTAAAAACGGTAGAGAATCAGAATCGAAACGCTTAGGTGTTAAGATATTTGGTGGGCAAGCAGCAATTGCTGGAAATATTATCGTTAGACAAAGAGGAAATACACATCATCCAGGTGAAAATGTGTATGGCGGAAAAGACCACACTTTACATGCTAAAGTTGATGGTATTGTAAAATTCACAAAGAAAAAAGATGGTAAGTCTTTTGTTTCTATTGAGCCTTTTGAAGCTTAATTAGAATTTTACCAACAATATTAAAAGCCCATTCTAATTTAGAATGGGCTTTTTGATTTATATGATTTCCATTTTCTTTAAAAGAAAACTCGCATTCATATTTTGGCAAACCCCATTTTTAAGTTTATAGTCAAAGTAGAGTTCATCATCTACAATTTGCGCGTCAAAATAATAGTTTTTGACCTTATCTAATTCTTTAGAAATTTCACAAAGACTTAAATCATGAGTAGCTATAATACCAGTAGCATTTCCAGAGACTAATTTTTCAACAAATTTTCTAGAGCCAATGGCTTTATCTTTGCTATTAGTGCCTTTTAATATCTCGTCTAATATAATGAAGTAAGCCTCTTTTTTAATCGCATCTACAATAAACTTTAGGCGTGTTAGTTCTGAAAAGAAGTAGCTGCTATCATCAGTTAAAGAGTCATTGGTACGCATACTCGTAATCAATTTCACAGGCGAATATGTACTAGATTTTGCACATACAGGTAAACCTACATTTGCCATCATAATATGTAATGAGACAGTTCTGAGGAAAGTACTTTTTCCAGCCATATTAGCACCTGTAACAATAAAGAATTGTTCGTTATCAATATTAACATCGCTACTAATTCGTTTAGCTTTGTTTAATAGTGGATGCCCTAAATGTTTGGCATTTAAGGTTGTCTTGTCTTTTGATATTTTAGGATATACGTGATCTTGATGATTAAATGCATAGTTACCTAAACTATTATAAGCATCAAAGAAGGAAACCACTTCAAACCAATCTTCAACTTTATGACCATATTTAGAAATCCATTGCTCAACTTTATAGGCATTTTTGATATCTGAAAGAAGGTAACCATTTCCGAAAATAGCACCTATAAGATTGTTTCGGTTGTCTAATGCATCTAAGTGTTTTGTAAATTCTGAAAATATTACCGAAGCTTTTTTGCATTCAGATTGAATTTGTTTTTGTTTGTCTTGAAGTAACTTTGATGTGAATTTTTCTTTTTCAATATGAAGCAATAAAGAAGCATACTGTTTAAATGTGTCTTTAGCTTTACCTGAATTTACTGCTAAAACATTAATTTTTTTTAGATATAAGCCTGTAATTCCCAATCCAGCAAATAACCAGTAACCAAAAAACGAGACATCTAATAAACTAAGTATAGCCAAGATTAATAAACTAACTGAGATTAATGCAAATATCAATGGAACCCATTTCATCTTTTTAGAGATAAAGTTTTCATGGTGTTTAAGCCAATAAATAATATCTAATGCAGAAGTTTCTGTTTCAATCAAACTTCCTGCTGCAGTATAAAATTGTGACCATTTTGTTTTTTCAGACAACTCTTTTATTGCCTCCTGGCGTTCTTCAATATTAGAAATATCGTTTGCTTTTAGAGTTTCAGCCAATTTAATCTGACCTTCTGAAGACATGGTTCTATTAAGATACTGAAAAAAAGAACCTTTTCCGAAGAGATCAATATCTAGGCTGTAAAAATGTTTAGGATCTTGAAATTGTAATCCTGTATTTCTATGATGAAATTCACCTGAAGCAATTTTAAGTTCTTCTTCGTTTATACGAACTAATGCTTTGTAGAGCTTGTGTTTTTCTTTGCTATCAGAATATTTTGATAATAAATACACAAAGGTAATGATACCAATAATACCTAAAGTAATTGCTAATTTCCAATTTGAAAATGTAATATAAATGATTATACCTGTAATACTAAAGACCAGTAAACGTAAAGAGCTAAATAGTAGCAGTCGTTTTTTAAGAGTAGAGGCTTTAGTTTTATGCGTTTCTAATTCTTGATTATAGAATTTTATTAAGTCGTTCATGATTATATTTATGTAGTAAAGAAACAAAAAATCCCAAGTTTACGCTTGGGATTTTAATATTGTAAAGGATTAAGTTTTCAATTACCCTTTTAAACTAGCTTTTATCAATTCTCTATTCATTCTAGCAATGTTGTCAAGTGAAATTCCTTTTGGACACTCAACTTCACAAGCTCCAGTATTAGTACAGTTTCCAAATCCTTCTAAATCCATTTGAGCTACCATGTTTTGAACACGATCTGCAGCTTCTACTTGTCCTTGTGGTAATAAAGCATATTGAGATACTTTAGCTCCAACAAATAACATGGCGCTTGAGTTTTTGCACGTAGCGACACAAGCACCACAGCCAATACAAGTAGCAGCATCCATAGCTTCATCTGCTGCATGTTTTGAAATTGGTAATGCATTTGCATCTTGAGTATTACCAGAAGTATTTACAGAAATATATCCTCCAGCATGTTGTATTCTATCAAAGGCAGATCGATCTACAACTAAGTCTTTAATTATAGGAAATGCCTTTGCTCTAAATGGTTCTATATAAATGGTGTCTCCATCATTAAACATTCGCATGTGCAGCTGACATGTTGTAATAGCTCTATCTGGACCATGTGCTTCACCATTGATGTAAAGCGAACACATGCCGCAAATACCTTCACGACAATCATGATCAAAAGCTACTGGTTCGTCGCCTGCAGCAATTAGCTGCTCATTCAAAACATCTAACATCTCTAAGAAAGACATGTGTTCTGAAATATCATTTACGTTGTAAGTTTCCATCTTACCTTGAGATTGTGCATCTTTTTGACGCCAAATCTTTAATGTTAAATTCATTCCTTTTCCAGACATAACTTTCTTATTTATATGAACGTTGTTTCAATTCTATATCGTTAAACTCTAATTGTTCTTTGTGTAATACAGCATCAGATGGTTCTCCTTTATATTCCCATGCTGCCACATATGCAAAGTTCTCATCGTCACGTTTTGCTTCTCCTTTTTGTGGTCCATCTTCTTCGGCAGATTCTTCTCTAAAGTGTCCACCACAAGATTCTTCGCGCATTAAGGCATCCTTCGCAAACAATTCACCTAGCTCTAAAAAGTCTGCTACGCGACCTGCTTTTTCTAGTTCAGGATTCATTTCATTGGCCAAACCAGGTACTTTTACATCTTTCCAAAACTCTTCTCGAATGGCTTTAATTTCGATCATGGCTTCTTTTAAACCTTTTTCATTACGTGCCATTCCTACTTTGTTCCACATTACTTTTCCTAATTTCTTATGGAAATAATCAACAGATTTACTTCCGTTGTTATTCATGAAGAAATCTATTCGGTCTTTTACTTCTTTTTCGGCTTGAATAAATTCAGAAGACTCTGTAGAAATTGGACCAGTTCTAATATCATCTGCTAAATAATCACCAATGGTGTAAGGTAATACAAAGTAGCCGTCTGCTAATCCTTGCATCAATGCCGAAGCACCTAATCGGTTGGCACCATGATCTGAGAAGTTAGCTTCACCAATACAGTATAAACCAGGAACGGTTGTCATTAGGTTGTAATCTACCCAAACGCCTCCCATAGTATAGTGCACTGCAGGATAAATCATCATTGGTGTTTTGTACGGATTGTCATCAACAATCTTTTCATACATTTGGAATAAGTTTCCGTATTTGGCTTCTACTATTTTTTCGCCTAATTGAGTGATTTTTTCTTTTGAAGGATTGTCAATTCCATGAATTTTAGCTTGCTCTTTTCCGTAGCGTTGAATGGCCGAAGCAAAATCTAAATATACTGCTTCACCAGTTGCATTAACACCATAACCAGCATCACAACGTTCTTTTGCAGCTCTTGAAGCTACATCACGAGGTACTAAGTTTCCGAAGGCAGGATAACGACGCTCTAGGTAATAATCGCGTTCTTCTTCAGACAAATCGGTAGGTTTTTTACGACCTTCACGAATTGCCATGACATCATCCATGTGTTTTGGTACCCAAATACGACCATCGTTTCGAAGTGATTCAGACATCAACGTTAATTTAGATTGATAATCTCCTGAACGCGGAATACAAGTTGGGTGAATTTGAGTATAGCAAGGGTTTGCGAAAAAGGCTCCTTTTTTATGAATTTTCCATGCCGCTGTAGCGTTACTTCCCATAGCATTGGTTGATAAGAAATAGACATTTCCGTAACCACCTGAAGCTATTACAACAGCGTGTGCCGAATGACGCTCAATTTCTCCTGTAATGAGATTTCGTGCAATGATTCCTCTAGCTTTTCCGTCTACCTTAACCACGTCTAACATTTCGTGACGGTTATACATTTGTATTTTTCCACGAGCAATTTGACGGTTCATTGCAGAGTATGCACCTAATAATAACTGCTGACCCGTTTGTCCTTTAGCATAAAATGTTCTTGATACTAATACACCACCAAACGAACGATTATCTAGTAGTCCACCATAATCACGTGCAAAAGGAACTCCTTGTGCGACACATTGGTCAATGATGTTTGCCGAAACTTCAGCAAGGCGATAAACATTAGCTTCACGCGAACGATAATCACCACCTTTTACAGTATCGTAAAATAATCTATATGTTGAATCACCATCACCTTGGTAGTTTTTAGCAGCATTAATTCCACCTTGAGCAGCAATAGAGTGTGCTCTACGAGGTGAATCTTGATAGCAGAATGCTTTTACATTGTAACCTAATTCGGCTAAAGTTGCAGCAGCAGAGCCACCAGCTAATCCAGTTCCAACAACGATAATATCTATTAATCGTTTATTGGCAGGATTTACTAAATCGATGTGATTTTTATAGTCTGTCCATTTATCTTTAATTGGACCTTTTGGTACTTTTGAATCTAAAACACTCATATTTTAAAAATATTAATGGTGATTGAAATGATGGAATAATGCAATAAATACAAACCCAAGAGGAATACCTACTGCGTATATTTTTCCAATAGTTTGCAATGTTTTTTTACGACCTGCTGTTCCTCCCATAGATTGGAATGCAGATGTAAATCCGTGCCATAAATGCAATGCTAGAAACACAAATGCGAGTGCATAAGTACCAACACGTAAGGGACTTACAAACATTTCTACCACATGATGGTGAAAATCTTTACCTACCTGACTTTTACCTTCTACATACTTTTCAACGATTTCTGGTACCCAAAAATCATTGAAGTGAAAAATCATAAACAATAAAATAAAAGCTCCAGTATAAACCATATTTCTACTTACCCAAGTTGAGTTTGCAGCACCATTATTTTTGGCATAAGACACTCCTTGAGCTTTTTTGTTTTGAATTTCTAAAATAAAACCCATTACAAAATGGTAAATGATTCCAAATAGTAGTACAGGTTGCAAGCCATATTGCACTAATGGATTATTACCCATAAAATAAGATACTTCATTAAACATATCTGGACTAATAACAGATAAAAAGTTTATTAAAAAATGTTGAAGTAAGAAAAACATGAGGAAGAAAGCCGAAAGCGCCATGGCAATCTTTCTTCCTATCGAAGATTTAAAAAATCCACCCATTATAATTGTAGTTAATTATTTGTCTTAACAAAGATAAGGTTCATTGTGTTGTACCACAAATTTTAGCTCCAATTTTGGTTATTTAGAATGGATTTAATTAGACACCATTGGAACTAAGCCTCGAAGTCCCATATCGATTACTTGCTCTCCAGCAGAAGGCTCGTATTTTCCATCAATATTAACCTCTGTCCATTCGAAACTATCATTAATAGAAAATGAAAGTGTTACCACAACATCTTCTGTTTCATTGCCAGTGATGGTTAATCCGTTTTCAAACTCTCCTGTAACGACACAGGATCCCGATGGAATTGGAGAAGAAGCAAACAACGGATTTGGAACTGTTGTAGCACCTTCAGGCGCTTGACCTTGTGATGTAAATCCTAAGGCTTCAAAAGCCCAAAATCCTTGTAATTGATTTGCATTTACATCAAAGGCACTTCCATTTAAATCAAAAGAGGTGATGTAAGTATTATATCCAACAAAACTAGCTAGAGTTCCTGTGTAATCTACTCCGTTTAGTAGAAAATCAATATCGCCTTCTTGGTATGCTAAAGACACTCTAACCCATTCGTAGTTTCCTTCGGAAACATCACTTAATGGAATTGTTAAAAAGGTTTCGTCATTTCCAGCAAAAATAGCATTTTGAAAATCAATAGCTTGAGTGCCGCCTGTAGTAGTTTCGTTGCCTAAATATACAACTTCACCTGTTCCTAAAGCTGTTGTTGCTGTTGGAGCAAATTCGATATAATTAGCGCTCATGCGATTAATGCCTGGAGATTGTGCCGCATTTCCAGGTGCAACACTAACAGGTTGCCCTAAGTTACCAAGACGCTGTTGATTAGGATCAAACTTAAATTTGATAATTAAATTTGCTTCTGTAGAATTCTGTTGTAGATTATCGTCATTATCTTCACTACAAGAAAATGAGAAAAGTAATCCGATTATAAATAAAATTTGAAAGTATTTCATTGGTTTTGAGTTTCTAATATAACTTCAAAAAGCATAAATTATTTTATAACTAGATTAGTTTTTTCTGCATCAATTTGAATGGTATAGTTGCCTTTTGGAAGGTAATACTTGTCGTTTTGTGCTTTAGTAATGTTAAGTGTTTTGTTCTCTTTCATTAATGCTTTTTTTGTTTTTTCTGAAAGTGTGATATCGTAATTTGCTTGATTAAATCCTTTGTCACATGAAACGTTTATTTGATTAAGAAGCGTCCCTTCTTCAGAAAGAATTTTAATTACTTTATCACTAGAAACATTACTAAAAAAAGAGATTTCAATTTCAGGCTCATAAGCATCGTACCATTTTCCCCAAGAACTTCCCCAACGTGATGAATGTCTTATATCTTCAACATTAAAAAGTGTTATAGCATTAGATAACATACTAGGATTCATCTGCTGGAGTTTTGAAATATCTGCTTTGTAAATACTTCTTCCGTGTGTTCCCAATAAAAGATCTTTGGCTTTAGGTTGCACAACAATATCATGAACTGCTACATTAGGAATTCCGTTGCTAAAAGCTTCCCAAGAACCTCCTAGATTAAACGATACATAAGCACCATTATCGGTTCCTAAATATAAAATAGATTCATTTTCAGAATCTTCTCTAATGACATTTACTGGAGACGCAGGAATATTACCACCAATGTCTTTCCAAGTTTGCCCATAATCGTCACTCATATACACATAAACTTTAAAGTCGTCCCAGCGATAACCATTCAGAGTTACATACACACGTTCTTTTTTATGTTTTGAGGCAATAATTCGGCTTACCCATAAATCTTTTGGTAACGTTGAAGTAATGTTTGTCCAACTTCCTCCAACATTTTTGCTCACATGAATTAATCCGTCATCACTTCCAGTATAAATTAGTCCGAATTGGAAAGGCGATTCACTAATAGCAGTTAATGTTCCGTAGGCTACATTTCCTTTTTTACCACCTTTGGTTAAATCGTTACTAATGGCAATCCAATCATTACCTTGATTCATGGAGCGCATGAGTTTGTTTCCGCCTAAGTATAAAATGTCTTGATTATGTGGTGACAATAAAATAGGAGTTTGCCAATTGAATCGATACGGATTTTCTCCTAATTCATGTTTTGGTTGAATGTATGTTTGTTCTTCGGTGTCGAGATTGAGTCTGTAGTAGTTTCCAAATTGGTAACCAGTATAGACAATATTAGAATTTCTATTATCAATTTGAATTTGCATACCATCGCCTCCCATAATTCCTTTCCAAGGATATTGACCATGTTGATACCAGCTTTTGTCTTCTCTTGCATTATGAGCGCCAACCCAAACACCATTATCCTGTAAACCTCCATAAACATTATACGGTTGTTCGTTATCAACATTTATAGCATAAAATTGACCAACAGATGGCGAATTGTTTTTTATCCAGTTTTCACCATCGTCGTAAGTTATATTAACACCACCATCATTTCCATTGATGAGATGATTTGGATTTTTAGGATTAATCCAAAGTGCATGATGATCGGCATGTACATTTTCGGCACTTATAGACGTAAACGTTTTTCCGCCATCTTTAGATTTAACAATTGGAACACCATAAATATAAATATGGTCTTGGTTAGCTGGAGACACGTAAATATGTCCAAAGTAGTAACCATAGCTATAATAAATATCATCTAAGTAGTCGTCATGTGTTTTTTCCCAAGTCATTCCACCATCAGTACTTTTATAAACTTCAGTTCCTATAACAGGAGTGTCAAATAACATTGAGTTTGCATCTTCAAGATACTTAGCCAAATCAATAGGTTTTACATTGCCGCTTCGTACCATTTGTTTGACATTTTCGGCACGATACTTTTCTTGAAAGCCATTTGTTTTTAAATACGCATTTAATTTTTTATCGTCTAATTTTAAAAAGGCCTCATTAGACATGGTTTTAAAATCGTCTTTGGTAAGTGCATCAGAAGATTTCTTTTTTGAATCTGAAGGTCTTCGGAATTGACTATCATGTACTGCGTAAACGATATTGTCATTATATATTGCAAGACCAATTCTTCCTACACCATTTCCTGTTGGAAAACCACTTTTTTCGGTTGAAACTTTTGTCCATGTGTTTCCTGCATCTGTACTTTTATATATCGCTGAATTGTTTCCGCTTCCATCAAAATTCCATGCTTTTCTATCTTTAGTCCAAGATGATGCAAACATGAGATTAAAGTTATTCGGATTCACTTGCACATCAATAATTCCGCTTTTATCATCAACAAATAATTTTTGAGACCACGTTTGTCCGCCATCAGTAGTTTTATAAATACCACGTTCTTGATTTGAAGAATACAAATGACCAGTAACGCCTACAACCACTTCGTCAGGATTATTTGGATTAATTAAAATGCGACCAACATGATGCGAATCGTTTAATCCCATATTTTGCCAAGTTTTTCCGTTATCCGAAGATTTTAAAATTCCAATTCCTGCATAACTTGAACGAGAGCTGTTATTTTCTCCTGTACCAACCCAAATGGTTTTATTTTTCCAATCGACTGCAATATCACCAACATTTTGAGTGTTAGATGCATCTAAAATTGGTGTAAATGTGGTTCCGTTATTAATGGTGTGCCAAACACCTCCTGAAGCATAGCCTACATAAAACTCGGTTGGGTTTTCAGGGTTTACATCTAAATCTACCACACGACCACTCATGACCGTTGGACCAATATTATCGAAAGCTATATTTTTAACTAAGGAGTTTTGTTCTAGTTCTGCTTTTTGCTTTAAAGCTTGCATTATAGTTTCGGCAGAAGTTGAAGGTTGTTGAGCTACACTTATAAAAAAGAAGAAAAATAAAATAAGAGGAAAAAATTTAGAATGTGTCATGTTAGTTTGAATTAAAGTGAGCTAAAATTAGTGAGAATGTAAATAGCACCAAAATTCTACTTTAAAGTTTAACAGAAACACAGTACCTTTAGGCTTCTAAAAAAATGTTATAATGAAATACGATTTAATAGACCGTTCACTTTTTATAAAAAACCGAAATAATTTCGCAGCGCAAATGAAGCCAAATAGTTTGGCAGTTTTTAATTCTAATGATATTTATCCAATTAGTGCAGATAGTACAATTCCGTTTCAGCAACATCGTGATATTTTTTATTTGAGTGGTGTTGATCAGGAAGAGAGCATATTAGTAATTTTCCCAGATTGTCCTAACGAAAAGCATCGTGAAATTTTATTTCTAACTGAAACCAATGAGCATATAGCAGTTTGGGAAGGCGAAAAGTTAACTAAGGAAGCAGCTTTTAAAACCAGTGGAATTAAAACGGTGTATTGGCTTCAAGACATGGAAAAAATCATGTTCGAACTAATGACACAATGTGATACGGTTTATATTAATACTAATGAACATTACAGAGCTAACGTAGAAACTGAAACTCGTGAAGATCGTTATACCAAGTGGTTAAAAGATAAATATCCAGCACACGCTGTAGCTAAAAGTAATCCAATTTTGCAACGTCTTCGTTCAGTAAAAGACCAGCTAGAATTAGACCTTATGCAAAGGGCTTGTAATATTACCGAAAAAGGCTTTCGTCGTGTACTTGAGTTTGTAAAACCAGACGTTTGGGAATACAATATCGAAGCAGAATACATGCATGAATTCTTGAATAATCGTTCTAAAGGATTTGCTTACACACCAATTATTGCTTCTGGAAATAATGCTAATGTGTTGCACTATATTGAAAATAATCAACAGTGTAAAACAGGAGATTTAATTCTTATGGATGTTGGAGCCGAATATGCCAACTATGCTAGTGATATGTCTAGAACTATTCCTGTGTCAGGACGATTTACAGACAGACAACGAGCAGTTTATGATGCTGTAAATCGCGTTAAAAATGAAGCTACAAAACTATTAGTTCCTGGAACTATTTGGGCAGATTATCATGTTGAAGTTGGAAAACTTATGACGTCAGAGTTGCTAGGTTTAGGTTTATTGGATAAAGCCGATGTTCAAAATGAAAATAAAGATTGGCCAGCCTACAAAAAATACTTTATGCATGGTACAAGTCATAATATTGGTTTAGATACACATGACTACGGAATTTTAACAGAACCAATGCAAGCCAATATGGTCTTTACTGTGGAGCCAGGAATCTATATTCCAGATGAAGGATTTGGTATTCGTTTAGAAGATGATGTTGTAATTCAAGAGTCTGGAGAGCCATTTAATTTGATGCGTAACATTCCAATTGAAGCTGAGGAGATAGAGGAATTGATGAATAACTAAAAAGAATAATCATAAATGATTTTAAGCCTAAAACATTAGTTTTAGGCTTTGCTTTTTTTCTGAAATAATCCAATTCCTAAACATGTCGCCAAAGCAGGTAAAACCCAACCAAAACTATACTTAGCCAAAGGGATTATGGCAATAATGTCGATAATAGTTTGCGATGGACTAACAAAACCAATAACATCTGGTAAGCTAAATATAAAAGTGACTAACACAACTGCTTTGAATACTTTTGGTGTAGCAAAATGATCTGGTAATATATTTAATAGAATTAGCACAATGGTTATTGGATATACACATAATAATACTGGAATAGCAATTACAACAATAGAATTAAAATCGAGTTGCCCAACAATAATACCTAGAACTGAAGCCATAATTGCTGTGACAATATAAACTGTTTGCGAATTATTAAGCAATCCTTTAAAGTAATCAGCAGTTCCAGCAATAATACCAACTGCAGTGGTAAAACAAGCCAGTGATATTAGAATACTTAAAATGGTGTTTCCAAAAGTTCCAAGTGAAGCAATGCTAATACCTCGTAATAAATTAGCACGTTGCATGTCATTACTTAATTCATTATTGATATTAATTTCAGAACCAAAATATGCTCCAACCGAAATCAATCCTGCATAAATAACAAATAATCCAAGTCCAGCAATCCATCCTGATTTTTTTATCAATTCTCGTTTTTCTTCAAAGCTTGCATCAATTCGTAAATTGATTGAAACAATGATAACAGCACCAACAACTACAGCTCCAATTGCATCAAAAGTTTGATAACCTTCTAAAATTCCTAAAGCTAAAGCAGGTGTTTCTAAAGTAACAACTTGCGTAGACATTTCCGAAGACAATAAACCAATTCCGATTACTGCTAATAGTATTATAACAATAATTGGTGTGAGATATTTTCCAATAAGACTTATAATTTTTGAACGATTTAATACAAATACCAGGACCAAAGCAAAATATATAGCGCTAGTTAATAAAGGTGATGTTTCAAAATAAGGATGAATGGCAATTTCGTGTGTAGCCGCAGCAGTTCTAGGAGAAGGTATTGCTATAGCAATGATGTAAATAAGAATGCAATATGTTACACTAAATATTGGCGATACTTTTTTTCCAAAATCATAAAGTGTTCCTTGAAGCTTTGCATGTGCTAAAATGCCAATAATTGGAATAATCACTGCGGTAATCATAAATCCAAAGGCTACCCAAAACCAATTATCGCCAGAATTATAACCTAATAATGGAGGTAGTAATAAGTTTCCAGCACCAAAAAATAAGGAGAATAAAGCAAAACTAACGACTAATAAATTTTTTGTTTTATGCATTTCAAACGTTTTAAAAACAGCTCTTAATAGTATCTTTGTCGAAGATAGGATAAAATGATTTTAGATTACAAAAGGATACCAGTTTTTTATACCGATGAAGGTCAAGGTCAAGCCATTGTCTTGCTACATGGTTTTTTAGAGAATTCCTCTATGTGGAAAAATTTAAAACCACATTTAATAGCACAGTCTTGTCGTGTTATTTGTATTGATTTGTTAGGTCACGGACAAACTGGATGCTTAGGTTATGTTCATACTATGGAAACTATGGCTGAAGCTGTTTATGCTGTTCTTGAGGAATTAAATATTAAATCATGTAAGATTATTGGTCATTCTATGGGAGGATATGTTGCTTTAGCTTTAGCAGAACATAAACCAAGCTTAATTAATAGTTTATGTTTGATGAATTCTTCGGCAATTGATGATACTATTGAGCGGAAACAAAATAGAGATAGAGCTATTGAAGCGGTTAAGCAAAACCATAAAACATTTATAAGACTGTCTATTTCTAATTTATTTGCTCCAGATAATAGAGAAAAGTTTGAATCCGAAATAGAAGCCATCCGAAATGAAGCACTTAAAACACCTCTTCAAGGAATTGTTGCTGCTTTAGAAGGCATGAAAATAAGATCCAATAGAGTACATATTTTAAAAAATACAGCTTTTTACAAAATGATGATTATTGGTCGCAAAGATCCTGTCTTAGAATACAATACAACTATAAAACAAACAAAAGGCACAACAGTCGAAATTATAGAATTTCCAGATGGTCATATGAGTCATATTGAAAACAAAGAAGAATTTACTTACAAAATATTACAATTAATCGAAAAATAATACATTTTATCGTTTCAATCTTGTTTTTTTTATATGTTAGTAGTCCCCAAATACGACAACCATGAAAAATACTACAAATTCTTCTAGTCCGTTAAGACTGTATTGTAATCTTTTTGGGCACAATTATGTTCTTACTAAAAAAGTAACTAAACATGTAAAAGTATACACATGTAAATGTTGCAAGCATCAATTAACCACAAATAGTAATGGTAAACTTACTGAGTTAACGCCTAAGTACCAGGAGATAAACACCATCTTAGAGAAGATTTACACGCACAGAATGATGCGTTTAAAGAACAAAAGACTCACTTCGTCGATTTATTAGTGGTTAACATTTAGTTTTCAATATATTAGATTAATCCATCTAAAGTAATAACTAAATTTAACCGTATTATGAAAAGTATCTACTGCTCATTTTTTGGACACCAATATGAGGTTTCCAAAAATGTTACTTATCATGTTAAAGAATATAAGTGTGTACATTGCAATGTACAAATGACTACAAATGGGAAAGGTAATTTAACACCTCTTACTCCTAAATACAAAGAAATAAATTCGGTTTTACAGCGTATTCATTCTAGTAGAATGTCTAGAAAAGGTTTGAAGCAAAGCCAACCATGTCTTTCAGGACATAGTGAAGCGCTTATAAATTTCACACCTCATTTTTCATAGCATTCCAGCCTTTAGCAATAATTGGTATTGCTTGTTCTCCTCTTGTTATTAAATGCATTCCTCTATTTTTTTCTGTAATGTATCCAATAACTGTAAGATTTGGATTTCCTTTTATTTTTGGAAAATCTTCTTGCGAAATGGTCATCAATAGTTCATAATCTTCACCACCATTTAAAGCGATTGTTGTACTGTCTATATTAAACTCTTCACATGTAGAAATTACTTGAGGGTCTAACGGAATTTTATTTTCATACAACTCTACTCCAACCTCACTTTGCTTACATAAATGTATAATTTCAGAAGATAAACCATCACTAATATCTATCATTGATGTAGGTTTAACATCAAGATTCTTAAGTAACTCAA
Source organism: Psychroserpens sp. S379A (assembly GCF_049800755.1). Lineage (NCBI taxonomy): Bacteria > Pseudomonadati > Bacteroidota > Flavobacteriia > Flavobacteriales > Flavobacteriaceae > Psychroserpens > Psychroserpens sp. S379A. The sequence continues at coordinate 268,571 of NZ_JBNAFQ010000002.1, read as the reverse complement.
CGATATCTTTTCTTGCTTCAGGTTTTAATTGACGCTCAATAATATAAGTGTACATACTCAAATCTGGTTGGCTTTGAGGGTTCACTTTAAACACTTCTTTTTCACGTTCTAAAACTTGTAATCCCATATATGAGGCTCCAATATCTCCAGAAACAACAACCAAGTCATTAGGTTTTGCTCCAGATCGAAGTACAACATCTTCTTTATTAGTTTCTCCAATTGCAGTTACAGAAATAATCAACCCAGTAGTTGAAGACGTCGTATCTCCACCTACCACATCTATATTATAGATTTTAGCAGCAGTTTCTATTCCAGCGTATAAATCTTCAAGGGCTTCTAAAGGAAAGCGATTGGATACAGCAATAGAAACAGTTACCTGAGTTGCAATTGCATTCATAGCGTACACATCAGATAGATTTACTATTACAGCTTTGTAACCCAAATGTTTTAGCGGAACATAACTCAAATCAAAATGTACATTTTCAATGAGTAAATCGGTTGTTACAACAATTTGTTTGTCATTAAAATCTAAAACAGCTGCATCATCTCCAATGCCAGTAATAGTAGATTTATGTTTGATATCAAAATTTTTAGTGAGATGGTCTATAAGTCCAAATTCACCTAAATTATCTAATGACGTGCGTTGCGGATTTTTATCTTCAATCATGTTGCAAAAGTAAGTATGTTTTTTTGAAGAGTATATAATTTTAAAGTAATTTCAATTGTTTTAATGCATTTCATCGAAAAAACACGCATTTAATCTTAATTTTGAATCTAATTTCCTAAGTTGGTAATCCCTAATATTAACCTACTTATGAAAACTACAACTACAAACCATTTGTCGTGCTCTATTTTTGGTCACAATTTAGAGCGTGTGTCTAAAGATTCTCACGAAATGATATGTAAAACCTGTAAAGCAAAAGTCTCTATGGATGCCTCAACTAGCTTTGATGCACTGCCTTTTGAAAATACAGAAATCATGTCTACATTACAACAATTATATCTTCTTAAAAATCGATTTTACAAACGTCAACTTTCAGTTTAATTAAAGTGTAATTCAATTCATATTACTTACTTAAAATAAATCGTTCACGATTATATAGTATCATTCTATGCAATTATTTGCTAATATAATGTTAGGAAATATGGTTAAAGACTACTTATACCTTATATTTGCAATCTATTTAGAAATAATCTATATAAGAAATGATAAAAGTATCAGATTCTGCCAAAAAGAAAGTCGTCGAACTCATGAACGATGATGGTTTTAATAGTGCTACAGATTTCATCAGAGTTGGTGTGAAAAGTGGTGGCTGTTCAGGCTTGTCATACGATCTCAAATTTGATAAAGAACAAAGGGAAGAAGACAAAATTTTTGAAGATAATGGTGTGAAAATCATTGTTGACAAAAAGAGCTTCTTATACCTTGTTGGGACCACTTTGGAATATTCTGGAGGACTTAATGGAGCAGGATTTGTATTCAACAATCCTAATGCTAATAGAACTTGTGGTTGTGGAGAGTCATTTTCTTTATAGTTTTAAAGTAGAAAGTTAAAAAGTATAAAAGTTAATGGCTAAGTTTAATTCGTTTGAAGAAATTCTTTCTTGGCAAAAAGCGAGAGCATTAAATAAAGCTATTTGCAAGATAACAAATGATAGTATTTCTTTTTCTAAAGATTTTGGGTTAAGAGATCAAATAAGAAGGTCTAGTATTTCAATTTCATCTAATATTGCTGAAGGTTTTGAAAGAGAGACAACAAAAGAGTTTATTCGTTTTTTATATATTGCTAAGGCTTCATCAGGAGAGCTTAGATCTCAAATTATTTTAGCTTATGATTTAGAATATATTAATGAAAACGATTTTAAAAATTTAATATCGAATGCAAATGAAGTTTCAAGGTTACTAAGCGGTTTAATTAAGTATTTAACCTCAACTTTATAACTTTTTAACGTTACAACATTAAAACTTTTATGAGCAAATATACCGAAGACGATTTAAGAGAAGAGTTAAAAACCAAAGAATACGAATATGGTTTTTACACAGATATCGAATCTGAAACCTTTCCTAATGGTTTAAATGAAGACATTGTAAGAGCGATTTCTAAAAAAAAGGAAGAACCAGAATGGATGACCCAATGGCGACTGGAAGCTTTTAAAGTTTGGAAAGAAATGACAGAACCAGAATGGGCAAATGTACATTACAAAAAACCAGATTTTCAAGCTATATCGTATTATTCGGCTCCAAATAGCAAGCCTAAATACGATAGCTTAGACGAAGTAGATCCAGAGCTTTTGGCAACTTTTGACAAATTAGGAATTTCACTTGATGAACAAAAGAAACTCGCAGGTGTTGCTATGGATGTTGTGGTCGATTCGGTTTCGGTAGCAACAACATTTAAGAAAACCTTAGCCGAAAAAGGAATTATCTTTATGAGTATTTCCGAAGCCATTCAAGAACATCCAGAATTGGTTAAAAAATATATAGGGACTGTGGTGCCTCAAAAAGACAATTTTTATGCAGCTTTAAATTCTGCAGTTTTTAGCGACGGAAGCTTCTGTTACATTCCTAAAGGTGTTAAATGCCCTATGGAATTATCCACTTACTTTAGAATTAATCAAGCAGGCACAGGACAATTTGAAAGAACGCTTGTTATAGCAGACGAAGGTAGTTATGTAAGTTATCTCGAAGGTTGTACAGCACCTAGTCGAGATGAAAACCAATTGCATGCTGCTGTTGTTGAGTTGATTGCTTTAGATGATGCTGAAATAAAATACTCTACAGTTCAAAATTGGTATCCAGGAAATGCCGAAGGAAAAGGTGGTGTTTACAATTTTGTAACCAAACGTGGACTGTGTGAAACGAATGCAAAAATTTCGTGGACTCAAGTTGAAACAGGTTCTGCTGTTACTTGGAAATATCCAAGTTGTATATTAAAAGGCGATAATTCGGTTGGAGAATTTTATTCGATTGCAGTTACTAATAATTACCAACAAGCTGATACTGGAACTAAAATGATTCATTTAGGAAATAACACCAAATCAACGATTATTTCTAAAGGAATTTCGGCTGGGAAATCTCAAAACTCTTATCGAGGTTTAGTTCAAATCAGTTCAAGAGCTAAAGATGCTCGAAACTTTTCTCAATGTGATAGTTTGTTAATGGGTAACGAATGTGGAGCGCATACCTTTCCGTATATAGAAACCAATAACAAAACAGCTCAAATTGAACACGAAGCTACAACTAGTAAAATTGGTGAAGACCAGATTTTCTACTGTAACCAAAGAGGCATTGATACAGAAAAGGCAATTGCCTTAATTGTAAATGGCTTTAGTAAGGAAGTCTTAAACAAATTACCAATGGAATTTGCTGTTGAAGCTCAAAAATTGTTAGAAATAAGTTTAGAAGGTTCAGTTGGATAATCATTAAAAAAATACAGTTATAAAATGAAAAAATTACTTACTCTCTTTTTAATCGTTAGTGTTTTTACAGCTTGTAAAAATGATGCCAAAACAGAAGCTAAAATGTCTGAAAATGGAAAGACAATAGAGCAAAACAGTGAGTTAAGAACTTTGGTCGGACAATTTATCTATTATGCTGATGCAGCTGTACTGCAAACTCGAAACGACATTTATGGTGTTATTATTAATGAAAAAATGCACGAACTTAATGACATGGCTAAAGCTTATAAAAAAGATCCAACAGACTACGTGACTGTGCAGGTAAGAGGGAAAGTAATTCCTAAGCCTGAAGGTGAAGAAGGTTGGCCTTTTAGAATTGATATTATAGAAATTGATAACGTAAAAAAATACGAATCTAAAGAAAATGAAGTCATCAAATTAAATGGTGACGCAATTGAATAATAGAAATAAATAGTATGCTAAAAATAAATAACTTACACGCAAGTGTTGAAGACAAAGCCATTTTAAAAGGCATTAACTTAGAAGTTAAACCAGGAGAAGTTCATGCCATTATGGGACCAAATGGTTCTGGTAAAAGTACTTTAGCGTCAGTCATTGCAGGAAAGGAAGACTACGAAGTTGAACAAGGTGAAATCCTTTTAGAAGGAGAAAATATTGACGAACTAGCAGCCGAAGAGCGTGCACATAAAGGTGTTTTCTTATCGTTTCAATATCCTGTAGAAATTCCAGGAGTTTCAGTTACAAATTTCATGAAAACGGCAATAAATGAAACTAGAAAAGCTAAAGGTTTAGACGATATGCCAGCAAATGAAATGCTAAAACTCATTCGTGAAAAATCTGAAATGCTCGAAATAGATCGTAAGTTCTTATCGCGTTCTCTTAACGAAGGATTTTCTGGTGGAGAAAAGAAACGAAATGAAATTTTTCAAATGGCGATGCTAGAACCTAAACTAGCTATTCTTGATGAAACCGATTCTGGCTTAGATATCGATGCGTTAAGAATTGTTGCTAATGGTGTTAATAAATTAAAAAACAAAGACAATGCAGTTATTGTCATTACACATTACCAACGTTTGTTAGATTATATCGTTCCAGATTTTGTTCATGTATTACATAACGGAAAAATTGTAAAATCAGGAACTAAAGAATTAGCGCACGAGTTAGAAGAAAAAGGTTACGATTGGATTAAGCAAGAATTGGTTTAACCAATTCTTGAGTTAAACATTTCAACTTAAAAAAATGGATTTAAAAGAAAAATTAGTATCGTCATTTATGGCATTTGAAAATCAGGTAGATATTGATACTCCTGTTCATGATGTTCGTAGTGAAGCTATAAAAAACTTTGAATATTTAGGTTTTCCATCTAAACGCGACGAAGCTTGGAAATATACCTCACTTAATAGTGTATTAAAACATGATTATAGTGTGTTTCCTAAAACAGAAAACACCATTGAATTTCGAGATATAAAAAAGTACTTTATTCACGAAATTGATAGTTACAAAATTGTGTTTATTGACGGAAAGTATTCGTCGCACTTATCACAAACCACGCATGATGGAATCGATGTGTGTTTAATGTCTTCAGCCTTATCTAAACCAAAATACAGAATTCTTATAGAGAATTATTTTAATAAGGCAGCAACAAAAGACAGTTTATCATCTTTAAATACAGCATTTGCTCAAGAAGGCGCTTACATTCATATTCCTAAAAATAAAGTGGTAGAAAAACCCATTCAAATTTTACACTTTTCAACCGGAAACGAATCGGCTTTAATGTTGCAACCTCGTAATTTAATTGTTGTAGACGAGAATTCTCATGTGCAAATTATTGAGCGTCATCAAAGCTTAACAGATCATCCTGTATTAACCAATAGTGTTACAGAAGTTTTTACCAACAAACGTGCTATTGTCGATTATTACAAGATTCAAAATGACAATCAAAATGCGTCGCTTATTGACCACACATTTGTCAAACAAAAACGCGAAAGTCATGCCTCTGTTCATACCTTTTCTTTTGGAGGAAAATTAACACGTAACAACCTTAATTTTTATCAAGAAGGAGAACGTATCGATTCGACCTTAAAAGGCGTTACTATTATTGGAGACAAACAACATGTAGATCATAATACCTTAGTACATCATATCGAACCTAATTGCGAAAGTCACCAAGATTATAAAGGCATTTTTGGAGATAAAGCCACAGGTGTTTTTAACGGAAAAGTGTATGTCAACAAAGAAGCTCAAAAAACCAATGCTTTTCAAGCTAATAATAACATTTTGTTAAGTGATAAAGCTTCTATAAACACCAAACCTCAACTTGAGATTTTTGCAGACGATGTTAAATGTTCTCATGGTTGTACCATTGGTCAGTTAGACGAAAGCGCAATGTTTTATATGCGCTCAAGAGGAATTCCAGAAAAGGAAGCCAAAGCCTTGCTCATGTTTGCCTTTAGTAACAATGTGTTAGATTCGGTTAAAATTCCTGAAATCAAACAACGTATTACCAAGATTATTGCGAATAAGCTAGGAGTGAATCTTGGTTTCGATTTATAAAATATTTAGGAGCTGTTTCTTGCTATTCGCTATATCTTTTCTTTTTTGTCTCGTTGAGCTTAGTCGAAACGTCTCAACAAAAAAGAAAAGGATGCCGCTTCTATCAAGGCTAAAAACAAAAACCTCAAACTTAAATAGTTTGAGGTTTTTTTATAATTATTATACTTAGTCACTAGTTGTTAACTTGCTGATACTTTTGATAAAAATATGCAGGGATTAGTCCAAAATTTAAAAAGAGGAAACCAATAAAAACAATAACTCCTCTATATGGCCAAGATAAAAACTCAAACATAGCTCCAATACCCAAAGTAAAGAAACTTATAAAGCCTAAAATGTAAAATGATTTTTTCATAAGTATTTGATTAAGAAAATTTGTGAATTGATTTTTTGTGTTTCGTGTAGAAATGAATTGGTAATATGATGATTGTAAACAAAACTATTGCGAAAATCATGATGACATTTGCATAAGGCCAATGCATCATCTTAAAAATTAAGCTAACGACTAACAGTAATGTAGTCATTCCACCTAATATGAATTTTAGTTTGTTCAAAGCAATTATTTCATTTGCAAATTTTTGTAAATGTGTTTCTCTTTGTAAATTTTGAAAACTAGCATAACCTCCAAATTTTTGAAGTGCTTCTTGATATAAGAAATCGAAATCATTTGATTCATTTGATTCAATATAGGTGCATATGTGATCTAATAAATCGTCTTTTAAATCCTTAGATTTAACACCATACAGCTCTAAGTTTTTTTCAATATATTCAATTTGTTGATCAGATAATATCATGTGTTTTGGATTTTAGAATTAAAAATAAGATCTAAAGTATCAATGAAATCATTTATTTCTTTAGTAACGTCCAAAACCATTTGATGTCCTTCTTTAGTTACTTTATAATATTTTCTTATACGTTTACCAATAAAAACCTTTTCTGTGCTTAAAACACCTTTAGCTTCTAGTTTGTGCAATATTGGATATAAAGCTCCTTCAGAGATATCAATTTTTCCCGAAGTTATTTTTTTTACTTCTTGAGTAATTTCATAACCATACATTTTTTCTCTACTGTCAATCAGTTTTAAAATGATTGGTTGTAAGGTTCCTTTTGTGAGTTCTTTGCTATACATTTTACAAATATACATTTTATTTAAATGTATTTGTATAAAGTATTAAAATATTTATAAGTTTCTTTTTCTGAATATCTTTTTAACCAAACATCTTGTAACTTTGCACTTATGTTAAACCTTGATAAAATCAGAGAAGATTTTCCAATTCTCAATCGAAATGTAAACGGAAAACCTTTAGTATATTTTGATAATGCTGCAACGTCGCAAACACCACAACAGGTTATTGATGTCATTGTAGAGTATTATTCAAAATACAACGCCAATATTCATAGAGGAGTTCATACCTTAAGTCAAGAAGCTACAGATTTATACGAGCAAGCACGCATTAAAATCCAAAAACATTTTAATGCAAAGCATTCTCATGAAATTATTATGACCTCTGGAACAACACATAGTATTAATCTCGTAGCTAATGGTTTTTCTTCGCTCTTAAAAAAAGGAGATGAGGTTATTGTGTCTGCTTTAGAACATCACAGCAATATTGTGCCTTGGCAAATGTTATGCGAGCGTACTGGAGCCATTTTAAAAGTGATTCCTATGAACGAACAAGGCGAATTAATCTTGAGTGATTACGACGCCTTACTTTCAGAGCAAACACAATTAGTGTTTGTCAATCATATTTCAAATGCCTTAGGCACTATAAATCCAATTAAAACAATTATCGAAAAGGCGCATCAAGTTGGAGCTGCTGTTCTTGTAGATGGCGCACAATCTTGTCCGCATATAGTACCAGATGTTCAAGCTTTAGATGTAGATTTTTATGTGGCTTCGGCTCATAAAATGTGTGGTCCAACTGGTGTTGGAATGCTCTACGGAAAAGAAGCATGGCTTAATAAATTACCACCTTATCAAGGAGGAGGAGAAATGATTGCTGAGGTAACTTTTGAAAAAACAACTTATGCCGATTTACCACACAAGTTTGAAGCAGGAACACCAAATATTTGTGGAGGTATTGCTTTTGGAGCTGCCTTAGATTATATGAATGCTATAGGTTTTCAAGCTATTGCATCATACGAACAAGAATTACTTGATTATGCTACAGCACAACTAAATGCGATTGATGGATTAAAAATTTACGGATCTTCTTCTCACAAAGCGTCTGTTATTTCATTCAATATTGAAAGCATACATCCATACGATATTGGTACAATTTTAGATAAAATGGGAATTGCAGTTCGTACAGGACACCATTGTGCGCAACCTATAATGGATTTCTACAAGATTCCTGGAACAGTTAGAGCATCCTTTGCATTTTACAATACTAAAGACGAAATTGATGTCTTTGTATCTGCTGTAAAAAAAGCAAAAATGATGTTGTCATAAAGTTTGGCTTCCTTTTTGTAATATTATAATTAAAGTATAAAATGAGCAAGCTTAGTTTATGAAACCATCATAGATTTTAATTGCGAATTACATCAGACTTTAAAGAACAATTAAAACCAAAACAGATGAAACATTTAATTATTTTTATTAGCGTCATTCTATTAAAGTCTTGCGGAAGTGCACAAAATGTCTCAAATGCTACAAATAGTAATGATATGACTACAAACAAATCCCTTTCTGGCAATTATGAAATTAAGGTTCTTGGTGAGGATGACCTTGAAATCCCTTTAAGTATTTCTTTTAATGAAACCAAACAAAGTATCTCTGGCTTTTCTGGCTGCAACCGTTTTTTTGGGTCATATAAAACAAAAGGGAATACCATTTCATTGTCTCAAATTGGCATGACAAAAATGATGTGTAAGGATTCTGCAAATCAAATAGAACAACAATTTATTAATGCGTTAAATTCAGTAAATAAATTTCAAATTACTGATACTGGATTAGCCTTACACAACGATAGTGAAGTGCTGTTAAATGCCATATTAAAAAAGGAAAAAAGATCATCAAGCCAAGAGCAAATTAAGATAACTTATAGAGCTTCAACTAGAGGTTTTTTTGAAATGATTTGGATTTATGATAAGACATTCAAGTATACTAATGACAGAAACTTAGCAGATACCTATAAATTCCAAATGTCTGAAAAACAATACTTAGAGATTTTATCACTTTATAATAATTTAGATGTAGAATCATTACCATCTTTAGAGCCACCATCAAAAACATTTCAGCATGATGCAGCTGCTTTTGCAACACTTGAAATAACTGAAGGTGAGAACATATACAAAACAAAAGGGTTTGATCATGGTAAACCACCTAAGCCAATTGCTTTATTAGTAGAAAAAATATTATCCATTAAAGAAACAATGGCTAAACAATAGAGATATTGTATTTTTGCAATGTAATTTCTTGAATGTTTAATTAAGAATAAAAATGACGATTACAGAGATAAAAAATGACATCCTTGAAGAGTTCGCAATGTTTGATGATTGGGAAGAACGTTACCAATATATGATAGATCTTGGTAAAACATTACCACTCATTGATGAGCGCTATAAAACCGAAGACCATATCATAAAAGGTTGCCAAAGTAAAGTTTGGGTTCATGCAGATATGAATGAAGATAAAGTGGTGTTTACAGCAGATAGCGATGCTATTATCACCAAAGGAATTATTGCTATTTTAATTCGAGTGTTTTCTAATCAGCATCCTAAAGACATTATTGAAGCAGATACCAATTTTATTGATGAAATAGGATTAAAAGAACATTTATCGCCAACTAGAGCCAATGGCTTGGTAAGTATGATAAAACAATTAAAAATGTATGCAATAGCATATCAAACACAGCTAAATTAGTATGGACACAACAATAGATACTAACCTTTTAGGTGAAAAAATTGTAAGGGTTTTAAAAACCATTTACGATCCTGAAATTCCAGTAGACATCTATGAATTAGGATTAATTTATGATGTTTTTGTAAATGAAGATTATGAGGTTAAAATATTAATGACTTTAACCACACCAAACTGTCCTGTGGCAGAGACCTTACCTTTAGAGGTTGAAGAAAAAGTAAAATCTTTAAACGATGTCAAATCTGCTGAGGTTGAAATTACTTTTGATCCACCTTGGAGTCAAGATTTAATGAGTGAAGAAGCTAAACTTGAATTAGGAATGCTTTAATGCTATTAGTATCATGGCAGATGAGATTATAAATAGAGTTGCTCAAAGCAAACTTGAGGTAATCGATTTAGAAGATTATTATCCTCAAGGAAAGCGTGTACAATTTGATATTAAAGATTGGCTTCATGAAGGTCTTGTACTTCGTGAAAAAGAATTTAGACAATATGTAAAAGTACATGATTGGTCACAATATCAAGACCAATATCTTGCTTTAAACTGCTCAACAGATGCTATTATTCCTGCTTGGGCTTATCTATTAATTTCTATAGAATTAGCATCGTATTCTAAAAAAACTATCATAGGAGATTTAGATGCCTTAGAAACATCAATATATCAAGATATCATTAAGAATTTAGATCTTAACTTATATCAAGACAAACCTATTATTATTAAAGGCTGTTCTAATAAGCCTGTACCAGATAATGCTTATGTATTGCTTTCAGAAGTTTTACAACCAATTGCAAAATCTATTATGTATGGTGAAGCTTGTTCTTCTGTTCCGCTTTTTAAAAAGAAAAAATAATCCTAATGACTTTGTGACTCATAAAAAAAAGATGTGTCTAATGGTCGTATAGAAATATGCTTTTCACATAATTTGTTGGTGTTCAAATAACTAATAAATTATATTTGCAATCAATAATCAATTTTAAAACTTAAAAAATGACTAAAAGATTACTTTTAACAACTGTATTAATGCTTTCAATGGTATTTGGTTTTTCTCAAACCAAAGAAGAATTACAAGCTCAAAAGGCTGAAAAGCAAGCTGAAGCTGATGCAGCTCAAGCTGAAGCTAATGCTTTACAAGCTCAAATTGATGCTTTACCAGGATGGAGAGTAGGTGCCTTTGGTACAATTGGTGGTAGTTTATCAAACTTTAACAACTGGTATGCTCAAGGAGCTCCAAACAACTCATCGGGAAATATTGGGATTACATTTAATGGTTATGCGAATTTAATTCAAGAGAAATTTTTCTGGAGAAATGCCTTAACGGCTAATTTAAATTGGGTAAAATTAGATGACAAAGATACCGATTTAGATGACGATGATTTTAATCCAACTACAGATGTATTCAATATTTCTTCATTATATGGTAGAAATTTAAGCAAAAAACTAGCTGTTTCAGCATTAATGGAATATAGAACGACCTTGTTAGATAACTTTAACGATCCTGGCTATTTAGATGTTGGTGTTGGTTTTACTTGGTTACCTATTGAAAACTTAATCGTAGAGGTTCATCCATTAAACTATAACTTTGTTTTTGCAGATAACGACACTGTTTTTGAATCGTCTTTAGGTGCAAAAATCGTAGCAGATTACACAAGACAAATTGGAGCAGTAAACTTTAAATCTAACTTATCTGCGTTTCAGAGTTATGAAAGTGGAGACTTATCTAACTGGACTTGGACGAACTCTTTCGGTTATACACTTTGGAAAATGATTGGTGTAGGTTTTGATTTTGGTTTAAGAAGTAACAAACAGGAAGCGCTTAACTATGCATTAGCAACTTTTGATGGTATGGGAGATGCTCCAGATTTTGATAACGTAGATAACGATTTACAAACCTATTGGACAATTGGTTTGAGCTATAAGTTCTAAAGAAAATAACCATTTACTAAAAAAGCCTTTTGTAAGATTACAAAAGGCTTTTTTGTTTGGTTTATTTATGGGATTAATTTTTCTTAGGCTCATTTTTTCTAGTAACCAAAGCATCTTTACTAATTTTTGCTAAATTGAAATTAGCATCCATTGTTATGGCTTCATCTAATAAAGCTATAGCTTGATCTATATTGTCGTTTTGGTTCATATTAAAAACAATTAAAGCTTTTAAATATGTTAATGCACCTTTTAAAGACACTTCATAAGGCTGTTGCGATTCGTAAAACGCCTTTTTCATGTCTGCTTTTACATTTGCTAATCCATAATCTACACTAGCTTTAGCTCCAGCAATATCTTGAATTTGAGTCTTTAAATCTGCAATTTCATAAGCTAAATACGCATTAGGTTCTTTTTGAAATAATACTTCATAAAATACAAGAGCACGTTTTGGTTGGTTTAAAGCTTTTAGTGCTAATGCCTTAACCTCTGTATTAATATTAGAATCTGTTGCATTATTGTCAATACCAATGGTATTTAAAGCTTCTAAATTTCTGCCTTCAGAAGCATAGATATAAGCTAAGGTATCAAGTCGTTGTTGATTTGGTGCTAAGACATTAAGATGCGTCATAGCATTAATAACACCTTGAACATCACCTTGAGATTTCATTTGGTTATAATAGCCTTCAAAATGTTTTAAAAGCTCAGATTTTGTTTGTGCTGTCAAGCTCATTGAAGCTAATAAAACTAACAGACATAGAATGTTTTTCATAATGTAACTATTTAGTGTGTCAAAACTAAAAAAATAAACAAAATAGAATCATAAAAAGATGCTAATTGTTACAGTTTAATTTGAAACTCATAATTTAAAACATGTATCAGTTTTGAAGAATCAATAATTTTACCTTGACTAATTTGAGTATCATCAAAGCATGGTAAAGCCAAGTTTTTAGTTTTACATATTGAAGTATAATAGCTTTGTTTTGTTGGATGAGGTGTCGTTGCTATATTAAAAGTTTCATTCCAAATGTTTTGCTCTAAAACACTTTCAATAATAGCAATGGAATCTTTACGATGAATTAGGTTAACAGGAGCTTTAGGGTTTTTAATGTTTTGTTTTCCTGATAAGAAGCTTGCAGGATGTCTGTCTTCATCAAATAAACCCGAAAACCGAAGTATGGTTGTATTAAAATTTGAATTTGTCTGAAACATTGTTTCAACAGTAAGAAGCTGATTACTTTTGTTAGATGTAGGAAAAGTTTCAGTTATTACAGGAAAAGACTCATCGTCATCATATACTGAAGTTGAACTCACAAACACAATGTTTTTAACTGTTGAAGCTTCTAAAAAAGGAATGAAATTCTGCATTTGTTTGACATAATTAACTTCAGGATTTTTACGTAATCCAGGAGGAATATTAAGGATTACTGTATCGCAATCTGAAAGGCATTTTTCAATACTTCCTGTAATGCCTTCCGAAGAGAGTTGAACTAAAAAACCGTCAATATTATTAGATTTTAATTTAGAAACCTTTTCTAACGAAGTTGTTGTTCCTTTAACTATGTAGCCTTTATTAACCAAGGATTTTGCCAAAGGAAAACCCAACCAGCCACAACCAATTACACAAATGTTTTGCTTCAATGTCATGTGTTTTTTATAACTGGAAATGTACAAATTATTAGTTTTAGTATAATTCGCTAATTTTCAGTAACTTTAAGAACAACACAAAAAACACTATTGGTTATGGGTATTAAAAGTTTTCAAGGCGCAAGGAAGCAACAGCAAAATACAGTTGAAGCTCCAGCATTTAAAGTAAGTGATTATATGTCACGCGAATTAATCTATTTTAAACCAGAACAAACGGTTGAAGAAGTGATACAAATCTTAATAAGAAATAAGATTTCTGGTGGTCCAGTTGTGAATGATAACAACGAATTGGTTGGTGTCATTTCTGAAGGAGATTGCTTAAAACAAATAAGCGAAAGCAGGTATTATAATATGCCAATGGAACAACATATAGTTGAAAATAGAATGATAAAAAATGTTGAAACTATTGATGGTAACATGAATATATTTGATGCTGCAAATAAGTTTTTAGAATCTAAAATACGTCGTTTTCCAATTGTTGAAAACGGAAAATTAGTCGGACAAATTAGTCAGAAAGATGTGCTAAAAGCTGCGATTGCATTAAAAGGACAGAACTGGAAATAATTAATGACGCTTCTGTCTCACTTCGGGCAAATCTGTAATAATTATTTTTTGTTTATCTGTGCTTTCTAAGGAAGCAATTTTTGAATAAGGATACTCTGCAATAGGTTCACTTAAAGTTTTCCATTTTGCAACTCCTGCAACAGTTACAGTTTCTCCAATTTCTATAACACCTTCTTTATAACGCAACCGTTTATTAAAGCCAAACAATGTTGTATGGTCAATATTATAATGTTTTAAAACAGCTATAAATTTTGGTGTTGGATCATTAAAGGTTCCCGAATTTTGATCTTGATCTTTTACCAAAAAGCAGTTATAGTTTTTAGGACTATCTTTAGGCGAAACAATTACAAAATCGTTATTGGTGTTAACAAAAAAATCTTGAGAACGTTCTTCTTCAACAAGCGTTTTCCAATGCGAACTTTTTCCGTGACTTACATGCTGCTGAATGATAATTTGATAAAACACACATTCGCGTTTTGAATAAGGTGCAATTAGTGGCTCTTTAACATGTAGTGCTTTGCCACTCACTTTAGATAATTCGTTAGTTTTTAAACTTGAAGCTGGTTTATTCGGAATTCTAGAAAGCGTTCTTTTAATGACATTTTTTTTGTTGAAATAGAACGATAAGAACATGATGATTCCTAAAAATGAAAAGCATAAAATGATAATAATTGGTGTGCTCATGAAGTATATAAAGGGTTCGACTTATTAGTAGCAACCAATTACAAATAGTTACAGCTAACTTTCACGTTTTACCAATGCATAGTAGTCGCCTTCTAATGGCAAATAGCCTTGGTCATACACAAAATAATAAATGGTTCCAGCTTTGGTCGTATAGATGCTTGTAAAGTAATTAAAGTCGAAATCTTTTTCAATGAGCTTTGCTCGTGAAACTTTGGTTTTTTGATTTGGATTTAAGGCTTCAAGGATGCGATAATTTTTCCGAAGCCAATTATTGGTGTTTCTTATCAGGTTTTTTCGGTCTTTATTAATGGTGTTGTTGTATGAATTTCGACAGGCATCACTACAGAATTTTTTATCAATTCTTCCAACTATTTTTTCTCCGCATTCTGGACACTTCTTTTCCATAATTAATCATTTAAAATTGAAATATAGTTAATCCAAGGACCCACTTCAGTTTTATACTGTTTAGCCATAACGCGACTTATTTGTGCAACATGTCCCAAATCGTGAGTTACCCAAGTGGCTAACAATTGAGATAAGGTTACTTTACCAAGTTCAGGATGAGTTCCTTTTAAAGACAATTGATCTTGTGTTAGATTTAAAGCTTTAAGTTTTTTTAGATTTTGAATTCGTAACGCTTCAAATTCATTTAATAATTGGTTTAGTGTTTTTCCTTTGGAAGCTTCAAATTGAGCAAACCGATCAAAAGGTTTAAAGGTGTTGTCTTCCGAAGCATCTAATATGAGATGTATTCTAGTCATCCAATCGGTTTTTTCACCATGAATTAAATGTCCTACAATATCAAAAGCACTCCAAGTATCATCACTTTCATTGCAGTAAATCCATTCATCAGACAATTTGCCTAAAAAAGATTTTAAGGTTTTTGGTGTTTGTTCTAATATCTCGATGGCCTTATTAACACTACATTTCATAGTGTCAAGGTACAAAAATTATTATCCGTTTACAAACGACAACAAACACTTACAAACGAATTTAAACAGGTAACAACCGACTAATATTTGCATGCTGTTTCATATTTGCAGTGTTGAATTGAACTAACGACATTCGACATAATTAAAACCTTATCTTATGAATACGTTAAGAAACAAAGTACAATTAATTGGAAACCTAGGGAACGATCCAGAAATTGTTAATCTTGAATCAGGAAGACTATTAGCTAAATTTTCAATCGCTACAAATGAAAGCTATAAAAATGCACAAGGCGAAAAAATTACAGACACGCAATGGCACAATGTTGTGGCTTGGGGAAAAACGGCCGAAATTGTAGAAAAATATGTAACTAAAGGCAAAGAAGTTGCTATTGAAGGTAAATTAACCACAAGAGCTTGGGATGATAAAGAAGGCAATAAACGATATACCACAGAAATTGTTTGTAATGAGTTGCTGTTGCTTGGTAATAAGTAGCTTATAGTTTATTGTAAATTAAAGTTAATTGTCATTTCGGGTGTTTCGACTTTGCTCAGCACAGGCTTTGTTGAGAAATCTATTATATTAGATTTGTCGTTTCACTCTAAATGACATTTTTTTTATTCTGAAACCTTAATTCTCCGTTTAGCTTCATTGCCAAGTTCATCTACAACAGTAATTAAATGCGTTCCAGTTTTTGGAATAATTGCCAATTCATGAATGTCTTTCGTGGTACCAATATATTGCTCATCTAAATACCAATATACTTGAGTTTCTGGTTTTGAATGCGCAATTTTTAAAATTAAATCATTGGTTGTTCCATCAAAATCTTTTGGAAGAAATACCGAATTATTTGCTTTTGGATAAATAAAACTCATGGTTGTTTGGTTGTCACCTACACAATCCAATCGAAGTTTGGGCAAGGGTTTGTAAAACGGATTTTTAGTTTTGTAGTAATAGGCTTTTAAAGGCGATAATACAAACCAAGGTTTATGCTTTATATTGTTTAAATCTTCACAGGATGAATTTACCTGATAGGTTTCGGTAGCATCTACGTGAACGAGAACATGATAAGGACAAGGTTCTGTTTTTAATCCGCTAAGTTGAATGTAAGTGTCTTGTGTTTCATCACAAATCGATGAAGCTCGATAACCACTTTTACTACAAATGCTAACCTGTTGCATTTCGTCAAAAGGTTGTGTAAACCATTCGCTATTTGGTAATATATCAAAAACATCAAATAAGATTGGAGCAGCAGTTTGAACACCAACCAAACCTGGTCGACCTTCGCCATCTGCATTGCCAACCCAAACACCAACCACATAATCTTTTGTAGTGCCTATTGCCCAAGCATCTCGAAAGCCAAAGCTGGTTCCTGTTTTCCAAGCGACTTGTTTAGAATCATCAAAAAACTCCCAACTTTCATCACCTTCAGGACGGTTGACTTTTTTTAAACTTTCGTAAGTGAGATAAATGGAAGCTGCATCAAATATGGTTTTGTTTGTACTTTTTTTTCCGAAGTCAATAGTTTCCGAAGCTAAAAATGTTGGTTCAACAAATTCATTGGTATAATATTCGCTTGAGGTTTCTGAAAAATGATTTAAGGTCGACGATAAAGCGGCATAACTTTTACATAAATCCCAAAGATTACTTTCGGCACCTCCAAGAATTAGTGATAAACCATAATGATTGGCATTGTATTTTAAATCTTTGAGTTGTAATTGTTTCAAGTATTGATGAAAACGATCTAGTCCAAAATCTTGAAGCATACGAACAGCAGGAACATTTAGCGAACGTGATAAGGCACGACTGGCAGGAACGACTCCATCAAATTCTTTATTAAAATTTTCTGGATGATAACTTCCAAATTGCGAAGGAATATCTGCAACCAAGGTGTTTGGTAATAGGTCTCCAGCATCTAACATGGCAGCATATAAAAAAGGTTTTAAAATGCTGCCTGTACTTCGAGGCTTATCAATGATATCGACATCTTTTTGATGAATTTTACTTGTAGGTGAATTGCCAATATAGGTTAATACTTTTCTAGTATGAACATCTAAAACAAGAACTGCTGTATTGTGGATTTCATTTTGTTTAAGTACGTTGTAATGACTTTTTACAATGTGATTTACACGCTCTTGAAGTTTTGTGTCAATAGTAGTTTGAACACGTTCGCCTTTGTGCTTTTGAGCTATTTTTTGCAACAAATGTGGCGCAATTTGTGGTAAAGGATAAGGTTTTTTTGGAAGACTTTCAGCAATAGATAATTTGTAAGTAAGCGAATCTATAATAGCATTTTTAAGCAGCTTTTTAAGTAAGCGATTGCGTTTTTGTAATAAGCGTTCTTGATTTTTACCTGGATATATTAAACTTGGTGCATTTGGTAGCACAGCCAAAGTTGCGTTTTCTGCCCAAGATAATTGATGCGCATCACGATTAAAATAACGCCAAGCAGCAGCATCTAAACCAACAACATTTCCTCCAAAAGGCGCATTACTACTGTAATAGGCTAAAATCTCTTCTTTAGAGTTTCGAAACTCTAAACGCGATGCCAATATTAGTTCTTTCAGTTTTTCTAAATAAGTTCTGGCCTGACCTTTTCTAGATAACCGAATCACTTGTTGTGTTAGTGTGCTTCCGCCTCGTTTTACTTCTCCTGAGCTGATATTATCTTTTAAAGCTTTAAAGATTGAAACAGGATTAAAACCAGGATGCTTGTAAAAATATTCATCTTCAAACTGAACAATACACTCTTTAAATTTCTCTGGAACATTATCGTTATGTGGAAATCGCCATTGACCATCGGAAGCTATTTGAGCTCCTAAAAGCTCGTTGTTTTTTGAGGTAATAACAGTTGATGTTGGATCTTTAAATAAATTTTTAGGTAAGCAAAAAACATAGAAAACCATAAATATAAAAAGGAGTATACTTTTCTTTTTATGGGTTTTTATGAAGTTTATTAATTTCAATGTATTTGTGTAAAACCAGATGTTAAACTATTTTTTCAAATTCATATTCACGTTCTACTTTACAAACTCTAACTTTATACCAACTGTACCAGTCTTTACGACCTTTTTGTTGTGCAACCAAGTGATCGGTTTGTTGTTTCCAACTTTTGATAGCGTCTAAACTTTGCCATATCATCATAACCTTCGGTATTTTCAGAATGTGTAGATGTAAAAATAACTGCGTAGTATGGTGTTGTGTTTTTCATGGTATATTTTTTTTAAATGGATATCATTTAGAAAGAGATTCTTCGCCTTGTTCTTAATGACACTTATTTTTCAACTTCAATCCAACGGCCTTTAGTTCTCACAAAAAAGTCGTTGTCATACATAGCTTCAACTTGTGTTCCTGGTAAATAATACGTTCCTAAATAGGCAGCATTAAGCATCACTGTAAATATTTTGGTACCATTAGAACTTCCATTTCTTCCTAAGTCGAAATAAAAATTAACACGATCGTCTCTAATGTCTGTATATCTTGCTGTACTTGTAGTTGTATCTCCAAAATCAGTAAAACGCGTATTTACAATGTCCCATCCTGAAGGAAAAATTTGGGTTAACGCAACATCATTCAAACGTCTATCATCTTTATTGCTCACACTAATTCTAGCTACAATATCTTGACCTTGCTGAAGCTTAGACACATCAATATGATTTCCTTTTAAATCTTGATAGATTACAGACACGCTTAAACCGCGTTGTTCGGTTAGTTCATTTCCTAAAGGAAGTTTACCAGAATTCAAAACTCTTACATAAACCAAATTGTTTTCAGCATTTTTTAGAGTTATTGTATTGCTTCCTTCTTCTATGAAAAGCTCACGTTGGGCAATGCTGCTTTTGGTGTCAATAGTTTCTGTGTGTCCATTAATCGTATAAGTGAGTTTCATGTTTTTTCCACCATTGGTTTCCACTAATTTTGCCATAGCTAAAAGGCTATAAGCTGTAGTTTGTGTACTCATCCAAACATCGCTTGATAAATCTTTTGCTATTGTTTTAGAGAGCGCTCTTGCTTTTGGATTTTGAGTGATAATCATAGTTTCGAGAGCCATTGCTCGATTTCTATTGACCGAACCATAAGTGTAGTAGTTATGATTTACAGGTTGAAAATTAACATTCGCAGTTTCAGACAATTGTTCACTAGCTTCTTTTTGTCCAGCTAGAGCGTAAGCCGCTGCTAATCGCCATTTGGCTTCGTTAGAAATTTCTTCAAATTCTCGTAATCGATTCATAGATGCTAAATCTGGACTACCAGCTAAGGCTAAAGTGTATAACCTGTAAGCTTGCGCTAAATCGGAATGGTAATGTCTGTAACTTGGTCTCCAATCTCGAGCCGCTTGTTTTTGATAACGCAACCAATTGCTTTTAAAAGATAATGGCAAGACATAACCCTTCTTTTCGGCTTCAATCATAAAGTGTCCAGCATAACTCGTTCCCCAATCATTGGCAGAATTTTCTCCCATCCAATAACTTAAACCTCCATCTGGTCTTTGAAAATTACCTAAACGCTTAATTCCACTTTCAATGTTTGACTGAATTTTTCGTTTCTTCTCATACTTTAAATCAAAGATGTCTGTTAAGTATAACTGCGGAAACACTCCAGATGTGGTTTGCTCTACACAACCATGAGGATATTTAATTAAGTATTGTAATCGTTTAGAAAAATCCATTGGAGGAAGCGTAGAAAACTCTACAGTTGCTGAATTGCTTCCCGAAACTCCAAAGGTTGAAAACTCTAATGTTTTACTAGCATTTGCTTCAAGCTCTGTAGTTTCAAACTTTGAAGTTATCGGATTAGGATTCACCACATCTAGTTCTACTTTATGGGTTGACTTCTCTCCATGTCCAGTAGCAATTATTTCAACAGTATTAATGCCTTTGGCTTTACTGACATCCAATTCGAAGTAAGCCATTTTTTCATCAGGTTTTGAAAATGATAATTGCTTTGAAGCTTGTCCAACAACTGAAATACCATCGCTTAATTTTAAACTTAGATTAACGTTTTTAACCTTTTTTTTCATAGCAAAAACGGTTACTGGAAGTGTTACTTTTTCACCTGGACTTAATTTTCTTGGTAAGCTAGCTAATACCATTAAAGGTTTTTTAACTTCAACCGATTTGTCTGTGCTGCCATAAGCTTCAGTGTTATGATTTCCTGCAACGACCATTGTTCTTACTGCACCAATATAATTTGGAAGTTTTATGCTGTGTGAATTTCGTTCACCAGCTTTCAATTCAAAAGGTCCTAAATAGGTAACCACAGGTTTAAATCGGTTTGCTTTTTTATTCTTTCCTTTTGCTGCACTACCATCACCACCAATAGCAAATACCTGATCGATACTACCTGAATAAGCTCCAATGACATCGTCAAAAATATCCCAAGTTTTGATACCTAAGGCTTCACGAGAATAAAACTCATTCCAAGCGTTTGGTGTTTTAAAACGTGTTAAGTCTAGTAAGCCTTCTTCAACCATTGCAATCGTGTAGGTCATTGATTTGTTGTTTTTTTCAGTAATAAAAACTTCAAATTCTTGTTCAGGTCGTAAAACACTTGTCATTCTTAGTTCTGGTTCGAGAATGGTTTTAGGATCTTCAACTAAAATAGGAATCACACCATACAAACGAATTGGTAAATCGTTACTCGTTACAGCGTGAGGTTGCAATAAAGAAATATTGACAAATACATTTGGAGCCATTTTAGAAGTGATTGGAATTTTTACTTCGGTTTCACCTTTGGTTGTTTTAATCCATTTGTGTTCTAAAACTTCGGAACCATTTTCGATACTTACTAAAGCTCTTCCTTCACTTCCAGATGGAAATTTAATAGTTGCAGTTTCGCCAACGTTGTACTTATTTTTATCTGAAGCAAACACTAACATTTTGGCTGCTTCTTTGTCGTTTCCAGTAGATAATCCAGACCAGTTTTTATAAAAATAAGCGGTTCGTCCAGTAGCATGACCACTTACAGGATCGTAAACTCTTATGAGATAGCGACCTCTTTCATTCTCAGGAATTTTAATAGTAAATGATGTTTTTCCGTTGGTTCCAGTCGTTGCTTTTTGTTCAAGAATTGGTCTGTGGTAACTGCTAGATACATAGTTGGATAGATTGTCGTAAGAGGAATTCCACCACCAACGCCATTCTATTTTATACACTTTAATTTCTAGATTGTCTCGCTGAATTGGTTTTCCGTTTTTATCAACGACTGCCAAATCAAAAGTTTGATTGGTATCTGTAAAGTATGAACCATAATAATTTCCTTTAGGCGATTTTAAGCCAACATAAGAGTCGTAAGGCGAATAGGGTTTTGTAAAAGCATCAAGAGAAAAATCACCACCATTTTCGAAAGCTCTCACTAAAAATTGTGCATTGAGCATTCCAGGTGCATTTTTTCCAATATTCAGTTTTGTGTTAATAATTGCTTTTCCATTGTCATCGAGATTCCCTTCAAACACATTGAGTTCTTCAGAATTGAATTGTCGTGTAGGATCTCTAAACACATAACCTTTATAATTTTTAAAACTGGTGTATGAGGTGCTAAATTTAGCTTTTACTTCGGCTTTAATGCTTTTGGCTGGTGCACCATGTAACCATTTTACATCAAGTGTTCCGTTGAGCGGTTCTGTTCCTGAAAGTACATCATCTTCAAAATCAATTTTAATTTTAAGTCGGTTAGGCTTAACCGTTTCAATTTTTAAAGGCTTGTAAAATTGTGCTCCTCCAACAGATACTTTTGCGTTGTAGTTTCCTGTGTTATATTCTGAAGCTGTCGGAACAATAAACTTGTAAACATTGTTGAGGTGATTTGAAGTTACTTTTTTATAAATCAGTTTTCCGTTAGGATCTGTGACTTCTAGTTTTACAGGATGACCTTTTGGAAGCGGATTCGCTTTGTCATTTAGCATAAAAGTTAAGAATAGAGAATCTCCAGGTCGCCAAACGCCACGTTCGCCATAAATATAACCTTTAAGTCCGCGTTGCAACTTGTTTCCAGACACGTCAAACTTGCTTAAAGACAATGAATTGCCATCGGTAAGTCTTAGGTAGCTGGTGTTATTTCCTTTTGAAACAATAGCAAAATTAGCATGTTTATTAGCTTCAATCGTTGCTAAACCTTCAATATCTGTTGAAACTGAAGCAATTTCTTGTTGCTGAAAATTAAATAAAGTAATGGTTGCTCCAGTTTCAGGAGTTGTATTTAAAATATTAGTTACTGCAAAATAATAGGTATTATCTGCGCTTAGTTTTGCAATGACACCTAAGTTAGAAGCTAGTAAATTTTGTGATACGATTTTATTTTCATTGTAGTAAGCATCATGACAAGGGTTATCGCGTTGCCTCCAATTGTAAGTATAGTTTCGATATCTATATGTACGATTATCCCAATATGCTTCTTCTTTTAAATCGTCATCTTCGGTATTGGTTTCTGAATAAGAATCATAATAATCCTCTTCGTAGTAGTAATCTTCATATTCGTCTTCTTCTACTTCTGTATTGGGATTAGCGTCACAGTTGTATAAAGAATAGTTTTTATTGTAACTAAGCTCAATGCGATAAATAGCTCCTGCATCTGCTTTAAAAAAATGGGATAAATCGATACTATAAGCTTTCCATTTTCCTGAATTTTCGGCTGCAGTTTGTAGCTGAATGGTTTGTTTGGCAATGCGACGACCAACGCGTTTGATTTCGTTTTGATTGTTACTATTCATTGGGTTGTCTTGAAGAAACTGTAGTACATTATCTTCAAATATTTTAATGACGCGAACATCTACAGCACTTAAATTAACAGCTTCAAAATTAAATTTAAGATCGTTTGAGTTTGGCAAAATGGTTCCGTTACTGATTAAGCGAACCATAGGTTTTAATTCTTCGAAAGACATAATTTCAGAAAAAGAATTTTTTAATTTATAGCCATCTGTATTAGAAATGCCTTGAAACACATCCACTTGAATATCGCCAACAAGTTTACTTTCAGGATAGACTTTAAGGACGTTTCCATCAACACTGAATTTTGGGTTTTTCGCATTTTGAATGGTTACCAAACCATCAAAATTTTGTTGTTTTTTTAAAGGATCTGAAAAGTTAATGGATAAATATTGTTCTGGACTTTTAACCGATTCAACATTGATTATTGTGAAATTATTTCTACCAGGAATTGCAAATTTACTTTCACCTTTATTATCCGATTTTATGGAGGCTCCATTCCATTTTATTGTAATTTCTGAATCATCAACCATACGATGAATGCTATCAATTTTAAATTCGAAATACTTTGAATTCTCTATCAATTCATTAAAATGAATATTTAA
Organism: Psychroserpens sp. S379A; assembly: GCF_049800755.1. Classification (NCBI taxonomy): domain Bacteria; kingdom Pseudomonadati; phylum Bacteroidota; class Flavobacteriia; order Flavobacteriales; family Flavobacteriaceae; genus Psychroserpens; species Psychroserpens sp. S379A. Next base: position 244,685 of record NZ_JBNAFQ010000002.1, on the reverse strand, counting down.
GGGTTTGCCGTTTTGCGAAGCTTTAACAAGCGTTTTTGCATCTTTAACAGATATGATGTCTGCAGATCTTATAACTGCTTCTAAATATTGCCATGGTTTTGAATACGATTGCAAATCGTTAGTACTCAAACTAAAATTAGGTGTTATGGTTTTAAATTGAAACACATAATCTTCATAGTGTTTTGGCATATTTTTGTAAATTTCGTCAAGCTTAATAAGAACTGTATATTCTGTACTGGGTTCTAAATATTCATCTGGAGTAAAGACTAAAGTATGCGAGTTTGAGGTTTTTAAACTGCCTTCAACATGAGGTGAAATATGAATAAGATTCTCAGTAATTTCTTGACCTTCTTTCCAGCCTTCAACAGCTTGAGCTAAATTAATTGTAATGGGTTTTGTAACCGATTGTAATCCAGTAGTGGTGTAACTAATATAATCTCTGTATTTAAACAGATTGTCTGTGTCTTGAGTAATGCTATCTTTTTTGCAAGACACCACAAGTGTTAGACATATTAGGAGAATTAAAGACGAATTTAGTTTCATGATCTGAGCCTTATTTTTTGGTTTTATACTTAAAATTCAAAACCACCATTTTGATGGTTGAATATTATAAAAGTAATATATTAATGAAGCTTAAATAGTTTAGTTATTTTATATGTAATTGATAAAATAGAATTCGTTATTGGTTGTATAGAATTCGTTTTTTAAAACGATTATTTCGAACCAAAGTGAGACATTTCATAACAAAATCTCTAGTCGTGTCATGCTATCGGAATGCCATTTATATCTTGTCAATACTAATTTTACATTATAACCTCTGTTTATTCAAGTTTTTTAATTCTGAAATAACAGTGTTTATAAGTGCTTTAAAGTTACATTATTAAGTAAGCCTGTTCAAGTGAAAAATGACTTTTTATTAGTAACTTCGCGTCAAAATTTAATAACTCATAAAATATAAACATATATGGAAGCAATAGCTACCGATTTCGGAATAAAAGAAGCGTTACAGCAACTTGGTGTTCAAGATGTTAATAATGGAACATCTACAGGATCTAATAATTTTTCAAATGGAGAACTTATAGAATCATATTCGCCTGTTGACGGACAATTAATTGGTAAAGTGAAAGCTACAACTAGAGAAGATTATGACAAAGTAATGGATGCTGCTACCAAAGCATTTAAATCTTGGAGAGATGTACCAGCACCACAACGAGGTGAAATTGTACGTCAGTTTGGAAACAAATTAAGAGATTTAAAAGAGCCTCTTGGTAAATTGGTCTCTTACGAAATGGGTAAATCGTTACAAGAAGGTTATGGTGAAGTTCAAGAAATGATCGACATCTGTGATTTTGCTGTTGGTTTGTCAAGACAGTTAAACGGACAAACGATTCCGTCTGAACGTCCAGGTCACGTGATGAGAGAACAATGGCATCCTATTGGAGTTGTTGGAATTATTTCAGCGTTTAATTTCCCAGTGGCTGTTTGGTCTTGGAATACAGCTTTAGCATGGATTTGTGGTGATGTTTGTGTATGGAAAGCTTCTGAAAAAGCACCTTTATGCTCTATCGCATGTCAAAATATTATAGCAGACATCTTAAAAGAAAACAACTTACCTGAAGGTATCTCTTGTATCATTAATGGTGATTATAAAGTAGGTGAATTTTTAACTACAGACTCAAGAATTCCTTTAGTTTCTGCAACAGGTTCTACTCGAATGGGACGAATTGTTGGTGCAACTGTAGCAGAACGTTTTGGAAAATCGTTATTAGAATTAGGTGGTAACAACGCGATTATTATTACGCCTACTGCAGATTTAAAAGTAGTGGTTCCTGGTGCTGTTTTTGGTGCTGTTGGAACTTGTGGACAACGTTGTACATCAACGAGACGTTTAATTATTCACGAATCGGTTTACGATAAAGTTCGCGATGCTATTGTTGGTGCTTATAAACAATTAACAATTGGTAATCCGTTAGATGAAACAAATCATATTGGTCCATTAATTGACCACGATGCTGTTAACACATACTTAGCTGCGATTGAGAAAGCAAAAGCTGAAGGTGGAAATGTATTAGTTGAAGGTGGTGTTTTAGAAGGCGAAGGTTACGAAAGTGGATGCTATGTAAAACCAGCGATTATTGAAGCCGAAAATGATTTTGAAATTGTACAACACGAAACCTTTGCTCCTATTTTATATTTAATGAAATATTCTGGAGATGTTGAAAATGCCATCGAAAAACAAAATGGAGTTGCTCAAGGCTTGTCTTCTGCAATTATGACGAACCAAATGAAAGAAGCCGAAAAATTCTTGTCTTATGCTGGTTCAGATTGTGGAATTGCTAACGTTAATATCGGAACTTCTGGTGCTGAAATTGGAGGCGCTTTTGGTGGAGAAAAAGAAACAGGAGGTGGACGTGAGTCTGGTTCTGATGCTTGGAAAGTGTATATGCGTCGTCAAACAAATACCATCAACTATTCTGATGAGCTACCTTTAGCGCAAGGCATTAAATTTGATTTGTAATACAGATTAAAACAAATAACTAATTAAAACCGTTTCAGTAATTGAAGCGGTTTTTTTTATGTAATTTATTTTGGAATCATTTTTGAAGTTTAATAATTAAACGCTCGCAAGTTTTTATAGTCATAGAAGTATGAAACAGCAAGAGATTCAGCATTTATATTGTAGAGCAGGCTTTGGAATTAAGCCTGAAGAACTTTATGCGATGTCTGGAAAAAGCAGACAGTTTATTGTAAATTCACTCTTTCAAAGGTCTGCTGAAACTTATGATTTAATTATTGACACATCTGATTTAGAAGGTTACACTGAACAGAACGTTATAAGAGATAAACGAAAACGTATCGGGTTTATTAAAGATAGCAAAGAAAAGCTCAAAGATTTTAATGTGTTATGGTTTGATAGAATGGTAAATTCTAATCAAATTTTAAGAGAAAAAATGACCTTGTTTTGGGCAAATCATTTTGTGTGTCGCGATGTTAATGTTTTTCATGTACAGCAGTATCATAATGTTTTACGACAACATGCTTTGGGTGATTTTGGCGATTTTGTTAAAGCTGTTTCAAAGGAAGCAGCAATGCTTAAATACTTGAATAATAAGCAAAATCGAAAACAAAAGCCAAATGAGAACTTTGCTAGAGAATTGATGGAATTATTCACTTTAGGAGAAGGCAATTATTCTGAAGAAGACATTCAAGAAAGTGCAAGAGCTTTTACAGGTTATAGCCATAATTTTCAAGGCGATTTTTTATTGAGAAAGCGTCAACATGATTATGGTTTTAAGACGTTTTTTGGTCATACAGGACGTTATGATGGTGATGATATTATTGATTTTATTTTAGAACAAAAACAATGCGCTCGTTTTATTTGCAGAAAAATATACAGCTACTTTGTAAATGATAAAATTGATGAAAACAAAGTTGAAGAGTTGACAAGTGTTTTTTATCAAGATTATGATATTGAAAACGTAATGCGACATGTATTTATGTCTGATTGGTTTTACAATGACCAAAATATAGGTTCAAAAATAAAATCACCTATAGAGTTTTTAGTTGGAATAACGAGAACAGTTCCTATTGCGTTTCATAACACTAAAGACATACTGAGATTTCAAAAGCTATTAGGTCAGGTTTTGTTAAATCCTCCAAATGTTGCAGGATGGAAAGGCGGAAAAAGTTGGATTGATAGCAATACCATTATGTTACGTTTAAAACTGCCTTCAATTTTGTTAGCCAATGCAGAAATATCAATTAAAGAAAAAGGAGAGTTTGAAGATAGTTTTGAAAACTATTATTCTAAAAAGAGAAAAAAAAGACTCGATTATGTAAGTGTAAATTGGGATGCTTTTGAAAAGCAATATGCAAATACCACTTTTGAAGAATTAAAACAACAGATTATAATTCCTAAATTAAGTGAAGGAACAAAACGATATTTAAAAACCTTAAATCAAAATTCTAAGCGAGATTTTTGTGTGCAACTTATGTCGTTACCAGAATATCAAATGTGTTAGTTATGGATAGAAGACATTTTTTAAAACAATCTACCTTAGCAAGTGGTTTATTTTTTGTGCCAAATTTTATAAAAGCATTTGAAAATTATGCAACTACAAAACTAGGCTATAAGCGTTTGGTAGTTATTCAACTTTCAGGAGGAAATGACGGTTTAAATACAATTATTCCGTTTAATAATGATAGTTATTACCGAAATAGACCTTCAATAGCTATTCCGAAGAAAGACATAATTAAGGCTACAGATGATTTAGGATTTCATTCTAGTTTGTCTTCGCTTAAAAATTTATACGATAAAGGTTATGTCACTATTATCAATAATGTTGGTTATCCAAATCCTAATCGTTCACATTTTAGGTCAACAGATATTTGGCAAACTGCAAGTGATTCTAATCAATATTTACAAACAGGATGGATTGGTCGTTATTTAGATAATTATGGTAAAAAACCTTACAATGTTATAGAAATTGACGATAGTTTATCATTAGCTTTAAAAGGAAAACAGACTAATGGAATAGCCACTAAGAATCCTAAAGTATTATTTAGAACCTCTCAAGATCCTTATTTTAAAAATGTATTAAACTATTACCAAGACGACCATTTAAGTGAACATAATTTAGGGTACTTATATAAAACGATGATTGCCGCAGAATCTTCAGCAGCATATATTTTTGAAAAACATCAAACGTCCAGTAATTCTAAAACCTACCCAAATAATGCCTTCGGAAACCAATTAAAAACAATGGCAAGACTTATTAATTCTGGGACTGATACAAAAGTGTTCTATTCGTCACTTGGAGGTTTTGATACACATGCAAGTCAATTAAACACTCAATCTAGATTACTTAAAATTTATGCCGAAAGTATTGAAGTATTTGTAGATGATTTAAAACAACAAGGCACATTTAGTGATACGCTTATTCTTACGTTTTCCGAATTTGGAAGACGAGTGAAACAAAATGCAGCTAATGGTACAGATCATGGAGCTGCAAACAATGTGTTTCTCATTGGAAATCGATTAAAAACACCTGGTTTTTATAACGACTTGGTAAGTTTATCAGACTTAGATGATAATGGAGATCTTAAATACACTGTAGATTTTAGATCGATTTATGCTACTGTTTTAGATAAATGGTTAGGAGTTGAGGATCAAAAAATCTTAAATAAGAGCTTTTCAAAATTAGACTTTATTTAAGTTTAAAAAAACAAAAACCTCGTTTCTGCGTTTCGGAAAATCCGATTGAAACAAGGTGTTTGTAATTGATTAATAGCACTTCAAACATCGGAAAAAATAGAATTGTATTTGAAAAAAAACTACGAGTGGTAAAAAAAACTGTATGAATGGTATGTATTCGTTTTGTTATAGAATAAAAAGAAGTTTTCTTACAGTAATTTAAACGAATGAAGAGGTCTATAAAAAACAAAAACCTTATTTCTCATTCGATAACTCGACTTTGAAATAAGGCTATATGTAATTGATTAATAGCACTTCAAAAATCGTAAAATCCCAAAAGCATTTGTAATAAATACTACCATTAGCCTAAAAAATAGATAAACGGTAATTAGAGTTAAATTTATCCGATTAACTGTATTTCACTTTCCGTAAAATTCGAAGAGCTTCTTGATAAGATTGATAAATAGAGCTGTATTGTTTTTTTAAATAAGGTTTTGCTTCATTAAGCTTATCTATAGCTTCATGAAAAGCATTGAGATAACAAATAAGGTACGTTGCTGGCAAGTTTGTTAAATCAATTAGCTCATTTTTATTGAGTGCTAGTCCTTTTTTTAGTTTTTCCAGCAAAGCATTATTTGAATTATAGATGTGATGTAAGACTTTTTTATCAAATTGAGGAGGTTCAAATAAAAGTGTTGTGTCAATGGTATAATGTGCATTATCTTCAAAACGAATAATGGTTTCTTCTAATTCATAATATTTAAACGAATTTTGAAGCCCTAAACTCACATACTCTAAAATTCTAAACGAATTGTCATCATAGCTTATGGCAACTTCATCAAGGGTTGAATAAAACAAACGTACTTGCTCGTTTATTAACTCGATATCTACTCTAGAATAATAGGTGTTATTTTTAACCAATTTTTTTTGTCCAGACCAACATAACACAAAATACTCTTTAAACACTTTGTATTGCGGATTGTAGTCTTGCCTTTTATTAAGAAAATCGAAAACACCATCAAGTGTATATTGAATGTTGTTTTGCGCATGAGATTCTATTTGAGCAACAATTGTTGAGTTTACATCTTTAATTTCAATATCAAATACTTTGGGCATGCTTATGCTTCCATCTCTAAAAAATACAGAGCCACCATAATATTTCCAGATGTTTTTTCGAAGCGAAGTAATATCTGCATTTGGTCTAATTGTAACTAATCCGACAACTTTGTTATCTGGCAAGTGCGGAAATGGAATGTTTTCGTACTGCACAATTGGAGGATTTGTTAAATAGGCATTAATGAGGTTTTGAATCTTACTATCATCAAAAAATTTAACACCAATAATTTTATTGTCTTCATCATCTACACCTATAACGATGTAAGAATTGTTTTTAGGATTGCTATTAGAAAGCGCGCAAATATGTTTTAAAAATTTTGCTTTGCCTTCTTTGTGAGAGAAATCAACTTTTCGCTTTTTGTCATAAAAACTGTTCTCATCATTATGAGCTAGTAAGTTTTTAATTAAAAGGCGTTTGTTAATCAAGAGTTATTATATATTAATTATTGTTATTATTTATTCAAATTTAGAACCTTTTCGATCAGATTTTTTGAGATAATTTATGAACTTTGATAATTGTTCAATAAGATTTTTCGCTTTTTTATTAAGCAGTTTATAGGTTTCTTCTGAAATATGATTTCTGTTTTTTATTCTTAACAACTGAGCTTTAGACTCGCAACAAGAACCTCTTGAGAAGCTTAAAAACATAATAAATTCTTTATTTCCACCTCTTCCAAAACCTTCAGCAATATTATCCATAATAGAACCCGAAGAACCATTAATTTGTTCTCTTAGTTTATAATCTTTTTGTAACGAAGTATTTACAATAATATGCCAAATATCATCACAAAATACAGAAGCATTTTTATAAACTTCTAAATCTTCGAATGAATTATAATGTGCCATATAATTGAAATAAAAAATAATTAATAACAATACATAATTTCAACACCAGTTAAAAATTAAGATTTTTTCACTAGTGTTGAACTTGCTTGCGCAGTACAGAACATCAAAACATCTGCAATGTTTACATGAGCTGGACGAGAAATTGCGAAATAAATCACTTCGGCAACGTCTTCGGCTTGTAAAGCTTTGTAGCCTTTATAAACATTATCTGCAATAGCATCTCCTTTAAATCGAACTTGAGAAAATTCGGTTTCAACTAATCCTGGATTTATAGCAGAAACTTTTATTCCAAACGGGTTTAAATCAATTCGCATACCTTCAGTAATGGCTAAAACGGCATGTTTGCTGCCACAGTACACATTGCCTTTTGGATAGACTTCTTTTCCTGCCGAAGAACCAATATTTATAATATGACCAGATTGTCTTTCGGTCATTTGCGGAATAATAGCTTTACTTACATACAACAAGCCTTTTACATTAATATCCATCATCGCATCCCAATCGTCCAAATCTCCAGTTTGTATTGGATCTAAACCATGTGCATTTCCTGCGTTATTAATTAAAATATCGATAGTTTTAAAATCTTTTGGCAATGAGGCAATAGCTTGAAGTGTTGCATCTTTATCTCTAACGTCAAAGTTAAGTGTATGCACTTCTGTTTGTTTGCTCAATGCTTTTTGAATCGTGTCTAATCGTTCTTGACGTCTGCCACATAAAATTAATTTGATGCCATGTTTAGCAAATTCGTGAGCTGTTGCTCTACCAATTCCGCTTGTGGCTCCTGTAATTAAAGCTGTTTTATTCATTTGTTTGTTTTTATGGCACTTTATGTCCTTGTGCTGCTACTAATATTTTAAACCAATCTTCAAGTGTTAAATCAATTTGTTCAGCATTTTTTGCATCTGTAATTCTTTTCAGATTTGTTGTTCCTATGACTGGATGAATGTTCGCAGGATGCTTTAAAATCCATGCAAGTAATAATTGATCTTCGGTTGCATTGTATTTATCTAATAATGTTCCAAGTTGCTTATGAATTCGTCTCGTTTGCTCATTATCTTCTTTAAAAACCGAACCCAAAGGCGACCAAGCCATAGATGTTATGTTTTTTAATAACATATAATCTAATAAACCATTATGCATTGCAGTATGTTGTGTGAGTGAAAATTCTATTTGATTTACAGCAATATCAGTTGTACTCGAAATTAATTCAACTTGAGAAGGTGTAAAATTTGAAACACCAAAGTCTTTAATCTTTCCTTGTTGTTTTAATATAGTAATGGCTTCAGAAACCTCATCAGGATGCATTAACGGACTAGGACGATGCAGGAGAAATAGGTCTAAATAATCGGTTTGTAAATGTTTTAAAGAAGTTTCAGCAGACCAAATTATGTAGTCTTTACTATAATCGTAATGCTTTACAGTATTGGCTCTATTATCACTTAAATATTGAATGCCACATTTTGAAATCAATTGAATATCGTCTCGGTTGATACCACTTTTAGAAAATGCTTTTCCAAAGTCTGCTTCAGTTGTATAACCACCATAAATATCGGCATGATCAAATGTTGTAATAGAGTTTTTAAGACAATGATGCATGAGCGAAATCATGTCTTTTGTTGCAAGTTGTTTTCCCCAACTTCCCCAAGTCATGGTACCTGCAATTAATCGAGAATATGTCACTTTTTTTTCAGTTTATATGGGTTTTTTTGCAATTCATGTATAAAAATACTCAAATCCTAGGTAATAAGGTATTATTGTTTTGTAATTATTAATCAATCCAAATCATGCTATTTTCTTTCAACACAAAAACCTTATTAGTCAGTATATTTGCTTTAGTATTACTTACAAGTTGCAGCAAAGAAGAAGAGTCTGATTATATAGAAAACAGTTTAGTTAATGTTAACCTAGTTGGCACACAAACCCAATTAAATCGATTTAACTTAGAAATTTTAGAAGTTCAACTTAAAGTTTTAGAAGACGAAACTAATCCAAATGCTTGGTTAAGTTTAAATACAATAAATAAAGGTGTTCACGATTTAACAAACTTTAACGACAATCATGCGATTACTTTAGTTGATTTTGAACAAGTACCAGCAGATTTCATTTATAATATTAAACTGGTATTAGGAGATCGCAATACTGTTGTTAAGAATAATGTTGAGTATAATATTGATTTGGTTTCTGAATATGGTAATGCTTCAGTAAATGTGGTTGAAAAACAATTAGTTGAAAACAAACTCTATGAATTTACCATTGAATTAGATATTGATGAGTCTATTCATTTTACTTCTGAAAATCAAGCAAATCTTGATCCAAAAACGAACACTTTAATGCGACTATATAATCTGTTTTAACAGTTTAAAAACCTTACATATTTCAAGAGCAGTGCGATTAGTACTGCTCTTTATTTTTTAACCAATTCTTAACAGCATCCGAAGAAAAATTTTAACAATTTGCGATACTAAATAATTTAGAGACAATTATTTTAATTAAAATATATAAATAATGGAAGAAACAGGTACAATCGACATTAAGTCGATCAATGAGAAAATTGAAAAAGAAAGTGCTTTTGTTGATTTACTAATCATGGAGATGAACAAAGTTATTGTTGGTCAGAAGCACATGGTAGAACGATTACTTATTGGACTGTTAGGACAAGGGCATATTTTATTAGAAGGTGTTCCTGGTTTAGCAAAAACCTTAGCTATTAATACTTTATCACAAGCTGTTGATGGGAGTTTTAGTAGAATACAATTTACTCCAGATTTGCTTCCTGCTGATGTTGTGGGAACGCTTATTTATAATATAAAGGAGAATGATTTCTCAATTAAAAAAGGACCTATTTTTGCCAATTTTGTTTTAGCAGATGAAATTAACAGAGCGCCTGCAAAAGTGCAATCAGCTTTGTTAGAAGCCATGCAAGAAAAGCAAGTGACTATTGGTGATGAAACGTTTATTTTAGACAAGCCATTTTTGGTAATGGCAACTCAAAACCCAGTAGAGCAAGAAGGAACATATCCTTTACCTGAAGCTCAAGTCGATCGTTTTATGCTTAAAACAGTAATTGATTATCCAAAGCAGGATGAAGAGCAACTCATTATGAGAGCCAATCTTAAACAATCATGGGATAAAGTCAATCCAGTAGTGTCTATTTCTCAAATTTTAAATGCTCAAAAAGCAGTGCGAGAAGTCTATATGGACGAAAAAATTGAAAAATATATTCTCGATATCATTTTTGCTACACGTTATCCTGAAAAATATAGACTAGCCGATTTAAAACCATTAATTTCTTTTGGAGCGTCTCCTCGTGGAAGCATCAACTTAGCGACAGCAGCAAAGTGTTATGCATTTATCAAGCGTCGTGGTTATGTAATTCCTGAAGATGTAAGAGCAGTTGTTCATGATGTGCTTCGTCATAGAATTGGAATTACTTATGAAGCTGAAGCTGAAAATGTCACTTCAGAAGACATCATCAATAAAATTGTTAACGAAATCGAAGTACCATAGTAGATGCTAAAGCATCAGTAAAAAGTATAAAGTAATTGTGATACTAACTGCTTTGTACTAACTACGTAATACTAATGAGCGAAAGCGAATATAAATGGATACTAAGGAATTACTAAAGAAAGTTCGAAAAATTGAGATTAAGACAAGACGATTGTCTGATCATATTTTTGGAGGCGAATACCACTCAACCTTCAAAGGTCGTGGCATGACTTTTTCTGAAGTAAGACAGTATCAATTTGGAGATGATGTACGAAATATCGATTGGAACGTAACTGCACGTTACAACGAACCTTATGTAAAAGTTTTTGAAGAAGAACGTGAACTCACCATGATGCTTATGGTTGATATTTCAGGTTCAAAATTATTTGGAACTGTCGATCAATTCAAAAATGAAATTACAACCGAAATTGCTGCTACGTTAGCATTTTCAGCAACACAAAACAATGATAAAATAGGATTGATTTTATTTTCAGATGAGATAGAGCTTTTCATTCCACCAAAAAAAGGACGTTCGCATGTGTTGCGAATTATTCGTGAACTTATTGAGTTTAAACCCAAAAGTAAACACACTAATATTTCTGAAGCTTTAAAGTTTTTATCTAATGTGATGAAGAAAAAAGCTATTGTGTTTGTGTTGAGTGATTTTATAGCAGACGATTATAAACAAACCCTAAAAATTGCAGCAGGAAAGCACGACATCACAGGAATACGAATTTATGATAAGCACGAAGAGAGCATTCCAAATTTAGGAATGGTTCAAATGCAAGATGAAGAAAGCGGAGAATTAGTTTTGGTAAATACGAGTTCAAAAAAAGTGAGACGAAATTACAGTTCGTATTACCATGATAAAGTCAATTATTATAAAGATACATTTACAAAATCTGGAGCAGGAACTATAGATTGTCGTGCTGATGAAAGTTATGTAAAGAAGCTATTAGGTTATTTTAAAAGAAGATAAATTTAAGTAATAAGTAATAAGTGATAAGTCAAAGATTAATATATCTGATGAATTTTAAAGCGAATAAGATGTCGCTCTTTTTTGCTTGTGCCTTATGCCTTATTTCTATGACCTTAAACGCACAAGTCACATCTTCTATTGATTCTACTAAAATCAAAATTGGTCAGCAAATTACATTTAAAATTGAAGTTGAAGCTGATACTACAGATTTGGTTGTGTTTCCAGAAGGGCAAACCTTTTCGCCTTTAGAAATGATAGAGTCGTATAAAGTTGATACGACCAAAAAAGATTCAAAATATAGATTAATTAAACAATACGGATTAACACAATTCGATTCTGGTGCATATACCATTCCGAGACAAAAAATCACAATTGGTACAAAAGCATTTTATACAGATTCACTGCGTGTTGAAGTCAATAATATTAAGGTAGACACAACAAAGCAAGGACTTTACGATATTAAACCCTTTATTGAAGTTAAAAAACATACAAAGTCGCCATGGCTAACAATATTATGTGTTTTACTCGCCATAGCCTTAGTAGCCTTTGTATTGTATTGGTTTATTTGGCGAAAAAAACCTTTAACTGAGGAAGCTAAAATTGCATTGCTTCCGCCTTATGACAGAGCTAAATTAGCTTTAAAACAATTAGACGAAAGCACTTACCTTGAAAATGCTGAACTTAAAGATTACTATTCAGAGTTAACTTTTATTATCAGAAAATATCTCGATGAAAAAGTCTATGACAAAGCATTAGAAAGTACAACTGATGAATTAATCTTAAGATTAAACCTTTTAAACGATGCCAATCAAATTGAGCTTAGTAAAACAGATATTGTAAATCTTGAAACCATATTAAAACGTGCTGATTTAGTGAAATTTGCTAAATCTGCTCCAGATATTGAATTGGCTAAGTTAGACCGAAATACTATCGATATTGAAATCGATCACGTTAAAGAAGCCTTACCTGAACCTACTGAAGAAGAAAAGTTGCTTAATCAACAATACAAAGAAGAACAAGAACGCAAAAAGAAACGCAAAAAAATCATTTTGACAGTCGCGATTTCTGTATTTCTAATGATAGCTACTTTTGTTGGTTTCGGACTTAAATACGGATTTGCTTACGTTAAAGACACGCTTATTGGTCATGAAAGCAAAGAATTACTAGAAGGCGATTGGGTGAGAAGTGAATATGGTGTTCCACCAGTAACAATAAGCACACCAAAGGTTTTAAAACGAGAAATAGTTGAATTACCTGAAGAATACAAAGATAAAATAACGAACACGACATTTCGATATATTTCACTTAACTCTGGTATCGATATTCAAGTTAGTACAACTAAATTTAACTACTCTGAAGAAGAGAAAAAGCAATTGGCTTCCGATGAGGCAAAAGCAAATGAGCTACTAGCTGCTTCAGAAAAATTTATAGAACAATTAGAGTCTAAAGGCGCTAAAGATATTATAGTTAAGAGAGAGCAATTTATTACACCAAATGCAGCAGAAGGCTTAAAAACATTTGGTACAATGAGCCTTGAAATTGAAGGCGATATTAAACCAGCGAAGTATAGTATTATTTTGTTTAAAGCCGAAAATGTAAGACAACAAATTATTTTGCAATGGCAAGCAGATGATGATTATGCAAATCAAATGATTGATCGCGTTTTGAACTCGATAGAACTTAAAAAAGCAGAAGAAGAGTAATGTTAGAAGGTATTGAGTTTTTAAATAAGGAAATGTTTTGGTTGTTTTTATTACTACCATTAGCAATTGTATGGTTTATATTTACTCATAAAAAGGAAACACCCGAACTTAAAATGTCGAGCGTTAAAGGATTTAAAATAGGAAATTCATGGTTGCCTAATTTAAAGCCACTATTATTTATGCTACGACTTTTGGCTTTAGCGTTTTTAATCACAGCATTGGCGAGACCAAGAACGGTTGATGTGTCTTCAAAAACAAAAACCACTAGAGGTATCGATATTGTAATGGCAATCGATGTGTCTGCAAGTATGCTCGCTAAAGATTTATTACCAAACCGATTAGAAGCCTTAAAAAAAGTTGCTGCTGAATTTATTCAAGGTAGACCTAATGACAGAATCGGTCTTGTAGAGTATGCTGGAGAGAGTTACACAAAAACACCAATTACAAGTGATAAAGCTATTGTATTGCGCTCGCTTAGAGATATTAAATACAATACTATTATTGAAGGCGGAACAGCTATTGGAATGGGATTGGCAACCTCTGTAAACCGATTAAAAGATAGCAAAGCCAAAAGCAAAGTGATTATTCTTTTAACAGATGGTGTAAACAATTCAGGATTTATCGATCCTAAAATCGCAAGTGAGCTCGCAGTCGAATACGGAATTAAAACCTATACCATTGGTCTTGGAACTAACGGAATGGCATTGTCTCCAATTGCAATTAAACCAAACGGATCGTTTCAATACGGAAGAGTACAAGTAGAAATCGACGAAGAACTTTTAAAAGAAATCGCTGAGGTTACAGGAGGAAAATATTTTAGAGCAACCAACAATAAAAAGCTCAAAGAAATATATGCTGAGATTAATAAATTAGAAAAAACAGAAGTAGAAGAATTTAAATTCTATAATTATGAAGAAAAATACAGACCATTAGTGATTTTGGCTGGATTACTCATATTGCTAGAATTATTGTTACGATATACACTATTTAGAAGTTTTGTTTAGAGACTAAAAAAATGTATCAATTAGAAGAAAAAATATGGTTTTGGGTGTTAATGGTAATTCCAGTAATTATCGTATTGTTCGCGCTACTTCAAATCTGGAAACATAGAGCACAAAAACGTTTTGCTAATAAAGCACTTTTAAAACGATTAAGTCCAAATCAGTCGTTATTTAAATCTGTTTTAAAGTTAATCACATTGTGTTTAGCATTTGCATGTTTATCAATAGCTTTAGTAAACCCAAAAATTGGAACTAAGCTAGAAACAGTTAAACGTGAAGGTGTTGATATTGTGTTTGCAGTAGATGTGTCTAAAAGTATGCTGGCAGAAGACATTGCACCAAACCGATTAGAAAAGTCAAAACAATTGGTCACTCAAATCATCAATAACTTGGCTAGTGATCGTGTGGGAATTATAGCTTACGCTGGAAAAGCCTTTCCACAGTTACCAATTACTACAGATTATGCATCTGCAAAAATGTTTCTTAAAAACATGAATACAGATATGTTGTCTTCACAAGGTACAGCTATTAGTGAAGCTATCGAACTTGCGAAAACCTATTTTGATGATGAAGAGCAAACTAATAGAGTGCTAATCATTATTTCTGATGGTGAAGACCACACAGATGCAGCTTCAGTTGTAGCTGAAGAAGCTAATAATGAAGGAATTCGAATTTTTACAATTGGTGTTGGTGATGTCAAAGGAGGACCAATTCCAATTAAGAGGAATGGAATTATTTTAAATTATAAGAAAGATAATAATGGCGAAACGGTTATTACTCGCTTAAATGAAGATACACTTAAAGATATTGCAGAGGAAGCCAATGGTTCATACATCAACGGAAGCAATACGATTGAAGTTGTCGATGCTATTAGAGATATCTTAAATAAGATGGATAAAACAGAATTTGAAGCCAAAGAGTTTGCCGATTTTAAAGATCAATTTCAATGGTTTCTTGCCTTTGCTATCTTTTTCTTATTTATAGATGTGTTCTTTTTAGAACGAAAAACAGGATGGCTAAAACGTTTAAACCTTTTTAACGAGAATTTTTAACCTTTAAAATAGTATTAAAATATTTTATAAAATCTTTAACTATAACACGTCTTACAGTTTTTTATATTGCTGTTTGCATACCATGAAAGTCAATACATTAACATATCATCTAGGAGCTATATTAGCGCATAAAACGAAACAACTTTTAGTGTTTTGTTTGGTTTTAATGTCTGCCCTGTCTTTTGCTCAAGATAAAGACAAGGAGAAAGCATTACAGCTTCAAAAGGCAAATAATTATGTTTATGAAGGCAATACACTTATAGAAGGTGACGATTTTGTTTCGGCCGAAATGGAATATAGAAAAGCCATTTCAGAACAACCAACTACAATTGCTGGAACCTACAACTTAGGAAACTCTTATTATCAAAAAGGACAATTTGATGAAGCCTTGTATCGTCATACACAAGCTGCTGAAAATGCATCGTCTAAAGCCGAAAAACATAAAGCTTACCACAATATTGGTAATATCTTAATGCAAAATAAAATGTGTAAAGAAGCGGTTGAAGCTTTTAAAAATGCATTGAGAAATGATCCTTCAGATGACGAAACACGTTATAATTTTGCCATTGCTAAAGAGTGTGCAGAGCAACAGCAGGATAATCAAGACGAAAACGATAAACAAGAGCAAGAAGAAGAGAAAGAAGGAGACGACGAAGAAAAAGATAAAGGCGAAAACGAAGAGAAGGAAGACGAGAACGATAAAAAAGACGAAAACAACGAAGATAAAAAGGAAGGTGACGATCAAAAAGATGATCAAGGTAAGCCAAAAGACGAGAACAATAAAAAAGATCAAAAAGAAGGAGATAACAAAGACCAACAAGGGAAACCACAACCCAAGCAAGGACAATTATCTCCGCAACAAATAAAAAACTTATTAGAAGCAATGAATAATCAAGAACAAAAAGTTCAAGATAAAATCAATGCAGAAAAACAAAAAGGTGTAAAAATAAAAACCGAAAAAGACTGGTAAATCTATTCGTGTTTTTATCAATATGATGTTATGCTGAGCATGGTCTAAACATCTAATAAAAAGAAATGAAGTTTATAAAACACATATCAATTTTAGTTCTTGTACTTATGACAAGTATCGCTTCAGCA
Source organism: Psychroserpens sp. S379A (assembly GCF_049800755.1). Classification (NCBI taxonomy): domain Bacteria; kingdom Pseudomonadati; phylum Bacteroidota; class Flavobacteriia; order Flavobacteriales; family Flavobacteriaceae; genus Psychroserpens; species Psychroserpens sp. S379A. The sequence goes on along the minus strand of NZ_JBNAFQ010000002.1, from coordinate 228,210 downwards.
CAAATTACGTTTGAAGCTAAAGTCAGTAAGAAAAAACTAGGTATCAACGAACGTTTACGTATTGATTTTGAAATGAATAAAGATGGCGATAATTTTACGCCTCCAAATTTCAACGGATTTACAGTTGTTGGTGGACCAAACACCTCTGTGAGTCAGTCTTGGTTAAACGGCAAACGTTCTTATAAAAAAACCTACAGCTATTTCCTTGCTCCTAAAAAAAGAGGACAACTTAAAATTACACAAGCGACCATAGAAATTGATGGTGAAGTTTATAAAACACAAGTGATCGCTGTAAATGTTACTGCAGCTGTTAAACGACCAAACGATCCTGATAATGCCGAAAATGTGGCTTCAGAAAACATTCACTTAGTGGCTGAAGTTTCTAACGCAAATCCGTATTTAAATGAAGCTATAACAGTAGTTTATAAACTGTATGTTTCTCAAAGCACAGGTGTAAGTAATTGGCGAGAAATAGATAATCCTAGATACAATGATTTTTGGAGTCAAAACATAGATATTAAAGGGTTAAAAATTCAAAATGGCAGTTATAAAGGTGATGAAAATTACAGATATGTCATCTTACGAAAAACAGTTTTATATCCTCAAAAAACAGGCAAACTAGAAATAGAGCCTTTAAGCTTAGATGTTACTGTTGAAGTGCCAACCAATCGTCGTGATATTTTTGGAGGTCGATTAATGACTCAAGTCAATAAACGTGTGTCTGCAGGAAGCAGAACCATAAATGTAAAATCATTACCTCAAGAAGGAAAACCTGAAGGCTTTTCTGGAGCAGTTGGCGATTTTAAATTTAATGTGATTACCTCTAAATCTGAATTAAATGCTTCCGAATCTTTACAAGCCAGAGTTGAGGTAACAGGTAAAGGAAACTTAAAACTTTTTGAACTGCCAAAACTAAAGTTGCCTAATTCGCTAGAGGTTTATGAACCAGAGCACAATGAAAATATAAAAACCAATCTTTCTGGTATGACAGGAGCCATTTCAGATAGTTATACTATTGTTCCTCAATACAAGGGCAAATATCCTATACCTAGCATTTCATTTTCATATTTCGATCCTAAAGCTGAAACTTACAAAACAGTCTCCTCTGGAGAAATCGTAATTAATGTACTTGAAGGACCATTAAATACTACAAATTCTGATAACAATATAGCGTCTACTAATAACGGAAAACAAAGTGTGGTGTTGAGTGGAGATCAATTTGCTTTTGTAAAAACAGATGCCAATTTAGAACCAATTGACTCAAGCCATTTCTTTAAAAGTACTGCGTTTTGGACATCATTATTAGTGCCTTTTTTAGCCATTCCTTTAGCATTGGTATATCGAAAGAAAAAAGAAGCACGCAATGCAGATGTCTTCGGAAATAAAATCAGAAAAGCAGATAGATTAGCAAAGCGCTATTTGAGTGAAGCAAAAAAATCTTTAGGTCAAAAAGAAGCCTTTTATATTGCTTTAGAAAAAGCCTTACATAATTATTTAAAGGCAAAGCTACATATTGAAACCAGTGAATTTAGTAAAGAAAAAATACAAACTTTACTTGGTGAACGAAGTGTTAATGCTGATGCTATACAAGAGTTTGTAAGCATTCTTGAACATTGTGAATTGGCAAGATACACACCAATTACTAATGTAGAAATGAAGCAAGATTATGAAAAAGCAGCTTCAACAATAACCATTATTGATAAAGAGTTAAGATAATAGACGACTATCATTTAAAGTGTAGCAAAAAAATTTGAAATGAAAAAAGTAATTTACATACTAACATTTTTTTTAAGCACTTATGTATTGGCTCAAAACAAGCAATTGTTTGATGAAGCTAATACATTGTATAATGATGCTAATTATACTGAAGCACTTGAAAAATACAAATCCATTTTAGAGTCTGGAGAACATTCAGCTGAGTTGTATTTTAATATTGCAAATGCACATTATAAACTAAACCATATTGCACCAAGCATTTATTATTACGAAAAGGCCTTATTGCTAAAGCCCAATGACAAAGACATAAAAAACAACATCGCTTTTGCGCGAAACATGACTGTTGATGCTATCGATACAGTTCCAGAAGTTGGAATTTCAAAATTTGTTAAGAATATAACAAATATGATGAGTTTTGATGCTTGGGCAAAGCTTGCTGTTGGTTTTGTTGTTCTTTTCGTGATTTTATTGGTGACTTATTACTTTACCTATTCAACTTCAAAAAAGCGATTTTCCTTTGTTACAGGAAGCTTGTCTTTATTACTAAGTTTCGTTGCCTTGGGATTTGCATTTCATAAATTTGAGTTGGTAAAAAATGATCAGCCAGCCATTGTTTTTGCTCAAGAATCAAAAATTAAGAGTGAGCCAAACTTAAGAAGTTCTGAAGCGTTTGTGCTTCATGAAGGTACAAAGGTTCAGGTTTTAGATACCGTAAGCAATTGGAAAAAAATTAAGTTATCTGATGGTAAAACAGGTTGGATAATGAATGACGATATTAAAATTTTAAAAGATTTTTAATATTCCTTAACACTTCTAAAATTAGGTTAACTTATATTTGCACTTCAATTTGTTTTATGAATAGAAACATCATAGCAATCTTCTTTTCGATTTTATTTGTGGCTTTCGTTACTGCACCATCAGTAATTTTAGCTATGGATGATTCTTTTGATGTTTCAATTTTTTATAGTATTACTGAAGAAGAAGAAAAAGAAACACTAAAAATAGCTCATATGAATGAGCTTAGTGATTTAGAATACTTATCTGCTTCAAAAACAACAGATAATTTAGGTTATTTTTTTAAGACGTATTCTAAACCTCACCTTAACCTTATCTCTCCTCCTCCCGAACAAAACATATTATAAGTCGGTTATTTGGCTATTGATTTAGCCTTAAATTTTTATTAAATCACTTTTAATCGAAAAGATTAAAAGACAAGCTTATTATATATGTTTAAAACTATTAAGAGCGACTTACCAGCTAGTATAGTCGTGTTTTTTGTAGCATTACCTTTATGTTTAGGTATTGCATTAGCTAGTGGAGCACCACTTTTTTCGGGTCTTATTGCAGGAATTATTGGAGGAATCGTAGTTGGAGGACTAAGTGGTTCTAAAATTGGTGTAAGTGGACCAGCAGCTGGATTAGCTGCAATTGTATTAACAGCGATTGGAACTTTAGGAGGTTACCAAAACTTTTTAGTTGCTGTGGTTTTAGGTGGAATAATTCAATTAATATTCGGACTCCTTAAAGCTGGAATTATTGGGTATTACTTTCCATCTTCAGTAATAAAAGGAATGTTAACAGGTATTGGAATCATTATTATTTTAAAGCAAATTCCTCATTTCTTTGGTTACGATCCTGATCCTGAAGGCGACTTTGCTTTTTTTCAAGTTGATGGAGAAAATACATTTTCAGAAATCATTAATACGTTTAACCATATTTCACCAGGTTCGGCATTAATTGGAGTTATAGGATTAGCAATTTTATTGTTGTGGGATAAAGTATTATCTAAAAAAGGAAAAATCTTTCAGTTAGTGCAAGGCCCTTTAGTGGCAGTAGTTGTCGGAATTATATTCTTCGTGATTACAAAATCTCACGAAACCTTAGGTATTGATCAATCTCATTTAGTTACTGTTCCAATACCAGAAGACGCGAGCTCATTTTTTGGTCAGTTTAGTTTGCCAAATTTTTCGGTAATTACAGATCCTCAAGTTTGGATAGTTGCATTTACAATAGCCTTAGTAGCAAGTTTAGAAACCTTGCTTTGTGTTGAGGCAACAGATAAACTTGATCCTCATAAAAATGTAACACCTACTAATAGAGAGCTATTAGCTCAAGGTACAGGAAATATTGTTTCTGGTATGATTGGTGGTTTACCAATTACACAAGTAATAGTTCGTAGTTCTGCGAATATACAATCTGGAGGACGAAGCAAAGCTTCTGCTATAATTCATGGATTTTTATTATTGATTTCAGTGATTTTAATTCCAAGATTATTAAACATGATTCCGTTATCTGTACTAGCAGCTATTTTATTTATTGTCGGATTTAAATTAGCTAAACCATCATTGTTTAAAAAGATGTACGATTTAGGCTGGAAACAATCCATTCCATTTTTTGTAACTGTAATAGGAATTATTTTTACAGATCTTCTAGTTGGTATAGGTATGGGATTAGGTGTTGGAATTGTTGTAATTCTAATAAAAAGCTTCCAAAATTCTCACTTCTTACACATTGAAGATAAAAGTAATGGTAAGCATAAAATTAAAATGACATTAGCCGAAGAAGTTACGTTTTTTAACAAAGGTGCCATTTTAAAAGAATTAGATAGTTTACCAAGAGAAACGTATCTAGAGTTAGACGTGAGAAAAACAAGATACTTAGATAATGATATTATTGAGATATTAGAAGATTTTGCTTTTAAAGCAAAAGAAAGAGATATCGATATTCAGCTAGTATCAGAGCGTGGAATTGTTGAAAATCCGGATAGCTTTATTGAATTTTTCAAATTAAGGCCAAAAGCAAGCTAAAGATTATGAAAGCAAAATATAAAATCTTAGTGCTTTCAGATTTAAAAAGCGCAACGACTAATGCTATAAAATGTGGTATAAGTCTGGCCAAAATGACTGATGCGAATTTACAATTGTTTTATGTGAGAAAAGCAACAGATATTGTTGAACAGGAAAGTCAATTATCAGCTAAACGATCCATTAATAGGTCATTTATTAAAGCTAATAATGATATCCAAAATGTGCTCAATCCTTTCTCAAAAGATTACAATATCGACATAGAGTATAATCATGCCTTTGGAAATGTAAAGAATGAAATTAAAAATCATATTCAAGAACAACAACCAGATGCTATTGTTATAGGAAAGAGAAAATCTAATTCGCTTAATTTTATTGGAGATAATATCACAGAATATGTAATCAAAAATTTTGATGGTGAGATTATAATCGCTTCAGAAGAAAACAGTCTAGAACCTAATAAACAGTTATCACTAGGTATTTTGAATGGAAGTGACAAGCCATTAAAGAAGGAGCTTACTAATAATTTGATTGAGTATACTCAAAAACCTATAAAATTGTTTAAAACAACCGAACAAGAGGATTCTAATTCAAATCAGTCTTTTTCAAGCAAAGAAACGGTAGAATTAGTATTTGATTATGGAGACAATTCAATGAAGAGCTTGTCAAATTATTTGTCTAAAAGTGATGTAAATTTATTATGTGTGCATAAAATGAATACTAATAAAAAAGACGCAACTTTAAACATTAAGAGTGTGTTGAATAATGTCAATGTATCACTACTGATTTCATAGATATAAAATTGATAAAAGTATTTGAGTTTAAAAAAGAATGTTGTTTATAACCTTTTTATAATAATCAAAAAGCCTTAAATTTAGGTTTATCCTAATACATCAAATTATGAAGAACTTATTTACAAATATTAAAGGTGACGCTTTTGGAGGTATTACTGCAGGTATTGTTGCATTGCCATTAGCTTTAGCCTTTGGTGTGTCATCTGGCCTTGGACCAAGTGCAGGCTTATATGGCGCAATATTTATAAGTTTTTTTGCTGCTTTATTTGGAGGAACTAATACACAAATTTCTGGCCCAACAGCACCTATGACTGCTGTAAGTATGGTTGTTATTGCTGGTATAATTGCAGCTAATGATGGTAGTGTTGAAAAAGCACTTCCAGCAATTTTAACCGTGTTCTTACTAGCAGGATTAATGCAAATTGGTTTAGGAGGTTTGGGATTAGGAAAATATATACGTTATATTCCTTATCCTGTAGTCTCTGGGTTTATGACAGCTATTGGAGTTATTATTTTAGTGACTCAAATTTTGCCTGCTATTGGATATTATCCTAAAGAAGATGAAAGCTTTGTAGAACAATATAAGCCTGAAGCCGAAGAGGTTATTCTTGAAAATATTTTAAAGGAAGAAGCTGCCGAAGATATTTTAGTACTTGAAGATTTTAAAGAAACAATTTCTAGAGCAGAAAAAATTACTCAAGATGATATTTTAAAAGAGTCACAAACACTTGCTGCTAAAAATGCTTCAGGAGTTTTAGGTGCTATCAAGGTGTTACCAAGAGCTCTTAAAAACATTAATTGGCTTGAATTGGTACTAGCGTTAGGAACTATTTTTATTATTTACGGATTTAAACGTATTACGACTAAAATTCCTAGTACGCTTGTAGCTTTAATTGTCATGTCTGCAATAGCAATACTGGCTAAATTAGACTATAGACCTATTCCAGAAATCCCTCAAGGATTACCTAAGTTAAATACTAATATTTTTACAAATTTTAGCCTAGGTAGTATTACACCTTATATTTTTACTGCACTTACATTATCGCTTTTAGGAGCGATTGATTCACTTTTAACAAGTGTTGTAGCAGATAATATGACCAAAACCAAACACAAACCTAATAAAGAATTGGTAGGTCAAGGTATTGGGAATAGTATTGCTGCTTTATTTGGAGGCATTCCTGGAGCTGGAGCGACAATTAGAACAGTTGTAAATATTAACTCTGGTGGTAAAACTAAATTATCTGGAATGATTGCTGGCGTGTTATTGTTTATAATTTTATTAGCAATGGCTCCTCTTGCTTCTCAAATACCTGCAGCTGTTTTAGCGGGAATTTTAATTACAGTTGGTATTGGTGTGATGGATTATAAAGGACTTCGTGCAATACCTTCAATGCCAAAAGACATCAAATTTGGACCTGTAAAATTAAGCTCCGAAGTATTGATAATGCTTATTGTTTTGGTATTGTCGTCGTTATGGGATTTAGTCTATGCTGTTGGAATAGGTTTAGTAATTGCCTCCTTAATGTTTATGAAAAAAATTGGAGACCTTACTGCAGAGCGTTCAGACGTGAAACCTCTAAAAGAAGAAGCATGGAAAGACGAAGCCAATTTTCCAGAAAAGTTAAAAGAAGAAGTTTTTATCAAGCATTTAAAAGGCCCTTTGTTTTTTGGTTCAACTTCAGATTTTCAAGCGCTTACCTTACAAATACCTGAAACAGCATCCATAGTTATTTTAAGATTAGGACGTATGCAATATATGGATCAATCTGGCCTTTATGCTATGGAAGATATGCTATTAGAATTAAAGGCTAAAAATGTAGAAGTTCTTTTCGTAGATCTTCTTAAACAACCAAGATATATGATGGAACGTATTGATATTATTCCAGATTTCGTTCCCGAAGAACACATCTTCAAATCATTTAAAGATTGTCTGTCTTGGATTAAATTAAATGTAAAAGATAATTTTAAAACTATTAACAAATGAAAAATATAGCGATAACAAAAGACGTTCAAAGCGCATTATCTCCTAATGCAGTTTTACAAGATTTATTAGAAGGAAATAACCGTTTTATTAACGGAAATTCTCAAGCCACAGATAATTCGGCATTAGTAAATCAAACTACAGGAGGTCAATATCCAAAGGCAGTAGTGTTGTCTTGTATCGATTCTCGTGTGCCAGTTGAAACCGTTTTAGACCAGGCTATTGGTGATATATTCGTTGCAAGAGTAGCAGGTAATTTTGAAAATGTAGATATTTTAGGAAGTCTAGAATACTCTTGTAAAGTTGCTGGCAGTAAACTTATTTTAGTGCTAGGTCACGAAAGTTGCGGAGCAGTAAAAGCTGCTTGTGATGGTGTAGAGCTTGGTAATATTACTGCTATGCTAGATAATATTGTACCTGCAGTTAGAAAAGCAACCGAAGAAGAGGACGGTTTAACAACTTCAGAGAATAAAGAATTTGTCGCTAGAACTGTAAAGTATAATGTTGCACTTACAATGGATAGAATTCGTGAAAAAAGTCCAATTCTAGCCGAAATGGAAGCTAATGGTGAGATTCAAATTGTTGGAGGTGTGTACAGCCTTCATACAGGAAAAGTTGAGATGATTTAAATTAGATAATATACCAATAACAAAGAGCTGTCTATAATTTATAGGCAGTTTTTTTATGCTTGAGAATCACCATTAGAGTCTTCTTTTCCTTTGTTTAATATACTTGGAAATAGCATAGGAGCCAATCCCTTAACAGGTTCATATAAAATAGAGTTTTCGAGATCGTCCTCATCTGCAAACGGAATCGTATCATTCATATTATCAAAAACAATAAGCAATATACTTAAGATCAATCCAATTTTTAAAGCGCCAAAAACACCACCAAGTAATTTGTTTAAAATTCCTAAAGCAGCAAAATTAGCAAGCTTAGTCAGTGCTTTTCCTGCTAATGCAATTGTTAAAACAATAATCACAAACGTAATAGCAAACGCTACGATATTGATATATTTTTCATCCCAATCTAATTTGCTATTTAAAAATTCTGCAGCAAAATTACTAAAGTGAATTGCACCATAAACACCAGCAATTAGAGCTACTAAAGAAGCCACTTCAACAAAAAGCCCTTTCATAAAACCTCGTATAAGTCCGAAAAGTAAAAGTGCACCAAGAATAATATCAATTACAGTCATAGTGTTTCAGTTTTAACAAACGTACATAATTTAAATCAATAACGTATTTCAAAAACATATAGTTTATTACATTTGTCAATTGTAACGTTATAAGATTTTCAAAAGAAAAATGGCTAGAGATCAACAGTTAAAAGATAGATGGGATTTGATAGTTAAAAAACTATCCAATCAATTTGCAGATGGAGATACTTTAGACCTAGATGCTATTATTTATTTAATTGGAGTACAAGAGTTAGGACAATTTGATCGCAAGTTTAAAAAAGATCACAAGATCGATTTAATGCACATTGCCATTTGTAAATTGCTTACACCTTACGGTTTTTACGAATTCGATTTTGTTGACGACGATGGTTGGCCACATTACAAGATTAAAGAGCAATTACCTTCTTTAAAAGCTGGAGAACAAAGTGTTTTAATGAAAGATGCTATTGTCAATTATTTTTTAGAAACAAAGTTTATTGATTAATTACTGTAAAGAATTATATTGCGTTTTTATTAATCAATTAACTTAATTTATATGAAAAAAATTATTTTTCTTTTTAGTGTTTTAGCCTTAACTGTAATGTCTTGTAGTAGTGATGATGATGGTGGTGGTAGCGAATCTCAAGATCCATTTATTGGGAGTTGGAGATACTCAACTTCTTTTGAAGATGGTGTAGAAGTTCCATTAGATGATTGTGAAAGTCAAGACACAATAGTGATTTCTGCTAATGGTACATTTAATACCACTTTACATGATGATTTTGGTTCGGGTTGTGAAGTAGATGCAACTGTAACAGGAACCTGGGAAAATCTAAGTAGTGGTACTTACTCTTCTACATCTGAAGGATATACTTATGTGCAACAAGTCACTTTTACTAACAACACAATGTCTATTACAGAAGTAGATGGAGGAATCACTTACAGAGATGTTTTTGTGAGACTCTAAAAATCTATAAGTCTTATATAATGATGTAAAAACTCCTTTTAATTAAGGAGTTTTTTGTTTTAATCCTTAAATTTGCGGTTCATTTTCACAGTATCATGATAGACAAGATAAAAGAGCTCATAGCAGAAGCCGAAGCGTTTAAAGCACAATCTAAAGAAGAGGTTGAAGCATTTCGTATTAAGTATTTAGGATCAAAAGGGATTTTGAAAGAATACTTTGCTGAGTTTAAAAATGTGGCTAACGAGCAAAAGAAAGAATTTGGTCAAACCATTAATCAGCTTAAAAAAACCGCTGAAGAGAAAGTCAATGCACTTAAAGAAGAGCTTGAAAGTAACGAAGAAACTGCTGGAATTTATGGCGATTTATCGCGTCCTGGTGAACCAATAGAGATTGGAGCACGTCATCCTATTTCTATTGTAAAAAACCAAATCATTGATATCTTTTCACGTATCGGATTTAACGTAAGTGAAGGACCAGAAATTGAAGACGATTGGCACAATTTTACAGCATTAAACTTACCAGAATATCATCCAGCTCGTGATATGCAGGATACGTTTTTTATTCAAACCAATCCAGATGTATTGCTTAGAACACACACAAGTTCTGTGCAAGTACGTTATATGGAAAATAACAAACCTCCAATTCGTACCATTTCTCCTGGTCGTGTGTTTCGTAACGAAGCCATTTCGGCACGTTCACATTGCTTTTTTCATCAGGTAGAAGGTTTGTATATTGATAAAGATGTGAGTTTTGCCGATTTAAAACAAACCTTACAATACTTTACAACCGAAATGTTTGGAAAATCTAAAATTAGATTACGACCATCGTATTTTCCATTTACCGAACCAAGTGCTGAAGTCGATGTATATTGGGGTTTAGAGACCGAAACCGATTATAAAATGACCAAAGGAACAGGTTGGTTAGAAATTATGGGTTGTGGAATGGTAGATCCTAATGTATTAGAAAACTGTGGTATCGACTCTAAAGAATATTCAGGTTTTGCCTTCGGAATGGGAATCGATCGTATTGCTTTGTTATTACATCAAATTAGTGATATTCGTTTGCTCAGTGAAAATGATGTGCGTTTTCTTGAGCAATTCAAAAGCGCATTATAAAATATAATCTGTCATTCCGACCGAAGTGGAGGAATCTATGATATGTTTTGTTGAACCATTATAGATTTCTCGTTTACACTTCAACAGGCTCAATGATCGCTCACAATAACATGTTCTGTCATTCATAACGAAACGAAGTGTAGTGAAGCATCACTTTTTCTCCTATTAGATATTGAAGGAGCATCAATTAGTAACAAACCATCATGAAAAAAGACATCCAAATACCTAAAGTTTCAGACGTTTTTGTAGCTGTCGTTCAAGAGCAACATCCAGAATACAAAACTGAGGATTGGAACGCTTATATCATTAACAATAAAGACGTCGATTTAGAAACAGTTTTAATTGTCTCAAAAGGCTATTCCGAAGAAAAAGTGACACCAGTTATGCGTCATACCATAACACTATTACCAGCTAGAAGTTATGCTAAAATAGAGTTTATGCAAAATGAGGTTTTAAAGCTAAACAATGAGTTTAAAGTCACATTTTTTGAAGGCAATCAAATGCTAGATAAAACCTATTTGTTTAGAAAAAACACCATCAATACCAAAGCCTTACAGTCAATACCATTAATGCAATTAAAAGGTGTGTTGGTGAAGTAACCAAGTTTTTTATTTCGCAGTTAATTAGGAATTCTTGATATGAGATCCTGAATCTAGTTTAGGATGACCACCACCAATCAATCCAACTTATCTGTTAATTTCTTAAATACCTTTTTTGGGTCTTTATGCTCATAAAGAATAGCATAAACAGCTTCTATAATTGGCAGTCGTGTCTTTTTTACATTTTTAATATTGAGTTCATGGGCACTTTTTGTAGCATAATAGCCTTCAGCTACCATACTCATTTCCATTTGAGCCGATTTTACAGTGTAGCCTTTGCCTATCATATTACCAAACATGCGGTTTCTTGAAAATGTAGAATAACCGGTTACCAATAAATCGCCTAAATAAGCAGAGTTGTTAATGTTACGTTTCATTTTATGCATCTTCTTTATAAAACGTTTCATTTCTCTAATGGCATTACTCATCAACACACTTTGAAAATTATCGCCATAGCCCAAACCATGAGCAATTCCTGCAGCAATAGCATAAATGTTTTTCAGCATCACAGCATATTCAACACCAATGATATCATCGCTAATTTTTGTTTTGATATAGTTACTAGATAAAGCATCAGCAATGGTTTGTGCTTTTTCGGCATCTGCACAAGAAATGGTTAAATACGATAGACGCTCAAGTGCGACTTCTTCAGCATGACAAGGACCAGCAATAACGGCAATATTTTTAAAAGGAATATGGTAAATATCATGAAAATGTTCACCTACTAATAATCCTGATTCTGGAATAATCCCTTTAACAGCAGACACAATAATTTTATTAGAAATATCTGCTGAGAGCTTTTCTAATTCAGAATGCATAAAGGCTGAAGGAATTACAAAAATAAGCACATCAGCCCAATGAGCTATCTCATTAATATCATTGCTAATTTTTAATTGTTCAGTCTTAAATTCTACCGAACTTAAATAACTAGGATTATGCTGTTCTTTTAATAGATGTTCTTTAGTATACGCACTTCGCATATACCAACCGACTTCATCTAAATTTTCACATAACATTTTCACAATAGCTGTTGCCCAACTACCTGCTCCAAAAACAGCATATTTAAGAGGTGAATTCATAAAACGGATTATCAATTTTTAGTTATTCAAAAATACATAAAATCTACAGACTTTTAACTTTGGCACGTGTTTTGGATTAGATATTGCAGTAACCCAAAAAACGAACGATTATGAAGACAATAAAACTATTTTTAGGCTTTGCTTTATCAGCAGTTCTCCTAACGTCTTGTTATACTGAAGAAGTGATTGTTAACGATTATGATAATCAACCAAGCATTTCTTTGAATCAGTTATTGGGTTCTTACGAACTTTGGTATGTAGATATCAATCAAACTTTAGGTCCTGGAGAAACACCTTTCTTACAAATTGCATTTACACTTTCTTTTAGGAATGGTATCGTTTATGCAAATAACAATTTAGTTGGATTTGGGAGTCAAGGGAATGGTTTTGGAATAGATGTAGGAACTTACGATGCTTACAATACGATTTTAGACGTCTACCACGACATTGATGGCTATGAAACCTTTGATGTGTATCAAATTGATAACAATACAATTGAATTGTATAATCCTTATAACGATACATCATATTTTTTAAACGGTTACCAAAGAAGCAATTTTGATTACGACTTTGTGTTTTATGACAACATTCACTATTTTTTACAAGAGTATGAGGCTTGGGAAAAAACGTATACAAGTCAAATGGGAATGCTAAATGAGTTTGATAACGAAAATTACCTTCAGTTTTTAGCTGGCGGAAACGATTCAGAATTTAGAAGTTCACAAGATCAGAACATTGCAATACCTGCTAATATTTATTGGGATTACACAGGAATTTATGGCGTAGGAAACATCAGCAATAATATGTATTTAAAAACATTAACATTAGATTATGACTTTTTCGACAATGAATTCTTTGAATTGAGCGTTATTAATGATCAAAGGATAGAATTGTATCATCCAACATCTGAAACAATATACGAGTTCACAGGTAGAGGATACATACAATTTATGCGAGAGACTGATGCTCAAGGAAGAAAAATGGAAGGCAGTGAAACACTTAAAAAACGTAAACAAAAAACACCTAAAAAAGATAACCCAAGGGTAAATACAAGGAGCTAAATTTTGGTTGGTTATTTAGTTTCCAGAAACGTCCACCTCATTAACTTGAGTTGGGCGTTTTCTTTTGTGGTGACTTTTTGAAACTTTATGTGTCTAATGTATGGAAATCAAAAAAGATATCTTTAACTTTAAAATTAACTATTAACATTAAAATTATATCACATTATGGGATTATTTTCATTTATTAAAAACGCAGGTGCTAAAGTATTCGGAATAGGAAAAACAACTGAAGAGGAAGCTGCTGAAGCAAAAGCAGCTGCAAATGCAGCAGAATTAAAAGCAGAGGAAGCAGCCGCAAGAAATTTAGAAGAAACAATTAACGATTTACAATTACAGGTTGAAGGGTTACATGTATTTGTAGATGATGATATGGCTAGAATATCAGGAATGGCTTACGACCAAGCAACTAAAGAAAAAGTTGTTTTAGTGGTTGGAAACACTGCTGGAATTGCAACGGTTGATGATCAAATGACGGTTGAACATGTAGAACCAGAAGCCCAATTTCATACTGTTGTAAGTGGAGATACTTTAGGAAAAATTGCTAAAAACTACTATGGTAATGCAATGAAATATCCTGTGATTTTTGAAGCGAATAAACCAATGCTTACAGATCCTGATAAAATTTATCCTGGACAAGTATTACGTATTCCTCATATGGATTAGTATAACTATAAGTATAAAAAAAAAGCGCAACATAATGTTGCGCTTTTTTTACGTGTCATTTCTGTAAAGGTTATGTAATTCGATGACAAAGTATTTATGTTTTGAATTTATGTCATTTCGAGCTTGCCGAGAAATCTATCATATAGTATCATTCAAAAATTCCCAATTAGGATTTTTAGTGTGTATTAAAAATTCTTTTTTTTCTCTATTCCAGCGTTTTAGTTGTTTTTCCCTTTTTATAGCATCATCAACTTCAAAAAAGTGTTCAAAGTAAATTAAGCACTTGCATTTATATTTATGAGAAAATGATTTTGAATGTGCTTCAGGATTGTTGTGATAATAAAGTCGTTCTTTTAAATTGTTTGTAACACCAATATATAAGACCGTTTTGTTTTTATTAGTAAGGATGTATACATAGTAATTATGAGTGCCTTTAGTTTTCATAACATAAAGATAGAGATTCCTCCATTTCAGTCATAAAGACATTGTGTTATGTTTAAAAAGATCTCTCCACTTCGGACGAGATGACAAATCAATGTCATTTCGAGCTTGCCGAGAAATCTCAGGTTTAGATATTGCATTGAGTATAAGATTCCTCCACTTCGGTCGGAATGACAATAATACTTTAAGTTTATTCCAACACTTTATCTAAAGCTTCAAAATCATAAGGTTTAGCAGTAATGGTTTTCTTTTGGTCTAACAATACATACGTTGGTGTGGATCCAACATCATAGGCATTAGAAATTGGGTTATCCCATTTTCCTAAACCTAGTACATGAATAAAATTAGGATAATCTGTAATAGCTGTTTGCCATGTTTCAGCATTGTCTTCTAATCCAATTGCAATGACTTTAATATTTGGTTTGTTTGCTAGTAAGGTTTTTACTTTTGGTAATTCATCAAGACAATGGCTACAAGTACTACTCCAAAAAATAATTAAGTACTGTTCAGCGATGTCTAGATCATGAAGCGTTGTTGTTGTAGCTTTTCCATTTTTTGTAATGGCTAAATCAAAATTTTGAGCTCTTTTACCTACTTGATTATTTTCATAAGCTCTAAGTCCTTCAACCAAAGTTAAATAGTTGCCTTTGGTTGCTAAATCCATTAAATAACTTTCAGAAATATAGTTGGCTACTTCAGGATTATCCATATTCTTAAATTTGCTCCAAACCATTTCAAAGAGCATTATTTTGACTTCAGGATTAACAACGTTTGATAAACTTTTGGCGACAAGGTCTATATCTTTTTTATAATTCTCATTGGTTGTATTAGGAGTCATTCCGAAGATAAAAGCCAAGACACGATCAACTAAAAAATCGGAGCTTTGAAGTAAGTCATTATTAAAATCGACATGAGATAAAAAGGTGCGTTTTAAATTGGAAGAATAAGTACTTAAGTCTTCATATTCTGAAGGAATATATGGCGTATTAGCTTTAATAAAAGTAGAAGCCATTGTTCCTTTTGAAGACGCTTCAAAAGCGATTTGTGTGTCTTTTAAAGTTTTAAAAATATCATGAAAGGCTTTTTTATCAGTGCTTTTTTGAGTGTAATAATTGCTAATGGTCATGTTAACCATTTCCATGCTATTGGTGTATGACGACCATAATTTATTTTCAATACCATGAGTAAATTCTAAGCCTTTTTCTACGCTAAACCTTAGTGTTGTACTTTCCTTACCATTATAGATGAGATCAAAATTATTGTCTTCAGGAGGAAGTGCATATACAATTTTATAAATTCCAGCTGTTGCTGAAGAATCTAACTGTATTTTAAAATTGCCTTCTTCGTCAATTTGTGCTCTATCTATATAATTTGAACCTGTTGGTGTTGCGCGATATAAAAAAGCATAGGTATAATCTTTGGCAGGAGAGAATGTACCACTAACAGTATGTTGTGCTTGCACATGTATTGACAATAGAGTTAATAAGAGCACTAAGTATTTCATAATTTTATTTTTAATGGGTCATTTTACATAATCATTGAGTTGGTCAGAGTGTGAACTAGAAATCTAAAAAAATCTTCATTGCACTTCGTTCCCTTCTGAATGACATGTTTTGTGTTTCAATTTTTATTCCAAAATAGGTTTTAAAACAGATAATGCTTGTCTAACCGATTTGATGTTCTCAAAAGTTAGTAGCAAACGCAAGCCATTTCGAGTTTGCTTTTCTTTCATTTTGCATGCTTTAGGATGTGATTGAACAAAGCGAAGCACTTTAGTAAATCCGTTACTCTGGTAAAATGCGCTTTGTTGATCATTTATAAAGTAACCAATAAGCTTTCCTTGTTTCATAATCACTTTCTCTAGTCCAATTTTTGTAGCAATCCATTTGATACGTACACTATCAAACAAATCTGTTACAGGTATTGGTAATTCTCCAAAACGATCAATAATTTCAGTTTCAAATAACTGTAATTCTGCTTCAGTTTTTAAGCCGTTTAGTTTTGTGTAAAGATTTAATCGTTCAGTAATATTATTGACATAATCATCTGGAAATAAAAGCTCAAAATCTGTATCGATAGTGATGTCTTTAACGTAGTCTTTTTCTTTTCCGTCGTCTTGATATAAGTCTTTAAATTCATTTTCTTTCAGTTCTTCAATGGCTTCATTTAAAATTTTCTGATAGGTATCAAAACCAATATCATTAATAAAACCACTTTGTTCACCACCAAGCAAATCACCAGCTCCACGAATTTCTAAATCTTTCATGGCAATATTAAAACCACTGCCAAGTTCTGTAAATTGCTCTAATGCTGTAATACGTTTTCGTGCATCGTTAGTCATTGCCGAATATTCAGGTGTGATAAAATAGCAGAATGCTTTTTTGTTACTTCTACCAACGCGACCACGCATTTGATGCAAGTCACTCAATCCAAAATTGTTCGCATTATTGATAAAAATGGTATTTGCATTTGGTACGTCTAATCCGCTTTCAACAATAGTTGTACTCACCAATACATCAAATTCACCATTCATAAAGGCCAACATGAGTTGCTCTAGTTTTTTACCTTCCATTTGTCCGTGACCAATCGCAATTTTTGCGTCAGGAACCAGTCGTTGAATCATGCCAGCAACTTCTTTAATGTTTTCAATTCGGTTATGAATAAAAAATATTTGTCCACCACGTTGAATTTCATAAGTCACAGCATCTCTTATGGTTTCTTCGTTAAAACGAATGACATGACTTTCTATAGGATATCGATTTGGAGGAGCTGTTGTAATAACCGATAGATCACGAGCAGCCATTAAACTAAACTGAAGCGTTCTTGGAATAGGCGTTGCTGTGAGCGTCAAGACATCTACATTGTCTTTTAAAGTTTTAAGTTTTTCCTTTACAGCGACACCAAACTTTTGCTCTTCATCAACAATAAGCAAGCCTAAATCTTTAAACGCTACATTTTTATTGACCAATTGGTGTGTTCCAATGATAATATCAACATGACCTTTTTCGAGTTTTTCTAAAGTAATTCGTTTTTCTTTAGCAGTTCTAAAGCGGTTGAGATAATCTACAGTAACAGGAAAATCTTTAAGTCGATCACTAAAGGTTTTATGATGTTGATACGCTAAAATTGTTGTTGGGACTAATACGGCAACTTGTTTTCCGTTATCAACAGCTTTAAATGCTGCACGAATAGCAACTTCTGTTTTTCCAAAACCAACATCACCACAAACGAGACGATCCATTGGACGTTCGCTTTCCATGTCTGCTTTAATATCTGCAGTTGAGGTGATTTGATCTGGTGTGTCTTCATAAATAAAAGACGCTTCTAACTCATGCTGAAGGTAACTATCAGGTTTATATTGAAAGCCTTTTTCAAGTTTACGCTTCGCATAGACTTTGATAAGGTTAAACGCAATCTCTTTTACACGAGATTTTGTTTTTTGCTTTAACGTCTTCCAGGCTTTACTTCCAAGTTTATAAACTTTTGGAGGCTTACCATCCTTACCATTAAACTTAGTGATTTTATGAAGCGAATGAATGCTTAAATACAAAACATCACGTTCGCCATAAACGAGTTTAATAGCTTCCTGCTTTTTACCTTCGACGTCAATTTTTTGTAGTCCACCAAACTTTCCAATACCATGATCGATATGAGTGACATAATCACCAACATCTAAATTGGTCAGTTCTTTTAAAGTAATGGCTTGCTTTTTAGCATAACCATTTTTAAGATGAAATTTATGGTAACGCTCAAATATTTGGTGATCTGTATAGCAAGTGATTTTTTGGTCGTGATCTATAAAGCCTTGATACAAAGACAATACAACGGTTTTATAATGAACGTCTTCTTCTACATCTTCAAAAATATCGTGAAACCGTTTGGCTTGTTGTTCGCTAGCGCAAGCGATATAATTTGTGTAGCCTTTGTTGTGATTGTTATTTAGGTCTTCAATTAACAAATTGAATTGTTTGTTGAAAGATGGTTGAGGACTTGTGTTACATGTAATGATGTTGTCATTCTGAACTTGTTTCAGAATCTCATCCTGAGAACTCTCGACTGTGCTCGATGTGACAGAAAAATAAGCATTTGTTCCAAACTCAATTAAGTTGAAATCGAGTAATTGTCGTTTCAGTAATTCGGAATTACAAAAGAGTTCTTCAGGTTTAGAATGTTTTATTTCTGAAGATAAAGTCTTAAAGGTCTCTTCTGCTTTTGTGAAAAATTCATCAATTCTTGAAAATAGTATATCAGTGTTTTTAGAAAACACGACCGTTTTTTGAGCAATATATTTTAGAAAACTTTGTCTGCTTTCTTCTAAAAACTTATTAGCGACATTAGGAATGATTCCAATTTTTTTAATGTGTTCCGTAGAGAGTTGCGTTTCTACATCAAAGGTTCTAATACTGTCTACTTCATCACCAAAAAATTCAATGCGATAAGGTTCGTCATGCGAAAATGAAAACACATCAACAATGCCACCACGAACAGAAAATTCTCCAGGTTCGGTTACAAAATCGACACGTTTAAATTGATATTCAAATAAAACCTCGTTTACAAAATCAATTGATAAATCATCACCAACAGAAACTTTTAAAGTATTCTTTTCGAGTTCACGACGCGTGACTACTTTTTCGAAAAGTGCATCAGGATAGGTAACTATAATAGCTGGCTTCTTTCTGGAGTTAATTCGATTTAAAACTTCAGCTCTTAAAAGCACATTAGCGTTGTCGGTTTCTTCAATTTGATAAGGTCTACGATAGCTTCCTGGATAAAAAAGCACATCTTTGTCGTTAATTAAAACTTCAAGGTCATTAAGGTAAAAAGCAGCTTCTTCTTTATCGTTAAATATGAGTAAAAAAGGACGCTCAGCCGTTTTAAAGGCTTCACTAATAATTAACGAAAATGAAGAGCCAACAAGACCTTTTAAGTGTAGTTTTAGTTTAGATTTGGCAATAGCAGTTTGCAGATTTTGCAGTTGCAAAGCCTGTGCATATGTTTGCGAGAGAATAGATTTACTCAAAGCATTTTATTTTGTGCAAATATAAAATATTTGTGCTTTGTCATATTGTTAAAATGTATTAATAAAACTATCTTTGTGCCACTAAAAATCAAATTATATGTCATTTTCAGAATTATTCGAAAGCGGATTTAAAAAACGTAATCAAGATCATTTTGCAGCTATAGTAAGAGTTGCTATGAGTGATGGAATTATCAATGAAGCAGAAAAAGCGTTTTTAGATCGTTTAGCAATACGATTAGATATAACAGAAACCGATTATGAACAAATACTTAAGGATTATCAAAGTCATCCAATTAATCCTCCTTTATCTTACGATAAGCGTTTAGAACGTCTTTACGATTTAGCACGAATGGTTTGGGCAGATCATATTGAAGGAGAAAGCCAAGTGCGATTATTAGAGAAGTTATGTATTGGTTTAGGGTTTAATCAAGATAATGTAAAATACATTACAGATAAGGCATTAAGTTTAGTACATTATGATGTTGATTTAGACGATTTCATTGAAAAAATGAAACATATGAATCAGTAATTAATTCTATAAATAAAAAAAAGCAGTCTATTTTAGACTGCTTTTTTTATGCCTTTTGCATAAATTCTTCGGCTTTTTTAACCATGTTTTTACTACCACAAATAAATGGTACACGTTGATGAAGCTCTGTAGGTTCAATATCCATAATTCTTGTAAAACCATCACTAGCCTTACCATTAGCTTGTTCTGCTAAAAACGCCATAGGATTACATTCGTAAAGTAAACGTAGCTTACCATTAGAGTTTTTAGAGCTTTTAGGATACATGTAAATACCTCCTTTAATCATATTCCTATGAAAATCGGATACTAATGATCCAATGTATCGACTTGTGTAAGGTCTGTCACCTTCTTCTTCTTGGCAGTATTTGATGTAATTTTTAATGCCTTGCGGAAAGTGAATGTAATTGCCTTCGTTTACAGAATATATTTTTCCATCTTCTGGGAATTCCATATTAGGATGCGATAGATAAAATGTACCTATAGCAGGATTCAACGTAAAACCATTAACACCATCTCCTGTGGTGTAAACAATCATAGTTGAAGTCCCATAAATGATATAACCAGCTGCAACCTGTTGATTTCCTTTTTGAAGAAAATCTTCAATAGTTACAGGTGTTCCAACAGGAGTTACACGTCTGTAAATAGAAAAAATAGTACCAACAGAAACATTTACATCTATGTTTGAAGAACCATCTAAAGGATCAATAAGAACAATATATTTATTTTGATGATTTTCATCTTGGCTATTAATCGAAATAAAGTCATCTTCTTCTTCACTGGCTATTCCACAAACAATATTTCGTTTGGTCATGGTTTGAATAAACTTATTATTAGCATAAACATCTAATTTTTGTTGATCTTCACCTTGAATATTAGTGTCGCCTGCTGCTCCAATAATATCAACTAATCCAGCTTTATTAACTTCATGATTAACGACTTTTGCAGCCAAACGAATTGAATTTATTAGTCGCGAAAGTTCTCCAGAAGTGTATTTAAATGCAGATTGGTTTTCGATGATAAATTCACCTAATGTTTGATTTTTTTGAGACATTTATTCGAAATAATGGTTTTTACAAATATCGTATTTTTTAACAAATTACAACGTTTTCGCACTGTTTTAATGTTTCATTAAACTTAACTTTTAAACTATCTTTACCATAAATTAGTGATTATGAATTTTAGCATAAGAGATGCTGTTAAAAACGATACACCAAGAATTCTTGAATTAATTACTGAACTAGCTATTTTTGAAAAAGAACCTGATGCAGTGACAATAACTTCGGAAGATTTAAATACTTTCGGATTTGGAAATCATCCTAAGTTTCATTGTTTTGTTGCTGAAATTAACGGTAGAGTTGAAGGGATAGCTTTAGTGTATACTCGATTTTCAACATGGAGCGGACTTGTTTTACATCTCGAAGATTTGATTGTGAGTCAAGCAAAACGTGGTCATGGTTTAGGAACAGCACTTTTAGATGCTGTTGTTACACATGCTAAAACCTTAGATGTAAAACGTGTAAGTTGGGAAGTGTTAGATTGGAATGAACCAGCAATTAGCTTTTATGAGAAAAAAGGTGCAAATGTTATGAGAGAATGGAATGTTGTTCAGTTAAACGAAGACGGAATTAAAAATTATTTATCTAAACTTTAAAATGCAAGTATTCAAATTTGGAGGTGCTTCTGTAAAAGATGCTGAAGGTGTAAAAAATCTGGCTTCAGTATTAAAACAAGTTGGTTTTGAAAACACATTAGTTGTTGTTTCAGCAATGGGAAAAACAACAAATGCACTAGAGTTAGTTATCAATAACTACTTTAAAAATAAGCTGGAGTTACAAAACTCTATTCAGGATGTGAAACAATACCACAATGACATTTTATTAGATCTTTTTGAAAATACACAACATTCAATATTTAAAAAAATAGCGTCTATATTTGAAGAATTAGATTTGTTTTTAAGTCGTAATAAATCTCCCGATTACAATTTTGTATATGATCAAACTATTGGTTTTGGTGAAATTATTTCTACGACGATAATCAGTGAATATTTAAATGCTATAGGTATTCAAAATAAATGGATGGATGTTAGATATTGTATTAAAACAGATAGTTATTACAGACGAGCTAATGTAAATTGGAAACAAACTCAGAAAGCAATTAAAGATAATATTGATACTAAAACGCTATATGTAACTCAAGGGTTTATTGGTAGTGACGCAAACAACTTTACAACAACTTTAGGTAGAGAAGGCAGTGATTATTCTGCTGCTATTTTTGCCTATTGTTTAAATGCGCAAAGTATAACTATTTGGAAAGATGTGCCAGGTGTTTTAAATGCAGATCCACGTTATTTTGAAAATGCTCAGTTGTTGCATAATATTTCTTATCGCGAAGCGATAGAATTAGCGTTTTATGGTGCTTCTGTAATACATCCAAAAACCTTACAGCCTTTGCAGCAAAAGGAAATTCCTTTAGTTGTAAAATCGTTTTTAAATCCGAACGATAAAGGCACAAAAGTTGGAAAAGGAATTGGAATAGAACCTAATATACCATGTTACATTGTTAAGAAAAATCAGGTTTTGGTTTCACTTTCTTCATTAGATTTTAGTTATATCGTCGAAGAAAATATAAGTGAGATTTTTAGGTTATTACATTATTATAAAATGAAAGTTGATGTGATACAGAATTCTGCAATTAGTTTTTCGGTGTGTTTTGAAAACAGTTATAATAACCTTGAGCAATTGCTTCAGCATCTAAAAGCAAAATTTAAAGTAACATGTCACGAAAATGTGAGTCTTTATACTGTAAGACACTATAATGAGCAAGCTATAAAATCTGTAGAAAAAGATAAAGCCTTGTTATTAAAACAATTAACACAAGAAACCATACAAATCGTAACTAAATAACAATTTAGTACATTTACAGTCATGAGTAAACCACCTGAAATAGGATTAGTTACTGCTAAAGAAGTTGCCAAAGCCATTAATGTTGACAAGTATGGTTTTATAGGCACTTTTGTTGGATGGATGCTGATGAAAGTCCTTAAAATATCGACACTTAATAAAATTTATAAACGCAATAAACACTTAAGTGATGTTGCCTTTTTAGATGGGATTTTAGACGACTTTCAAATTAAATTTGAAATTCCAGAAGAAGATTTAAAACGTTTACCCAAAGATGGTGCATATATTACAGTGTCTAATCATCCCTTAGGAGGAATTGATGGTATTTTGCTGTTAAAATTAATGATTGAACAGCGTAAAGGTTTTAAGATTATTGCAAACTTTTTATTGCATAGAATTGAACCCTTAAAGCCTTACATCATGCCAGTTAATCCTTTTGAAGATAGAAAGGATGTGAAGTCGAGTATTGCTGGTTTTAAAAATTCAATCTTACATTTAAGAGAAGGCCATCCTTTAGGAATTTTTCCAGCAGGTGAGGTTTCTACCTATAGAGACGGTAAATTGGTTGTAGATAAACCTTGGGAAGAAGCTGCGATGAAACTGATTCAAAAAGCTGAAGTTCCTGTGGTCCCTATCTACTTTCATGCAAAGAATAGTAAGTTGTTTTATAAGCTTTCAAAAATTAGTGACACCTTTAGAACAGCAAAGTTGCCTTCAGAATTACTAACACAAAAACATCGAATTATCAAGGTGAGAATTGGTCGTCCAATTTCTGTAAACGATCAAAAAGAGCACGACACACTTGCTAGTTTTTCAGAATTTTTAAGACGTAAAACCTATATTTTGTCTAATGCTTTTGAGGACAAACCTAAAATATTAGACAATCTTTCAAACACCTTAAAAACACCACCAAAATCTCCAAAACGTATTGTTGGTTCTGTTAGTCAAGAGGTGATGATTTCTGAAGTTGATGCGCTTCGAGAGAGTGATTGTAGGTTATTACAAAGTAAAAATTACGAAGTTTATTTAAGCAATCCAGAGCGCATTCCAAATATTTTAAGAGAGATAGGTCGATTGCGAGAAATTACTTTTAGAGCTATTGGTGAAGGCACAAATGAAGCGATAGATTTAGATAATTTTGACACCTATTATCACCATATGTTTTTATGGGATACTGATGCCAATCGATTAGCTGGAGCTTACAGAATGGGATTAGGTTCTCAAATTTTTGCAAAATATGGTATAGATGGTTTTTATCTTCAGGATTTATTTCGTTTTGAGCCAGAGCTGTATAAAATGATGAGCCAATCTATAGAAATGGGACGAGCATTCATTATTAAAGAATATCAGCAAAAACCAATGCCTTTATTTTTACTTTGGAAAGGTATTGTGCATACCACATTGCGTTATCCTGAACATAAATACCTTATTGGTGGCGTGAGTATTAGTAATCAGTTTTCAAACTTTTCAAAATCGTTGATGATAGAGTTTATGAAATCACATTATTATGATCCTTATGTTGCACAATATGTACATCCTAAAAAGGAATTTAAAGTAAAACTAAAAGATGCTGATAAAGACTTTGTGTTTGATGAAACTGAAGCCGATTTAAATAAGTTTGATAAAATTATTGATGAGGTCGAACCAGGTGCATTGCGACTTCCTGTGTTATTAAAAAAGTATATTAAACAGAATGCAAAGTTGGTTGCTTTTAACGTAGATCCTTTGTTTAATAATTCGGTTGATGGCTTAATGTATATTAAAATTGCCGATTTGCCCGAAAGTACAGTGAAACCAGTAATGGAAGAATTTCAAGCTGAGTTGGAACGTAAATTTTCTAACGGATCTAATACTGAAAAATAAAAAAAGCCAGAACATAAATTCTGGCTTTTTCCGTATATATGTTTTGTTTAGAACCAAGGTTTTTTACCAACTTGGTAGGTGTTGTAAAACTCTTCGTCAGATTTTGTCAAGTAAATAATACCTTCAATTAATCCAATAATACTAACAACCATTGTGCCAATTCCACAAGTAAGAAAGTAAAGGACAATAGAGGCAATGAGCATAATAGCTCCCTCTTTATTATATCCTAAAACAAATTTGTGAACTCCAGCCCAGCCTAAAATAATACCTAATATGCCAGCTAATATTTTTTTATTATCTCCAGACGCACTATTAAATGCTTCTTTAGCACTATCAGCAAACTCTGAAGCTGTTTCTTTTGCCTCATCTGCAAACTCACTTGCTTTGTCGCTTACTTTATCAGCCGCTTTTTTTGCACCTTCTTTAGCGTCTCCTAACATATCGTTAAGGTCGTCGCTTAAATTTTTGTTATCATCAGACATAGTTTTATGGTTTTTAAATGGTTAGGTTATAAAATTAATAAATTTGTTCAAAATATTAGTCTATTACCTCAATCATTTGTTACATAAAGGCTTTGTCTACAGGTTCCCATAATTCAATTTTATTGCCATCATTATCGAGAATCCAACCAAATTTTCCATATTCAAATTCTTGAATATCATCAACAATGGTAACACCTTCGTCTTTTAAAACCTTCATAAGTTCCTGTAAATTTTCAACACGATAATTAAACATAAACTCTTTTTTAGAAGGTTCATAATATGAAGTGTCTTTTGAAAACGGACTCCATTGTGTGGAGCAATCGTTACCGTCTTTGTCTTTCCACCAAAAGGTACAACCATAGTCGTCTGTATTAAAACCTAAATGTTTTTTATACCATTCTTTTGATGCTTTAGGATCTGTACTTTTAAAAAACAGTCCACCTATTCCTGTGACTCTATGTTTCATTTTACTCTGAATTTATTTCAGAATCTCATTAATTGAAATTCTTTATGTTGTTTATATGTTAAAGATATCTCGACAGAGCTCGTCTTGAGCGACGTCGAAAGGCTTAAATGACAATTATTTTTTTAATGCTGATTCATAGATGTCTATCCATTCATCACAAGTCATTTTTCTAGTAAGTTCGGCAATTAAATCAAAGGGAATATCTTCTGTTTTCTTAAAACGAATACAACTTTTTCCCATATCGAGTTTACGGCTACAATGTTTAGGATACTCGTTAACAAACCAATCGTGTAATTCTTTTTTAGCATAAATACCACTATGGTATAAGTTAATAGAGTTTTTTTGCGACGCAAAACTCATAAAAGGTAGTGGTGTTTTGGGATCACAATGATAACCATCTGGATATACTGAATGCGGAACATAATAGCCTATCATTTTATAAATCATCCCTTCTTCAAAATCTTTTGGAAGGTTGTCTTTAATGACTTGTCGCAATTTTTTTAGAGCATTGTGACGTTCTTCAGGTGTTTGACTAATATAATCTTCTGGAGATGTAGCTTCGTATGTCATGATATTTAGTTTTATTTACGTTGTAAGATTAATCCTGAAATTAAAGATATAATAAATCCTATAATAGTGACTAGTGTAAACATAAATAAGGCAGCAATAGAACTCGTCATTTCAAAAATTTCATCTGCTTTGCCTTGTTCGGTTAATGCTTTTTCATAATCACTAAAAAAAGAAGGATTAATAAATTTTGTATATATAAAATCTGCTATAGCAATGCCTATTCCGACCAAAACTGAAATTAATATACCAATGATAATCGCTTTGCCTAATGAAATTATACCATTGTTTACTCGGTCTCTATAATGCTTTATCCCAAAAAATATGAATGATAGAGATAAGAAAATAGATACATAACCAAGTATCTCATTGGTTGAATAGTCAAAGTTGTCAATTCCAATTATGAGGTGAATTGTGAAAATTATAAAACCTGTTAGGAGTCCGTAGAGACCATATTTAAGTACTGTTTGTTTCATGATGTAATAGTTTTAATGAATGAATGTTAGATGTGTTGATCAATTAAAATGGTATTACCATCAGGATCATAAAGCACAACACTAGCAGGACCAGAAGTGTTTGCATCAGTTTCACGCTCTAGTTTAATTTTGTTTGATTTTAAATGCTTCTGAATTGCTCTGACATCATCAAATGTGTCAAGTGTATCAGCATTTTGATTCCAACCAGGATTAAAGGTTAAAATATTTTGCTCAAACATGCCTTGAAACAATCCAATTATTGAATCGCCATTTTTCATGATTAAATAATTTTGTTCAATATTTCCAGCAAACACCGAAAATCCTAAAGTTTCGTAAAACGTCTTGGAAGCATGAATGTCTTTTACATTCAAACTCACCGAAAATGCACCTAAAGTCATAGTCATAAGTTTTTAAATTAATAACAATACAAAACTATGAGAAGCCTTTAAAAATGTACTCATACTAAAGTACCAAACCACTCATACTTTAGTTTAAAAATAGGGTTTTTATATAATATTAATGTCTTTTGCTATTTGAAGAGCTTGTGTGCGACGCTTAGCATTAAGCTTAGATAGAAGATTAGAAACGTGAGTTTTTATAGTGCTTTCTGAAACAAAAAGTTTCTCACCAATTTCTTTGTTAGAAAGTCCTTCGGAAATGCCTATCAAGACATCATATTCACGTTTACTAATATCAAGGTCTTTTATTTTTTTATGGTCGATTTCATTTAAAACAGAACTCCTTTTTTGAAGACTTTTTTTATTGAGGTATATACCAATAAAAAAGAAAACTATTGCGATGATAGCAATTACAACCTCAGAGTTTAAATCTCCCGAAATAACAGCATATTTACTAAACTGAAATAGAAGTAGAAGTGCTAGTATAAGTAATGCAAAAACGAGAATGGTTTTTTTCATGTACTAAATTTAGCAAAATTCTAATTTAATTTTATCTACTATAGTTTGTGCTAATTTTTCTTTACTTTCAATAGTCCATCCAGCGACATGAGGTGTTAAGAGAACATTGTTGGCTTGTATTAAGTAGTCAAAAGCTTTAGGTAGATGAGACCTATCGACTGCGCTCGAGGAGACAGTTGGTTTAAATAAATTCTCAAATGATGATTTCTCATATTCAAGCACATCTAATCCAGCACCTAAAATTTTACCTGATTGCAAAGCCAAAACTAAATCTTTTGTGACAACACTTTTTCCTCTAGCTGTATTGATAAGCCAAAACGATTTTTTAAAAGCATTAATAAAGTTAGAATTAACCATGTTAATTGTTCGTGGTGTTTCAGGAGTATGCAAACTTAAAATGTTTGCTCTTTCTTGAAGTTCTTCTAGAGTAACTTGCTTAGCATTTTGATCTCCAACATTGGATTTAATATCATAACATAAGACCTCTACATCAAAACCTCTAAGCTTTTTAGCAAAAGCTTTTCCCATGTTTCCGTAACCAATTAAACCTACAGTTTTACCATCGAGCTCGACACCACGATTGTCCTCTCGTAACCATTTTCCGGCTCTAACTTCTTGGTCTGCTTTATTTAGTTTGTTGAATAACGATAGTAACATGGCTAAACTGTGTTCGCCAACAGCATTGCGATTGCCTTCTGGTGCAGCAATTAAATGAATACCTTTAGATTGAGCATAATCACAATCGATGTTTTCGAGTCCAGCACCAACACGACCAATAAATTTAAGTTGCGTGGCAGCATCTAAAAATGGTTTATCGATTTTAAATCGACTACGAATAATGAAACCATCATATTGGTGAATAACTTGTTCAATGGCTTCTTTTGATGACGAATAATCTTCGTCGTTTGTAAAGCCTAAAGCGTCGAGTTGCTCAATGAGTAAATCGTGATTTTTATCTAGATGGAGTATTTTCATAGTTGTCATTTCGACATGAGGAACAGAGTGACGATTGAGAAATCTCATTATGAGATGTTTCGACTGCGCTCGACATGACAGTTAAATCAAATTTCAGGATATTCGGTTTGAGTTAATTCTGCTTTAACTTTTCCTGTATGTGCTGTGCTTAGTTTTTCGAACAATAACAAATGAACTTCTTCATCGTCTTTTGTTGATGGGTTATGCTCTACACCTTTTGGTACCACAATAATTTCGCCTTCATTAACCACTTCGGTTCGGTTGCGAAATTGCATATAAAGCGTTCCTTTTATAACCTGAAATAACTCATCTTCATCATCGTGACTATGCCATACAAATTCGCCTTTGATTTTTGCAAGAAGGACTTGCATATTATCAACAATTGCAATGCGATGTGGATGCCATTGTTTTGAGAATAAAGCATGTTTGTTTTTTATGTTTATAGGTTTCATTTAATATTCGGTTACATAACCCCAGTTTTCTCCAGTTTTAATTCTATAAAGTTGCATTTCTGAGATTCCAAACTGTTTAGCAATCATTTTTAGTCGTGTTCTTCGGTTTGGGTCGTTTATTTTTCGCTTTATAAGTTTAACCTTAGTTTCGGTTAATTTTGAGTAAGTTCTTTTTCGAGGTCTGTTTTTGTATTCAGGATTACTGAATTGGTGAACTTCTTTTTCTCGCTTTGTTGCCCATTTTAAGTTTTCAACCCGATTATCGGTTTTATCATAATTAAGATGAATGACATAAATGCCGTCGTTTTGCTCCAAAAAATGTTGTGCAACGAGTTTATGAACATATCTACTCGTAGATTTTCCGTTTAGTTTTTGTTTTAAAGGAAGGTTTTGGTATCCGTTTATAAATGATACCTTGACCTCAAATTCTTTTTCTCCTTTACAGTTTAATATTCGACCATAATTTGAGATTTTAAATTTTTCGTTTTCGGCAATGCCTTCGTCAAATATTATGTCTTTCCATTTTTCATTCCAATAGCTACGTATCATAATTTGTTTTTTGTATCAATACATTACGATTAGGGTTTCGTAATGATTGATATGTTAGTTATATAGAGATACGGCAAAGTTACAAAGTTTTGTATAAGTGGTTGAGTAATTAGACTATACGCAATGCAGGCACACGTTGAGATTGTCTAAAATATTAGATGCCTAAAATTAGTTTTGCAATCCAGAAGTAAATTAAGATTCCAAAAATATCATTGCTCGTGGTGATAAATGGTCCTGTGGCAATTGCTGGATCAATACCTCTTTTGTTGAGAAATAGTGGGACAAACGTACCAATTAAACCTGCTACGATGATGACAACGATTAATGAAATTGAAATGGCTAGTGCTGTTGTGAAATCGCCTTTGGTTGCCCAAACAAATAGAAATAAAAACACAGCCAATATGGTTCCGTTTAGCGCTGCTAATAGCATTTCTTTTATAAGACGACTATTGATACTTCCTTTAACATCGTCATTGGCAAGACCTTGAACAATAATTGCACTAGATTGTACACCAACGTTTCCTGCCATTGCGGCAATTAGAGGTGTAAAAAAGAACAGTAAGGCATATCTTTCAAAAATACCTTGAAAGCCTTCCATAATCAAAAAGGCGCCAACACCTCCAACAAGTCCTAAAAATAACCAAGGTAATCGCGCTCTGGTAAGTTCAATAATACTATCATCTGCTTCTACATCACCAGTGATACCAGCAGCCATTTGGTAGTCTTTTTCGGCTTCTTCTTTTAAAACATCTACAATATCATCGATGGTAATTCTACCTAAAAGCGTTTGGTTATCATCAACAACAGGAATGGCTTCTAAATCGTATTTTGCCATGACTTTGGCGACGTCTTCAACATCGTCATTAACATTCACGTAGTCTACACTGTCTTTTGAAATCTCTGCAATTTTTTGCTCGCTTTTAGCAACAATTAAATCTTTAAGTGATAAGCGACCAATAAGTTTTTCTTGCTTGTTTACTACATAGATTGAATGCACTCTAGTGACTTCTTTTGCTTGTCCGCGAATACGACGTAAGCATCCAGCTACAGTCCATGTTTCATAAACTTTTACTAGCTCTTTTGCCATTAAACTACCAGCAGTATCATCATCGTAAGTTAAAAGTTCGGTAATTTCTTCGCGATGTTCTTCGTCTTCAATTCTAGAAATTACTTCTGCTTGACGTTCTTCAGGAAGTTCGGCAATAATATCTGCAGCGTCATCAGTGTCTAATTCTTCAACTTCTTCTGCAATTTCTTTTGCTGAAAGGTTTTCTAATACTTTTTCTCTGGTATCTTCATCAAGTTCAGTTAAAATGTCTGAAGTGGTTTCAGAATCTAATAACTTGATAACATAAACTGAATCTTCAAGGTTTAATTCATCTAAAATTTCGGCAACATCAGCATAGTGAAACTCATTTAAAAGTTTTTTTAATGCTTTGTCATCGTGTTTAGCAACAAGAAGTTCTACTTGCTCAATGAGTTCATCGGTAAGTTCAAATTGTATGTTGTCTTTTTCTTCTATCATGTATTGCTGCTTGACTGAATCTAAAAGATGTCTCGTCGTTTCACTTTGTTGAAATGACAATTCTTAGTGTTTCTCGTCGTTTTGAATTAAAAGCGTGAGTTCAATAAATGAATCAACACTTAGTTGTTCTGGACGTTTGCCAAATATAACATTTGCTTTTAAATTATCTGAAAGATTAAATGTTTTTAAACTGTTACGAAGTGTTTTTCTGCGTTGTTGAAAGGCTGTTTTTACGACTTTAAAAAACAGGTGTTCATCACAACTTAAGCTAAAATCTTTTTTTCGTTTGAGTAGTAAAACTCCAGAATCTACTTTTGGAGGCGGATTAAACACAGTTGGCGGAACAGTAAATAAATAGTCTGCATCATAAAAAGCTTGAGTTAATACTGAAAGAATGCCATACACTTTACTGCCTTCTTTAGAACAGATACGTTGGGCAACTTCTTTTTGAAACATACCTGAAAACTCAGGGATTTGTTCACGCATTTCTAAAGTTTTAAATACGATTTGTGTTGAAATATTGTATGGAAAATTTCCAATGACAGCAAAAGGTTCGTCATTGAAAACTTGAGTTAAGTCGTAACGTAAAAAATCGTGCTCATACACTCGATCTGCTAAATTGAGATAATTAGCTTTGAGATATTCTACAGATTCGGTATCAATTTCTATAACATGTGTTTTGATATTTTTTTTAAGCAAATATTTGGTAAGAACTCCCATTCCAGGTCCAATTTCAAGCACGTGCTTGTAACCTTTTAAACTTAATGTGTTTGCAATTTTTTCTGCAATAGACTCGTCGGTTAAAAAGTGTTGTCCTAGATGTTTTTTTGCTTTTACTTGATTCTTATCAAAATTATTTGCCACAACTATTTGATTTTTTTTATTGATATAAATAGGATGAATAGTCCAAAACTAAAACCACAAATAAAACCTCCAATGGTTTCCCAAGGTTCAGTTCCATAATTTATATAACTTATTAAGATGCCTATGATGAATGCACATAAGCTAATACCACATAAAAGGCGTTTATTCTTAAACAAAAACCCATTTATATCCATAGATTTTTTACTTAAATTTTACTGAATACTCATCTACAATTTGAAGCTCAGTTCTAAACGCTAACATTTTATCTGCAAATTTTTTCATGCCTTCAGTTCTTAATTTTTCAGCATCTTCTTTGTAATAAGCGTCTAATGCTTCTCTTGAGTAAGATCGATATTGAATAGAATAGGTTTGTCCTCCCATATCTTCTTCAACCAAAACTTTAGTTAAGGTGGCTTTTTCAAATTTTCCAGTTGAAAGTACTTGAGGAATATGTTCTTTGATCCAAAGTAACCATTCGTCATGGATGCTGTCATCAATATTGACAGTCACATTATAGATATACATATATGATAATTATAATTTTTTTACAAAGAACAGAAGTTCTTTGTCGTCTTCAAAGGGTTTTACTGTTTTTTGGTAAGATAAGCCTAATTTTTCCAAAAGACGAATAGAAGGTTTGTTTTCTGGAAGCGTAATTGCGCAAAGCATTTTTATATTGAAGGAGTTTTTAGCAAGATGTACTATTTCTGAAGCAGCTTCAAAACCATAACCTTTTCTGTGGTATTCGGGAAGCATAGAAAACCCAATGTCAATATATTCTAAGGTGTCTCTTTTTAATAGTCCGAAAGTGCCTATTGACTTTAGTTTTTCAGCTTTTACTTGAACTTTATAGTAGCCAAAACCATGTTCTTTATAGCATTTAAGCTGATTGTTTTGAATGTAGTTTGCGGCTTCTTCGACTGTTTTAATGTTTCGGTCGCCAATGTATTTAATCCAATCAGGTGTATTCATTAACTCTAAAATAAAAGCAGCATCGTCTGTAGTGATTTTTGAGAGAATAAGCCTGTCAGTTTCTGCAACAATCATTTAATAAATTAATTAATAGCATCACCACGAAGCATTCTAAAACGCTTTCGAGCTTCAATAAAGTATATGCTGTCTTCGTGATTAAATATAATATTTTCATACAAAGGTTTTGCCTTTTCTGGCTCACCTAGTTGTGTTTCGTATAATTGACCTAAATAAAAATGCGCATCATCAGCAAGAATTTCATCTCTATAATTGGCTATAATATATTCGTAATTAGTCTTAGCTTTATTGTATTGTTTTGTTTTTTCAAACAGTTTTGCTTGCATAAATAAGGCTTGGTCTTCAATTGTTTCGCCTTTATGTTCCTTAAGGATTTTATCTAAAAATGAAATAGCTTCTTCGTTTTTATTCTGAAACCCAAGTAAATCAGCTTTAGAGTATAAGCGTAATGCAGTATGAAGTGAGTCTTCTTGAATGTTATCTGAAATCAAGAGTTTTAAATCTAACGCATCGTTTGCAATGAGTTGAGAAGTAGAAGACTTTAAAATTTTAAGTTGCGATTCTGCCCATTCAAAATCACCTTTATAATAACTTGTTTTTGCAACTTTAAACCTGGCTTGCTGAGAAATGGTACTGTTTTTTAAATTCGCTTGAATTTGAGAATAGTAGATTAAAGCTTCATTGAATTTTTCTTGAAACACTAAAATATCACCTAATTTTAGTTTTACTGTAGCTTCTTGAAATAAAGACAATTCTAATTTGAGACTTTCCTTTAAAAACAGACTCGCTTCTTCTGGCTTATGGAGGTTAAATGCTAGAAAATTGCCATATGCAATTTGAAGCGAAATGGTTTGCTCATAAGTACCATACTGATTAAAAAGTTCTAGGTATTTTTCTTGAATGTCTTTGAGTTCCTTTTTGCTAGCATTTGTGATTTCAATATCTAAAAGGTACTGATGTGCAGTAAGTCTGGTTTCAATATCTTGAGAATTTTCTAAAATGTAATTAAAAATAGAGATGGCTATATCGTATTCTTTTTCATTAATAGCAGTAAGAGCTAAATCTGTAATACGACTTAAACTTTCAGGATTTCTTCGGTACAGCGCTTTTTCTTGAACAAAAGCTTTATTGTAAGCTTTTTCTTGAATATAGAGCCAGCTTAACATATCGTACCACATTTCGTCTGGTTGTGCTTGTATTTTTTTAAGTAGTAGTTTTCTTAGTGAGACGTTATTTTCATTATCGCTATTTTCAGAAACAAAATCACTAAATGCACGTTTTCCGTTGTTTAAATATGTTGGCTTTAATGCTATATAATCGATATAATTTGAAAACATGTCTTCAATATTTCCAAGTTCACCATAAATGCGTGCCAATTGAACGTTGTAGTTTTGTTTAGGATTAAGAACCATTGCTTTTTTGTAAACAATAATAGCCTTATCTAAAATACTATGGTCTTGAAAACGTTTTGCGACACTATATGCAAAAGCTGGGTTTTCGTCAATAGCAATAATGGCATCAGTAAAGTAAGTTTCAGACATTTCTGTATTGCCTTTTAATTGATAATTGTAACCTAATTCGACTAAAAGAGTTGGGTTATTACTTTTAGAAAGACGTTCTAATAAAAGGATTTGCACGTTATCATACTGTTCTAACTGCTGGTGTGTTTCAATAAGCTTGTATAGGTATTTATAATTGCCTTTATGTTTTTCGTATAATTTTTGGTAAGAAATTAGAGCTTTTTCAAATTCTCCACGTTTGAAATAGCCGTCTGCTAGTTGTTCGTTTTGTGAAAAACCTAACACAGATGTACAAATAAAGATGATGAGTAAGAATTGCTTCATGCCACTAATTTATGTAAATATAACTTAAGCTGTGCTTACATATTGTGAATGTTTTTATAAAAAAATGCCTAAACGTACGTTTAGGCATTACCAACCAAAATAAATGTGCTATTAATCATATTATAAAATGATTCAATTACTCTGCTGTGGCTATTTTTTTGGGATTATCTAATTGAAGTAATAAAACATTACAGAAATACTTTACTTGCCATAACAATCAAGGTCACTAAAAGAACAAGACGTTTGATATTTTTCATAATAAGTAGGTTATTGGTGATTTGGAGTACCAACTTCAATATTATTCTTGAAAAATCAAAAGAATTTGTCAAATATTCGTTGAACAACGTCTTTTTTTAGCATTTAAACGATTTAATATATGAAAAATCTTACAAATTAGATTTTATCAAATCCAGTATAAGGAATTAAAACCTCAGGAATTTGAATGCCATCTTCGGTTTGATAATTCTCTAAAATACCAGCTAAAACTCGTGGTAAAGCTAATGAGCTTCCGTTAAGCGTATGGCAAAGTTCTTTTTTACCATCACTATTTTTGAATCGGAGTTTTAATCTATTGGCTTGATAGGTTTCAAAATTAGATACAGAAGAAATTTCTAACCATCGATCTTGAGCAGTTGAAAACACTTCAAAATCATAAGTTAAAGCTGATGTAAAGCCTAAATCGCCTCCACATAAACGTAATATTCTGTATGGTAATTTAAGTTCTTGAAGTATGGTTTTTACATGTTCAACCATTTCGGTTAACGCATCATACGAACGATTTGGATGCTCAACACGTAAAATTTCAACCTTATCAAATTGATGTAAACGGTTTAAACCTCTAACATGTGCGCCATAACTTCCAGCTTCACGACGAAAACAAGGTGTGTAACCAGTAATGGCTTTTGGTAGATCGCTTTCTGCTAATAAATCGTCTCTAAATAAATTAGTTGCTGGAACTTCAGCAGTAGGAATAAGGTATAAGTTGTCTTCGGTTACGTGATACATCTGACCTTCTTTATCTGGTAATTGACCAGTACCAAATCCTGAGGCTTCATTAACTAAATGAGGTAATTGAAATTCGGTGTAACCAGCTTCGGTGTTTTTATCTAAAAAATAGGTAATTAAAGCACGTTGTAATCTTGCGCCTTTTCCTTTATACACAGGAAAACCTGCTCCAGTAATTTTGTTACCAAGTTCAAAATCGATGATATCGTATTTTTTTGCTAATTCCCAGTGAGGTAAAGCTTCGCTATGTAACACAGGAATATCACCTTCTCTAAATACTTCTTCATTATCTTCATCGGTATTTCCAGCAGGAACAATTGCATTAGGAACGTTAGGTATTTTATATAATAAAGTTTGTAATGCTTCAGTTTTAGCACTTAGTTGTTCACCTAAGGTTTTAGAATCTTCTTTAAGTTGTGTGGTTTTTTCTTTTAGCGCATTAGCTTCAGAAGCTTTTCCAGATTTAAACAAGTTTCCAATTTCTTTTGAAATACTATTAGATTCGGCTAGTGTGGTGTCTAATTGAGTTTGTAAGGCTCTTCTGTCTTCATCTAATTGAAGAACTTGTTCTATCATTTGAGAGGCATCAATATTTCGTTTCGCCAATCTTTGTATAACATCTTCTTTATGTTCTCTAATAAAAGCAACTTGTAACATGCGTAAAAATTTAAGCTGCAAATTTAATGAATTGTCAGTTATTCTCGTCTTGTTTTGAAGGTAAAATCCACTCTTGATGTTTAAAAGGATGCCATTTTACATTTGCTAAGTCTACTTTTGGATCGATAAGTTGTTGTCTTGGTTTTCCATTTACACTTACAAAAGCGTTAACGTAAACTTCAATGTCTTTTCCTTTGCTTGCGTAGTCTTTTTTCAAGTGCTGCGCAAATTGCCAAATAACATCAGGTTTTGAACCTACAGATTTTCGTTGTTTTTTAGAAAGGTACTCGCTTAAATTAATTTTTGTAGCACGTTTGGTTGCTTTATCAACAACAGTAAATGACGTATAACTATTTTTTGTACGAAGCATCATTCGCCAAGACATTCGGTGTCCTTCTTCTGTCCATAACACATCGTCTTCAATACAATGGTGTCTTAACGGAAGTGCAATTTGAATAATAAAAAATGTGATAAAAACAGTTTTAATAACTGAAGCATAATTTGGAACGATGACTTCATTTGCTTCATAAAGTGTTTTTTTCTTTAAAAATATATTCTGAATACGTTTAGGTTCAAAAAAGAATAACGAAAACGATAATGATAAATACGGAAAAATTCCAACTTGAAAAATGATTGAATTAAAGAGATGGAAAAATATGGAAGCGAAAAAGGCAATTTTGCGAGTTGGTTTCCATAGTAACATCGGAATAATAAGTCCGTCAAATAATATACCACCATAAGCTACAAAATAATGTACCACTTTATATTGAAGGAGTTCTCCAACCAAAATATAGTGTTGCTTACTTTGCATTAAAATTTTAGGTACTGTAAGATCTATCCAATCTGGATACATTTTAGCAATTGATGCAAAGCTGTATAAAATGAAAAGTTGAAAGAAAAAATATAACCTACACCAATTAGGCATGGAGTTGCGTTTGATTTTCGGATTGAGTTTTACGTCAACAGAAGCATATTTGTGAGCAGGCATCACAATCATTACAGCACTTAAAATCATTAAAAAATAATAATGATTGTTGTAAGATGATTTTTGCATAAAATACACGCCAGCCCAAAGTATGGTGAAACTTATGATGCTCAATCGATATTTATAACCTAACATTACAAAAATCCCAAAGATTCCCATAACTGCATAATAAATATACATCCAAGGACTAGGTAAAGGTTGCAACCATTCAAAACCAATAAAGCTAAACGTAAATTGAGGTTCAACAAGAGTTCGGGTAATCCAACCAGTAAGAATAGCACCAAAACTTTCTAAAGCAATTAAGGCTCCAAATAGCATTCTAAATACAATTAGTGCGCTATTGTCTATATGTTTAAATAAAAACTTATGCATTGGTATTAATGAACTTTAACGCTTCTTTTTGATCTATTTTAAGTTGCTCTTGAAGTAATGTAATAGATTCA
Source organism: Psychroserpens sp. S379A (assembly GCF_049800755.1). NCBI lineage: Bacteria > Pseudomonadati > Bacteroidota > Flavobacteriia > Flavobacteriales > Flavobacteriaceae > Psychroserpens > Psychroserpens sp. S379A. The sequence goes on along the minus strand of NZ_JBNAFQ010000002.1, from coordinate 190,322 downwards.
AATTTGTGTTCGTCTCTTAGTCGATTTAAAATTTTTACTTTGAGTTTTTTACCATAAAGATCTTTGTTAATGTCAAAAAAATGAACCTCAATAGATTGTTTTGTTCCATTAACCGTTGGATTTGTACCAATATTCATCATGCCATAAATTTTTACATTATCAATATTAGCACTAACAACATAAACGCCATTTTTAGGAATGAGTTTATAATCTTCTTTAACATGGATATTAGCTGTTGGAAATTGAATTTGTTTGCCTAAACCTTTTCCTTTTACAACAATTCCGGTTAAGAAAAATGGAGCACCTAAATATGAATTAGCCGTTGCGATGTCTCCTATAGAGATTGCATTTCTAATTTTTGTTGAACTCACAGCGACATCTTTAATGTCTTGAGCAGAAATTTCTTCAACTTCAAACCCAAATTCTTTTCCAAAGACCTTTAAATCTTCAATATTGGCACTCCTGTTTTTACCAAAATGATGATCATAACCAATAATAATGTGCTTGGCATTTAGTTCGTCAACTAAAATAGTTTTGACATAATCTCTTGCTGAAAGATTAGCAAATTCAAGATTAAATGTTTTAACTAGAAGTGCTTCTAAATTTAATTTAGAGAGTAATTCTTTGCGTTCATCAATGGTGTTTAAAAGCTTAATATTTGCATCTTTTTGAAGCACCGTTCTAGGATGAGGAAAAAAGGTTAAAACAACTGATTCTAGGTTTTTGTTTTGGCCAACATTAACCAAACGTTCAATAATTTTTTGATGACCTATATGTACACCATCAAAAGTTCCAATAGTAATTACTGATGGGTTTTTAGAATATGTGTTTTGAGAATTATAAAGTTTCAAGACTGAATTTTATTTTGGTAAAAATAATCATAAACCTAAAAGGAAGAAACGTTGATTTCAGTATTTATGACTTTAATTTTTTTAAAAAAGATAAAGACACATGGAAATTAATGTCATTTAATGTTAAAACCAAAGGTTTTGTTAAAAAAACAATAAAAAAACCATAAGATTTCATTAAATTTGAAGCCACTATTTGTTAAAAATGTAGTGATAAAGAAAAATTTAACTAATATTCAAAACACATGAAGAACTTTACTTTTAAATCAATGTTAACTGCTTTAGTACTTTTATTTGCTTTTGCCAGCTTTTCTCAAGATCGTACTTGTGGAATGGTCGAGTACATGGAAGAGATGCTAAAAGACCCTGTTTTAGCAAAAGAATACAAAGAGAATCAAAAAAGATTCAAGGAAGAAGTTGCTAGAAGATTAAATACAGATTCCCAAGCACGAGGAGGTGCAACCATACAAATTCCTGTTGCAGTACATTTTCCAACAGGAAACCCAGCAGACAGAGCTTGTCTAGAAGCTTTGGCTCAAAGTCAAATAGATGTTTTAAATGCAGATTACTCAGCAACTAATGCAGACCTGTCTATTTGGAATAATCAATCTGGTCAATATTATCCTGGTTTAAGTCCTGGATCTACTAATATCGAATTTTGTATTGCTACATCAAATCATCCAGTAGGTGTACCTCAATTAGTTGAAGGACAGCCAGCCGTTACTATTGGTTATAATTTTGCGAATGGAGCGGGATTTCCTGAGATGGATGCCAACTTTCAAGGGTATATGAACTTTCTTGTAAAACCAATTGGACCACTAGGTTATTCACCATTAGGAGGTAGTGTTGCTAATGGTATGGCAGTAGTGATTAACACCAATACTTTTGGTGTTGGATCTGGTTGTCCTACTTCTGGTATTGCTCCAGGATTTCCTTATAATCAAGGTAGAACAACTACTCATGAGTTAGGTCACTTTTTTAATTTATCACATACGTTTATTGCTGATGGAGGAGGAAATTGTGCTCAACCTGATGCAGACGGTATTGCTGATACACCTAAAGTGGCTAATAGTACATATGGATGTCCTAGCATACCAGGAGCATTTGGTTGTTCACCAGGACAGAGGGCTTTAACTATGAATTATATGGATTATGTTAATGATGCTTGTATGTATATGTTTACACCTGGACAAATGAATGTAGCTGAATCATATATTGGTCCTAATTTAGTGCCAGCATTTAAGCCTAATACTTGTGTAGCAGCTGCTCCAGGATTTAACCTTACAGCTGATAACAGTCCAATTTTTAGCTGTCCTAACACTGATATGCAAGCCGATTTTAATCTAACTTATACAACGTTATTAGATTTTAGTGAAACGACAACTTTTTCTGCTACTGGACAACCAGCAGGTTCTACAGTGACTTTTAGTCCTACGTCATTAAATGATGATGGGAATTTTACAATGACTATTGGAAATATTGGAGCTACTGCAGTTGGTGAATATACAATTACGGTTACTGGTACATCTAATTCTGTTACAGAATCTGTAGATGTAGTATTAAACAATACTTGTACTGAGATTGTTTGTACGCCATATACACCAGATCCAGCAGACCTACCTCTTGCAATTACAGATGGCCAAGCAGGCGGAGGAGTTGGTCAACCACTTGCTTCAATTGTAGTTAATGTACCAAACTCAGCAATAATTGATGGCATGACAGTTACCGTAGATATGACGCATACTTATGTTCAAGATTTAATATTACAATTAGTACATCCTGCAAGTACCGAAGCTAATCCTATTTTTGTGAATTTGTTGGCTCAAGATTGCGCTTCTGAGAATTTTAACAATACGGTACTTACTTTTGACGATACAGCTTCTGCAATTACATGTCCAGGTGGAGATACTACTGATATTTCATCTGGAACTATTTCACCAACAGATCCATTAAGTACGTTTGATGGGCTAGATGCTCAAGGAGATTGGACATTATTTGTTGCTGATACATTTCAAGGAGATGTAGGACAATTAAATGATCTAATATTAACAATATGTGCTGAAGAATCTTTAAGTGTTTCAGAATTTGAATTAGATGGCTTTGCAATTTTCCCTAACCCTAATAATGGAGAGTTTACAATTAAATTGAATTCTAATTCTGGAAATGATATTAAAGTGGATGTATTTGATATTAGAGGACGAAGAATCTATAATAATTTATATTCTAATACAGGAGAATTTAATGAAACAGTTAATTTAAATAATGTGCAATCAGGCATGTACTTAATTACTGTTAATGATGGAAATAATGAAGTTACTAAACGAATTATAGTGGAGTAACTAAGTGATTTATATAACTTTAAAAGAGGGGGCTGAATTGCCTCCTCTTTTTTTGTTTATTTATTATATCTTTAGGAAATTTTTTAAAATATATTATGAAAAGAAATCTCCACATCACCACAGTTATGGTTTTATTTTTTGGAATGTTTTCAGCATTTGCGCAAGATGCAGTTTGGAACGTTTCAGAGTTTAGAAATGGAACTAATAATATTACGCTAGAGCATTTAGATTCAAAAAACTTTACGGTTTTTCAATTAAATATTGAAACCTTAAAACAACAATTACAAAACGCTCTTCATAGAGATGCTTCTAACGGACAATCAAATACAATTGTCCAGTTTCCAAATGTTCAAGGAGAGCTAGAAGCTTATCGTGTTGTCGAAACGGCAATATTTTCTTCAGAATATGGAGCTAATACTCATCCAAATATTAAAACATATTTAGGATCTAAAATTGATAATTCAGGAACAAGAATACGATTTAGTGTAACTCCTTTAGGTGTGAAAGCCATGATATCTGAACCTAATAAAGAGACATTTTATATTCAACCAGTAACCAAAGTGTCTAATGGACAATATTTAATTTATAATAAAAAAGCAAAAATTGATTCTTCAGATACATTTGAATGTTTAACTGAAGATATAGAAGTACTTTCTAGATCAGCATCACCAAATGTATTACAACGTGACGCTAATGACCAAACGCTTAGAACATATAGAATAGCAATTTCAACAACTTCACAATATACTGGTTTTTGGAATGATGGTAACGCAGGTAATGGTGGTCCACAAGAAGATGCTTTAGCGCAATTGGTTTCGACTTTAAATAGAATGAATGAAGTGTTTGAAGTTGATATGGCAATTACGTTTGTATTAGTAGATACATTAGATGATCCTGCTATTGATTTAGTTTATTCTGGATCTGACCCTTACGGAAATAATTTAAATAACGATTTGCAATCAAATTTAACAGCTACAGTTGGAGAATCTGATTATGATATTGGACATCTATTTCATTATGATGATAATAATGGAAATGCTGGTTGTATAGGTTGTGTTTGTGAAAATGGAAAAGGAAGTGGATTTTCGGCACATTTATTTGTTGATAATGATGGAGGTCCATATATGTCTGATTTTTTTGATATAGATTATGTACCACACGAGGTTGGTCACCAAATGGGAGCAAACCATACGTTTTCTCATAATACTGAAGGTGCAGGTGTAAATGCTGAACCTGGAAGTGGTACTACGATAATGGGTTATGCTGGAATAACTGGTGGTAACAATGTTCAAAACCATAGTGATCCTTATTTTCATTATTATTCAATAAGTCAAATTTTAACTAATGTATCTTCAGCTCCAAATGATTGTGCAGCAACAACCACAATTACTAATAACCCACCAGTTGCAAATGCAGGAACTGATTATACAATTCCAAATGGAACGGCTTTTGTCTTAAGAGGAAATGCTACTGATCCTGATGGTTCAGATACACTAACATATTGTTGGGAGCAAATAGATAATGGTAATACAACAAATAATAATTTTGGTCCTACAAAAACAAGTGGAGCGCTTTGGAGATCAAGACCACCTAGTACATCTCCAGATAGATATATGCCAATTTTTGAACGTGTTTTAGATGGACAACTTACAGAAACAAATCCTGGAATAACAGCAGATAATTCATCTTGGGAAACAGTATCTACTGTAGGAAGGGATTTAAATTTTGCTTTAACTGTTAGAGATCGAGCTGAGGCAGGTGGAGTTGGACAGACTCCTCAATCTGACTATGATACTATGACAGTAACTGTTGATGATGTTAGCGGTCCTTTTGTAGTAACCTCTCAAAACTCAAATGAAACTTGGGATGCAGGATCTTTGCAAACTATTACTTGGGATGTAGCAGGAACTGATAGTGGAAATGTGAATACACCTACTGTAAATATATTGCTGTCGGTAGATGGAGGACAAACATTTCCGTTTACTTTAGCATCAAATGTCGCAAATGATGGGTCTCAAGATATTACAGTACCTGTTACAGGTGGTGGCGACACGTCAATGGCAAGAATTATAGTTGAAGGGAATAACAATATCTTTTATGCTGTTAACGCTTCAAATTTTACGATCCAAGAGTCTGAATTTGTAATTACTGTTGATACTACAGAATTAGATGTTTGTCAACCTAATAGTTTGGTTTATAACTTTACTTACAACACTTTTCTTGGGTTTAATGGCACTACAAATTTTTCTGTTTCAGGACTACCATCTGGTGCTTCAGCTATTATTAATCCAACATCTGCTGTAAACGATGGTACATCTGGAACGATTACTATAAATGGAGTAGGTAGTTTAGCCATAGGAAGTTATCCGTTTGTGTTTGAAGGTAATTCTGGAGGTATTACTCAAAGTGTAGATTTAGTAATGAACGTTTATAATGACTCAGTTGATGCCGCTATTTTAACGTCGCCTACTAATGGAGCAATAGATCAAAGTGCTGAAGCGGAATTAGCATGGACAGGTAGTAATAATGCTCAAGATTATTTTGTAGAAATTGCTTCAGATATGAGCTTTACAAATATTGTCGATAGTGCAACTGTACAAACAACATCTTACATGGCTAGCGGATTGAATACCAGTACATTGTATTACTGGAGAGTTACGGCTTCAAATTTGTGTAATACTGCACCAGTATCTACAGTTTATAGTTTTACAACAGCTAATGTCATTTGTGATGATTTCTTAGATGATGTTGAACAAACCATATCTATTTTTGGAGGAACAGTTATATCAACGATTAATGTTGATTCAAATCTTCTTGTTGTAGACGTAAATGTAACATTAAATATGAGTCACACTTATGTCTCAGATTTAGATATTACACTTACAAGTCCGTCAGGTACTGTGGTAGATTTAATTATGGGGCAAGGAGGAGATGGGGAGAATTTCGTTGATACAACTTTTGATCAAGAAGGAACAGATGGTCCTATTACAGGTGCTACTGCTCCGTTTACAGGAAGCTTCATTCCTCAAGGAGATATGTCTGCTATTTATGGTGAAAATTCTGGTGGAGATTGGACATTAACAATAGTTGATGATGCCTTTTTTGATGGAGGAACATTTCATAGTTTTAATCTTAATTTATGTGTAGAAAGTACACTTTCGGTTGAAGATGAGGTTTTTAGTCTTTCAGATATTGTGATTTATCCAAATCCAAATAAAGGAAGGTTTAATGTTAAGATTAATAATTCGAATTCTGAAAAAGTAAATATTTCAGTTTTTGATATTAGAGGAAGACGAATTTTTGATAACATATATAATGGTTCGTCATCTTTTAATCAAACTGTAAATCTTAATAATGCTCAATCTGGTGTATATCTTGTTACTGTTGAAAATGGAAACAACAAAATAACGAAGCGAATAATAATTGACTAAAAAGAAATAAAGTATTTTAGACTTAAAGAGAGGCTTTCGAGCTTCTCTTTTTTTATGTTCCGTTAAATGTATTCATGGTGTTATTTACACCTGCAGTTCCAAAAGATTTAATAAGTGCTATCGATTTTTCTATGCGTTCTGGAAGTTTTTCAGATTCTATATCAGACCATTCACCAAGAACATAATCGACTTGTCTGCCTTTAGAAAACTCATCACTTATGCCAAATCTAAACCTGTTGTATTTATTGGTTTGTAGTTTGTTTTGAATATCTTTCAAACCATTGTGTCCACCATCACTACCTTTTGTTTTGAGACGAAGGCTACCAAATGGAAGATTAAGATCATCAGTAATTACAAGTAAATTTTCTAACGGAATTTTCTCTTTTGTTAACCAATAGAGCACAGCTTTGCCGCTTAAATTCATAAACGTACTTGGTTTTAAGAGAATAAATGTTCGTCCTTTAAATTTGTATGTAGTTATATCACCTAGTTTTTGTGTTTCAAACGTAAGGTCTTCTTTTTTGGCTAAAGCATCTAAAACTTTAAAGCCGATATTGTGTCTTGTATTTGTGTATTGGGCTCCAATATTTCCAAGTCCAACAATTAGAAATTTTTTCATAGGATTAGTTTCTTCAATATCAATAGATATCGAATTCCAATTAAATAATGTTTTTAAATACTTCCAGATAATGAAATGTTTTTGTAAAAATAAAAAAGCATTCTAAATATTTAGAATGCTTTTTATATATAAAGAATACGTATGTCTATTCTTGAGCTTCAGTTGCAGGAGCTTCTCCTCCTTCTGCTGGAGCAGCAGCTTCAACATCGTCATCATCATCGTCATCATCATCTGCATCAAGTACAGCAGTTCTAGCTGTCTTCACTTGAACAACAACTGTGTTATCTGCATGAAGTAATGTATAACCTTCGCCTTCTAAAGCTGTTACATATAGTTTGTTTCCAATTTTAAGAGGTGTAATGTCTGCTTCTAAGAAATCTGGAAGATTTTTAGGCAACGCTTTTACTCTTAATTTACGTTTGTTTTTACGAAGAACTCCACCATTTAAAACACCTTTAGATGTTCCGATGATATGCACTGGAATATCCATTGCAATTTCTTTGTCTTCAAATAGACGGTAAAAATCTACATGTAAGATTTTGTCTGTTACTGGATGAAACTGGATGTCTTGTAAAACAGCATCGTAAGTGTCTCCATTGTCTAAGGCAATCACAACTGTATGCGCATTAGGCGTGTATACAAGTTTAGAGAAAGCCAATTCTGGTGCAGAGAAATGCACGTTCTGGTCTCCTCCGTATAATACGCAAGGAACCTGTCCAGCATTACGTAAGGCTTTTGTCGATTTCTTGCCCACGCTTTCTCTTTGAGATCCGTTGATTGTAATTGATTTCATTTTATATTAATTTAATTATTTACTTTTTTTGTTAGCCGAACTTGTTCGAGCTACATTACAAATTTTGAACTAATTGATTTATTGTAATGCACATTATGCATAACATCTGCAAAAAGTTTGGCACAACTTAAAACTCTAATTTTAGAATGTTCTTGTTTTAACGGAATTGAATCTGTAACAATTAACTCTTCTAATTTTGAGTTTTCAAGTTTTTTATAAGCATCACCAGATAAAATTGGATGTGTACAAATGGCTCTAACACTAAGCGCTCCTTTTTCCATCATTAAATCAGCTGCTTTTGTTAGTGTTCCAGCAGTATCTACCATATCATCTACCAACACGACATTTTTTCCTGTAACATCTCCAATGAGTTCCATATGAGAAATCACATTAGCTTTAGCACGTTGCTTATAACAGATAACCACATCACTTTCTAAGGCTTTAGAGTAGGCATAAGCTCTTTTAGAACCTCCCATATCTGGAGAAGCAATTGTTAGATTGCTTAAGTTTAGTTCTTTTAAGTATGGTAAAAATATAGTAGACGCAAATAAATGATCTACAGGTTTTTCAAAGAATCCTTGTATCTGATCAGCATGCAAATCCATTGTGATAATACGAGTTGCTCCAGCAGCTTCTAGCATTTTTGCTACTAATTTTGCAGCAATTGGCACTCTTGGTTTATCTTTTCTATCTTGTCTTGCCCATCCAAAATAAGGAAGCACTGCTGTAATGTGCCTTGCTGAAGCACGTTTGGCAGCGTCAATCATTAACAACATTTCCATTAAATTTTCTGGACCAGGATGTGTAGAACCTATAATGAAAATACGAGTACCTCTAATAGATTCTTCATAAGATGGCTGAAATTCACCATCGCTGTAAGTAGAGGTTATAACATTGCCTAAAGGCACACCAAAGGTTGTCGCAATTTTCTCTGCGAGTGTTTTACTTTGGTTACAAGCAAATATTTTTGCTTCAGTTGCTAAATTAGACATGTCTAACTATTTGTTTGGGAATGTTTTATACCTCTTTTTCTAAATGAGGTGCAAATTTAGGAATTTATTTGGACTGAAAAAGCATAAAAGCTACTATTTTTAATGCATTGTAAGAATTTATTTTATAATTTTGCAGTCCTAAATGCTCAAGTGGCGGAATTGGTAGACGCGCTGGATTCAAAATCCAGTTTCTTCGGAAGTGTGGGTTCGATTCCCACCTTGAGTACTAAAAAGTTGAATTATTACTTTGGTTCTAGTATTAAAGTGATTTTGTTAAAATCGGCTGCACTATTAATTACAGCTCTATATTCTTCGTAAATGTCTGTATTAACGCGATTCATTCTGTAGTGTTCATCAGCAACAATTGTTAATGTATTTCCTTTTAAAATATACGAAGAATCGAAACTCATTAATTTCACATTTTTAGAGTTGAGATAAGCATTACTTATATTGATATCATCTAAATTTGCAATAGTATAACCTTCAGGAATTGTAACTTTAATAGTTCTCGTATAACTTCTTTGAAATTCGCTCTCGACTGGGAGTGTACGTTCTTTTTCTTGATACAATTCAGTTTGCGGACCAATTAAATGACCAACATTAAACAAGTATTTTTTTCCAGCTTTCTCAACAAAAGTATTCGAATTAAAATCTAAAACAAACTCTAATGGTTTTTTACCAAAAAGGTTTGGGTCTTCATTATTGACTTTTTTGCTAGATATTATTGCATCTTCATCTAAGGTTTTTGCATAACTTTCAATGACTTCATCTTTGTCTTCTGGTTTAATGATATCCATATAAGGATGAATATATAACGCATAGTATCCTGTCATTGATCTTTTCAAATTAATATTGATGTTAGAAATATCGTCTGAATCAAATTTCACATCAATAATCATTTTATCAATAGTATGATCTGCGCTTACAGGTTTAATATATTTTATTTTTCCAACAGCAGATTTAAAATCTCCAATGGCAACCTCTTTAATAAATAAACCATAATTGTCGGTTAAAAAAGCTGGAGGAAACCCAAACCTTGAATCGGTTTCAGAGGGAGACATATAAGCTTTAGACTTTGGAAAATAGAACAATACATCTGTCAAGAAATTATTGGCCTCAAAATTTTTGTCAAAAAGCATATAATTACGCTCACAAGTGTAAACAAATTCATATTTCACATCTAATTGCTTGAAAATAGCATTATACAGTTGAATAATTCCTCTTAAGTTAGCTACTTTGTCTTTTAATATGTCCTCTAATGCGGAGAGTTTTTTACTATTTGCTTCAGCTAGATAAATATTTGTTTTTATGTAGGATTCTATAGCTTTAATTTTTTGATCGTCTGAATCATTTTCATTATAATCAATATTATTTAGAAACTTTTTTAGTTGTGAGCTAATTTTTTTTGAAATGTCTTTATTGTAAAAGTCATAAATATTTTGTGATACGCTTGAATATGAAGTGATGTCAGTTGTACGAGATGCTGTATTTTGGTCTAAAGCATAAATTAAATATTTTTTATGTGAATTGTATGCCGATAGTGTTTCTCTTTCAAGAGCTTTGACTTTAGGAATCTTAAAAAACCATCGGTTTTTGTCTTTAATTATGGTATCGTTTTCTATTTCTTTTAATTCATTATAACTTTTGAATTTAAAAATAAGATTGGTAGGTGCAAACAAATCAAATTCGACATTGTTTTTTTGAAAACTGGACTGAAAATTTAAACGTTTTCCTTTGTAACTTGGATAACGTTTTACAACATATAAGTACTCAATATAACTTCCTTTTTCAATGCCTTCAAATGCAAAATATTTGTAGGTTTTATTTGTTTCTTCGTTAGTTGCTGTAAGAATTTTGGAGTCGTCTAAGTCGTATATGTTACCATCTTTTAAAATCACTCTTGCTTTTGTTACTTCAAGATTTGAATCTGAAGAATGAGGTAAATAAATTTTGTTATAGTTCTCAATGGCATCATCTGAGTTTAGATAATACACATTATGTTCTAAAAAATATTCAACTAAACCACCTTCGTCATTAAAATAGAATTCGGTAACTACCTTTTCTTTTACAGAAGCCATACTTTTTTCTGAAAAACCTTCATTAGAATAACTAGGGTTTTTATCCCAATCATAATCTTGATAAAATGGTTGAGCAAATAAAGTAGTGATACTACATAGACAAAATAGTGATAAAAATAATTTTGAGTTCATTAATTATTGTTTTTTAAGCACAACGACTTCCTTGAAGTTTTTTTCCGATTTTTTAATGGCAGCATTAACTTCTTTTTGTTGTTTTGGGTTAAGGGTTAAAAATTTCATTTTTAACTGATGAGTATATAAAATGCTATCTTCAGTTTGATTATAAGTAATGTCAAAATCAAAATAATCGTTATGTAACGAAAAATTTTCTGGCAAATAATCGATAGTGTATTCTTTAGGTATTTTTAGAGATGTTTTATAATCATAATAACTTTTATATTTCATTTCGGTATCATGTTCTCTATCTTCTTCAGTTTTAAAATATTTTAGATCTTGATTTAAATTAAGGTTTACATAAATTTCATCGCCTAAATTTTTAATGTAATCACTTATTTTAAAATTATAATCAATAATAAAATCTTTGTCGTATTCATATTTATTTGTTTCGGTAAGGGAATCTATTAAAAACTTATTGTTACCTTTTCGTAATTTGATATTGTAATATTCTTTAAGTTTTAAGTCGGTATCTTCGTCTTCTAACTGAACAAAATAATCTATTTTGTAGTATCCTGTAATTTGTGTTTTGCTTTTTCCAATTAGTTGATTGTCATTAATACTAAGTTCAGTGTGTTCAATATAAGAATTGACTTTAGGAGACATTATAGGAACATTTTTAATTTTAAAATCTGATTCTCCTTTAGAAATTAAAGCTTCTTTTCCTTGAATAAAAGAAGATGGCATTTCAAGTGGTAAATACCGACCAGTAGCATCAAGAAAGTAGGTTTTGTTATCAATGTCTATTGATAAGATCATGTGATTATCTACTATTGGTGTTGGAACTTCTCTATAGCTATATGGAATGGTTCTGGTGCCAATCCATGTAAGATGTCCTTCAAGCCCAGCAATCTTTAGCATTTCAAAAAGAATGCTTGAGTTGTCTTTACAATCGCCATATTTTTTATTGAACACTTCGTTAGCTTCTCTTGGAACAAATCCGCCTAAAGCATATTCAAAATCGATGTATTTAATATTTCTTTGAGTCCAATAATATATAGCTCTAACTTTTTCTATATCTGTATCCTTATCTTTTATTAAGTCGTTTACTAATATTACAAGGTTTTTGTCAGATGGACTAGTATTAATGTCTTTCACTAAAGAGTAATACCATGAATACAAATCTGAGACATCGTTTAATACATTAACTGTTTTACCGTCAATTTTATAGGCTGTTATCATAGGGACAATATGTGGTAAAACGCGTTTGTATGTAGGTACATTAGGCTCTCTTTTAAATCTATTAACTTCTGAAAGCTCCCAAGTATAAATAATGTTTCCACGTTTTTCTTTTTTATTGAAGGTAATGTCGAAGTCTTCAGTATTAAACTCTTGAAATCGAAAAGAAATATCCTTGTCTGCTATTAAGGTTACTTTCTTTTTTTGAATTGGAAAGAAATCTCCAAAATAAATCGGACTAAGAAAGCGAGGATTTTTTACAATTTCAGTATACTGTAACTTTGTCTTTCCTCCAACTGAAAGTTTAGGAAAGATAAAATTTAGTGACTTGGTATCGTCATGAAAGGATCTACCAAGCTCATCTTTTTCTATAAAATCTTCAACTTCATAGGCTCTATATTTTCCATTACTAAATTCGTAAGATGTTGCTTCAACAGAATTGAGTTCGTAAAAGGTTGAAAAGTTTAAAGCTCTTTTTGAACCATAAGTTGCGGTTTTGTCTAAGTATAAATCTTCTTCAATAAAGGATTGTTCAATTTCAATATTGTTGTTTTTTAATTCTACAGAAATAACTACTTCATCTAATAAGCGTACTATATGAGATTCAGGATATTTGTTTTTATTCAATTCAAATTCTTCTGATAGTTGTGCTATTGCATTAAGAGGAAATAGGATACTTAATAAAAAAACAATGGGGTAAAAGTTAATGTTATTAGTTTGAAGCATAAATCGTTCCATTTGAATAATTTTCGATTTTGGTGAGTGTTCCAGATTTATCATAATATTTAGCCTCACCATGTTTTTCTCCATTAAGGTAATTAATAGATTCTTTTAATTTGCCGTTAGCGTAAAATTTTTCATAAAGCCCATTTCTAACACCATATTTGTAGTGAGTTTTAGATTTAATATTGCCATTTTCGTAATAGCTTATGGTTTCTCCGTGAAGTTCGCCTTTATCATATTTGGTAATGCTTTCTAATGTTCCATCATAATAATTGGTTATGTAATTACCATGTTCTTGGCCATTAATGTATTCAAAAGTTCGTGAAGGATTTCCATTATCGTAAAAGGCTTCAATTTTTACAGTTTCATTACGTATAGGAATTATTTCTTTTTCAGTTCCGTTTGTGTCTAAATATGTATAGCCAATGAGTTCACCATAATTGTATATACGAACCAATTGAAGTTTACCAGAAACACTATAAAATTCTTTTCTATTATGTTCTAATCCATTTATATATTCTGTTGAAATTTCTAATTCACCATTTTCATGGTAAGACAAACATGTGCCAGATTTATTTCCATAGGCATATACATAATCGTCTTCTAGTTGTCCAGATTGGTAGAAATTTTTGGAAGTGCCATTTTGATTTCCGTTAAGGTAGTAATCAACAACTCTCTTTTCTCCATTTGAATAATACCATGTCCATTCACCATCCATTTCACCATTATAATAATTTCCAGAAGTTTTTAGGTTGCCATAAAAATCATAATATCTATAAGCACCATGTTTTAATCCATTAACATAGTCAATCTCTGTTTCTTTGCTTCCATTTTGGTAGTGCGTAATGAGTTTGTGGTTTTTTTCAAAATCTGCAAAACGAACTGTTTCAAAAGGGTGTTCATCAATATTAAAATACACATCTTCAATTAGTAATCCGTAATCATATTTTGACTCTTGGTATAAAGTACCATCTACTCTAAAGTATTCTTGAGTACCATGTAAATTATCTTTGTGGAAGAAGTTTGTAGCTTCGGGAGTCCCATTAATATAATAGTATTCCCAAGTTCCATGTCTTAATCCATTTTTATACCATCCTTGTGATTTTAGTTGACCATTTTTATAATAGTATTGATAATAGTTAATGTTATTCTCAATGTCATAATCATAAACACTTTCTAAATCTCCAGAACTGTAGTAAACATTATGAATACCTTCAGGAGAATCATTTTTATAATTCCCTTCTTCTCGTAATACGCCATTGTTGTTGTAGAAGGTCCATGGTCCTATCTTTCCTCCACTGATATCGTATAAGCCTTCAGCAGCTTTATTACCATTTGGATGATATCCTTCATAAAAGAATTCTCCTCCTTTTTTTCTCTTATTTGATAGAATATTACCTGATTTGTCATAGAATTTATAACTAATAATTTCACCTTTTCGATATTGAAATTCAGATGTTAATTTTCCATCTGTATCATAGGTTTTATAGTTGTCATTTAGAGCTCCATTATTATATGTGTATTCTGCATTTAATGTCCCATTAGCATAGAATAATTGCCATGGACCATGAAAAAAACCGTTTACTGATTGACCAATTTCTTTTTTGTTTCCGTTTGGGTGAAAAGTAAGGTAAGGTCCGTTTAGTTTATCGTCTTTGTAACTAGCTTCCAATGACTTTTGCTTGTTCCAATAGTATTGCGTTTCTGTACCATTCCTTAGATTATTTTTAAAATTCATTATAGAGTAGATGTTTCCATTGGCATAATATTCTTTAAAATCACCATCAATGATATCATCTACATAATCGGCCTCATATTCTTTTACAGATTCACCAACATCAAAAAACGCTAGATATTTACCATTTAGTTTCCCTTCTTTGAATTGTTTTTTTTGTTTTAGACCTCCTTGTTTTATATAGTATTTGTATTCACCATCGTAAGTATCATTTTTTGAATTAGTTAAAATGTATGGTTTTCCATTATCGAAATATAATTTGTTTTCTCCATTAAGTTTGCCATTTTTATATATAGCTATTTCTTTAATGACTCCATTGTCATGAAACCAGGTCCACTTTTTGTCACGTTCTCCTTTGTCATTATATGATCCCTTGCTAGAAATCAATCCGTTATTATTATAGAAAACCCAATTTCCAACGGCTACATTATTCTTTATTTTGCCTTCTGCTTGAAGTTTTCCGTTGTAGTAATTGAAAGACATATTCTCTTTAGATTTTGTGCTAAAAATATCATACCATTTTGTAACATATGTATTTACAAAAGATGTTATTTTACTTTCATTTTTTTCAATAATTTTTTTGTAGTCTTCATTTTGTATAGACATATTTATGGTGTAGGTAAAATCATCAAAATAATTGTTTGATGCTATCCATTGATAAAAAGGAACATAATATTGATCCCAAAATCCATTATTGCCTTCAATTGATTTTAGTTGTTCTAATAAGGCGTGGTTTTGTTTTACTATAGAGATGTTAATCTTGTTATCTATTTTGTAGTTTGAGTTTAATGCGATTTTATTGTTTAACACAAGATCAATATCTTCAAATACTTCGTCATCTTCAGAAATACTTAAATCTGAAATTGGTTCATAATCATTTTTATTTGCTGCTAGATCATTTATATATTTTAATAAATTAAACGCTCTTTCTGTATCGGGTTCTGATAATAAACTCATATTGAAACACATTAGAGCTTGTGCCATCAGTTGTTGTCGATAACAAATATTCCCTAGTTGTAAATGGGCATTTTGATAAAGTGGTTTGTATATAATTGCTTTTTGATAGGCTTTTATGGCTTCAGGAATTTTGTCTAAATTTTCATACGCAATACCCTTGTTGTACCATAGTTTTGCGTTTGTCGGAAATAATTTTATAGCTTCATTATACACCTTGAGGGCTTCATTATAATTTTCCAAATTAGCATAACTTACACCTTTATTCATCAATAGAAATAATTTCGAATTATTGTCGCAGCTTGATGATAGCCCTTCATTTGTAGTAGCTAAAGCATCTTCATATTTTTCTTGTTGAATGAGATAATATGATTTTGAAGTTAGAACAGAACAATAAGTTGAATCATTTTTATTAATGGTATTTAAATGCTCAATCGCTTTATCGTAATTCTGTTTGTTAGCATTTTCTGAAATTAATTTAGATACTGTGTTATAATCTATAAACGGAATTCTTTCTTGACTATATATAATTAAGCAAAATAATGTAAATAAAAAAGTTAACAGATATTTCATAGTAGTGTTAAAGTTGGTTTTAGAATATGTAAAAATAGTGTTTTAGTCTACATCCTCTTAATCACATGTGTCACGATTCCCCAAATTTGAAAATTATGATGTTCTGTGATTAAAATAGGATCGTAAGCTGGATTTTCGGGTTGAAGATAAACACCTTCAGGAGTGACCTTAAGACGCTTTACAGTAAATTCGCCATCAATAAAACAGACCGCTATTTTGTTATGTGTAGGATCTAAACTTTTATCAACAACCAATAAATCACCATCATCTAATCCAGCGCCAACCATAGATTGGCCGCTCACTCTAGCATAAAATGTGGCTTCTTTATTTCTAACTAATGTTTTGTCTAAACTGATTTTATTTTCTTTAAAATCGTCTGCAGGAGAAGGGAATCCTGCAGAAACACCAGTGTTAGCAAGCACAATATCTAGCGATTGAGAGTCGTCTGGAGTATAAAACTCTAAAGCATTTTTAGGAGTTAAAAATTTTAATGACATTTTACAGTAAGTATTTCGTTAATATTGGTCGTGTATTTTGGAGACAATCGTTCTTGGCGCATTTTCCATGTACGATTTAGATCTTGATTGCCTAACTTTATTTTATGAGCTTCGTATTTTGTGTTAATATAATCAATAGTTTTCATTAAAGATTGGTGCTTTGGATGCTCATTTAAAAATAAATTAAGTTGTCTTTCGTTTTTTGGCACTAAACCCATAAGTATAACTCCAGCTTTTTTGTAATGAACCCCTTTTTTATAAATTTCCTTTAATCCTTCGGTAGCATAGTTACTTATAATTAAATTGGAGTCTGTAGGATAGGGTAAATTAACAACAGTACTTAAAGACTTATAAGGTTCTCCTATCTTATTGTGTCTGTTATTTTTTATAAATACATATAGCATGTTACAGCACGAATGTTGTTTTCGTAATTTTTCAGAACAACTGGTAGCAAAGGTTGAAATACGCTCTTTAAGGTTGTCAAAATCTGAATAAGTATATTCAAAACTACGTGTAGTTGCAATTGCTTTTTTTTGCTGATTATGATCCTCTAAGGCTAGTGTCGGAATTCCTAATAATTCTTTTTTTAAGCGTAAACCAGTTACTGCCATATTATGTTTTACCCATTCATCGCTAAGTTGTGTGAAGTCGTAAGCAGTAATACATTGTCTTGTTTTTAAGCGTTTTTGCAAGCCATAGCCAATGCCCCAAACCGATTCAATTTTTAACCATTTAAGAGCTTTTATTCGTTTGTCTTCAGAATTTATAACATATACACCATTGGTTTTCTTCGGAAATTTGCGAGCAATTTTATTAGCCACTTTAGATAAAGCTTTTGTTGGAGCAATACCTACACATGTTGGAATGCCTGTCCATTTTAAAATGCGTTGTCGTATTTGAAGCCCGTAATCGTAAAAGTTATAATCATCAAACCCTTTAAATTCTAAAAACGCTTCGTCAATGCTATAGACTTCTACATCTGGAGTGAATTGCTCTAAAATTGACATGACGCGATTGCTCATATCACCATATAACGGATAGTTTGATGAAAATACGCGAATGTTATGTTGCTTAAAAAAATTCTCATATTTAAACGCAGGCGCTCCCATTGGTAAACCCAAAGTTTTGGCTTCATCACTACGCGAAATGACACAACCATCATTATTTGATAAGATGGCTACAGGTTTGTTATTGTATTGTGGTTGAAAAACGCGTTCGCATGATGCATAAAAATTATTACAATCTACAAGTGCAAACATGTTATAAATATAAATTAAAACTTTGAGTTTTCGTTCTGTTTTGAAGTACAGTTGTTAAAATTTATCTAGGCAATTATCAGATATTAATCTATAATGTTTTGTCATTTCGACAGAGCGAGGAATGAGTGACGAGAAACCTTTAAGATTAGCTTTGCTGATCCCAAAGAGCTATGCTGGAAATATGAATTGCTACGCAATTAAAATTCACTCATTCAAAAATTTACTCAAACACGTTTGGATAAATTTGGATTAGCTTCGCTGATCCTAAAAGGTTATGCTGGCAATTGATTAAAAGCAAACTTGCGTTTGCTTATTAAAAAAGCTCAAAAAATTTACTGAAGCAAGCTTCGACAAATTCTTTGAACTTTTTTAATCTATTCGCAGAGAGGAAGGGAATGCTATAAATAAAAATTACATTTTGGGTTTTGGTCGTAATACCCTACTAATTTGTTTTTAAAACCAATAAAAACAAGTGTTATATGTGGTTGATATATTTGTATGGTTTTGTATGATTTTTGAATAGATTGAATTTTACCGTACAAAAACTGTACAAATGTTATATATTTGTATGTAAATAATTTTATGGCTACAGTTAGTTTTTTATACCGTTCAAAAAAGGAGGAAGCTCCATTGACAGCAAGGTTACTTTTTAGACACAATAAAAAGGATTATGTATTTGCTTATAAAATACAATTAAGAGTTACGAAAACGTATTGGGAAAATGTTCACTCTAAGAATCCAAGAGATTCAAAATTGAAAAGTGAAAAAGCAAATGTTTTGTCAAAGCTAAGTAAAGTTGAGAAGTATTTAATAAACGCTTTTCTACAAGAAGATTCAGTTGATTTAATTGACAAAAAATGGTTAGGCAGGCAAATTGGAGAGTTCTACAATCCAGAAAAGAGTAATACTGAAATTCCTAAATCGCTGATTCGTTTTATTGATTACTATGTTTCAAAAAAACAAAGGGATGTCAATAAAAGGTCAATTTCAAAGTATGAAACTATAAAAAGAAAAATGGAACGCTTTGAAACTTACCTTAATAGAACAATAATGCTTATTGATATAAATGAGTCGTTTAAAGATGCGTTTTCCGAATATTATGATTTAGAAAACTATTCACAAAATACTAAGCAAAGAGAGTTTGCAATTATCAAAATGTTTTGTCGCTATGCTTTTCAAAAGGGAATTCAAATTCATCCAGAAGCATTGTCGTTAAAATTTTCAAAAGAAACACCTCCAAAGGTATATCTGGATTTTGATGAACTAAAAAAAATCGAAAATGCTAAACTGGAGTATAATTATCAGGAAAATGCAAGAGATTGGTTAATTGTTAGTTGCTACACAGGGCAAAGGATTTCTGATTTTATGAGGTTTAACAAAAAGATGTTAAGAGAGGAAAACGGTAAAATCCTGTTGGAATTCAAACAACAGAAAACAGGGAAGCTTATGACTATTCCTTTACTACCTAAGGTTCAAGAAATTCTTGATAAGCATAATGGTGAATTTCCAAGACCAATTTCAAGTCAACGCTATAACAATTATATAAAAGAAGTGGCTAAGCTCTCTGGAATCAATCAAAAAATTAAGGGTAAAGTCCAAAAGGACATTTCTGAAGAAGACGATGGTAAAGCTAAAATAAGAACGGTATTTGGGTTGTACCCAAAATACAAATTGGTTACAAGTCATATTGGGCGCAGATCTTTTGCCACAAATTATTATGGAAAAATTCCAACCACTTTACTTATTAATGTTACAGGACATAGTACTGAATCTATGTTTTTAAATTACATAGGTAAGAGTAATAAAGATTTAGCTTTAGAGCTTACTAAGTATTTTTAAGGGTTTCGTATATTTTAGAGAAAAAGATTTATATTTTTAACATTCTAAATAATACCGTACCAATTTAATGTCAGAAGACCATAAAAAACAACTCGAACAACAACTTTGGAATATTGCGAACACCCTAAGAGGCAAAATGAATGCCGATGAGTTTCGTGATTATATATTAGGCTTTATTTTCTACAAATACTTAGCAGAAAAAATAGAACTATATGCCAACAAAATATTAAAAGAAGGTGGCGACACATTTTTATTTTCAGAAATAGATGAAAATACAGAAACAGGAAAAGCATATATAGAAGCCATAAGAGAAGAATCATTAGAAAAATTAGGGTACTTCTTAAAACCTTCAGAGTTGTTTACATCTATTGCTAAAAGAGGAAATTTTAATGATGAAGGAGAACCTTTGGTAAAAGAAAATGAAAGTACTTATAACACCAAAGACAATTTCATATTAGAAGATTTACAAAAAATCCTAAACAATATCCAAAATAGTACTATGGGTACGGATAGTGAAGAAGATTTTGAAGACCTTTTCGAGGATATGGATTTAAACTCTACCAAATTAGGAAAAACACCAGAAGCACGTAACGAGATTATAGCTAAGGTTCTTGCTCACTTAGACAAAATAGATTTTAAATTAGAGAATACAGAATTAGATGTATTGGGTGATGCTTACGAATATTTAATTGGGAAATTTGCAAGTGGAGCTGGTAAAAAAGCAGGTGAATTTTACACACCACAAGAGGTAAGTATGGTATTAGCAAAGTTGGTTACAACAGGTAAAAAGAAACTAAAATCAGTTTATGATCCAACCTGTGGTAGTGGTTCTTTGTTATTACGAGTGGCTAAAGAAGTTGATGAAGTAAACAACTTTTACGGACAAGAACTCAACCGTACTACTTACAACTTAGCACGTATGAATATGATACTACACGGTGTACATTACCGTGAGTTTAACATAAAACAAGAAGACACCTTAGAGTATCCGCAACACTTAGAACATCGTTTTGAAGCTATTGTAGCAAACCCACCATTTTCTGCAAAATGGAGTGCCAATCAACTCTTTATGAGTGATGATAGATTTAGCCAATATGGTAAGTTAGCACCAAGCAGTAAAGCAGATTTTGCTTTTGTACAACATATGGTACATCATTTAGCTGAAAACGGACAAATGGCAGTAGTGTTACCACACGGTGCTTTATTTAGAGGTAATGCAGAAGAACATATTCGTAAATATTTAATCAAAGAGAAAAATATATTAGATGCTGTTATAGGTTTGCCTACTAACTTGTTTTACGGTACACCAATACCAACGTGTATTTTAGTGTTTAAAAAGTGTCGTGAAAATCCAAATGATGTTTTGTTTATTGATTCAAGTGCATATTTTGAAAGAGGAACACAAAATGTTTTAAGACCATCTGATGTTGAAAAAATCATAACAACATATAGAGATAGAACCGTAGTTGATAAGTATAGTTATGTTGCGCCGCTTTCTGAAATTGAAGAAAACGAATACAATCTTAATATTCCAAGATATGTAAATACATTCGAGGAGGAAGAAATTATTGATGTTTCAAAAGTATCTACCAAGTTGAAAGCTTTAGAAATGGATATGAAAGAAACTGATGATGCATTAATAGCACTTTGTAATGAACTAAACATAGAGACACCTTTTTAAAAATGGATAAAAGAGAAAGTAAAATACCTCTTATCAGATTTCCAGAGTTTAAAGAGGGTTGGGAGCATAAACAATTAAATGAATTGCTAAAAGTTTCTAAGAAAAAAAACAAAGACTTAAAGTATTCTAAAGAAGAAGTATTATCGGTTTCTGGTGAGTTAGGCATTGTAAACCAAATAGAACATTTAGGGCGTTCGTATGCTGGTGCTTCAGTACATAATTATGGTTTGGTTGAAAATGGAGATATAGTTTATACCAAAAGTCCTTTAAAAGAGAATCCTTACGGTATTATTAAATTAAACAAAGGTGTGCCTGGTATTGTATCAACTTTATATGCTGTTTATAAAGTAAAAGATAACAATGCCGATGGTGAATTTATAGAGCATTACTTTTCATTAGATGCTAATACCAATCGTTATTTAAGACCTTTAGTAAGAAAGGGAGCTAAAAACGATATGAAGATTAACAACGAATATGTATTACACGATAGAATCTTTGTACCTAAAAAGGAAGAGCAAAAACGCATTGCACATTTTTTTAATGTAATTGATACTAAAATCAATCAATTAAAAGAAAAGCAGAACCTTTTAGAAGAGTATAAAAAGGGTGTGATGCAAAAAATATTTACCCAAAAAATCAGATTTAAAAAAGAGGATGGTAGTGATTTTGAAAATTGGGACAATACAACACTTGGTAAAGTGTTTAAAATATTCAACGGTTATGCATTTTCAAGTAAAGATAGTTGTGAGAATGGTGTTAAATGGGTTAAAATAGCAGATGTTGGCATTCAAAGAATGCAAAGAGAAAACGTATCATTTTTGCCTTTCGAGTTTAGAGAATTGCACAAGAAATTTTTGCTTAAAAAGGGTGATTTTGTGATTGCTCTTACAAGACCAATATTAAATGGAGAATTGAAAATAGCGGAGATTGATGATTTTTTTCATAATTCTTTACTTAATCAAAGAGTAGGTAAAATTATCAGTTCTAATAATTTAATTTTTATCTATTACTTTCTTCAACAGCAATGGTTAATTAATTCAATTGAAAAAAATATAGCAGGTACTGATCCACCTAATTTATCGGCAAAAGAAATTGACCACATTAAAGTTAGTATTCCTAAAGTCAAAGAACAAGAAAAAATTGCAAAGATTCTTTCAAATATTGACAATAAAATTGCTAAGTCTATTAACCAAATAGACAACTTAAAAAACTATAAAAAAGCGTTGTTACAGCAAATGTTTTGCTATTAAAATTATGAGTACACAATCAGAACAAGTATTAGAAAATCAGTTATTAGAACAGTTGTCAACTATTGGGTATGCTAAGGTTAGTATTCCAGATGAAGCTTCTCTATTAGCAAATCTAAAAACACAATTAGAAAAGCATAATAACATTACATTTACTGCTAAAGAGTTTGAACGTGTACTCAATATTCTTAGTAAGGGTTCTGTATTTGAAAAAGCAAAAACCTTACGTGAAAAACAACATATTGTACGTGATAATGGCGATAACCTCTATTTCGAGTTTTTAAACACAGAGCATTGGTGTCAAAATCAATATCAAGTTACTAATCAAGTTACTATTGAGGGTAGCTATAAGAATCGTTATGATGTTACTTTGTTGGTTAATGGTTTACCATTAGTACAAATAGAACTAAAGCGTAGAGGCTTAGAAATGAAAGAAGCCTTTAATCAAATAAACCGTTATCAAAGACATTCGTTTGGTGCTAAATCCGCTTTATTTCAATACGTGCAAATATTTGTAATTAGTAACGGTGTAAATACCAAATACTATGCAAATAATAGGCATCAATCCTTTAAACAAACATTCTATTGGACAAATAAAGAAAACAAGCGTTTAACCAATATTCTTAATGGGTTTACAAGTGAGTTTTTAGAGCCTTGTCATATCTCTAAAATGATATGTAAATACATTGTGCTAAACGAAACCCATAAAATATTAATGGTGCTTAGACCGTATCAATTCTATGCAGTAGAAAGCATTATAGATAAGGTTAAAAATAGTACACACAACGGTTATATATGGCATACTACAGGTTCTGGTAAAACGCTAACCTCTTTTAAAGCTAGTCAAATAATTATGAAAATGCCACAAGTCAAAAAGGTGGTATTTGTAGTAGATAGAAAGGATTTAGACTACCAAACTACCAAAGAGTTTAATAGTTTCTCTAAAGGCAGTATCGATGGTACAGACAATACAAAAGCATTAGTAAAACAGTTTAGTGATGATACGAAGATTATTGTAACTACCATTCAAAAGCTAAATACAGCCATTAGTAAAAAGAACTATTTAGCAAAAATGGAGCAACTAAAAGACGAGCGTATTGTTTTCATTTTTGATGAATGTCATCGCAGTCAATTTGGCGATACACATAATAATATTAAAAAGTTCTTTACCAATCATCAAATGTTTGGTTTTACAGGAACACCAATATTTGCAGATAACGCAGTTAAAAACGAATTAGGAAAACGTACTACAAAAGAATTGTTTGGTGAGTGTTTGCATAAATACGTGATTACAGATGCTATTAAAGATGAAAACGTATTAAAGTTTGCAGTAGAATATGTTGGTAGATACAAACAAAAAGAATCAGCAACCGAAATAGATATTGAGGTAGAAGATATTGACCGTAAAGAGTTAATGGAATCACCAAAACGTTTAGAGAAAATTGCAGATTACATCATAGCAAATCACAACCGAAAAACACACAACAAAGAATTTACAGGAATGTTTTGTGTGGGAAGTACTGATATGTTGGTAGATTATTATGACATTCTACAGCGTAAAAAAGAAGCTGGAGAGCATAATTTAAAAATAGCAACCATATTTAGTTATGTAGCTAACGAAGAAGATGCAGATGCAAACGGATATATTCCAGAAGAAGTTTCCGTAGTTGAAGAATCACCTGCTTTATATGGTTTGAATGTACATAAAAGAGATAAATTAGAAAGTTATATAGGACATTATAATGAAATGTTCGGCTCTAATTTCTCAACAAAAGACAGTCAATCATTTTACAATTATTACAACGATATATCAAAGAAAGTTAAAGAACGTAAAATTGATATTCTGTTAGTAGTAAATATGTTTTTAACAGGTTTCGATAGTCCATCATTAAATACCTTGTATGTAGATAAAAACCTAAAATATCACGGATTAATACAAGCCTATTCACGTACCAATAGAATAATAAACGAACAGAAATCACAAGGTAATATTGTGGTATTCCGTAACCTTAAAAAAGCAACAGACGAGGCAATTACACTCTTTAGTAATAAAGAAGCTATTGAGGTAATTATAATGAAGCCTTATGAAGAATATGTAAAGAAATTCAATGATGCTTTTATCAATTTATTACAAATAACACCAACAGTTAATAGTGTAAATGATTTAGTAAGTGAAGAAGATGAATTAGAGTTCATAAAGGCTTTTCGTGAATTAATGCGATTAAAAAATACAATGACAACCTTTGCAAATTTCGATTGGGAAGATTTAGCAATGGCAGAACAATTGTTTAATGATTACAGAAGTAAGTATCTTGATTTATGGCAAAAAACAAAACACGATACAGCCAAAGAAAAAGTATCAATTTTAGATGATGTAGATTTTGAATTAGAGTTAATACATAGAGACGAAATTAATGTAACATATATTCTTAAACTATTAGCCAACTTAAAAGATGCTAAAAAAGAAGAAAAAGAAGCTAAGAAAAAAGAAATTGTAGATGCATTAACAGGAGAAGCCAATTTAAGAAGTAAACGAGAGTTAATAGAAAAGTTTATAGAAGACAATTTACCTCAAATAGAAGATTCAGAAACCATACCACAAGAATTTGAAAAGTTCTGGAGTAAGGAACAACAAAAAGCATTTGAAGTATTTGTAAAAGAAGAAAATCTATCATCAGAAAAAACACAAAAACTTATTGAAGGTTATCTATATGCAGAAAGAGAACCGTTAAGGGATGAATTATTAGATTTAATAGAAGGAGATAAACCAAGCGTATTAAAACGTAAAACCATAGGAGATAGAATACTTCAAAAAGTGGTAAATTTCGTAGATACTTTTATTAATGGGATGGATAATTAGTGAATTTTATAATCTATAAGCGAATAAATGAGCTCAAGAAAAAAACGTAATCCATTAATTGAATCCATAAAAGGATTACTTACAACATTCGTTGTTACAATTTTGTTATTTAGTATTGTATTTATCCCTATGGGGATTTATAATGGTAAACTTGAATGGGAGATTTGGTTAATATTTTCTTTAATTGTTAGTCTTGGTGTTTCCTTTTTGGTTGGAAAGGATAAACTATTTTGATTTTAAACATATTTTGTCTACTTATATTGTTCTCAATATTCTTTGAACATCTAAACTATCTTTTTGAGGAATCAAAAAATTCTCCAGCTCATCCTCAGAACTAATCTGTTCAGTATTCTTAATAAACCCATAGCCTAAATAAGTGCCATTTTTAATAAGAATAAAAGCGTCTTCATCTTTGGTTCTTCCTTTTTCTTTTATGACTTTAGATTGTGTATTATTTTGAATGGTATCAATAGCTTTATAAACACGTCGATTGTATTCTGCTACGGTTTCTAAATCACCACAAATACCTTTACAGGTTTTAATTTTATAATGTGAGCATTGTGCAACACCTTCTTGTAAATGACAGTACTTAGGGCATAAATCATATTGTAAACATAGAGTTTCTAAAAATGATCTGCATTCTCTAAAACTTTGAAGTATTTTAATTGGATTCGGACATGATTTTAAAGTATTAAAAGCTAAATGGGTGATACCATTTCTATCTTCATAACTAAATATGCCATAGTTTTTTGGAGTACGTTTAGCTTGTTGGTTGAATTTAGGATAATGATGTTTAATGGCAGCATCTTCCATAAGTAATGCTATGAGTTCACTGCCAGATAATTCAAAGTCAATGTCTCTTGTTTCTCGGCACATATCAAGAGACTTTTTAGTTTTACTGTAAAAGTGGCTAATGACTCTTTTTTTTAAATCTTTGGCTTTCCCTACATATATTATTTCTCCTTTTTTATCCTTAAAATAATAGATGCCTGGACTATTAGGTATAGCATTAAAAACAGAAGTTGGAAGATGTGAAGGTAGTGTGGCTTCTTTAGATGATTTCTTCAAAAAACTACTGAATACAGCTTCTGAATCTTTTTGATTTAGTAGCATCTCAAAAAGTACAACTGTTGCTTCAGCATCACCTTTTGCTCTATGCCTGTCTGTAATCTCAATTTCTAAATCATTGCATAACTTTCCTAAACTATATGACCTGTGACCTTGTAATAACTTTCTTGAAAGTCTTATAGTACATAGTTTTCTTCGTCTGAAATCAATATCAATCAGTTTATACTCATTGCGTATCACATTGTAATCGAAGTTTACATTATGTGCAACAAAAATGGTGTCTTGAGTAATAGTTAAAATGTCTTCTGCAATCTCTTTAAAAGTAGGTGCGTTAGCAACCATAAAATTATCAATTCCTGTAAGAGCTGTAATGTAATCTGGAATAAGCATTTCAGGGTTTACTAAACTTGTAAACTCATCTATGATTTGCTTTCCATCATATTTAAAAATGGATATTTCAGTTACTCTGTTACTGTGACCTGTTGTTTCAACATCTATTATGCAATACATCATTTTAAATGCTTTTCTAAGGCTTTAAGTTCTACACCTAAATCGTTGAACATATTTAAAATGCTACTGATTTTTAGTTCTTCTTCACTGTATTCTTGAGTGTTGATACTACATGTAAACTCCCAAACTTCCAACACTTCATCCATTGGCACACTATAGCCATTATAAATCTTATTGTCAGAAATTAAAAATAATGAATTATTCAAATCGATATTATTGATGACACGCTTGTAAACCATCCCATCATTTAAAGTTACAAGCACATAAGTTTTGCCTGTTTTGATGTCTTGTCTGTCCTCAATGAATCGACCAATAACAAATGAACCATCTTTCATGGGTAACATTGAGTCCCCTTTAATTGGAAATGCACGATGTTTTCCCGTTGGTAAGAATGGTAATTTGATTTTTTGAAGCTGCTCAATATATTCAGGGTCATCATATCCTGCTAAATATCCAGCTGACGCTTTAACAGGTACGACTTCAATTAAATTCTCATCATCGCTATCAACTGTAATTGGAAATAATACACGTTGATTACCAATTTCTATAAATGAAGAATCTTTAGATTTAGTTAAATCATTACGTAAAAGAATATCAATTGGAATTTTAAAATAATCCGAAAGCTTAATTAGCACTTCAATTGTTGGAGAAGAACGATTCTCTTCATAAGAGCCAATTCTTGAACGAGTTATATTAAGTTCTTCAGCAAGTGCTTCTTGAGATAACTTTTTAAGAGATCTCAAATGCTTTATGTTTTTTGCTACAATTTTCATAATACTACAAATATAAGCAATAATTACTAAAATATGTAGCTAATTTTGTAATATGGAAAAGCAAATATTACATCTTGATTTAGATACATTTTTTGTGTCTTGTGAACGACTGATAGATAGTCGTTTACAAAACAGACCATTATTGGTTGGTGGAACAGGAGACAGAGGTGTTGTTGCAGCATGTAGTTATGAAACACGTCCTTTTGGAGTTCATTCTGGAATGTCTATGAAAGTTGCAAGACGCTTATGTCCTGAAGCTGTTGTGATACGAGGTAATTCTTCTATTTATACAAAGTATTCACATTTGGTGACTGAAATAGTCAAAGAAAAAGTGCCTGTTTTTGAGAAGGCAAGTGTTGATGAGTTTTATGCTGATTTATCTGGAATGGATAAATTTTATGGCTGTTATAAATATGCTTCGGAAATGAGGCAGAAGATTATTAAGGAATGTGGTTTGCCTATTTCATTTGGTTTATCAGCTAATAAAATTGTGTCTAAAGTTGCAACAGGTGAAGCAAAACCCAATAATCAATTAAAAATAGATTCAGGATTTGAAAAGGACTTTTTAGCACCTTTATCAATTCGGAAAATACCTTCTGTAGGAGAAAAAACCTATCAGGTATTACGCAATTTAGGAATTGATAAAGTTAGTGTTATTCAGCAAATGCCATTAGAAATGATGGTGAGTGCATTGGGTGTTAATGGTAGAACCATTTGGAAACGAGCTCATGGAATTGACAATCCTCCTTTAGTGCCTTTTTATGAACGCAAATCCATTTCAACAGAGCGAACATTCAATAAGGACACCATTGATATGACGAAGTTGCGGACAACCATTTTTGCGATGGCTGAAAACTTAGCATTTCAATTAAGACGTGGCGACAAATTAGCAGGGACAATCAGTGTTAAGATTCGTTATTCGGATTTCAATACGTATAACAAGCAAGTTAAAATACCATATTCAAGCGCAGACCATGTCATTATACCAAAGGTTATAGAGTTGTTTGAAAAACTATATGAGCGTCGATTATTAATTCGATTAGTTGGTGTTAAGATTAGTGACATCGTTAGTGGTAATTATCAGATTAACATGTTTGATGATACTGAGGAAATGCTAAGTCTCTACAACGCTATGGATACCATACGAGGTCGCTATGGTGAATTGAGTGTTATGAGAGCATCTTCAATGGGAGCAAAAACTATTGGTCGATTTCAGAATCCGTTTAATGGTGAACCACCAACTTTATTAGCACATAGAAAACAATAATGTACCTCAATTGCCATACATATTATTCTTTACGTTATGGAACATTTTCCGAAATAGAACTTTTGGAACTTGCTAAGGAGAATAATGTTGACTGTCTTGCTTTAACTGATATCAATAATACGTCTGCATGTCTAAATTTTATTAGAAAAACCAAAGAGTTTAATATTAAACCTATAGTTGGTATCGACTTTAGAAATGGCTCAAAACAGTTGTATGTCGGAATAGCAAAAAATAATGAAGGCTTTAAGGAATTAAATGTCTTTTTATCATATCATTCTGAACAGAAGAAACTCTTGCCAGAATTAGCTCCAGTACTTGAGAACTCTTATATCATTTATCCTTTTGAACATGTGCTACAATTAGAAAAGAATACATTTTCAGAAAATGAATTTATTGGTGTTTCTATTGAAGAGCTAAGAAAATTGAAATTTTCAAAACTTAAAACCTATTCAGATAAATTAGTTGTGCTTCAAACGGTTACTGTAAGATCTAAAAAAGATTTTAATGCACATCGATTATTAAGAGCTATTGATAAAAACACACTACTTAGTAAACTCGACACATCTGAAGAGTGTAAACAATCAGATAGAATGTTTCCTTTGGATGATTTAAAATTAGCCTTTGAAGACTTTCCTCATATTTTGGAGAATACATCTCGAATTTTAGAAGATTGCCATATAGATTTCAGTTTCGGAAATGAAAGGACATCTCAAAACTTAAAATTATATACAGGCTCTTTTGAAAATGATTACAAGCTCTTAGAAAGATTGTGTTTTGATAATCTCAACAGAAGATATTCAGAGCCAAATGAAAAAGTAATAAATCGTTTAAAAACCGAACTAAAAGCAATAAAGGAGTTAGACTTTGTTTCCTTTTTTTTAATCAATTACGACATCGTCTCTTATGCTAAAAGTAAAGGTTATTTTCATGTTGGTCGTGGTAGTGGAGCAAACAGTATTGTTGCTTATATTATTGGAATAACTGATGTTGACCCTATTGAATTAGACCTCTATTTTGAACGTTTTATAAATCCGTTTAGAGCGTCACCACCTGATTTTGATATTGATTTCTCTTGGAAAGATAGAGACGATGTGACTGAATATATATTCAGAAGATTCCCTCATACTGCATTATTAGCAACATACAATACCTTTAAGTATAGAGCTGTGGTGAGAGAATTAGGTAAAGTGTTTGGTTTGCCGAAAGAAGAAATAGATAAGTTAAGCAAAGGTAATTTTAGTGTATCTCAATTAGATAATATTTCAAAATTGGTATTACGATATGGTAAGTTAATAGAAGGCTTTCCGAATCACCTAAGTGTACATTCAGCAGGTGTTTTAATATTAGATAAACCTGTACATTATTATTCAGCAACAGATTTACCACCTAAAGGATTTTCAACAGTTCAGTTCGATATGATTATTGCTGAAGATGTTGGGATATTTAAGTTTGATATTTTAGGTCAACGAGGTTTGGCTAAGATTAAAGATGCCTTAGAAATTATAAAACAAAATAGACCTGACGAGCCACCAATTGATATTACTAATGTTGAAGCATTTAAAAAAGATAAACGGATTAATAATCTTTTGAAAACTGGTGGTGCAATTGGAGCTTACTATGTTGAATCACCAGCTATGCGTGGTTTAATGCAACAATTACAAACACAGGATTATATAGGCTTGGTTGCTGCAAGTTCAATCATAAGACCAGGTGTATCAGGATCAGGAATGAAAGATGAATTTATTAAACGCCATCGCTTTCCTGAGAACAGAAAAAATGCGCATCCTATTTTGATGAAAATCATGCCTGATACTTATGGAGTAATGGTTTATCAAGAGGACGTTTTAAAGGTTGCTAATCAATTTGCAGATTTAACGCTTGGAGAAGCTGATGTATTGCGTCGTGGAATGAGTGGTAAGTTTCGTTCAAGGAAAGAGTTTGAAGACGTAGAACAAAAGTTTATTTCTAATTGTAAAGCAAAAGGTTATAATAATGATTTGATATTTGAGGTGTGGAATCAGATTAAGAGCTTTGCTGGTTATGCCTTTGCAAAAGGACATTCAGCTTCCTATGCAGTTGAGAGTTATCAAAGTTTGTTTTTAAAATGCTATTATCCTTTAGAATTTATGACGGCAGTATTGAATAATGGTGGTGGGTTTTATAGCGTAGAACATTATTTACATGAAGCTAAGAAGCAAGGAGCAAGCATTTGTTTGCCTTGCATTAATAATAGTGACCATCCAAATAGGTTGATTGGTAATTCTATTTACTTAGGTTTTGGTTATCTGAAGAATTTAGAAGCTTATACTGTCCAACGCTTACTTTCAGAACGACAATTAAACGGTTATTATAAGTCTTTAGATGATTTTATTGATAGAGTAGTCATAAGTATTGAACAGTTAACCATTTTAATTAGAATTGATGCGTTTAGGTTTACTAATCAAACAAAAACAGAATTGCTATGGCAAGCTATATTTAAACTCAATGCAAATGGCAAGAAGAGTAATCAACCAAAGCTTTTCAAAATTCAGCATAAAGAATTTAAGTTGCCAAAGCTTGACAATAACTGGATTGAAAACGCTTATGATGAAATGGAACTATTAGGATTTCCGCTATGTGATTATTTTCATTTAGTGAATGTTGAAATGAAAAATGGAAAATTAGCAAGTCAGATGAAGGACTTAATTCATAAGGAGATTTTAATTTATGGAAGTTTGGTAACAACACGATTCAATAAAACTTCAAAGGGAAAATTAATGCGTCTAAGTACATTTATAGATTCTAATGGAGATTATTTTGATGCCGTTCATTTTAATGATGTTGTAGATAAATATCTTATTAATGGTTTAGGTGTGTATGCATGCTATGGAAAAATCACCGATAGATATGATTTTTATAGCATGAATGTCGTTTGGAGTAAGAAACTTTCAATTATTCCTGATCCGAGAAATAATTAATCCTTTTTTATTAATTTTAAAAAAAACAAATATGTGCTTTCATACTTCACAAACTAAAAAAGTGACATTTCTTGAAAAGAGATATGATACAGAACTTACTAAAAGTGATGCACGAGAAGCCTATGATATTCCTCGATATCATCTTAATGGATTTGCACATCCAGATATGCTGATAATTCCTCAAGAGGAACCTTCAGCTTTAGCACCAGCGTTATGGGGAATAGTGCCAAATAATAAAAAGCAAGAACAAATAAGAGATTATTACAAAGAAGCTGTTCGTTTTGGTGGAGGACTGAATGCGCAATCTGAAAAACTATTTGAGCATTTTATATATAAACATTCAGCACTAACAAGACGTTGTATTGTTCCTGTTTCAGGTTTTTTTGAACCCCATGAGCATAAAAGTAAAAAGTACCCTTTTCATTTCAAGCATAAAGAAGATGATGTGTTATCACTTGCTGGTCTTTACACATTAATTGATAATGTTGTTACGTTTACTATCCTAACAAAAAAAGCATCACCATTATTTGCTAAAATTCACAATAAGAAAAATAGACAACCTGTGATTTTACAAAAAGATTTTGAACAAGATTGGCTAAAAGATGATTTAAATGAAAATGGAATAACAGAATTGATTAACCTCAATTTTAAGGAAGAAGACTTACTGACTTATCCTGTTAGTCGAGATTTATTTAGTCCCAAAGTTAATAGTGATGTTGAAACTATAACTGAAAAAGTTGAATATTCTGAATTAGATTCTTTTTAATACAATCTTAAGCTTATGTTTTACGAAGCTTTTAATAATTTGATTACAAGTGTTATCATATTTCTAACCATTGCCTAACTATTGGCTAACCATTGCAAAACCATTGCAAAACCATTGCCAAATCATTGCCTGACCATTGCTAAACCATAAATTTTGAAAACAGTTGTTATCAAAATGAATCGTTTTGTACTCAAAAACTAATAAAATCAACAAGCATTACTATAAATTATAATTTTGAGTTGACTTGTTGAATTTCTATTTTTTTTCAAGTAAAACAATAGGTAAGAGGACTACTTGGAGTCAACAAGTGCTCAACAGAATTAATTTTGCTTAACATATATATGTTGACCATTTGTTGAATTGTTGTTGTTCCTATTAATCCTTTTGGAAACGATTAACAGAAACAACTAATCAACAGCTCAACTCATTTCTATTCCAGAAAGTTTTCTTTTTCAAATACAAAGTATCTACCCTTATTATTTGTTTTGCTAACACTATGTTTATTGTC
The DNA here is from genome assembly GCF_049800755.1 of Psychroserpens sp. S379A. Lineage (NCBI taxonomy): Bacteria > Pseudomonadati > Bacteroidota > Flavobacteriia > Flavobacteriales > Flavobacteriaceae > Psychroserpens > Psychroserpens sp. S379A. The sequence continues at coordinate 156,652 of NZ_JBNAFQ010000002.1, read as the reverse complement.
AATTTGACTTTGGGTTAAGTAGTATTTCGGATATGAGCCATTCTTGCTTTCTAAATTAAAATGTTTTTTCAAAATGTCAGTTATTTGGAATGCAGTAGCTCGAATATTATTAGCGGTCAATTTTTCAACTAAATCGCCTGATGTGTATTTTAGTTCGTCAACTTCAAATTTTATAAAATCATCGATTAAAATTTGCTCAATCTCTTTGTGAAGAAAAGTCCTATTTCCATTAACTAAACGAGATAATGCTTCAGTATAAACCTGAGTTTTGGTAAACCACATTCTGCTTTTGCGTTTGGTTTTAATCTTTCGTGAATTTATAAAGTATATAAAATGTCCAAGTTCCTTATTTAATTCTGAAAGTAAATCAGGGTTTTCATTATCATCATCAATGCTTTCTATTTTTCTAACCCAATAACGAATTTCATCTTTATCAACTTGAATAAAATTAGTTTCATTATTAGAGCATAAAATGAATTTACCAAAAAAGTAAGATTCTAATTTATCTACACCCTTAGATTCTGTTTTATAGGAGGATGCGGTAGAAAGGTTTTTTATTCGTTCACTATCTTCTCGTTTATCCAATAAAACTTCATCTACTGCGACAATTAATTTAGCTGACCAATCAGAGTTAAAGCGACTTCTAAAATCTTCGTTTTTATTGATTGTCATATTTCCTTGAAAAATCAATTTAAGCCAATTAAGAAAAGTTGTCTTACCCGTTTTACGTTCCTCACTTACAAGACATAAAATTGGTAGAATCTGTGTGGGATTCTGCCATAGAATTGTTATGTAGTCTAAACCTAAATCATATTGTTCTCCAAAAATGTGTTTTAGGAATGATAAAGTTTTAGGAAACTCACCAGCTTTGAGTTTATGAGTTAATGGTTCGTATTGATTGTAAAACCCATCAATGGTTAGTTGGTAGTTTTTATGTGATGGAATTAAACAAAATCCATCATAACGTTCCACCTTATCGAGGGCATTTTTTCCTTCATCAGTAATTATTTCACTTTTTTTCCATTTTAAAAGCGTATTGATTTTGTCTCCACTGTGCAATGGACGTTGTGCCATTTTAAAGTAATCCGTTCCAATTCTTATATATTGACTCACCCTAATTTAATTTTATGGTTAAATGTCCTGTGTTATGTGGTTTCGTGTCATCAAGAATGTATTTCACATTAACCACATTCATTTCTGGGTCACACTTTTTCAGGATTTTAATTTCATCCAATGTGCTATTTATAAGGAGCTTCTTAAAAGCCACTTTTGCTGCTTTTTCCATAAGATTATTTTACAGGAGTTAAACATTCAATAAGTTCTGTTCGTTTATAATAACGTCTGTTCGAAATTCCGTAAGCTTTCACTTTTCCTTTGTTCGTCCATGCCCAAAGTGTACTTGAATCTATTTTAAGAAGTTCGCAGGCTTCCGTTCTTGTAAGCAATTCTGTTTGGTCTTCTTTGTTGAGTAGTTTTCGACTTAGGTCGTCGAGTTGGGTTTTCAGTCCTTGATTAATTAAACTTGTGAGTTCATTTAAGCTTACGCCTTGAAGAATAATATTTTCTTTTTGCATCCATTATTGTTTTTGGGTTAATAATGGTGCTAAGATTCTACAAGTTCGAAGTTTTCTTGTATCTGCTTTTTACCTTTTTGGGTATGTTTTTCCAAAAAAACTAAAAACTTGTCCGTTCTAATGAACTAACTTTTTGAATATAAGCGAAGTCGCTTTTTTGTAGGATTGTGATTATTTGTCTTTTCGATATGTAAATCATAAGTTTTTGAGAGCCATAATAGAAAATCAGCCTGTTTAACCGTTGAATGAATTAATGAGTCTTTTTTCATTTGTTCAAAAATAAATTTCATATCCGTTCTACTTTTGTCAGTTATAACGAAACTATCTAAGCAACTTTCGAATTTAACTATTGCATCATTTTTAAAGATGTGATTGTGTAACTCTTTATTTTTGATGGTGTGAATTTGGTTAATATTATCATCAAATGCTTCGACTGGTATAAGAAATTCTAGGTTTTCTAAATTTAAATTTTGGAATTCAATGAACATTTCAAGGTGATTGTATAAATAGTTGTCTGGATTGTAAATTGCATAATCATCTCTAAAAACTTTTGTAAGCACGTTTTTACTTAACTCAGGAAATAATATTTCCAATGCATTTGAAATTTTTTTGCATAATAGGGCGATACTCTCTAAATAAAGAAAATGATGGGTTTCTTCATTAAGAATAACGTCTTTATAAGAGTTGCTGAAATGGTTTTCTACATAATTGGAATCCACCCTAAAAATGTGAAAATCTAAAACTACCCCATATTTATATTCACAAATAAAATCAGATTCTAAACTAATATCGTTTTTTCTTTCTACCTTATCTAATTCGATTATATCATTAAATAAATAATTTATTGTTCCACATAAGTTTATGATTTCTCGTAGTAAAAAATCATTTTCAATTTTGTTAAGAGTTAAATATTTAATTAGTTCATCTAAATCTAAAAATTTTGAATTATTCTCTACAAAACAATAAAGATGTGTTACTTTCTTTATTAGTCTTTCGTGAAGAATAATTGATTTTATTTGTCCAAGTTGATTTAATGTTAGGGAAATAGGTTCCATAAGTAAGTTTTTACCGTACACTAATTGTACAAAAATTTTATAAAAAAACCGTAAACACGTGTTTAACAAATGAATACGGATTTTATTCGCAGAGAGGAAGGGATTCGAACCCTCGAAACGCTTTTGACGTTTACACACTTTCCAGGCGTGCGCCTTCGACCACTCGGCCACCTCTCTATTAATGAGCGCAAATAACAGTAATTTTTTTTAAAGCTAAAATTTGAATCGAAAAATTTTTAACTCATTTCGCCACGTAAAGACGTTTCAAAAATGGTTTTAAATGTTTTGATAGAAATGTGTTCTCCTAACATGAACATTAATTTTGCCAATGCAGCTTCTGTAGTAATGTCTTTTCCAGAAATCACACCTATTTGTTTAAGTTGAGAGCTGGTTTCATATTGTCCCATAATTACGCTTCCGCCAGAACATTGTGTCACATTTATAATAGGAATACCATCTTTAATGGTTTGTTTTAACAAGTCAATAAACCAAGTTCGCGTGGTTGTATTTCCTGCGCCATAAGTTTCTATAACAACACCTTTTAGGTTAGGTGTATTTAATATGCTTTTAAGTATGGGTTCAGAAATACCAGGAAATAATTTGATAAGCGCAATATTGGTGTCGAATGATTTATGTACGATTAACTTTTTTCTAATATTAGGTTTAAATAAGTCTTCTTCAGAAATATTTAAATGCACTCCAGATTCTGCTAAATGTGGATAATTTAAAGATTCAAAGGCTTCAAAATGTTCGGCATTAATTTTGGTGGTACGATTTCCTCTGTAGAGTTTGTATTCAAAATATAGTCCGACTTCACGAATAACTGGTTTTTTGTTTTTTTGAAGCGATGCCATTTGTATAGATGTGATTAAATTTTCTTTGGCATCTGTTCGTAAATCTCCAATGGGCAATTGAGATCCTGTAAAAATGATAGGTTTTGCTAAGTTTTCAAACATAAAACTCAAAGCTGAAGCCGAATAACTCATCGTGTCGCTTCCGTGTAACACCACAAAACCATCAAAATTGTAGTATTCGTTTTCAATGATTTCTGCAATTTGAATCCAATACTCAGGATTCATATTACTAGAATCTATTGGCTCATCAAATGACATGGTAGTAATGTCACAATCTAATAATTTTAGTTCTGGAATTCGGTCTAATAAATTTTCAAAATCAAAAGCTTTTAGAGCTCCTGTATCAGGATTTTTTATCATACCAATTGTGCCTCCAGTATAAATTAGTAATATGTTAGGTTGCGAATTGGTCATAGTTATATTCCGAATATATCTTTTGAGTTCTGTGTCGTAATTTCGGCAATTTTTTCTTCGGAAACACTATAAATCTCAGACAATTTTTCCAAAACTTTGAGTATATATACACTTTCATTGCGCTTTCCGCGATACGGTTTTGGTGCGAGATATGGTGAGTCGGTTTCTAAGACAATATGCTTTAAATCAATTTCATTTAAAAACTGGTCGATCTTTCCGTTTTTGAATGTGGCTACACCACCAATTCCCAATTTCATATTATAAGAAATTGCTCTTTGTGCTTGTTCTAAAGTTCCTGTGAAACAATGAAAAATTCCGAAGAGATCATCATCTTTTTCAGTATCTAATACTTCAAAAATTTCATCAAAAGCTTCTCTACAATGAATTACGATAGGTAATTGATATTGTTTTGCTAATTGTATTTGCTGTTTAAATGCTTTTTTTTGAATTTCTAATGTTGAGGTATCCCAATATAAATCAATTCCAATTTCACCAACAGCATAAAACTTGCGTTTAGCCAACATAGTTTCGACATGCTGTAATTCGGTTTTGTAGTTTTCTTTAACTGACGTAGGATGCAATCCCATCATCAAAAACATATAATCTGGATAGTCGGCTTCAAGTTGAAGCATGGCTTCTGTATGACTGGAGTCTATTGCTGGAATAAAAAATCGAGACACATTGCTTTTTAAAGCACGTTCGATCATATCATTTCGATCTTCATTAAAAGCTTCACTGTATAAGTGTGTATGTGTATCTGTAATCATCATGCTGCAAAAATAAATGTTTTATAAGATTATATTTGTAAAAAAGTATAGGATATGGATAGCTTGCAAGATTTTCTTTTAAACAAAGGATATACTAAAATTAAATTACATTTAACTAAGACCAATCATTTTGAAATTATTGCTAAAATCAATGGTCAGAAAGGTCTATTTATTTTAGATACAGGAGCGTCTAGTTCATGTGTTGGATTTGAAGGTGTTGATACTTTTAAGCTTAAAGCAAAAGATAGCGATATAAAAGCTGCTGGAGCAGGTGCAACAGATATGATAACTCAAATTTCTAAAAGTAACAAACTAAAGATTGGAAAATGGAAAAAGGAGAAAGTGGCATTAATTCTCTTTAACTTAACGCATGTAAATACAGCATTAACCAATCATAATTCTAAACCAGTTGATGGTATTATAGGAGCAGATGTACTTAAAAAAGGAAAAGCAGTAATTGATTATGAAAAAAAATATTTATATCTAAAATTGTAAGATTTTATTTATCTTTATAAAAATCCCTCATAATAAATAGCAAATGCCTACATCTATAATCATCGCAGATGATCATCCTTTAATTCTTAAAGGTCTTAAAGATTTTCTTATCGAAAAAGAGTATAATGTTATTGCAAGTGCAAAAAACGGCAAAGAAGCATTTACACTTATTAAAGCACATCAACCAGAAATAGCTATTTTAGACATACAAATGCCTTTTCTAACAGGTTTGCAAGTGGCTAAAAAATGTAAAGAAGAAAATTTAGGCACTAAAATTATCATTATCACTTTTGAAAAAAGCGAAGAGATTTATAAGGAAGCAAAATCACTTGATGTTTATGGATATATACTTAAAGAATTCGCTATTGAAGAAGTGGAACATTGCATCGATAATGTATTACAGAAAAAATCGTATTTCAGTCCAGAACTTATTGAGTATTTAGAAATAAAGCAAATCCCTAAAGAGTTAGAAATACTTACAGAAACCGAATTAAGAGTATTGCAGCTTACAGCAAAAAATAAAACAGCAAAAGAAATTGCAGATATTATAGGTTGTTCTCCTAGAACGATTGAAAAACATAAAAGTCACATTCGATCTAAATTAAAGCTGTCTTCTAATGCTAATAGTATCGCCATTTATGCTAAAGAGCAAGAAGAATTTTTATCAAAATATACGTAGTTCTACGTATTGTTTGGTATTAAATCTTTGACGAAGTTTGTTATGCTATTAATTCTTTAGGGAGAGTTATTTTACAAAAAGCCTTGGATTGTCATTGATTCAAGGTTTTTTTATTGAAAAAAATATAAAATATACGTAGTTCTACGTATTGTGTGACATTCGTTTTATTCCGAAGTTTGTAATGCTATTAATCAATTTTCCTTTTGAAATAAAGGATAAAGGCTCTAGGTTTTAGGACTTAGAGCTTTTTTTTATAGATTTCAAATTTTGTTAATATTTAAATGTTTGATTTTGAGCTATTTAAAGTACAAACGATAAAATATACGTAGTTCTACGTATTGTGCTGTGTTGATTAATTGACGAGTTTTACACCATGTTATTTGTATAGGGATTATGAATAGCAGCTAATTAATCTTAATTAACAAGATAATTAGTTATTAGGGTGTAAAGTTCTGGGATATATTATCCCAGAGCTTTATCAAAAAAACAAAAACATTTTCAACAATGGATACAATGAAACACAAAACAAGTCTAACCAACAAACTATTTATAGCAGGCTTAATTATAAGTGCTGTTGTAATTATTACAGTAAATATTCTTGTTAATTTTTATTAGTTATTAGTTAGTTATTTTTATTAGGGAGAAAAAGCGCATTCCAAATCTTAGGAATGCGCTTTTTCAGTATATAAAGTATATGTGTTTTAGCTTACATTTCTAAAGCCTTTTTTATATTATTATCCATTAATAACTCTGCTGGATTTTCAAGGGCTTCTTTAACAGCTACTAAAAATCCTACAGACTCTCTACCATCAATAATTCTGTGGTCATAAGATAATGCCACAAACATAATAGGTCTAATTTCTACTTTACCATCTATAGCTACTGGTCGTTCTACGATGTTGTGCATTCCTAAAATACCACTTTGAGGAGGGTTTATAATAGGTGTAGATAACATGCTTCCAAATACTCCACCATTAGAGATGGTGAATGTTCCACCTGTCATTTCATCAACAGTTATTTGTCCGTCACGAGCTCTAATTGCTAAACGTTTTACTTCGGCTTCTACGCCTCTAAAACTTAGGTTTTCAGCATTTCTAATTACAGGAACCATTAATCCTTTTGGGCCAGAAACAGCAATACTAATATCACAGAAGTCGTAAGAAATCATTTCCTTTCCGTCGATCATAGAATTAACAGCAGGATACATTTTTAATGCACGAACTACAGCTAGTGTAAAGAAACTCATAAAACCTAGGCTAACACCATGTTTAGCTTTAAAGTCTTCCTTGTATTGATTACGTAATTCAAATATTGGAGACATATCAACTTCGTTGAATGTCGTTAACATGGCTGTCGTGTTTTTGGCTTCTACTAATCGTTCAGCAACTTTACGACGTAGCATCGACATTTTACTTCTTGATGATCCTCTGTTGCCACCTGTTGGTGTTCCCATAGATGGAACAGATTTTACAGCATCTTCTTTTGTGATACGACCATCTTTTCCAGTACCAGAAACTGAAGATGCATCTATTTCTTTTTCTGCTAAAATCTTTTTTGCAGCTGGACTTGCAGTTCCAGTAGCATATGTTTCGGCAGATTTTTCAACTACATTAGAAGTGACAGTTTCTGATTTTTTAACTTCTGCTTTAGTAGCAGTATCGTCAGTTCCGCCTTCAGGTTTTTCTGCGCTAGTATCTATTAAGCAGACTACAGCTCCAACTTCAACAGCATCGCCTTCTTCGGCTTTAAGGGTTATAGTCCCACTCGCTTCAGCAGGCAGTTCTAGAGTAGCTTTGTCACTATCAACTTCTGCTATGGCTTGATCTTTTTCAACATAATCTCCATCTTGAACTAACCATTCTGCAATTTCTACTTCTGTGATTGATTCTCCTGGAGAAGGAACTTTCATTTCTAAAATCATCGTTCTGTAATTTTATTTTAAGCGTTTATTTTATTTATTATCTCAATTTCTTTAACACAAAGAAACTTAAATTATCTATCGTTGGTTGTTTTTTGTTTTATCAAAAACGTAATCTATCACTTCTTGATGACGTTTTTTAGAGCGTACACCGCTTCCAGCTGCTGGAGCTCCATAAGGTCTTCGTGTCGCTGCTCTAAATGATTTAGCTTCATCTAAATGCATCAAGATATGACTGTATGCTCCCATATTTCGTGGTTCTTCTTGAGCCCAAACAATATCATCGGCATTTTTATATTTAGTTATAACATCTTTGATTTGTTGCTCTGGTAGAGGGAATAATTGTTCTACTCTTACTAAAGCAATATCGTCACGATTTAAGTTTTCACGTTCTTCTAACAAATCATAATAAAACTTACCAGTAACAAACACCAAAGTTTTTACTTTATTGGCTTTTGCGACGTTATCATCAATGACCATTTGGAAACTTCCATTGGCAAACTCATCAACAGAAGACACAACTAAAGGATGACGCAATAAACTTTTAGGTGTAAATACAATAAGAGGTTTTCTAAATTCGGCTTTCATCTGTTTACGTAACAAATGATACATGTTTGCAGGAGTTGTACAGTCCATAACATACATGTTGTCTTTGGCACATAATTGCAAATAACGTTCCATACGACCTGAAGAGTGCTCAGCTCCTTGTCCTTCGTAACCATGAGGTAATAACATTACCAATCCGTTTTGAAGTTTCCATTTATCTTCGGCTGCTGAAATGTATTGATCGAGCATAATTTGTGCTCCATTACTAAAATCGCCAAATTGTGCTTCCCAAATGGTAAGGGTTTTTGGGCTAGCCATTGCATAGCCATAATCGAAACCAACAACACCATATTCTGAAAGTAATGAATTATAGATAAAGAATTTACCTTGTTTATCACTAATTTGATTTAACAATAAGATTTCTTCTTCACTATCTTCAACCTTCACAACAGCATGTCTATGTGAAAATGTACCACGTTCGACATCTTGTCCAGAAATACGAACATCATATCCTTCTTCTAGCAAGGTTCCATAAGCTAAATGCTCTGCCATTGCCCAATCTAATTTGTTGTCATCAAACATTTTTTGACGCGATTGAACAAGACGTTCTATTTTACGAATGAATTTTTTATCTTTAGGTAAATTTGAAATCACTTTAGTAATCTTAGCTAAACCTTCTTTTGGGTATGTTGTATCAATAGGTTGCATCATTTTATCTTCAACAACCGTTTGATAATTTACCCATTCATCTTCCATAAAAGGAGTGATGATTGTTTTATCTATTTTTCTAGAGTCTTCTAATTTAACCTCTAATTTGTCTTTGTATTCTTTTTCAAGTTTAGCCACATAATCATTATCTATAACACCTTCAGCTACTAGCTTTGCTGCATAAATATCTCTAGGATTTTGATGTTTAGAGATGGCTTTGTATAGTTTTGGTTGAGTAAAACGTGGTTCGTCACCTTCGTTATGACCATATTTTCTATAACCTAATAAATCAATAAACACATCACGCTTAAACTTCATTCTAAAATGAAGTGCAAATAACATCGCATGTACTACAGCTTCAGCATCATCAGCATTAACATGCATAACAGGTGATAATGTAACTTTACCAACATCTGTACAATAGGTGCTTGAACGACCATCGAGATAGTTAGTTGTAAATCCAATTTGATTATTGACTACAATATGGATTGTTCCGTTGGTTTTATAACCATCTAATTGTGCCATTTGTACCACTTCGTAAACCAAGCCTTGACCAGAGATTGCAGCATCACCATGAACTACAATTGGTAACACTTGAGAAGGGTTGTCACTATATTTATCATCTTGTTTTGCTCGAGCAATCCCTTCAACTACAGCACCAACAGTTTCTAAATGCGAAGGGTTTGGAGCAATGTTTAAATTAATTTGTTTTCCGCCATCAGTCACACGATTGCTCGTCCAACCTAAATGGTATTTTACGTCACCATCAAATACTTCTTGTTCATAATCTTTACCGTCAAATTCACTAAAAATATCTTTAGCAGATTTTCCAAAGATATTTGTTAAGGTGCTCAAACGGCCACGATGTGCCATTCCCATAACAAACTCTTTGACTCCATAATTTGCAGCACTTTCTATAAGCGTGTCAAGAGCAGGAATCAACGATTCGTTACCTTCTAATGAAAATCGTTTCTGACCAACATATTTGGTGTGTAAAAAACTTTCAAATGAAACAGCTTCGTTTAATTTTTTTAAGATATATTTTTTTTCTTCAGCAGAAAACTGAGGTTGATTGTCATTAATATTAAGTTTATTTTGAATCCACTGAATTTCTTCAGGTTTTCTAATGTACATGTATTCAATACCAATGGAATCACAATAAATTTTTTCTAAATGATCAACAATACTTTGTAATGTTGCTTTCCCAAGCCCTAAAATTTCTCCAGCAGAAAACTCTGTACTCAAATCATTTTGTGAAAGTCCAAAATTTTCTATTTCTAAGGTTGGAGCATATTTTCTTCTGGCACGAACAGGATTGGTTTTTGTAAATAAATGACCTCTATTTCTATAGCCATCAATCAATTTTACGACTTGAAATTCTTTGGTTAGATTTTCAGAAATATGATCACAAGAAGAATCTTCAGCTGTATTTTGGTCTACTAATCCATAACTTTCGCTTCCAAAATCATAGCCTTGAAAAAAGGCTTTCCAACTAGGCTCAACAGAATCAGGATTTGATAGGTATTGTTCGTATAAATCAGCAAAGTATGCTGTATGTGCTGCGTTTAAAAAGGAATATTTATCCATTATTAGGTATAAGTCGTTTTCGCTTCAACAAAATTTAGTCAAAAATACAACATTTACTAAAAATAGGTGCGTTTTTGGTATATTTATAGGAGTAATTTAACTCAAATTTTAAATAATGATTTTTTCTTCTGTTTTCAATTTTAAAACCTATCTAATTGTTTTTGCTTTTCTGAGCTGTTCATTAGTTTCTTTTTCTCAAAATCAAGATGAAGCAAATAGCTTTTGGGATCACACACGTTTTGGAGGTGGAATTGGTTTAAGTTTTGGTGATGGATTTTTTAGTGGTTCGATTTCTCCTACTGGAATTTATCAGTTTAACTCAAAATTTGCAGCAGGAGTTGGCTTAAATGCAACTTATAATAAACGGGATAATTTTTACAAATCTACGATTTTAGGAGGCAGCCTAATAGGCATGTTTAATCCTATTAGAGAGTTACAAGTGTCGGCTGAGTTTGAGCAGCTTAATGTGAATAGAAAATTTGAGGACTCCTCTTTTAAAGATGATAATTATTGGTATCCTGCGTTATTTATGGGAATAGGTTATGGCAATGGCAATGTGACTTTCGGAATTAGATACGATTTGCTTTACAGTAAAGAAAAAAGTATTTATGCAGATGCTTATATGCCTTTTGTAAGGGTGTTTTTTTAGGAATATTTGTTTCTAAACCAAACCTTTTGCCATTCACGTTGTAGTACTAAGAAAGTAACATTTTCAGAAAGTTTTAGTGTGTCGCTTCCATCTAATTGTTTTATTTTTTCTTCTGAAACATCAATAATATATAGCAAGTTAAGATAGTCTGCAAATTTCTCTTGAATGAGTTTAAAAATAACATCATGTAAGAGGTATTTTAAACTTGAAGGTAGAATATTATGCTCAAAATCTAAATCAATATTAGCCAATAGAAAATCTTTATTAATTTGTTGAATTAATTTCGAATAGAGTTCGAGATTTTCAGCCTTTGTAATTAAATCCTCAAAGGTTTGTGGTAGTTGGTTAGACATTTCGTGTCATTAAATCATTTCCAAAAGTTCTCAATGCATTTTTATTAGCTTCAGAAATATTAATATGGTCTAAAACTGAGAATGCCTTTTTAGTATAGTTTTCAATTTCTTTTTTTGTAGCATCTGAAGCACCACTTGAAATAAAAAATTGTTTTACAGTGTCAATTTTTTCGGTTGAATCTGAAGGGTTTATACTGTAGAGATGTTCTAGTTGTTTTTTGTCATTTGAATTAGAAAACTCTAAAGCTTTGAGATATAGATAAGTTTTTTTGTTTTCAATAATGTCACCACCAACCTGTTTTCCGAAGGTTTTCGGATCGCCAAAAGCATCTAAATAATCATCTTGCAACTGAAAAGCAATGCCTAGATTTTTACCAAAGGCATAAATAGCATTTTGGCATTCTTCGGAAGCTTCAGCAACAATGGCTCCCATTTTCATAGCAGCACCAACCAAGACAGCAGTTTTGTATTCAATCATTTTTAAATATTCTGAAATTGTGACGTCATCACGTGTTTCAAAATCGATATCGTATTGCTGGCCTTCACAAACTTCTAAAGCGGTTTTACTAAACAATTTAGCTAAAGCCTGAAACGTTTTTGGTTCATAATTTTCAAAAAGCTGATAGGCTAAAATTAACATCGCATCACCAGAAAGAATACCAGTGTTTATATCCCATTTTTCATGAACTGTTACTTTTCCGCGTCGTAAAGGTGCGTCATCCATAATGTCATCATGCACTAAAGAAAAGTTATGAAACACTTCTATGCTTAAAGCAGCATTAAGCGCTTTATTGTAGTCGCAATCAAATATTTCGGCAGCCATTAAGGTTAAAATTGGCCTTAAACGTTTTCCGCCTAATTGAATGATGTAATAAATAGGATCATAAAGTGTGTTAGGTTTTTTAGGTTCTATAAACGTATCGAGATGCTTTATAAATGCCTCGTGATAGGATTGAATATTTTGCATAGCACAAAAATAGTGGAATTGACTAAATCTACAATTACACTTTAATGATATGTTAAAAAAAGACTAAAACTATGGAAACTTTTTTTGTTTTTAAAGTTTCCTATTGTAAATTTGCTCCCTAATTATGAGAGAAAAAATTTTACATAAATCGGCAGAATTGTTTTTAACACTTGGTTTTAAAAGTGTCACTATGGATGATATTGCAAATGAAATGGGAATTTCTAAAAAGACCATTTATGTACATTTTCCAAATAAAACCAAATTGGTAGAAGCGGTTTCGTTTAATTTATTTGATATGATTTGTGATGGGATTGATGCCATTTGCGAGAAAGCACCTAACCCGATAGAAGAGTTGTACTCTATAAAAATGTATGTGATGAAACATTTAAAAAACGAAAAAGCATCACCACAATATCAGCTCAAAAAATATTACCCTAAAATTCATTCGGTTTTAAAGTTTAAACAATTTGAAAAAATGCATCAATCTGTTCAAAGTAGTCTTCAGCATGGAGTAGATACAGGTGTTTTTAGAGATACAATAGATATCGATTTTATTTCAAGAATGTATTTTACAGGAATGACAGGAATTAAGGATAATATGTTTTTTCCTCCAGAACAGTTTGGAATGGATTATTTAATGGAAAGTTACTTAGAGTATCATTTAAGAGCTATTGTTTCTCAAAAAGGGATGACCATATTAAATAATTTTATAAATAAGAATCAAATATAAATTATGAAACAAGCACTTATACTAACTATAAGTTTAATCGCAGTAACCTTAGGGTTTTCTCAAGAAAATACGAATAGTTTTACGCTTCAAGAAGCTATAGATTATGCTTTAGAACATAATAGAACTGTGAAAAATGCTATTAGTGATATAAAAGCTGCAGAAAAACAAAAATGGGAAACAACTGCCACAGGTTTACCTCAGTTAAATGCTTCTATCGATTATCAAAATGCGTTAAAGCAACAATTTGAAGGGATAGATTTTAATGGAGATGGTGTAACCGATTTTGGTGCAAAACAATCAGTCAATGCTGGAGCAACATTAACTCAAAAAATATTTGATGGGTCTTATTTAGTTGGCTTACAATCTGCAAAAGTCTTTTTAGAAATTTCTAAAAACGCCAAAGAGAAAACAGATTTTGAAATTAGAAACGCTGTAATAAATGCCTATGGTAATGTATTATTGACTGAAGAAAGCATTAATATTTTAAATAGAAACATAACAGTATTAGAAAAAAACTTAAATGAAATCACTAAGATTTATGAAAATGGTTTAGAAGAAGAAGAAAGTGTAGAGCAGTTACAAATTACATTATCTAGTGTTAAAAGTAATTTAAGTAATACAACGAGATTAAAAGAAATTGCCTATCAGATGTTAAACATTACTTTAGGGCTAGACATTAATTCTCAAACAACGCTTACAGATAATCTAGAGGACTTAGCTTCTCAAAATACAGCACTTAATTTATTTGAGGGAGAAGACAATGTAGAAAACACAATAGATTATAAAATTGCCGAAAATGATAAAACATCTAAAGAGTTATTGTTAAAGCTAGAAAAGAGTAGAGCCTTGCCTACAATTAATGCCTTTGTTAATGGAGTTTACATTGGTAATAACGACAAGTTTGAGTTTTTAACAAACAATCAAGTTTGGGTAGGTACATCTGCTTTTGGAGCAAGTATTAATATTCCAATATTTAGTTCAGGCATGCGTAGTGCAGCGACACAACGTGCAAGAATTAATTTAGAAAAATCTGAAAACGATTTACTAGAAATTCATCAACAACTTAAACTTCAAATAGCATCAGCAAAAAGCAGCTATAAATTTGCAATCGAAGACTATGAAAATAAAAAGGAAAATCTTGCTTTAGCAGAACGCATTGAGCAAAAAAATCAAACAAAGTTTTTTGAAGGAATCTCAACAAGTTTCGATTTGCGTCAAGCACAAACTCAATTATATACTGCGCAACAAGAATTATTGCAAGCCATGTTAGAGGTTATAAATTCAAAAGCAGAATTAGAAACAGTTCTAAATACTTCAATCAATTAAAAAAAACACTATCAATGAAACACATTATAACAGTATTAATTATAGCTTTTCTTATGGTCTCTTGTGGAGGCGATAAAAATACAAGTGTCGAAGAGGTTATCGCTTCAAACAACTTAGAGCAAATTAGAAAAAAGAAAGCAGAACTTGATAATCAACAATTAGAATTAGAAAATCAATTAAAGCAATTAAGCGTAAAGATTAAAGAGTTAGATCCTCAGGAGAAGATTCCTTTAATTACCACTTTTCCAGCTAAGGCTAGTAAGTTTATTCACTATGTTGAACTTCAGGGTAATGTAGATACTAAGAAAAATTTAGTGATTTATCCAGAGTATTCAGGCATTCTAACAAATGTATATGTTAAGGAAGGTCAGAAAGTTACAAAAGGTCAAACTTTAGCCAAAATAGATGATGGAGGTTTAAGTCAGCAAGTTGCTCAGTTGCAAATTCAAGCCGATTTAGCAAAGACAACTTTTGAACGCCAAAAACGTCTTTGGGAACAAAGTATAGGTAGTGAAATACAATATTTACAAGCAAAATCAACCTACGAATCTCAACAAAAAGCAGTAAATCAATTGCAGCAACAAATAGGAAAAACAATTATTAAAGCACCTTTTACAGGAACTATTGATGATGTAATTACCGAACAAGGAAGTGTTGTGGCTCCTGGTCAAACAGCATTATTTCGAATAGTTAATCTAGACGATATGTATATCGAAACAGATGTACCTGAAAGTTATATTACTAGTGTAACAGAAGGTAAAACAGTACAAGTGAATTTTCCAGTTTTAGGAACCACTTTAGATGCTAAAATTCGTCAAGCAGGAAGTTTTATCAATCCAGCAAACCGAACGTTTAAAGTTGAAGTTGCAATTTCAAATAAAGAAAAAAATATCAAACCTAACCTAACCGCTAAGTTAAAAATCAATGATTACACTAATGAGAATGCAATTTTAATTCCGTTAAGTATCATTTCAGAAAATGCCGAAGGAGAGCAATATGTATATACGATTGCCAATAAAAAAGATAGCCTAGCAACAGCTAAACGAACCATCATTACTACAGGAAAAACACAAGGAGATAATATTGAAGTGCTTTCAGGTTTAAATAGTGCTGATGAAATAGTACAGGAAGGTGCACGTAGTGTTAAAGATGGTCAAGAAGTAAAAATTCTTATGATGGATTCTAATCAATCTACAAATTAATTTAAGAATCAAATGAAAGAAAAAAAGAAAAAAGTAGATAAAGAATTTATTTTATCGTCTTGGGCAATAAATAATAAGACCACAATGTATGTGCTTATTACCTTGATTCTTATTTTAGGAACAGGCGCTTATTTTAGTATGCCTCGTGAAAATTTTCCTGAAATTAAGGAAACCAAGATATATATCAGTTCCATTTATCCAGGAAATACAGCTGAAGATGTAGAGAAGTTAATAACAGATCCTATTGAAGATAAATTAAAAACTGTAAGTAATGTTGTTGAGATTACATCAACGTCTCAAGAAGATTATTCTATAGTTATTGTAGAATTTGATGAGAATATTACTGTAGAAGCTGCTAAACAAAAAGTAAAAGATGAAGTAGATTCAGAAACAGCAAGTGAGGACTGGCCAACTTTTAATGGAGCCAAAGTTGAACCCAATGTGTTTGACCTAAGTATGTCTGAAGAAATTCCAATTTTAAATATTAATATCTCTGGAGATTATCCTGTTGACAAACTTAAAGAGTATGGAGAATTTCTCGAAGATGAGATTGAAGGACTATTAGAAATCAAACAAGTAGATATTAGAGGTGCTCAAGAAAAAGAAGTAGAAGTTGCAGTAGACATCTATCAAATGATGGCAGCTCAAGTAAGTTTTAATGATATTATTAATACCATTAATAATGAAAACATGACGATGTCTGCTGGAAATTTAATTTCAAGCGGACAACGACGTACCATTCGAATTTTAGGAGAAATTGAAGATCCTAAAGAGTTAGAAAATTTCGTTGTTAAGAGTGAGCAAGGCAATTCAATTTATTTAAAAGATATTGCTAAGGTCACCTTTAAAGATGAAGACAAAACAACCTATGCTAGAGAGTTAGGAGCACCTGTTGTAATGCTTGATGTAAAAAAACGAGCAGGAGAAAACATGGTAGCAGCAGCAGAAAAAATTAGAGCTATTGTTGATGCTGCTAAAGCAGATACTTTTCCTCCTGATTTGAAAATAACTATAGCTAACGATCAATCTGAAAAAACAATTGGTCAAGTTGATGATTTAGTTAATAATATCATTTTCGGGATTATTCTTGTTGTAACAGTGTTAATGTTTTTCTTAGGTTTTAAGAATGCACTTTTTGTAGGTTTTGCAATTCCAATGTCAATGTTCATGTCATTAATGATTTTGAATCTTATGGGTTATACAATGAACACTATGATTCTTTTTGGATTGATTATGGGACTAGGAATGCTCGTAGATAATGGTATCGTTGTCGTTGAAAACGTGTATCGACTTATGGAAAAGGAAGGCATGAGTCGTATTGAAGCAGCGAAAAAAGGAATTGGTGAAATTGCATTTCCAATTATCATTTCAACGTTAACAACAGTTGCTGCCTTTGTTCCACTTGGTTTGTGGCCTGGTGTTATGGGACAGTTTATGCAGTATTTTCCTATTACATTATCTGTTGTTTTAGGGTCGTCACTGTTTGTAGCTATCTTTTTTAATTCGGTGTTAGTATCAAGATATATGACTATTGAAGATAAAGAAATGCCTATAAAACAAATTATTAAAGTAACTTCTATTGTAGCTGTTATTGGAGTATTAATTATGGTTTTTGGAGGTGAAAATAAAGGCTTAGGAACCTTAATGGTCGTCACGTCAATTTTACTTTGGGCTTACCGCTTATTTCTTAGAAATTGGGCTAATAATTTTCAAACGAAAACGTTACCTAAATGGGAAAATTTATATGAAAAAACATTAAGAGGTGCCTTGTCTGGAAAGCGTCCAATATTCATAACCGTTGGAACAGTTATTCTACTAATTTTTGCATTTGGTGGCTTTGGTGCTTCAGTTGGAAGCCAACGTACTAAAGTGGAGTTTTTTCCAGATAATACACCTAATCAAATTATCGTATATATTGAATACCCAGAAGGGACTGATATTAAAAAAACCAATGCAATTACTAAAGATATAGAGCAACGTGTTTATAAGATTATTAATGATGATGCTTACAAAAATGGAGATTATAATTTCTTAACCGAAAGTGCTGTGTCTCAAGTAGGAGAAGGTGCTGGAAATCCACAAACAGATGGAGGTTCTGCTGCCGAAATGCCACATCGTGGTAAAATTACAGCAACCATGCGAGAGTACAAATATCGTGAAGGTTCAGATAGTAATGAATTGTTGAAAAAAGTTCAAGATGATTTAGATGGTATCTATCCAGGAGTAGCTATTTCTGTTGAAAAAGATGCTGTTGGTCCACCTGCTGGATACCCAATTAATATTGAATTAGAAGGTAAAGATTACGGAGAGTTAATTGCTACTGCAGAATTAATGCGTGATTTTATCAATACAAAAAACATTAGAGGGATTGAAGAATTAAAAATTGATGTAAATCGTTCAAAACCTTCTATGCAAGTTATTGTAGATAGAAAAAAAGCAGGAGAGTTAGGAGTGTCATCAGGGCAAGTAGGTCAACAATTACGTAATTCAATCTTTGGAGCTAAGGCAGGAATTTATAAAGAAGGTGGAGACGATTATGATATTTATGTACGTTTTAATGAAGACAACCGTTATAATAAAAGCGCCATTTTTAATCAAAAGATAACCTTTAGAGATATGGCATCTGGGCAAATAAAGGAGATTCCAGTTTCTGCAGTGGCTAATCAAAGTAACTCTTCAGGCTTTAGTGCTATTAAACATAAGGATGTAAAACGAGTAGTAACAGTATATTCAGCATTGGCAGCTGGTTATACAGATGCAGGTGCTATTGTCTCTCAGATACAAAATGAGATGAAATCGTTTAACGATCTTCCTAAAGGAGTTAAAATCGATTACACAGGTCAGATCGAAGAACAAAATAAACAAATGGCTTTCTTGATGTCTGCATTTTTTATCGGACTAGGATTGATTTTCTTTTTATTGATATTTCAATTCAACTCCATTTCAAAACCAGGAATTATCATGTTGGCAATTTTCTTAAGTTTAATAGGTGTATTTGGCGGCTTGATAATTACAGGAAAAGCATTTGTCATTATGATGACCATGATGGGAATTATTTCATTAGCTGGAATTGTTGTAAACAATGGTGTGGTTCTTTTAGATTATACACAATTATTGGTAGATCGGAAGAAAATTGAACGCAATCTTGATGATAATCAATATCTCGAAAAAGACGATTTGCTTGAAGCTATTATTAAAGGAGGAAAAGCACGTTTACGCCCTGTGCTTTTAACAGCAATTACCACGATATTAGGATTAATTCCTTTGGCAACAGGTTTAAATATTAACTTCTTTACCTTGTTTAGTGAGTTTGATGCCAACATATATGTTGGTGGAGATAACGTGATTTTTTGGGGACCACTAGCATGGACAGTTATTTACGGATTATTCATAGCAACATTCTTAACATTAATAGTTGTTCCAATATTATTTTTCTTAGTAACACGATTTAAAATGTGGCTTAAACGTGCAAACTCATCAACTGAAGTTGCATCCCAAGAAACATTTAATAAGGATAAAAGAGTTGAAGCACAATTCTAACGATACCTATTGAGATAGTTTATCTCAATATGGTTAAACCTTTTAGGGAATTAAAAAGGTTTGATTAATAGCAGAAAAAGCCATAATGTAATGTTATGGCTTTTTCATTTTATTAGTCCGCTAACTTCATTAAATTTGCACCTTCAAATACCTAAGCAATTAGCTATGGTATAATTCAATTTTTATTATGTATAGAAGTCATCATTGTGGCGAATTAAACGCAGCACATATAAATACAGAGGTTACACTTTCGGGTTGGGTTCAAGGCGTTAGAGATAAAGGGTTTATGATTTATGTCGATCTAAGAGATCGTTATGGTATTACCCAATTGTATTTTGATGAAGAACAAAGCTCTAAGTCGTTGCTCGAAAAAGCACAAAGTTTAGGACGAGAATTTGTAATTCAAGTGAAAGGACAAGTACAAGAACGTGCTTCTAAAAACCCAAATATTCCAACAGGTGATATTGAGATTTTAGTGTCTGAGTTAACCATTTTAAACGAAGCAGAATTACCTCCTTTTACGATTGAAGATGAAACTGATGGAGGTGAAGAATTGCGTATGAAATATCGCTACTTAGATATTCGTCGTAATCCTGTAAAAGAGAGTTTGATTTTTAGACATAAAGTCACTCAAGAAGTTCGAAATTATTTATCCAAGGAAGGTTTTATAGAAGTTGAAACACCTTACTTAATCAAATCTACGCCTGAAGGTGCTCGAGATTTTGTTGTGCCTTCTCGTATGAATGAAGGTCAGTTTTATGCCTTACCTCAATCACCTCAAACTTTTAAGCAGTTATTGATGGTTGGTGGCATGGATAAATATTTTCAGATTGTAAAATGTTTTAGAGATGAAGATTTGCGTGCCGACAGACAACCTGAGTTTACTCAGATTGACTGCGAAATGGCATTTATAGAACAAGAAGATATTTTAAACGCGTTTGAAGGCTTAACACGTCATTTGCTTAAAGAAGTTAATGGTGTTGAGGTTGATAAGTTTCCAAGAATGCTTTATGATGATGCAATGCGTCTCTACGGAAATGACAAACCTGATATTCGCTTCGGAATGGAATTCGGAGAATTAAATGAGGTCGCACAACACAAAGACTTTAATGTGTTTAATTCTGCTGAATTGGTTGTTGGAATTGCAGTTCCAGGAGGAAATGCTTACACCAGAAAAGAAATCGATAAATTGATTGATTGGGTAAAGCGTCCACAAGTTGGTGCTTTAGGAATGGTATATTGCAGATGTAATGACGACGGAAGCTTTAAATCTTCAGTAGATAAATTTTACGACCAAGACGATTTAGCAAAATGGGCAGACGTTACTGGAGCAAAAGCTGGAGATTTAATTTGTGTATTGTCTGGACCTACAAATAAAGTGAGAGCACAATTAAGTGCCTTACGCATGGAACTTGCTGAGCGACTAGGATTAAGAAAACCAAACGAGTTTGCACCACTTTGGGTTATGGATTTTCCACTTCTAGAATGGGATGAAGATACAGAGCGTTACCACGCAATGCATCATCCGTTTACATCACCTAAACCTGGACAAATAGAATTACTAAAAACCAATCCAGGAGCTGTAAAAGCTAATGCCTACGATTTAGTACTTAATGGAAATGAAATAGGTGGAGGATCTATTCGTATTCACGATAAGGAAACTCAAGCCTTAATGTTTGATTATTTAGGGTTTACACCTGAAGAAGCTAAAGCACAATTTGGATTCTTGATGGATGCCTTCCAATATGGAGCTCCTCCTCATGGTGGATTAGCCTTTGGTTTAGATAGATTGGTTGCTATTCTTGGTGGTCAAGAAACCATTAGAGATTTTATTGCGTTTCCAAAAAACAATAATGGTCGTGATGTCATGATTGATGCACCTGCTCCAATAGATGATGAACAATTAAAAGAGTTAAGCTTAAAACTCAACGTAAAATCATAACTTTTTTGTCATACCGAACTTGTTTCGGTATCTCATAAATTTAGATTAATAACTTCTAAAGTTAAGTTTACATCTTTGCTAAGGCATCTGTGTGTTTTAACAAGATTTTTTTAGTAGATTTAATTAATGAAAGCAAAAAGAATTTTAAAGATTATCGCTTGGGTTTTAGGAATTTTGGGAGTGATTATCATTTCTGTTGTTGGATTTGTCTACATTAAATTCCATGATCAATTAGAGAAAGATTTAGAAAAGTATCCCAATTATATTGGATATATTAATCCTGACAAAGCACATTTAAACGAAGCATTTGAACTTTGTGATAATGGAAGAATTTATGGAACGCATCATGGCTTGCCAAAAGAAGCATTTGCAATAAGTAAGAAGCATTTTAGAAATGCGATACTTTCAGAATATAAAAGTGAAAGTTATAGTGATTCTGGATATTTGAATTTTCGTTTTCTCGTCAACTGCGAAGGAAAAGCTGGTAGGTTTGAAATTAATGAATTGAATCTAGATTTAGAAGAAATAGATTTAAATGATCAAATGGTAAAGGAGTTACTTAACTTAACTGCTCTTGAAACACATTGGGCTACCTTTTATATTAATGGTGAGCCAAAAAATTATTACATGTATATTTTATATAGAATTGAAAATGGAAAGATTATTGAAATATTGCCTTAGCATAATATTATTTCTACTGCTTCTTTTTTCATGTGATAAAAAACTATCTGTTGAAGAAAAAAAAATAAAATCAGACGAAATGATTAATAGTGGTCATTTTGTTTTAAGTCCAACTATGCAAGGTTCTTCAGAGATGATGACTTATACAGAAAAAGCAATTGCATTAGATTCTACAAATGCAGATGCTTGGAGAGAACTTTCTATTCCATATTTAAAAAGAGGAATTCCTCATAAATGGAAACCTTTATTTGACAAAGCAGTTACTCTCGATTCTACTCATTGGCAGCCATGGAGAGGTTATCTTTATCTATGGTTTTATAGAGATTATAAAAAAGCTATTCAAGACTTTAATGCTAGTGATACTTTAACACCTAATTTTATAGATGCACCTCAAGGTCACAGTGTAGATTATTGGAGAGGTATTTCGTACTTAGGCTTAAAAGATTATGATAATTCTATTGCTTATTTTGATAAGTATATCAACACAGAAATTGAAGAGTCTGGTGAAGATTGGGTTGAAATAACAGCCTTTTTATATCGAGGAATCGCTTATTTCGAAACAGAAAAATATGAAGAAGCTCTTATAAATTTTAATAAGCAACTACAATATTCAAGAAATAGAAGTGCTGATGCTAAATACTACAAAGCTCAAATTTTTAAAATTCAAAATAAAGTTGATGCTGCAAAAGTATTAATTGATGAAGCGATTAACGATTATGAAATAGGTTACTATAATAACAGACCTTATGTAGAAACCTTAAGACAAATTTATCCTGAAGATTTGCAAGCACTAAAAGAAGATTTGTAATAATGCCAATAGAGAACCTTATAAAACGCTTACTATTGTTGCGATACAAATACATATCGCAAAAAAACTTTGTGTTTTTATTAGCGATGTTAATTGGTTTGCTGTCAGGATTGGTTTCTGTAACGATCAAAAATATCACCTATGGTATTGAGTGGATGTTAGATCATCTTGCTATTGTGTCTAAAAATGGAATTTACTTTATTTTACCTGTCATTGGCTTATGGCTTGTATATTTATTTGTGAAATATCTCTCTAAACAAAAAGTTGAACACGCCATACCAAGTATCTTATTTTCGCTTTCTAAAAAAAATGGCCTGCTCAAACGAAGTAAAATCTATTTGCCTTTAATTACAGCTCCAATTACTGCAGGTTTTGGAGGTTCTGTTGGGTTACTTGGTCCAGCTATTGCTTCAGCATCTGCTGTAAGCTCTAATTTAAGTCAGTTGTGTCATGTTGATAGAAAAACAAGAACTTTATTAATAGGTTGTGCAGCAGCAGGAGCTATATCCTCAATTTTTCAATCACCAATTGCAGCAATTATCTTTGCGATAGAAGTCTTTAGTCTAGACCTAACGTTTGCATCTTTATTACCATTATTAATTGCTTCAGTTTCTTCAGTATTAACTTCCTATTTTTTCGTCGGAAACAGTGTGCTTCTAGATTTTAATGTATCAACGCCTTTTGCTCTTAGAGATACTTTGTTTTTTATCATATTAGGTGTTGGAACAGGAATTGCTTCCATCTATTTTTCAAAAATCTATTTTGCTGTCTATAAATTTTTTGAACGCTTTAAAACTAGCGGACAAAAACTTATTGTTGGTGGTTTAGCTATTGGTGTGATGCTGTATTTTATTCCTCCATTGTATGGTGAAGGTTTCGGATTTATTAATGACTTGTTAGATGGAAATCATTTACATGCACTCGGACAAACACCTTTTGATGACTATTTAGATAATATTTGGATGGTTATTATTCTGCTAATCGGAATTACAATCTTTAAGGCCGTTGCAATGACCACAACCTTTGCAGCTGGAGGAGCTGGAGGAATTATTATTCCTACAATGGTTATGGGAAGCGCTCTAGGAAATGTTGTTGCTAAAATTATAAATAATATAGGTTTAGGATTTCAAGTGTCAGAATCTAATTTTACACTTCTTGGTATGGCAGGATTGATTGCTGGAGTATTGCATGCGCCTTTAACTGCCATATTCTTAATTGCAGAAATTACTGGTGGTTACCAACTTTTTGTTCCTTTAATGATAACGGTTTCCATGTCATTTATTATTACTAAAAATGGTGTCGAACATACGATTTATACAAAAGAACTCGCTGAAAAAGGTGCGCTTTTAACACATAATAAAGATCAATCGGTTTTAACCTTAATGCGATTAGATAGTGTGATAGAACAAGATTTTATTGTGCTATATCCTGAAATGTCTTTGGGACAAATGTTGCATCAAGGTGTTGCTAAATCTAGCCGAAATTTATTTCCTGTAGTGAATGAAAAACGTCAATTGGTTGGCATCATATTATTAGATAATATTAGAGATGTGATGTTTGATCAAACACTTTATGAGTCCACAACAGTTGAAACCTTTATGCATAATCCGCCTGAACATATTTATTATGAAACCGATTCTATGAAAACTGTTATGAAGAAATTTCAAGATACTGGAGCTTGGAATCTTCCAGTAATTAAAGGTGAAATTTATTACGGATTTGTATCTAAATCGAAGCTATTAACAGCTTATCGTCGCGAATTAATTAACTTTACTTCATAAATTACAAATGAAATTTATAAAAGCAATAACAGGTATTACTTTAATAGCTTCAATAATCAGCATTGCTTGTGGTTTCTTTTTAGATGTTGATTATTCTCAAAAGCTAATAGGTTTTGGTGTGTTGGCTCTTTTCTTTATTGTTTTTCCTTTATTTAGTTACTATCGTTGGAAAGATAAAAATGTTAAAGATTATATGTTAACTAAAGAGAACCTAGATAAGATGCGTAAAAATCAGGAAAACAAAACCAATTGATACTCAATTATTTAAAAAATTACGATTAATTAACTTATGTCAAGATTTAAAGACGTACATTTGCAACTTAATTAATATATATTTTTATTACAATGACTGGAACAGTTAAATTTTTCAATGATTCAAAAGGATTTGGATTCATTACCAACGACGAAACAGGAAAAGACATTTTCGTGCACGTATCAAACCTTAATGGTGTTGAGTTACGTGAAGGCGATAGTGTAGAGTACACAGAAGAAGAAGGAAGAAAAGGGATGGTTGCTGCTAACGTGCAAGTTCTCTAAGAGATATACTTTTATTACAGTTTCAACGTCTAACGAAAGTTAGGCGTTTTTTTTGTTTTTTGATTTAAAACGGAAGCATAGAATCATTTAAATTCTCTACAGATCTCTAATAAAGTACGCTTGTTTGATTATTCAAACACGATTGGTAAATCACGTTTTATAGTTTTAACAATATAATAAGGTTGTGTCATAACTGTTGTTGCCATGCCTTCAGGCGATTTCCGAATAACCTTAACAATAATAGCTTCAGTACTAGATGTAATATTTAAATCTAAACTATATCCTCCAGAGTTTTTTACGTTATCAAAAACAGCAATAATAGTATATTTTGAAAAATCTATTTCAGTTTCTGAAAAACCTTCAGAAACATTGTTTACAGAATCTAATTGTGCTAGTAAATTGTTCCAATCGTTTGGATTAGTGATAACTAAATTTCCTTTGTCTATACCTTCATTACCAGAGCCATAAAGATTGCCTTTAGCAATTAAAACGGTGTTTTCTTCCATTAGCTTAGTTTGATTTTCTGTAGGTTTACAACTCAAAGCGAAAAGAAGTATTAATGATGCAAAAATTGAATTCATTTTTTATAAGTTTAGTTTAAATTACGTTTTTCAATAAAAAACCGTTTTAATAACTCCGAAGCTTCTTCAGCGAGAACACCACTAATTACTTCAGTTTTAGGATGTATTTTGGTGCCCAAGGTTTTAAATCCGCGTTGCTCATCATTGGCACCATAAACAATCTTAGAAATTTGACTCCAATACAAAGCACCAGCACACATTTGACAAGGTTCTAAAGTAACATAAAGCGTGCAATTGGTTAAATATTTTCCGCCTAAAAAATTAGCAGCAGCAGTAATAGCTTGCATTTCGGCATGAGCAGTAACATCATTCAATAGTTCGGTAAGATTGTGTGCTCTAGCAATAATTCTATCGTTAATGACTACAACAGCTCCAACGGGAATTTCACCTTTTGCATAAGCATCTTCAGCCTCTTGTAAGGCCTTTTTCATAAAATATATATCGTCAAAAGGATTTTCCATTTAAGCTTGAGCTTCTTAATCAAAAATACAATTTCAAATGGTACATTTGTAGTGGAATGAAAAAAATATTAAACCATATCAACCTTCCTTCAGATTTAAGAAGGCTTAATCAAAATGAACTTCCGCAGTTAGCAAAAGAGTTACGTGAGTTTATCATTAACATTGTTGCAACAAAAGAAGGTCATTTAGGTGCGAGTTTAGGAGTTGTTGAGTTAACCTTAGCATTGCATTATGTGTTTAATACTCCAGAAGATTTATTGGTTTGGGATGTTGGACATCAAGCCTATGGTCATAAAATTCTTACTGGAAGAAAAGATGTATTTCATACCAATCGTCAGTTTGATGGATTGAGTGGATTCCCAAAACGCTCTGAAAGTGAATATGATGCCTTTGGCGTTGGACATTCATCTACCTCAATTTCTGCAGCTTTAGGAATGGCAATCGCATCACAGTTAAAAGGTGAAGATAAACATCATATTGCTGTTATTGGAGATGCATCTATTGCAAGCGGAATGGCTTTTGAAGGTTTAAATCATGCAGGAGTTACTAATGTAAATCTACTTGTGATTTTAAATGATAATGCTATTGGAATTGATCCTAGCGTTGGTGCTTTAAAACAATATTTGACCAACGTAAAAAAAGGAAAAGAGAAACAAGATAATATTTTTGAAGCTTTAAATTTTGAGTACTCAGGTCCAGTTGATGGTCATGATTTAACTGCTTTAATTTCAGAATTAAATCGATTAAAAACAGTTAAAGGTCCTAAGTTTCTTCATGTAATTACTACCAAAGGAAAGGGGTTAAAACAGGCAGAAATGGATCAGGTTAAATATCATGCTCCAGGAAAATTTAATGCCGAAACTGGAGATATTTTAACAAAAGATACTGAAGAACAACCTCCAAAGTTTCAAGATGTTTTTGGTTATACATTGGTTGAATTGGCTAAAGAAAATAAAAGCATAGTTGGTATTACACCTGCTATGCCAACAGGAAGCTCCTTAAAATTTATGATGGAAGAAATTCCTAATCGTGCTTTTGATGTTGGTATTGCCGAACAACATGCAGTAACTTTAGCTGCTGGAATGGCTACTCAAGGATTAATTCCTTTCTGTAACATTTATTCTACCTTTTTACAACGTGCTTATGACCAAGTAATTCACGATGTGGCATTACAAAAGCTTCCAGTGATATTTTGTTTAGATCGAGCTGGATTAGTTGGTGAAGATGGTGCAACACATCATGGAGTTTTCGATTTAGCGTATTTAAGATGTATTCCTAATATTATTATTTGTGCTCCTAGAAATGAAATAGAGCTACGTAACATTATGTATACTGCTCAATTAGGATTAGAGTTGCCAATTGCTATTAGGTATCCAAGAGGTCGAGGTCATATTTTAGATTGGAAACAACCGTTTTCAAAAATTGAAATAGGTAAAGGAAAACAATTAAAGGAAGGGAATGATTTAGCTGTTTTAACCATAGGTACAATGTCTGATACTGTTTTCGAAGCACTTCAAAAAATTGATAAAACTGAAGCTGTAGCCCATTATGATATGCGATTTGTAAAACCATTAGATGAGCATTTATTGCATCATATATGTAAAACTTATGCAGATATCGTCACACTAGAAGATGGAAGTGTTTCTGGAGGATTTGGAAGTGCTATACTCGAGTTTGCATCGAAACATAAGTACAAGACCAATATTCAAGTGTTAGGTATTTCTGATGAGTTTGTTAATCATGGCAGTAAAATGCAATTACTAGCCAATTTAAAAATTGATGCAACCAGTATATGTGAAATTTTAAATACTACTCTTGGTCGTTTAAATCTGTAGCAACCACATCTGCTTGGTTATTGACTTGGTATAATTCTACTGAATTTTGATACTTAGGGCTTCTGTTATTTTTCACATCATTTAACATGACTAAAAAAGCTAAAGTCACAAAAAAGATCACAACAATAAACTGTAATTTTTTTTTCATGATAGTAGGTTTATGGTTTTAAGGTTTTTCAATGTATATCTTTATAAGATTAAATGCAAATTTAATCGATGAAATACACTAAATGTGAATTGGATTTTAAAATCACAGATGATTCCCTTTAAGCTTATTATAAGTTAGAATAGCATTTCTGTCTGACAGTTTTGAAATATAAAAACATACTGAAAGTAAATTTTCGTAAAGTGTATCTTGTTTTAGGATTATGTTTTTAGGAATCACTTTCAATATTAGTTTATCAAAGTTAGATAAACGATCATTAAAATTATTTGAAACAGCAGTTGTAAATACATTGAGAAGCTTATCAATAACTTGAAAACCTGCAATCTCTTTATCGATAACATCTTTAGATTGATATATATTTTCAATACTTAATTTTATAATATCTTTTATTTGAGCCTCATACTTACTTTGATCTAATAGCGCTTTAGAATACGTGCCTTTAAGAATAGCTTCTTCATTAGACATAAACAAATTTACAGCTTCATTAATAAGAGTGTTTATAGCTAGAGCTCTTAAGTAACTTACTCGATCTGGAGTAGTTGATAGTAAATTGTATTTTTCTGTATTTATGGTGTCTCTAACTAGATTAATCAAGTATTCAAGAGCGTATTCTTCTTGAATAAGTCCTAGGTTAATACCATCTTCAAAGTCAATAATTGTGTAGCAAATATCGTCTGCAGCTTCAACAAGGAATGCGAGTGGATGTCGGCAAAAACTAATATCATTATCTAAACCTCTTTTAATTAGACCAAGTTCTTTAGCAATATCTTTAAAGGCTTCTTTTTCAGTTTGAAAGAAACCATACTTTTTATCTGCAATATGTGTGGTTGGCTTTTTTGGAAGTGATTCTTTTGGGTATTTCATAAAAGCACCAAGTGTAGCATAACTAAGTCGCAAGCCACCTTCTCTTCCTTGTCTGCTTTCGGTTAGAATTTTGAAACCGTTTGCATTACCTTCAAAATCACAAAGATCCTGATATTGTTTATCAGTTAACTTGTCTTTAAACTGTTTTCCATTTCCAGTTTTAAAAAATTCTCCAATCGATTTTTCGCCACTATGCCCAAAAGGAGGATTACCAATATCATGTGCTAACGCAGCAGCTGCCACAATGGTTCCAAAATCGTTAGCTTGATAACCAAGTGTATCTTTTAAATGCGGATATTTTTCTAGAAGTTTCAAACCAACTTTTCTACCTAATGATCTACCAACAACACTAACTTCTAAACTATGGGTTAATCGTGTATGCACAAAATCGGTTTCAGATAAAGGAATGACTTGAGTTTTATCTTGAAGACTCCTAAACTCAGATGAAAATATAATTCTGTCATAATCTACTTCAAATCCTAGTCGTGTTTCATCTTGTTCTTTTCGTAACCTTTTGTTTGTATCGCCAAATCGTTTAAGAGATAAAAGTTGTTCCCAATTCATAGTAAAATTTTAAGCCCTTGCAAGATAGGACATCAATGTTAAATTATCGTTTCCTGAGTCTAAAAAAATGGAAGTTTAGATAACATTGAGATAACTTTTTTATGATTTAGGTTTAACCTCGTATTAACCTAGACTTTACACAATGACAGTTTCTTTGCAGAAATACATTAAACTTAAAAAACTATAAAAAAAAGAATATCATGAAAAAATTATTTTCAATCGTTTTAGTAGCTTCTGCATTAGTATTTACTGGGTGTTTTAAAGATGATGATACGCCAATTGTTATTGAAGAAACTACAATTATAAATGACAATGGTTCAGGCGGAGGAGATACAGGTTGTGCAGGTAGTGTGATTATTAAGACAGGTAGTCTTACTGAAGATGAAACTTGGACAGCAGATAATATATATCAGCTTAATAAAAAGGTAGTTGTACCTAATGGAATTACTTTAACAATTAATCCTGGTACAATTATTAAAGGAGCTCCTGGAACAGGAACTTTAGCATCTGCATTAATTGTAGCTAGAGGAGGAACAATTAATGCTCAAGGAACAGCAGAGCAACCAATTATATTTACATCTACAGCAGATAATATTACATGTGGCGAGACAGCAGGAACAAACTTAGATCAAAATGATAGAGGACTTTGGGGAGGTTTGTTAGTACTAGGTAATGCGCCATGTTCATTCTCTGGCGACATACTTGAAGCACAAATAGAAGGAATACCAGCAGCAGATACTTTTGGTTTATATGGTGGTTCTAATCCTAATGATAGTTCAGGTAATTTACAATATATCTCTATTCGTCATGGTGGTGCTTTAATTGGAGAAGGTAATGAGATTAACGGTTTAACGTTAGGAGGTGTTGGAGCAGGAACAACTATAAGTAATATTGAAGTGGTTGCAAATGTTGATGATGGTATCGAATTTTTTGGTGGTAATGTTGATGCGTCTAACTTATTAGTTTGGGCTCAAGGAGACGATGCTTTAGATATTGACCAAGCCTATTCTGGACTTATTGATAATGCTGTTGTTGTATTGGGTGATATTTCTGACCACGCATTTGAGATTGATGGTCCAGAAGGATCTACTCCAGCTGGTAATGAAGGTTCTTTTACATTACAAAATTGTACAATAATTGGAAATACAGTAACAAGTAATGGTGAGTACGCAGACTACAGAAGTAGAGCAAGAGGAACTACAAGAAATATTTATGCTAAAGGATTCAAAGAATCATCAGATGTTGAATTAGATAACAATGCAGTTTCTCAAAATTATTTAGATGGTTTATTATCATTTGTAGCATGGGAAGTTTCTGGTGATGACAATACAATGTTTATTGAAAAAGTAGGTTGTGCACAAAATTGTGACGATGAAGATGATATTAACAATGATGATATTGATGAGCCATTCATTACAACATTTACTAATGATGCTGCTGCTTGGACAACTACTGTAGGTGTTGATGCTAATACTGTAGGAGCTACAACTTCTGAGTTATCTTGGACTTACTCAAATGCTAAAGGAGGATTTGGATTCTAATTAGAATATTCTAAAATCTATTAGTATACAATTAAGGCAAGAAAACTCTAACACAAACTTTCTATTCGTTAAAATTATTAACGAATAGAAAGTTTAGACAATTAACAAATTATGAAAAATAAATTACACTCATTTTTATTAATATTCTTTTTAAGTATTGGAGTGTTTCACGCACAAAAAGGAATAATTTCAGGAACAGTCATAGATGGTGAGTTTGTTGAGCCTATGGCTTTTGCTAATGTTTTAGTAAAAAATACAACCACAGGAACTACTTCTGATTTTGATGGTAAATATGAGTTAGAATTAGATTCAGGAACTTATACACTAGTTTTTTCTTTTGTTGGTTACACAACTCAAGAAATTAATGATGTAGAAGTAAAAGCTGGCGAAGTAACTGTAATTGATGTTACCTTAAATACCAATTCTTTAGATACAGTTGTTATTAGCACAACTGTTAAGCGTAATTCTGAAAATGCAGTTTTAAACTTGCAGAAAAAATCTGTTGTGGTACTAGACGGATTGTCTGCCCAAGCTATAAAAAGCTCAGGTGCTAGTAACGTGGCAAGTGCTGTTAAGAGCGTTCCTGGTGTTGCTGTTCAAGGAGGAAAATATGTGTATGTAAGAGGTTTAGGAGATCGATATACAAAATCAATCTTAAATGGAATTGATATTCCTG
Organism: Psychroserpens sp. S379A; assembly: GCF_049800755.1. Taxonomy (NCBI): domain Bacteria; kingdom Pseudomonadati; phylum Bacteroidota; class Flavobacteriia; order Flavobacteriales; family Flavobacteriaceae; genus Psychroserpens; species Psychroserpens sp. S379A. The sequence goes on along the minus strand of NZ_JBNAFQ010000002.1, from coordinate 124,851 downwards.
GATTAGATCCAGATCGAAATACCATTCAAATGGATTTATTTCCAGCTAATATTTTAGATAATGTAATTGTACTAAAGTCGGCATCAGCAGAGTATCCTGCAGATTTTACTGGTGGTATTGTTGATATCGTAACCAAAGACTTTCCAACCAAAGCAGAATATACTATTTCTCTTGGAGCAGGTTACAATCCTGATATGCACTTTAATGACAAATATTTAACTTCAGAAGGAAGTGATACAGATATATTTGGTTACGATGATGGTACTAGAGATTTACCAATTCATAGATATCAAGTTATTCCAGGAACATTTGAGAACAAGCTTCTGTTGACATCTCTAACCGATCGTTTTTCAAAAGAACTCCAAGCAAAGAAGGAAACTAGTGGAATGAATTACGATTTTGGCTTTACATTAGGTAATCAGTACGATGTTGGAGACGATAAAATAGGTTATCAAGCTTCTTTTTCATACAAAAACACAACAACTTTTTATGAAGATAGAGACGATGGTGCTTATGTAAAAGATAATGCAAATTCTTCTGATACTGCTTTGAATTCTGTTTTGATTTCTAATGGTGTAGAAGGGATTAACAATGTCATTTTAAACGGAATGATTGGAGCTGCTTATAAAACCGATAAGTCAAAGTTTAAAGTTAACTTACTACATATTCAAAATGGTGAGTCTACTGCTGGATTTTTTAATCAAGTTATTTCTCAAGATGGAGTTGGAGGAGGTTTAGAGCCACTAACTAAAAACTCAATCACTTACACAGAGCGTTCTGTAACAAATTTATTATTAACAGGTAAACATAGGTTAAGTGATAAAGAAAATCCTTTCAATTTTGAATGGAAATTATCTCCTACTTTTTCTAAAGTAATGGATAAAGGTCATAAAATCACACCTTTACAAAGAGCAGATAATGGCGATTTCTTTATTAGTCCATCAGCAGCTACATTTCCAATTCAATTGTGGAGAAATTTAGTTGAAGAAAGTTGGGCAGGAAAAGTAGATTTTGATAAAACGGTAGATTTGTTTGGGAGACAAGCAAAAATTAAATTTGGAACTGCTTATACTTATAAATTTAGAGATTTTAGTATAGATGATTATACCTTTAATATTCATGGTGATGATTCATTTATTGCTGACGGAAATATTAATAATTTATTAGCTACTCAAAATATCTGGAATCCAACTACTGATAATGGAACGTTTTTAGTGTTTGGAGATCAGTTTAATGCTAATGATGCTTATGAAGGAGAGCAATCGGTTGCTGCCACATACCTTTCTGCAGAGTTTAATGTAACCGAGAAATTTAAAGCTGTTGTTGGATTAAGAAGTGAGTATTTTAAATCGTATTATACAGGACAAAACAACGAAACGGTTTTTGATAGAGAACCTATTTTAGACGAATGGGATTTGTTTCCTTCAGCCAATTTAATTTATTCTATTACTGATAATACAAACATTAGAACATCTTATTCACGCACAACAGCAAGACCTTCATTTAAAGAAGCATCTGTTGCACAAATATTTGATCCAATTACGAATAGATTATTTATTGGAAACATTAATCTAAGCCCAACGTACATTAATAACTTTGATTTAAGATATGAGTATTTTGGTGAAAACGGACAAATGTATGCTATAAGTGGATTTTACAAAGATTTTAAAGATCCAATTGAGCAATCGTTCTTTTTACAAGCGCCTACTCAATTAACAGTTGATAATCTTGGAAATGCTCAAGTATATGGTGTAGAGTTTGAAGCTAGACAACGTCTAGGATTTATTACTGAAGGCTTGAATGATTTAAAAATAAACGCAAATGTATCATTAATTGCTTCGGAATTAACGATGTCTGATGATGAGTATGAGAGTAGACAATTAGCTGCTCGAGATGGTGAAACAATTGATAGAGAAAGAGATCTTCAAGGGCAAGCACCATATTTAATAAATGTTGGATTAGATTATAATAATGAAGGTTTAGGATTACAAACAGGACTTTTCTTTAATGTACAGGGAGAAACTCTAGAAGTTGTAGGTGTTGGGTTGGTGCCAGATGTATATACAAAACCATTTAATAGTTTGAATTTTACTTTAAATAAATCGTTTGGTGAAAAGAAAAATTCATCAATTGATCTTAAGGTTTCTAATATTTTAAATGAAGAAAGACGAAGCGACTTTGTATCTTATAGAACAGAAGACAAATTATACTCTTTAAGACAACCAGGAGTTGAGTTTTCTTTAGGATATACTTTTAAATTTTAAGTTTAATTTCTATGTATAAAAAAAGCCTCATAATTATTATGAGGCTTTTTTTAATAAGTTTAGTTTGTTTTAGTTACTAACAACTAATTGAGTTTTATCAGACCACTCACTAACATTAGTGATTTTTGAATCTACATAATCTACTTCTTTAAGTTTATTATTACTCCAAAACAACCATTTTCCTACTTTTTTTCCATTAGAATAATTTCCTAAAGCCACTTTATTTCCTTTTACGTCATAACTTGTCCATATTCCTTGAAGTTTTCCTTCTTTAGTGTAACTCCCCATCTGACTTATTTGACCGTTTTCATGATAATAGGTAGCATCAATTAAACCTGTAGCTTGATTTTCTTCAAAAGTTGTTTTTTGTTGAGCAAAAGACACCATGCCAATCATCATTGCGATCGCAAACATTATATTTTTCATTTCGATTCTGGGTTTTAATTAATAATTACATAACAAATATAAATAAATTTTTACATTAAACAAACATTTAGGTAACATAAAATTAACATATAGTATTTAATTAATTGAAAATGAGAAGTATGTGTATGAGTGTTTTGTGTTTGGGTAATTTATAATTCAAATAAAATCTAGGTTAATTAGTAAATAAAATCTTTAAATATCATCCATAATTAAATAGAACATAACATTAACATAACATTGCGTTCAATTTAAAACATGAAATTTGTTTTCATTAATTTTTTTCAATTCTTCATGGAAAACCTTTATATCTACATGCTTATTGCTCTTGCATTTTTAGCGATAGCAGATCTTGTAGTTGGTGTTAGTAATGATGCTGTTAATTTTCTAAATTCGGCCATAGGCTCTAAAGCTGTTTCGTTTAAAACTATAATTATTGTTGCCAGTTTGGGTGTTGCTTTGGGAGCGATGTCTTCAAGTGGAATGATGGAAGTTGCTCGAAAAGGGATTTTTAATCCTAGTGAGTTTATGTTTGATGAAATCATGATTATTTTCATGGCAGTCATGATTACTGACATATTGTTGTTGGATTTTTTTAATACACTTGGACTTCCAACTTCTACAACAGTTTCAATAGTTTTTGAACTCTTAGGAGCTTCTGTTTGTGTGGCATTGCTTAAAATATCAGCTAATGATAATCAAAGTTTATTAGATCTAGGGCATTATATTAATAATGAAAAAGCCATAGAAATCATACTTGGAATTCTACTCTCTGTGGTTATCGCATTTAGTGTTGGAGCCTTAGTTCAGTACTTTTCGAGGTTATTATTGACATTTAATTTTAATCAAAAACCATCGTGGTATGGCGCAATATTTAGTGGGCTGGCTGTAACATCAATTTTGTATTTTATCTTAATTAAAGGGATTAAAAATGCGTCTTTTATGAGTCCTGAGATAAAAGGAATAATTTCAAACAACCCGCTACAATTAATAGTTTTAAGTTTTCTTGTGTTTACTCTTATATCACTTCTTGTAATTAAGTATTTAAAAGTAAATATATACACTATTATTATCGTCATAGGTACTTTTGCACTTGCTGTAGCATTTGCTGGAAATGACTTAGTTAATTTTATTGGTGTACCAATTGCAGCTTTTAATTCGTATGAAATATGGTCTGTGAGTAATGTTCTACCTTCAGAGTTTCCCATGACAGCATTGTCTGCTCCAGTGCAAACAAAACCTTTTTTATTGTTAATTGCAGGGTTAATAATGGTGATTACATTGTGGTTTTCAAGTAAAGCTAAAGCAGTAGTTAAAACTTCAGTAGACTTGTCAAGACAGGATGATGTCAAAGAACGATTTGAACCTAACTTTTTATCTAGGAGTATTGTTAGATTAAGTATAGCAATGTCTGATAGCTTTAATAATATATTGCCAAATAAAGCAAAGAAACATGTTGAAAAACAATTTAAAAAAACAGAGTCTACCGTTTTAAAATCTGAAGATTTACCTGCTTTTGATTTGGTAAGGGCTGCTGTAAACCTAATGGTGGCTAGTGTGCTTATTTCAATTGCAACTTCTATGAAATTGCCATTATCAACAACTTATGTTACGTTTATGGTGGCTATGGGAACCTCTTTAGCAGATAGAGCCTGGGGAAGTGAAAGTGCTGTATATAGAGTTGCTGGTGTATTAAATGTTATTGGTGGTTGGTTTTTCACAGCATTAAGTGCTTTTGCTGCTGCAGCAATAATGGCTTTAATACTTTATTATGGTAAAGGTTATGCCTTGAGTGCTTTATTAACTTTAGCAATTGTTTTACTTGTTAAAAACTATTTTAGTCATAAGAAGAAATCTAAAGTTTTAAAAGAAGCAGATACTTTACAAAAAGCTGAAAGTAGCTCAATACAAGGAGTAATTGTTGAAAGTGCTGCCAATATTGCTAATGTTGTAAAACGAGGTAATAAAATATATACAAGTGCTATTAATGGCTTAGCTACTCAAAATTTAAAACTGCTTAAAAAGAATAAAAAGAATATAGAGAAGCTTTCAGATGAAATAGATGATTTGCGTGATAATATATTTTATTTTATTAAGAACTTAGAGGAGCCAAGTGTAAATGCCAGTAATTTTTATATTAATATTTTAGGCTATTTACAAGATATGACACAGTCATTAGAATATATTTCTAATGTGAGTTTTAAACATATCAATAATAATCACAAAAAATTAAAATTTAGTCAAGTAAAGGAGCTTAAAGAAATAAGTGAAGAAATTGAAGACTTGTTTACAAAGACAAAAACGGCTTTTGACTCTGGTTCTTTTGAAGAAATAGGTAATGTTTTAAGTAAAAAACAAGTTGTATTAAGTCTAGTCAAACAAAAAATTCAAAAGCAAGTAGAACGAACACGTACTGAAGAGTCAAGTCCCAAAAACACAACATTGTACTTTAGTTTGTTGTTAGAAACAAAAGACTTATTAAATGCAACTATGAACCTTTTAGAGGAATATTACAGCTCACATGATAGTTCAGTAGAACCTGCAACAATTTCAATAACTGTTGAAGATGCTATAGAAGATAAAAACGGTTCAGACCAAGAAGAATAATATATAATTTATTAAATAGAAGAGAGCCATCGGTTTTTACGATGGCTTTTTTTGTTTACTATGAAATAGTTTAAATTAGTAAATATTAAATCTACTTTATAAATGAAATTTATCACAATCGGAATACTAGTTTACTGTTCTTTTAATGTTCTAGTTGCTCAAGACATAAGTGGCGCATTACTCTTAGAAAAAGCCATTCAATATCACGATCCAAACCACCAATGGAACACCTTTGATGCTGAATTTGATATCGTCATGGACATGCCTAAAAATTCTAAACGTATTAGTCATATACATATTAATCTTCCAGACGAATATTTTAAAGTGACTGCAACTCGCGATACAATCATTACTGAATACATAATAGATAAAGGAAATTGTAGTATTTCATTAAATGGAAAAACCGAGTTGAGTAAAGCAGAATTGTTTTCAAATAACTTGAGTTGTGAGAGCGCTAATATGTATAAAAACTACTATACCTATTTATATGGTTTACCAATGAAACTTCAAGATGAAGGCACAAATATTTCAGAAAAGGTAGCGTTAAAAACTTTTAAAGGAAAAGATTACTTGGTTCTAAAAGTCACGTATGATGAAGCTGTTGGTAATGATGTTTGGTATTTTTATTTTAATCCAGAAACTTATGCTTTAGAAGTCTATCAATTTTTTAAAACAGATGAACAAGGCAATGTAAAAACCGAAAGTGGAGAATATATCATGTTATCTAAAACAGAAACTATAAATCAAATCAAAATACCTAAAGTAAGAGCATGGTATTATAACAAAGATGATGCGTATTTGGCAACAGATATTTTAAAGCAATAAAAAAAGCCAACTCAAAAGAGTAGTTGGCTTTAAACAATTTATGCAACTTCATCAAAATCAGAAGAATCAAAGCCTAATATTTCATTAATCAACTCAATTGATACTTTGATGAGAGAATCATTTGTAGCTTCTCCATCAATAAATTTTAGTCTATTTGAAACATCAATATTAGATCTCATTTTAGATTTCTCCCTTATGAAGAAAGTTTTAGATGAGCCATTATAATTTATCTCAAATGAAATTTCATCAACTTCAAATTCATCCATAAAGTAAATTTTTTCATCTTTATTAACTCTAGAGAAAAATAGAGAATAAAGCTCCTTTTTAAAAGAAGTATTATTAGTCTTACTTTTAAATTTAAGCTCTCTAATATCTTGGTCATTGGAATTTATATCAATATTATCCCACAAACTTAATTGGACATCTTTAGATAGTCTGTACTTAATTAGTCTAACTTTTTTAAGTTTTCCTTTTTCAATCATATTCGACAGATAATTAAAATTTAATCCAGGAGACATTACAATTCTATAATTCTTAAAACCAGATTCTTTTAAAAAGAGTTGTAGGCGTCTTTCAAAAATAACTTTTAACCCATGCTTCGATTTATTTTCAAATACCACATAACCATATTTTGAGTTTTTTGGAATATTAATGAAGGTAAACATCTTTCTATTTTGAAGATCATCTTTTTGGACAGAATAAGTTAGCTTGTTTGATTCTCCATTTCTTATTTCAAAATTTTCTCCAGTATATGCGGAATCTAAATAAGTATTAATTATTCCGTTCTCTTCTTGATAGTCAATTTCCGAGCTAACCGCATAGGTTCTTTTGTTTCCATTACTATCAAAATAGTCAACTCTGTTTTCCTTCAAGTCACGTAAATGTTTGAAGCATACCTCTAATAAGTTACTTGTTCCATTAAAACGATTTAAGATTTGTTCTTCTTTGGCATTATTAAAGATTGCCAATCTATAAATAGTAAAATTTTTCATTTTGACTTTGTTTTATGATTTATTACCCTAGGCTTCTAAATCTTGTTATTAACATTGAACAGTTGATAAATTACATGGTTCATAAGGCCATATACCATAGGCTCTAGCAACTATTTTCATCTAAATGGAAGTTTTAAACTTGGTAGAAATAATCTTATTTCGTTTCTTTGAAGAAGAAATAGAGGTGAGAAGCCTCTCATATTTCGCTATTAATCTGAAAAAATTGCCGCCAAGCTTTTTTTAGAAAAATTATCAAGAGGGATTCTTCCATTAAGTTTCCCTTTTTTTGTGTCTTATTCTCGTCTATATTTATTTTTTATTTGTAAATCTATTGTAATTCATTTCAAAATTGAATCTAATATTAAAAAAGCATCTCTCTCGAGATGCTTTTTAATTAACACTTAATAATTACGAACCACACATTAAGCAATCGTCACCTTCAGCTTCTTTAGCTTGAGCGATTAAGGCTTTCATTTCTTCAGGAGTCATAGGTTCAGTTTCTACCTTTTCTGCGGTTTGCTTTGCAAACTTTGCAGCAGTTTCGGCAGCTTTTTGTTGTTTTTTAACCACATTATCTACAGCGACTTGTTGTGTTTTGGCAACAGGCTCAGCTTTTTCAGCTCTAGTAATAGTCACTTTTTTAGCATCAACAGCACTCTTAGTACGTAAGTAGTACATTCCTGTTTTTAAACCGCTTTTCCAAGCATAAAAATGCATCGATGTTAATTTTGCCATCGTAGCACCTTCCATAAATAGGTTAAGTGATTGGGACTGATCGATAAAGTAACCTCTTTGGCGCGACATGTCGATAATATCTTTCATGCTTAATTCCCAAACAGTTTTATACAATTCTTTGATGTCTTGAGGAATTCTATCTACATGTTGAATAGATCCATTAGCACGCATGATTTCATTCTTTAGATTTTCATCCCAAAGCCCAAGATCTACCAAGTCTTCTAATAAATGCTTATTCACCACAATAAACTCACCAGATAATACACGGCGTGTATAAATGTTAGAAGTATAAGGCTCAAAGCATTCATTGTTTCCTAAAATTTGAGAGGTAGATGCTGTTGGCATTGGAGCAACTAATAAGGAGTTACGAACACCATGTTTTAAGACTTGTTTACGTAATTTTGCCCAATCCCAAAGTCCGCTTAATTCCTCATCTTTAATTCCCCAAAGATTGTATTGAAATTCGCCTTTGCTTATTGGAGAACCTTCATAAGATTCGTAAGGACCATCAGCTTTAGCTTCTTCCATACTTGCTGTTACAGCAGCAAAATAAAGCGTTTCAAAAATATCGTGATTTAACTTTTTAGCTTCATCACTTGTAAATGGCAATCTTAACTTAATAAAAGTATCTGCCAAGCCTTGAACACCTAAACCAACTGGTCTGTGACGGAAGTTAGAGTTTTCAGCTTCTTTAACAGGATAATAATTTCTATCAATAACGCGATTTAAGTTTTTCGTTACACGTTTTGTAATTCTGAAGAGTTCTTTATGGTCAAACTCACCATTTTTAACAAACATTGGTAACGCGATTGAAGCTAAATTACATACAGCAACTTCATCTGCAGAAGTGTACTCCATAATTTCGGTACACAAGTTAGACGAACGAATGGTTCCTAAATTTTTCTGGTTCGATTTACGATTTGCTGCATCTTTATACAACATGTATGGTGTACCAGTTTCAATTTGAGATTCTAATATTTTTTCCCAAAGTTCTCTTGCTTTTATTGCTTTACGACCTTTGCCTTCTGCTTCATACTTTGTGTATAAAGCTTCAAACTCTTCGCTATGAACGTCGCATAATCCTGGACATTCATTCGGACACATTAAGGTCCACTGACCATCTTCTTGCACACGTTTCATAAATAAATCTGGCATCCACATGGCGTAGAATAAATCACGAGCACGTAACTCTTCGGCTCCATGATTTTTCTTTAAATCTAAGAAACTCATAATGTCTGCATGCCAAGGTTCGATATACATGGCAAAGCTTCCTTTACGCTTTCCTCCACCTTGATCTACATAACGTGCTGTGTCATTAAATACTTTTAGCATTGGTACAATTCCGTTACTAGTTCCGTTTGTTCCAGCGATATAACTTCCAGTAGCACGAATATTATGAATAGATAAACCAATACCTCCTGCAGACTGTGAAATTTTAGCCGTTTGTTTTAAAGTATCGTAAATACCATCGATACTATCGTCTTTCATTGTTAATAAGAAACAAGAAGACATTTGAGGTTTTGGAGTTCCAGAGTTAAATAATGTAGGTGTCGCGTGTGTAAAGTATTTTTTAGACATGAGTTCATAAGTCTCAATGGCTGCTTCTAAATCGTCAAGATGAATACCAATTGATACTCTCATTAACATGTGTTGAGGTCTTTCAGCAATTTTACCATTAAGTTTTAAAAGGTAAGAACGCTCAAGTGTTTTAAAACCGAAATAATCGTAACCAAAATCACGATTATAAATGATAGACGAATCTAATTTGTCCTTATTATCCATGATGACTTTATAGACTTCATCACTTAATAAAGGTGCTTTTTTTCCTGTTCTCGGATTAACATATGTATATAAATCGGTCATGACCTCACTAAAGGTCTTTTTTGTGTTTTTATGTAAGTTAGATACCGAAATTCGAGCAGCCAAACGAGCATAATCTGGATGAGCAGTTGTCATGGTTGCAGCTTGTTCGGCAGCTAGATTATCTAATTCACTGGTGGTTACACCATCGTATAGACCATCAATAACTCGCATTGCCACTTTAATTGGGTCTACAAGTTCATTAAGACCATAACATAATTTACGAACTCTCGACGTGATTTTGTCGAACATTATTGGCTCTTTTCTTCCGTCTCTTTTTACTACATACATACGTTACACATTTTTTAGTTTTTTTCTGAAGCGACCATTCAGAAAAAGGGATTAGTTAGTTACTATTATTCAGTAGGAAACTGATTAATAGTTGATTAATTATTAGTTTTTATATTGAAATAAAACTGGTCGTTACTGTCTTAGGAAACTTAAAGGTTTCAGCAGAAGTGTAAACCAATTCAAACAATTCTGTTTTTACTTTTGAGTTCTAGAAATCGAAATTATCTGAACCAAAATCGTATTTGTTTTCTTCTTCTTCCTTATTTAGAACACCAGCTTTTTGATATTCTGAAACACGTTTTTCGAAGAAGTTTGTCTTTCCTTGTAATGAAATCATGTCCATGAAATCAAAAGGATTAGCTGTATTATATACTTTGTCACAACCAAGATCTGCAAGTAATCCATCGGTTACAAACTCAAGATATTGCGACATGAGTTTAGCATTCATTCCTATTAAACTTACAGGAAGTGATTCTGTAATAAATTCTCTTTCTATGTTTAGGGCATCTACGATAATTTCTTTAATACGCTCTTTTGGTACTTTGTTTACTAAGTGATTTTCGTGTAAGTGAACCGCAAAATCACAGTGCATACCTTCATCGCGTGAAATTAATTCGTTTGAGAATGTTAAACCAGGCATTAAACCACGTTTTTTAAGCCAGAATATGGAGCAAAAAGAACCTGAAAAGAAAATGCCTTCAACTGCTGCAAATGCGATTAAACGCTCAGCAAAGCTTGGAGATTCAATCCATTTTAAAGCCCATTCGGCTTTCTTTTTAATAGCAGGAAAGGTTTCAATAGCATGAAATAAAGTATCCTTTTCTTTTTCGTTTTTTACATAGGTGTCAATTAACAAAGAATAGGTTTCACTATGGATGTTTTCCATCATAATTTGAAAACCATAGAAAAACTTAGCTTCACTATATTGTACTTCATTTACAAAGTTTTCAGCAAGATTTTCATTAACAATACCATCACTTGCGGCAAAAAAGGCTAAAACATGTTTGATGAAATAGCGCTCGTCATCGGTTAATTTTTCTGTCCAATCTGTAATGTCTTGATGCAAATCAATTTCTTCTGCAGTCCACATACTTGCTTCAGATTTTTTATACCATTCCCATAAATCATGATGTTGAATAGGAAAAATAACGAATCTATCTTTGTTTTCTTGCAAAATTGGTTCTACAACTTGAGACATATTAGAGGTGTTTTTTATTAAAAAATTAACTGAAAAATTTCGTGTGATTTGGGACTAACAAAGATTCAAAAATGTATGAGATATTTTGCTTTTTTTTCGGAAACCTTTTCAACAAGTTTTTAACAATTGATAAATCGTTAAAAAAACTAAAGATTTGTTAAAAATAATTGTAATTACCTGTAAATCAACTAAATAAAATCAAGATAAATTATCAGAAAAAGTAAGTATAATCTTGTTAAATAGCCTCTTGAGACGCATGTTTACTGCGCTGAATAGATTGAAAATGTCTGTTTAAAATGCAACAAAAAAAGAGAGCGTCAACAGCTCTCTTTAATCCCTAATAATTAACATAACTAACTAAAACTATTGTATGATATAATAGTTAAAAGAAGATGATAAAATAGAAAGCCAGGATTAAACCTGACTTTCTATGATTAATAGCATTTAATCAAATAGTGAATCCCCACGATCACTTTTTTTTATATGTATTAATACATTGGTCATTAATGTTAGTTCAAATATGATATTTTTAATTTAATACTTAAATTGAATTTGTGTAGTTGGTATTAAAACATGTATAGTTGGTTGAGCTTTTTTTTAATGACTTATAAGTGTTTGTTTTTTGCTCAATACACATAAAAAAATGCTAACCATACATAATAGAGAGATTTTATTACATTATATAATATATTTGAAATTATGATTAAAGCTGTAATTGTAGACGATGAGCCAAAAGCAATCCAAAGTTTATCTTGGGAGCTATCTAACTTTAGTAATGAAATTGCTGTTATTGAAACGTTTTCTAATCCTGAAGAAGCAATCACATATTTAAACACGAATACACCAGATTGCTTGTTTTTAGATATTCAAATGCCAACGATGGATGGTTTTCAGTTTTTAGAAAAATTATCTAATAGAGATTTTGCTGTAGTAATTACTACTGCCTATGATGAATATGCCATTAAGGCTTTAAAGCATGAAGCTATTGATTACTTGTTAAAACCAATTGATTCGGATGATTTAGAGGTAACCATTCAGAAGATAAAAAAGCATAACTTTAGAGCTTTAAATGTTTCAAAAATAGAAGAAGTTCTAATTAATTTTAATGGCAAACTTGATAAAAAACGAATTACCATAAATGCAGATGGAAAGCTCATATTTCTTAGCATTGATGATATTCTTTATGTAGAATCTGATGGCAATTATAGTACTATATTTTTAGAGAATGCACCAAAATTAGTCATCACTAAAAAGTTAAAAGAAGTTGATGCAATTTTGCCAGAATATTGTTTTTTTAGAATTCATAATTCATACATCATCAATCTAAATAAAATTAAAGAGTTCATTAAAAGTGAAGGATATGTCGTGATGCAGTCTAATCACAAAATTCCAGTCGCAAGGCAACGCAAATCCGATTTTCTAGAGAAACTATAGAATGAAACTCTTACAGTATATAAATAGAGTTCTTTATGTTAAGAGTGTGTTAGTCATTCTTTTGATGTGTTATTTTTTGATGCCAATAAATCTTCAAGCGCAAAAGGTTTCAGGTTCTAGTTTTGCTTCTCGATTAACCTCTGTTATAAGCTCTAAACCTAAAACGGTTGAAGCTTTAGATTCTATTTTTTCAGATATTAAGAGAGATACAATAAAACTCAATCGACTAGCTCAAAAAGCGAAAGTGTATAGCTATCCTGAAGGCGAAAGTTTTGCACTAAATGCATTGGGTGTTTTTTATAGAAACAATTCGTTTTATGAAAAAGCAATAGAAGCACATCAAAAAGCCAATGCATTAGCTGTTGAGGTTGATAATTTTGAGTTGAATGTGATTAATCTAAATAATATTGGAGTGGCTTACCGAAGATTAGATTTGGTAAAGCCAGCATTAGATTTTCATACTAAAGCACTGGATATTGCTAGATCAATTGATAATCCTTCCAGAATTATAAAATACAATATTGCGGTTTCTCAAAATAGTATAGGAAATATTTATTTAGTCTTAGAACAGTATGAGCTCGCAATACGTCAATTTCAAAAATCTTTAATAATAGAAAAAGAATCGGGTAACCAATTAGGAATGGCTATCAATTACCAAAATATTGGATTTGCTTATGAAGCTCAAGGCGAATTAGATAATGCTCTACGTAACTATAACCTTTCATTAGATTATAATAATAAAATCGATTCTGAACTCGGACGCGTAATTTGTTACAATAGTATTGGTAAAATATATATCAAACAGAAACAGTTTAGTGAAGCAAGAGTAATTATTGAAGATGCCTTAGAAAAAGCCTTAATTATAGGAGATCAATTTTACATTGCGTCTTCATACATTAATTTAGGTTGGGTTCAAAAACATTTGAGATTGTTTGACTTGTCTGAAATTAATTTAAAAAAAGGATTAACTGTTGCGAAAACGTTTGGTTTAAAATCTTCAATTGTTGAAGCGCAAAAACAGTTGTCTTATTTGTATGAGCAAACCAATCAACCAAGTTTAGCATTAACAGCTTTTAGAGAAGCGATAGATTTAGAAAAAACAATTACTAATGATCGCAATTTACGATATGTAAATGATGTCATTATTCAATATGAAAATGAAGCTAAAAACAATCAAATTAAAGCTTTAGCTGACGAAAATGAGCTTGTGAAATCCAGATTAGAGCGTAACAAGAAGTTGTTTTGGTACTCTATATTAGCTTTAGTTATTATAGGAGCTATTTTGGTTGCGCTTTATAGAAATAGGCAATTGAAACAAGAAAAACAAATTCTTACACTTGAGCAAGACATGTTGCGAAGTCAGATGAATCCGCATTTTATTTTTAATTCGCTAAACTCTATAAAACTGTACATCATTAATAATGAAAAGGAAAATGCAGTATACTATCTCAATAAGTTTTCAAAATTAATTAGAAAAATTTTAGTCGCTTCAACCGAAAAAGAAATTTCTTTGGCAGATGAATTAGACACCATGAAATTGTATATGAATATTGAAAATATTAGATTTTCTAACGAAATTTATTTTGATATCAATATTGAAGACGATATCAATACAGCTCGTATTAAGGTGCCATCAATGATTTTACAACCATTCTTAGAAAACGCTCTTTGGCATGGTTTGTCGTCAAAAAAGGAAGGTCAGAAAAAAATTCTGCTTAATGTGTATCAAACAAATGAAGACTTTGTAAGCATATCAATTGAAGATAATGGTGTGGGAAGGCAGCGTTCTGCAAAAATTAAAAATGACAAATTATTAAAACGAAAATCTGTAGGAATATCTTTAACTAAAGCACGATTGGCGAATTTTTCAAAAGATTATACAAGTGATTATAACATACGTATAAAAGATCTATATGACACTAATCAAAATGCCGTTGGAACAAAAGTTGTTGTTGACATTCCAATTAATTCAACTGTATTAAAAACAACCTAAATCTTATTTGTGAGTTTTAGCAACCTTCTCTAATTCGGTATACCAATCTTCTCCAAATTTTCTAATAAGAGCTTCTTTGACAAATTTATACACAGGAACTTGTAATTCTTTTCCAAGAGTACAGGCATCATCACAAATGTCCCATTGATCATAATTTACTGCCGAAAATTCAGAATATTCCTTTACACGAATAGGATATAAATGACAGGATACGGGCTTTTTCCAAGAGATTTCACCTTGATTATAAGCCTCTTCAATACCACAAAGCGCAGTGTTTTTATCGTCAAAAATCACATAAGCACAATCTGCTCCATTTATAAGAGGTGTTTCAAAATCTCCAAAATCGGTTGTAATATGAGTGCCTTGAGTTTCAATAGCTTCTATGCCTTCTTTTCGTAAAAAGGGTTTGACTTTTGGGTAGATGTTTTTTAGAGTTTCTATTTCTTCAGCATCTAAAGGAGCTCCAGCATCACCATCAATGCAGCAAGCACCTTTGCAAGCAGAGAGGTTACACACAAAATCTTTTTCGATAATGGTTTCAGACACAATGGTTTTTCCTAATTGAAACATGAAAATTTTTAGCTTTTAAAGTGGTTGTAAAAATAGTTAAACTTTACGATTATTTAATGCTATAAAACGTTCTTAAAGCCTTATTTTTGCCGAAAATTTGTAAGTCATGAATCTTGAATTGAATTTTAAAGAAATATTTACTGCTTTTATGGTCTTGTTTGCGGTTATTGATATTATTGGAAACATTCCAATTATTATCGATTTACGTAAAAAAGTTGGTCATATTCAAAGTGAAAAAGCATCTATAATTGCTGGTGTGATTATGATTGTGTTTTTGTTTTTAGGGCAAAGTTTACTGTCGCTAATTGGAATTGATGTCAACTCGTTTGCAGTAGCTGGTTCTTTTATTTTATTTTTTATTGCACTCGAAATGATATTAGGAATCACCTTATATAAAGATGATGAAGATGGAGGTATAACAGCTTCAGTTTTTCCACTTGCATTTCCGCTTATTGCAGGTCCAGGTAGTTTGACAACTTTATTATCTTTACGTGCAGAATTTGCTACAGAAAATATTATTGTTGCTGTAATCTCTAATGTTCTTGTGATTTATCTTGTGCTAAAAACTTCGTCTAAAATTGAACGTATTATTGGCCCTAATGGAATTAAAATTATTAGAAAAGTATTTGGTGTAGTTTTGTTAGCTATTGCAGTAAAATTATTTGCTCAAAACATTAAGGAGCTGTTAGCATAAAACTTAAACTATGAAACTATTTACAATTATTGTAACTATTGTAGCCGTTGTATTAATCGGATTTAATATCATGCAAATTAATTTTAATGCACCATTTGAAGGGCAAAGTGTTGTTGCTTTAATCACAATATTTGCTTCATTATGTGCTATTGTTTTATTGCAGGTTTTAAGATTTTCTAAAAAAGTAAATCAAAAATTAAAAGAGAATAATTAATGTTTGATGCGTTTATAGTTGGAGGTGGAGCTGCTGGCATGTCTTGTGCTTTGGTTTTAGGATCGGCAAAATCAAAAGATTTTGCCAAAAACAAACGCATTGGGATTGTAATGCATCAACGTACATCGCACTTGCAAAATGCATTATTTAATAATGTATTAGGTTTAGCTCCAGGTACCACAGGAGCTTCAATATTAGAAGAAGGCAAAGCTCAATTATCACAATTGTATCCTCATGTTGAACAAATTGAAAACGAAAAGGTGAGTTCAATTCTTAAAACTTCGGAAGGATTTATTGTAACAACGAATAAGAACACTTATGCTTCAAAATTGGTTGTGGTTGCAGTTGGTTATACAAATTTGGTAAATATTAAAGGTTTAGAAAGTTTTATTGAAGCGCATCCTAGAGCAGTTGTAGAAAAAGAACGTATTTGGTTAAAAAATGAAAATCATTTAGTTGAAAACAACCTTTATGTTGCTGGAACAATGGCTGGATGGCGAAGTCAGTTTGCAATTGCTTCGGGAAGTGGAGCACAAGTTGCTACAGATATTCTCACAGTATGGAACGATGGAAAACATACCAAAGTTCATGATAAAATCTAATTTTAGACGATTTATTCGTTTAAAGTTTCGTTGGCTTTACTCAGCAAAACAACCTCTTCAATCATGGCATCATTTGTATTAATAATTTGCTCTGAAGCATTACTATTAAAAAGCTGGTTTGCCATTTCTGATTTGATAAGAAGTTTCATTTGCTCATAATAATTAACAAATGAAATGTTGGTTCTTTCTTTTAAATTAAGAAAGCCTTGAAATTCTTCAACCATATTATTGCTAACATTATAGGTTTCAATAAATTCTGAAATACTAAAATTGTTATATGTGCTTCGGTCTTTATCTAATTCTTCAAACACAAAATTACTCACATAGCCTCGACGCCTTATATAATTAAGTGTTTCGTTTTGAGCACTTGTATCTAAGGGTACAAATACATCTGGAATAATGCCTCCTCCTCCATAAACTATTTTTCCATTAGGCGTCGTAAATTTTAAGGAGTCTGCAATTTGAATGTTTTCGGCATTTTCAAATTCGCCATTACTTAATCGTTTGTAATAATCGTTATAATAATCTGTGTTGTTACCATTGTTGTATGGACGTTGAATTGAGCGACCTGTTGGTGTGTAGTATCTAGAAACTGTAAGACGAACAGCGCTTCCGTCACCAAGAGACATCTCACGTTGTACTAAGCCTTTACCATAACTTCGTCTTCCAAGAATGGTTCCTTTGTCGTTATCTTGCAAGGCACCAGCTATAATTTCACTAGCTGAAGCAGAGTTTTCATCTATAAGAATATAGACGTGTCCATCTTCAAAATCACCACGTCGAGTAGCATAATGATTTTCAATCTTACCAGCTTTGTTTTTAGTAAACAAAATAAGTTTATTGTTTTCTAAAAATTCATCAGCAATTTGTTTAGCAATTTCTAAAAGGCCACCAGGATTATCGCGAAGATCTAATGCTAATTTTGTTGCGCCTTGATTTTGCAACTTGTTCAAAGCTTTTTTAAACTCTTTATAAGTTGATTCGGCAAAACGATTAATTTTTATATAACCTAAATTATCGGTTAACATATACGATGCATCAACGCTTCTAATTGGAATATCAGAATATTTAACTTTAAAGGTTAGTAATTTATTTTCGCTAGGACGAAAGACTTTTAGTGTAATCTTGCTGTTTTTTTCGCCTTTTAGTTTTTTAATTATAGCATCGTTAGTCCATTCGCTTCCAAAAATCGAATCACCATTAGCCATAATAATTCGATCACCACCTTTAATACCAGCTTTTTCACTAGGACCATCTTCAATAGGTCTAATAACCGTTACAGTATCTTTATAGGTATAGAAGCTTACACCAATACCAACAAAATCACCTTTCATATTGTCTGTACTGCGTTGCATTTCGCTTTTTGGTATGTATATAGAATGTGGATCTAGATTTTCTAAAATGCCATTAACAGTGACATCTACAATGCTATCGGTATTTATATCGTCTACATATTCGTAATCGATGTAGTCTATAAGTCTGTTGAGTTTGTCTTTTTTACTGTTGGTTGTAAACAAACGATCAGAAGTATCAGTGAAATCTAATTTTCCACCAATAAATACACCAATTGCAATAGCGAGTCCTAATAGTAATGGTATGTATTTTCTTTGAAAGTTCATTTATGCTTTTAAATCTTCTATGTGTTCTAATTGAACGCCTGCTTTTTTTAAAAATTGTAACCCAGAATCATCCTTGTAACCTTGAGAGTAAACTACTCTAATAATTCCAGCCTGATGAATTAGTTTACTGCATTCTTTACAAGGAGAAAGTGTTACATATAATGTTGCACCTTTACAGGATTGTGTAGAAGCTGCTACTTTTAGTATGGCGTTGGCTTCAGCGTGAAGCACATACCATTTAGTGTAACCTTCATCATCTTCACAATAGTTTTCAAATCCGGTTGGAGTACCATTATAGCCATCAGAAATAATCATTCGATCTTTTACAATCAATGCGCCAACTTGTTTGCGTTTGCAATGTGAGAGTTTTCCCCATTCTTTGGCAATTCTTAAATAGGCTTTATCGTATCGAAGTTGTTTTTCTTTAGACATTTTAATGATTTAAAATCTACTGGACGAATATAAATTGTTTTTGAGTACTTTTCAAAAGTACTAATTAAACAAAAGAGACTGACATATAATTTTGAAGATTGCGTTAAAGTTTTACCAAAATTATAAGGGCTTTCTTAATATTTTAAGAGAAGAGTTCACTACGAATAAGCATTGGTAATACACAACCTAATACAACAGCAGAAATGACCATAATCCAATCACGTTTTGAAAATCTAAATATAGTTTGGCAAAGGAAACTTATAAAAATGACAATAAAAGCAATAACTAGTTGACCAATTTCCATACCCAATCCAATTTCTAAAATAGCTAAGAGTTTGTTTTCAGAAGCAGAAATTAGTGAGTTAAGCTCGTTAGTAAAACCAAGTCCATGAACCAATCCGAAAAACAGTGTGATAAAAAAGAGTAATCCAATTTTGGTGTGATGTGTTTTTTTGCCAGCAGTAAAAATATTGAAAAGCGCAACAACTAAAATGGTCAACGGAATTATAAATGAGATCACGTTGTTATTAACACTAATAACACCATAAGTTGCTAAAGTTAAAGATAAGCAGTGTCCAATAGTAAAAACGGTAATCAAGAATAAGATGCGTTTCCAGTCTTTAAAAAGGTAAGGAAGCATTAGTGCTGTTAAAAACAGAATATGATCGTAAGCATTAATATGTAGGATGTGGTAGATGCCATCTTGTAGGTTTGAAATAAAATTATCTATCATGATTAAAATATTTGGGTTGAACCAAAGTTACATTATATAATTTATACATAAAATAATATACCTATGATTAGTAGGTTGAAAACTGTTAAATAAGGAAGATTTTAACATTAAAATACATTTAAGTTAGTGAATACAAATCATTTTTATTTAAATTCGTAAAAAACTAGAATAAACTTAGGTATAATATAACGTTAAACCTTTATGCTCTAAGTGTGAATTTTATTTTTTAATTACAATTTTTTTATATCTTTAACGCTTAAACTAATAAAATTAAGAACTAGAACGATGAAAAGACTATTTTCTATCTTAGCCATAGCAGGATTAATGGCTTTCACTACTACTGTAAATGCTGCAACAACAATTGCAACAACATTACAAGACGCGGACGTACCAACTGAAGAATTATCTTTTACACAACAAGTAAAAGAACGTTTTATTGAAGGTGGTCCATTTTTTATGGGTATTGTATTGTTATGTTTAATCTTAGGATTAGCCATTGCTATTGAAAGAATTATTTATTTAAATCTTGCAACGACAAACACTAAAAAATTAACACAAAATGTTGAAGACGCACTTCAATCAGGTGGTGTTGAAGCCGCTAAAGAAGTTTGTAGAAACACAAAAGGTCCTGTAGCATCTATTTTTTATCAAGGTTTAGATAGAGCCGATGAGAGTGTAGAATCTGCCGAAAAAGCAGTTGTTGCTTATGGTGGTGTACAAATGGGACAGTTAGAAAAGAATGTGTCTTGGATTTCATTATTTATTGCTTTAGCACCTATGCTTGGTTTCATGGGAACTGTACTTGGTATGATTGATGCTTTTGATAAAATTGAAGCTGCTGGAGACATGAATCCTTCATTAGTAGCAGGAGGTATTAAAATTGCCTTATTGACTACAGTATTTGGTCTTATCGTAGCAATTATTTTACAGATTTTTTATAATTATATCATTGCTAAAATTGATAGTATAGTAAATGACATGGAAGATGCATCAATAACTCTTATGGATTTATTGGTAAGACATAAAAAGTAATAACCAAATTATTAAATCATAGTTTATTATGAATATTCAAAAAATAATCAAAATTGGTGCTTTAGTAATTGGTCTTATTGCAGTGTTTTTCTTAGTAAGAGTTATTATGATTGGTGATGAAGCATTTGAAGCAGATGCAGCCAATCATGGTGTCTTGTCAGGATTTGTTAATCTTGCACTTGTTGTACTTGCTATTGCAGCAATATCTGCAGTATTATTCAGTTTAGTAAATTTAGTAAGTAGTCCAGATAAGCTAAAAAAGTCACTCATTTCTTTTGGTGTATTTGCAGTAATTCTAATTTTAGGATACATGATGTCATCTGGAGAAGAAAGGTTACTAAATGATGGAACCACACTTACTGCAGCACAATCACAAATGATAGAAGGTGCTATCAAATCATTTTACATTTTAATAATGTTAGCAGCAGGTTTAATGTTGTTTTTCGGAGTTAAAAAGATGTTAAGTAAATAATAATACAAAACTAAATTATGGCAAAACGATCAGCACCAGAAGTAAATGCAGGATCTATGGCTGATATTGCATTCTTATTGCTCATATTCTTCTTAGTAACTACCACTATACCTAAAGATTCAGGTATTACTCGTAAGTTACCTCCAATCGAAGAAAATGATCAGGATGTAATTATCAAAGAGAAAAATATATTTACCGTATTATTGAATGGTAAAGACCAGCTTTTAGTTGAAGATGAATTGATGGAAATTGAAGATCTACGACAAGCAGCAGTAGCATTTCTAGACAATGGAGGTGATGGCTCGTGTTCTTATTGTAAAGGTGCTAAAGACCCGAAGTCATCTGATAATCCTGATAAAGCGATTATATCTCTCAAAAATGATAGATTAACGTCTTATAAAGCTTACATTACTGTTCAAAACGAATTGGTGGCAGCATATAATGAACTTCGTAACAGAAGAGCCTTAGAAATTGGCCCTAAAAGAGGATTTCCTGATATGGACTATATAGCTATGGAAAAAGCTTATGATGATGCAAAGTTTACTGGAAACAAAGAAAAACTTAAAGAAGTGATTGAGCAAATCAAAATTGAGATACCTCAAAAACTTTCTGAAGTAGAATAAATTAAAACATAAAACATGTCTAAATTTAAGAGTAAAAAAGATAATAGTTTGCCAGCAGTAAATACGGCATCTTTACCAGATATTGTATTTATGTTATTATTTTTCTTTATGGTTGTAACTGTTATGAGAGAAGATAATCTTATAATAGAAAATAGGTTGCCTCAAGCAGACCAAGTCGAAAAACTTGATAAGAAGTATCCTATTAGTTACATCTATGCTGGAAAACCTGCAAAAGGTTACGAAAAATTTGGAACTGAAGCGCGATTACAACTTAACGATAAATTGGCTGAAATTAGCGAAATTCAAGCATTCATAAATGCAGAAAGAGCTGCGCTTCGTGAAGAGTTAGTGCCTAAATTAACAGTGTCTTTAAAAGTTGATAAAGAAGCAAATATGGGTATTGTTGGTGATATCAAAAAAGAACTTAGAAAAGCAAGTGCTTTTAGAATCAATTATACTACTGCTACTGGAGATGCTAAGGCTAATCTAGATAGGTAAATTTAAGTTACATAAAATAAAAGCATCCTAAACTTAGGATGCTTTTTTTATTTATACTGTTTAATAATTTGTTCTCTATTACGTTATATTTGTAATATGAAGACAAGGGTTTTATACATTACTTTTTTTATCTTAGGATGTTACTTCTCTATGGCTCAAAATCCAAATAAGACTCCTGTTGAAACCGACACATCATTAGTCGATAATAAGTATAGAGAAGATCAGTTTTATATATCAGTTACCTATAACTTACTTGGTAACAAGCCCAGTGGAGTGGCTCAGAGTGGGTTTTCTAGTGGTTATCATTTTGGATTTATTAGAGATATGCCAATTAATAAAAGAAGAAATCTGGCTATTGGTGTAGGACTTGGGTTGTCTTCAAACTCTTATAATCAAACCTTACAAATCTCAGAAAACGATGATGGTTATCAATATGCTATTCTAAACGATAATGAAACAGAGTATAGTAAAAATAAATTTACAACCTACTTAGTTGAATTTCCCATTGAGTTTAGATGGAGAACATCTACAGCAACCGAATACGATTTTTGGCGAATATATACAGGCTTAAAATTGGGTTATGTGCTTTATAATTCTTCAAAATATAACAGTATTAATGGAGATATTAAATTATCTAGCATCGATGATTTTAATGCCTTTCAATATGGTTTAACCTTTAGCGCAGGATATTCTAATGTTAACTTTCATTTGTATTATGCTTTAAATAACATTTTTAATGAAGATGCTAAAGTAGATGGAAAATCTATTGAAATGAATTCAGTACGTATAGGATTAATGCTATACATCTTATAATACATTTAAATCCAATAATTCAATAATACCAGTTGAGGTATTAAACCAATAAAAAAGCCAATAAAAAGCTCTGTTGGAGTGTGAGCTTTTAAGTGTAGTCTAGATGTGGCAATTGCGCCAAGAATAATGCACATTAAAGCAATTGTTCCGTTGATATTGATTTTAAAATGAATGGCTAAAGCAACAGCAAACATAAAAAAGCCCGAAGCTGCTATCATATGAATACTTGCCTTAAATTTAATAACAGCTAAGGCAAAGCAAGTAATCGTTGAAATTAAAACTCCTATAAAGAAGAAATATAATTCTGGAATTTCATTTTGAGGAAGTACTCTAATTATAATCAAAAAGGTGATACAAATATTTAGAAATAATGGAAGTTTCCGTTCATTGGTTGTTTCGAGATGTACCGAATCTACTTTGTTTAGTGTTTTTAACAAATAATACAGCAACATTGGAAGAATTACTGTTAATATCGTTACCGAAAACAATTTGGCTTTAATAATGGGCTCAGGAATAAAACGAGGTGTTTTCGAAAAATAAAAAACGACTCCCAATAAAGGCATGAGCAACGGATGAAAAATGTATGATATGCTTTTTAGAAGTTGATTTGTCATATCTTCTTACGCAATCTCGCTACTGGTATATCTAACTGTTCGCGATATTTAGCTACTGTACGACGCGCTATTGGATAGCCTTTTTCTTTAAGAATGCTTGCTAATTTTTCATCAGTAAGAGGCTTACGCTTGTTCTCTTCTTCAACTACAGTTTCTAAAATCTTTTTAATTTCACGAGTAGATACTTCTTCGCCTTGATCGTTGGTCATAGATTCTGAGAAAAACTCTTTAATCAATTTCGTTCCGTAAGGTGTATCGACATATTTGCTATTTGCCACACGAGATACTGTAGACACGTCCATATCAATTTCATCGGCAATATCTTTAAGAATCATAGGTTTAAGCTTGCGCTCATCACCTGTAAGAAAGTATTCTTTTTGATAATGCATAATGGCACTCATAGTTACAAAAAGGGTTTGCTGACGTTGCTTGATAGCTTCAATAAACCATTTGGCAGCATCTAACTTTTGCTTGATAAACAGTACAGCATCTTTTTGTGATTTACTTTTATCTTTTGCTTCCTTATAGCCCTTCATCATGTTATTGTATTCTCTAGAGACATGAAGTTCAGGCGCATTTCTTCCATTAAGTGTTAAGTCTAGTTCACCATCAACAATTTTTATAGCAAAATCTGGAACCACATGCTCTACAATTTTATTGTTTCCAGCATACGAACCACCAGGTTTTGGATTAAGATGTTCAATTTCCTCAATGGCATCTCTGAGTTGAACCTCAGTAATGTCAAACTTTTGTAATAATTTTTTGTAGTGTTTTTTTGTAAATTGATCAAAAGCTTTATCTATAATATTGCAAGCCAACTCAATATCTGGATGCTTTTCTTTTCTGTGCAACTGAATGCTTAAGCACTCCTGAAGGTTTCGTGCTCCAACACCAGCTGGATCTAATTGATGGACTTTATGAAGGATGTTTTCAACGGAAGCTTCATCGGTATAAACGCCTTGAGTAAATGCTAAATCATCTACAATATCACTTAAAGAACGACGTATGTAGCCACTTTCATCAACACTTCCCACTAAAAATTCAGCGATATCACGTTCGTTATCATCTAATCTGAAAGTGTTTAACTGATTGGTTAAATGCTGTGTAAATGAAGTGCCAGCAGCATAAGGCACGCTTTTTTCTTCATCATCGCTACTGTAATTGTTTACTTGAGTTCGATAATCTGGAATTTCATCATCACTTAAATAATCATCAATGTTGATGTCTTCAGTATCAATGGTTTCATTGTCATTAAAGTCATCATCAGAATTGTCAAATTCATCAATAGCATCAAGCTCGTCTTTAGTTTCTTTTCCACTTTCTAAAGCTGGATTTTCTTCTAATTCTTGTTTTAATCGTTGTTCAAAAGCTTGCGTAGGCAATTGAATCAACTTCATTAATTGAATTTGTTGAGGTGATAACTTTTGAGAAAGTTTAAACTGTAAGTATTGTTTTAAAGCCATATAGTTTTAGCTCGAATTTAGCCAGTTTAATAATTAATTGTAAATACAATAGCTATAAATCTACAAGAATTATTCCAACTAAACTTAATTTTATTATTTGAATTACTTCTATATATAAAACTAATAAAATTGTCATTCAGAGTAAAGCGAAGAATCTATTAATTTTTAAGATTCTTTGGTCGTAGCAAAACTACTTCTATAAGATGCTAGATAATTGTGAATACTAAAATTCTGCATTTTGAGGTGTTCTCGGATAAGGAATCACATCTCTAATATTACCCATTCCTGTAGCAAACATGACTAAACGTTCAAAACCAAGACCAAAACCTGAATGTACAGCAGTTCCGTATTTGCGTAAGTCTAAGTACCACCACAATTCTTCTTCAGGAATATCTAAAGCTTTCATTTTTTCTTTCAAAACATCTAAACGCTCCTCACGTTGTGATCCTCCAACCATTTCTCCAATTCCAGGAAATAAGATATCCATAGCACGAACTGTTTTTCCATCTTCATTTAAACGCATATAAAAGGCTTTAATATTTGCAGGATAATCAAACAAAATTACAGGACATTTAAAATGTTTTTCAACTAGAAAGCGCTCGTGTTCACTTTGTAAGTCTGCTCCCCATTCTTCAATGATGTATTTGAACTTCTTTTTCTTGTTTGGTTTACAATTTTTTAAAATGTCTATGGCTTCAGTATAGCTTACGCGTTTAAAGTTATTATCGACTACAAATTTGATTTTTTCAATCAAACTCATTTCCGAACGCTGTGCTTGAGGCAATTTCTTTTCAACATCTTGCAAGCGCTTATCTAAAAACTCTAAATCTTCTTTATTATGCTCTAAAACATAACCTAAAACCGATTTCATAAAATCTTCAGCTAAGTCCATATTACCATCTAAATCCATAAAAGCAACTTCTGGTTCAATCATCCAGAATTCGGCTAAGTGACGTGACGTATTAGAATTTTCGGCTCTAAATGTTGGTCCGAACGTATACACTTTTCCCAGAGACATGGCATAGGTTTCGGCTTCCAGTTGTCCAGAAACTGTTAAGTTGGTTTCCTTTCCGAAGAAATCTTGTTTGTAATCAATATTACCTTCATCATTTAAAGGTGGATTTTTTGCATCTAAAGCACTTACTTTAAACATTTCGCCTGCACCTTCGGCATCACTACCAGTAATAATTGGTGTATGCATGTAGTAAAAACCGTTCTCATTAAAGTATTTATGAATGGCAAACGATAAAGATGAACGCAAACGCATTACTGCACTAAAGGTATTGGTTCTAGTGCGCAAATGCGCATTTTCACGTAAAAACTCGAAGGTGTGTTTTTTGGGTTGAATAGGATATGTGTCAGGATCTGAATCACCAAGAATTTCGATAGAGGTTACTTGTATTTCAATTTTTTGACCTTTACCTTGACTTTCAACCAAATCTCCTTTAATGTGTACTGCTGCACCTGTAGTAATTCGCTTTAAAATGCTTTCATCAGTGTTTTCAAAATCAACCACACACTGAATATTATTAATTGTAGAACCATCATTTAAAGCGATAAAGCGATTGGCTCTAAACGTTCTAACCCAACCTTTAATTTCGATGGGTTGCAAGGTGATATCTTGTGTTAATAATTGTGCAATTGAATATGTCATTTTTATAAAATTTTACGCAAATATAAATGTTTATGAAATGGTATCAACTTCTGAGTTATCATTGTCATCATCTGAATCTTCAGGAATGATATTTATTGTTGGCTCTTTTAATACTTCCTTATTAGCAATATTTCTTTCAAGAGATAATAAAAGAGAAGGTAGTAATAATAAATTAGACAGCATTGCAAATAATAAAGTTGCTGATACTAAAGCACCTAAGGCAACTGTACCTCCAAAACTTGAGGTTGTAAATACAATAAATCCGAAGAATAAAACAATAGAAGTATAGAACATGCTCACACCTGTTTCACGTAGTGCAGCATAAACCGATTTTCGTATTTTCCAATGATTGGCTTGAAGTTCTTGTCTGTATTTCGCTAAAAAGTGAATGGTATCATCAACAGAAATACCAAAAGCAATACTAAATACCAATATGGTTGAAGGTTTTATAGGCACACCTAAATAGCCCATTAATCCAGCAGTAATAAGTAATGGTAAAAGATTAGGAACTAGCGAAACAATAATCATTCTAAATGACCTAAACATATAAGCCATAAATAATGAAATAAGGAAAATAGCTAGACTTAACGAAATCACTAGATTTCGCACCAAATATTTGGTGCCTTTTTGAAATACTAAAGCTTTACCAGTCATTGTAACGTTGTAACGTTCTTTAGGAAAGACTTTGTTTATTTTTTCTTGAAGGTTTTCCTCTATGCGTTCCATTTTATCTGTACCAATATCTTTCATGAACGTAGTAATACGTGCATATTGACCTGTACTATCAACAAAATTTTTAAGCATATCTACATTAGAAGACGAGTTTTTAGCATAAGATAAAATAAAGCTGTTTTCTTGACTTGTTGGTAACTGGTAATATTTTGGATTGCCATTGTAGTATGCTTGTTTACTATACTTTACTAAGCTTACAGCCGAAATAGGTCTAGACAATTCTGGTGTTTCTATAATGAGTTCCTCAAGCTCATTCATACGCTTTAGTGTACTTAATTTCATAACACCTTTTTTTCGTTTGGTGTCTATCATAATCTCTAAAGGCATGATACCATTAAATTCACTTTCAAAAAACTTAATGTCTTTAAAAAATGTAGTATCCTTTGGCATATCTTCTATAAGACTTCCAGAAATTTTTATTTGATAAATCCCAATAATACTAGCAATTAACAGGATTAAAGACGTTATGTAGATGGTAATTTTTTTGTGCTTTACCATGCGTTCAATCCAATCTACAAATCCACCAATCCATCGTTTGTTTAAATGCTCTAAGTGTCTTTGTTTCGGATAAGGTAAAAAGGTGTAAATGATTGGAATAACCAACAAGCACAGCATAAAAATAGCTAATATGCTTAGTGAAGCCACAATACCAAATTCTTTAAGTAGTTTGCTTTCCGTTAAAATGAAGGTTGCAAAACCAGAAGCAGTTGTTACATTGGTCATTAAGGTTGCATTTCCAATTTTTGTAATGACACGCTGAAGCGATTTTACTTTATTACCATGTAATTTGACTTCGTGTTGGTATTTATTAATTAAGAAAATGCAATTTGGAATACCAATCACAATAATTAAAGGCGGAATTAATGCTGTTAGCACTGTAATCTCGTAGTTGAGTAATCCTAAAATTCCAAAAGTCCACATTACTCCAATGCAAACTACAATAAGCGAGATGAATGTCGCTCTAAATGATCTAAAAAACAAAAAGAAAATTAAGGAAGTAATACCAAGTGCCAAGCCAATAAAAAGCCCTATTTCATCTACAATATTTTGGGCATTTAAGGTTCTAATATATGGCATGCCAGAAACCCTAACATCAAGATTATAGTTTGCTTCAAAATCATCTACTTTATTTTGTAGTGTAAGTAAAACAAAATCTTTTCTAGCTGAAGTATTTACAATATCCTTTTTGAGATATATAGCAGTTCTAATGGTTCGAGTGTCTTTATTGAACAGGAAATTATCATAAAAAGGATACTTTTTAAATAATTCTTCTTGAAGCTTGTCGATTTGTTCAATAGATGTAATGGAGTCCTTAATAAAAGGCTCAAGATCAAATTTTTCAGCTTTGGTGTTTTTAACAAGCTTTTGAAGATCTTTAATAGATACTACAGTTTCAACTTCGTCATAAGACTTAAAATCTTCAGAAAGTTGGTTCCAAGCATTTAATTGTTCAACATTAAATAATGTTGAATCTTTAACACCAAGTACAATGAGGTTTCCTTCTTCACCAAAAATATCTAAAAACTCATTATAAACGAGATTAACCTCATGGTCATCAGGCAGTAAATTGGCTTCGGTATAAGTAAAACGCATGTGTTTCCATTGGTAACTAAAGAAAATAGTTGCCAAAATGATACTTATGAGTATGCCAATTTTGTTACGCAAAATTAAGCGCGCAACGACTTCCCAAAAACCTGTTGAAAATAATTTAAACATCTACCTATTAAAAAGGAGCGACAAAGGTAGAAAAAACCAAAGGATATGCTTTATAAATTATGACTAATTTCTAGTATTTATAAGCTGACATTAAATGTGAATTTTGCAGCAATATTATCTTCAATCTTAGGCAAGTGATAACCTCCATAGCGATACGCAAAACTGAGTCCGAAACCCAATAATAGTTTGTTAAGTTCAAATCCAGCTTCTGAGTAGCCTTTTTTAAGGGTATTGAAATAAATATTCTCGTGACGTTCAATATTACTCATGTTTCCTAAAGCAAATCTTGAAATTAAAACAAGCTGTGGTCTATAACGTTCACTTATTTTAAATGGTTTTACAAAGTGTTTTAGTTGAACAGTTGTAAATCGATCTGAAAAGAATTCGTTAAAATACATGGTTTCAAAACTGTTAACGCCTGCTACAGAAAAACGTTGCATAATGGTTTCTTTTGTAATATTGTTTGGATAAGCGTGATACAAATGGGTAAGAGGTGTGTTTCCAAATGCGAGTCCACTACTTAATACCATTTCTGTAAACACAGCATCATTATAATTAATTTTATGCTGAGTTCTAAAGTCTATTTTTGAAAAATTAAAATCGCCTTTTATTAAGTTTTTAAAACTTTGAGTGAGTTGAAGTGTGAATTTTGGAAATCCGTTTTTCACTTCTTTATCGACATCATTTATGGTTTCAAACTTGCTAAAAGGACTCCATTGCATACTAATTTTAGCCGTCGTAACATCAAATTTTGAATAGCTCTCATCATCAAGAATAAAATTGTAATTATAGGTTGGATTAATTTTACTTATGGCGAGTTCAGTTTCTGTTGTAAAATGGTTTGAAATTTGATGCTCAATGTTTATGGCTTTAGTGATGTGTTTATGAAACAAATTAATATTCAAAAGGCGAGGTTCAAAAAACTGAAAAAAGCGCTTGTCGGTTAAAAAACTTGAGCTTCCAGTTTCATTTAAATCATCAACGTATGAAAGATTAATCCAGGTATTTGTAGCTTCATTTACTCTAAAACCTCCTCCTATTTTATACTTAAAACGATGGTCTTTAAATCCATAAACAACATAGCTATCAATGCGATATTTTTCTGAAAATTCATTATTAGTAATTCCACCTAATCCAGTTCTTAGTCCTTCATATTGATTAAATTTGATTAGATACCTAAGATCGACATTTAAAAATCGAGTAGGAAAATATCCATTTCCTAGATGTCTGAGATAATCAATTTTAGTAATAGTATCTTTTTTGACACCTGTAGAATCTCGATGAGAAATTGAATTCTGAGAATGCAATGCATATGAACAAAGTGTTATAAATATTATAAGTAAACACTTGTGCATTGAGAAGGATAAAGGGTTAAATTATTAAAGCTTAAAAAAAAGCGACTTACTAAATGTCGCTTTTTTGGGTTTAAACAGTCATGATTTCATTTTCTTTGACTTCAAAAATGTCATCTATTTTTTTAACGTACTTATCTGTCATTTGTTGTACGTCAATTTCAGCATTTTTTTGTTGATCTTCAGAAACGTCATCAAGATGTTTAATATCATTATTTGCTTCCTTACGAGCATTTCTAACACCAACCTTAGCGTCTTCGGCTTCTGCTTTAGCTTGTTTAGACAATTCACGTCTACGTTCTTCGGTTAAAGGAGGAACGTTTATGATTATGGTTTCGCCATTATTCATAGGATTAAAGCCTAAGTTGGCAACCATTATACCGCGTTCAATTTCTTGAAGCATACTTTTTTCCCAAGGTTGAACAGTAATCGTTCTTCCGTCAGGAGTGTTTACATTGGCGACTTGATTTAATGCTGTTTGTGTACCATAATAATCGACCATGACACTTCCTAGCATTGCAGGACTTGCTTTTCCTGCTCTAATGTTTACAAATTGTTTTTCAAGATGCTTTAAAGCAGCATCCATAGCTTCTTGAGCTGTGTCTAATATAAATTTGATGTCTTCGTTCATGTTTAAAAACTTTAATTTGTAAAAAGCTTACCAAAAAATAAGCCAAACTTTATAGGTTAACTTTAGTGCCAATATTTTCTCCAGAAATAACTTTCATTAAGTTTCCTTTTTTATTCATATCGAACACAATTATTGGCAACTTATTTTCTTGACTTAGTGTAAATGCAGTAGTATCCATTACTTTGAGTCCTTTTCGTAACACATCATCAAAGCTAATGTGATCAAATTTTACAGCATTTAAATCCTTTTCAGGATCTGCTGTATAAATACCATCTACTCGAGTACCTTTTAAAATCACATCGGCTTCAATTTCAATGGCTCTTAAAACAGCAGCAGAATCTGTAGTGAAGTATGGATTTCCAGTTCCTCCACCAAAAATAACAACACGTCCTTTTTTGAGGTGGCTCATAGCTTTTCGTCTAATGAAAGGCTCGGCAACCTCATTAATTTTAATGGCTGTTTGTAAACGTGTTTTAACACCAGCATCTTCAAGTGCATTTTGTAGTGCTAATCCGTTAATCACTGTGGCTAGCATTCCCATATGATCGCCTTGAACACGATCCATACCATTCATAGCACCAGCAACACCTCTAAAAATATTTCCACCACCAATAACGATAGCAACTTCTACACCTAGATCTGTAATTTCTTTAATATCTTTAGCGTATTCAGATAATCGTTCGGGATCAATTCCGTATTGACGAGAACCCATTAGAGCTTCACCAGATAATTTGAGTAGAATTCTTTTGTATTTCATGTGATTGTGTCTACAAATTGTATAGATTCCTACTTTCGTAGGAATAAAGGTTTAGCAAATATAATGATTATTGTAATTTAGAAAAGTAGAATTTAAATATAAAAAAACCTCTCATTAATTGAGAGGTTTAATTTTATAAACGAATAAATAGATTATCCTACTGTAGCACGTTTAAATCCAGTAACAGTAACATCACCATAAGATTCAACATATTGAGCAACAGTTTTCTTTTCGTCTTTGATAAACTTCTGATCAAGTAAACATTGTTCTTGATCTAAAGTCGTGTTATCAGAAATAAAACGTTCCATTTTACCAGGTAAAATTCTATCCCAAATTTGTTCTGGTTTACCTTCAGCTTTCAATTCAGCTTTAGCAGCTTCTTCAGCAGCAGCTAACACTTCAGGAGTTAATTGCGCCATAGAAATGTATTGAGGTACATTTTTTAAGGTCTTGCCTAATCGTCCTAATTCGATATTATCTTTTTCGATAACTGCAATTCTTGCTTCAGTTTCTGAAGCGATAAATGCAGGATCAAAATCTTTGTAAGATAATGTTGTTGCTCCCATAGAAGCAACTTGCATAGCAACATCTTTTACTAATACTTCAGCGTTATCAACGTTTGCAGATAAACCTACTAAAGCAGCAATTTTATTGATATGAACGTATTGTCCAACGTAAGGTGCATCTAATCTTTCGAAAGCAGTGATGTCTAATTTTTCACCAATAACACCTGTTTGTTCAGTTAATTTTTCAGCAACAGTCATGCCTCCAAAATCAGCTGCTAAAAACTCTTCTTTAGTGTTGTAGTTTAATGCAACTTCTGCTAATTCGTTAGCTAATGCAACGAAGTTTTCGTTTTTTCCAACAAAATCAGTTTCACATCCTAAAACGATTGCAACACCAGAGGTATTATCTGCATTAATTTTTGCGATAGCAGCACCTTCAGATGAATCCCTGTCAGCTCTTTTTTCTGCTACTTTTTGTCCTTTTTTACGAAGTACTTCAATGGCTTTATCAAAATCACCTCCAGCTTCAACTAGAGCTTTTTTACAATCCATCATACCAGCTCCAGTAGCTTGTCTTAATTTATTTACTTCTGCTGCTGTAATTTTTACAGTATTTTCCATAGTGATATAAAATTTAAAAAAGTCGTTTAATCATTAGTTCTTAAAGACAACAATTAAACGACTTAATTATATTGTGTAATTGTTAATTTATTCTTCTTCGTTAGCGGCAACTGGTGCAACTGCTTCAGCTTTTTTCTCAGCTTTTACTTCTTTTTTTGCTGCTGGTGATTTTTCACTTTTAGCATCTTTCTCAGCTTTGTCTGATTTTCTTTCAGCTAAACCATCTGCTACTGCAGAAGTTACTACTGATAAAACTTTGTTGATTGACTTAGAAGCATCATCGTTAGATGGGATTAAATAATCTACTTCACGTGGATCAGAATTTGTATCGACCATAGCAAAGATTGGAATATTCAATTTTTGTGCTTCTTTAATTGCGATGTGCTCACGTTTAATATCTACAACAAATAATGCTCCAGGTAAACGTGTCATGTCAGAGATAGAACCTAAGTTCTTTTCTAATTTAGCTCTTTGACGATCAACCTGTAAACGTTCTTTTTTAGAAAGAGAGTTGAATGTACCATCTTTTTTCATACGATCGATCATAGCCATTTTTTTAACAGCTTTTCTAATCGTTACGAAATTGGTTAACATTCCACCAGGCCATCTTTCAGTAATGTAAGGCATGTTTACATTGCCAGCTTTTTCAGCTACGATGTCTTTAGCTTGCTTTTTTGTAGCAACAAATAAAATTTTCTTTCCTGAAGCAGCAATTTTGTGAAGTGCATCACAAGTTTCTTCAATTTTAGCTGCTGTTTTGTAAAGGTTGATGATATGGATACCGTTACGTTCCATATAAATGTAAGGAGCCATGTTTGGATCCCATTTTCTTGTTAGGTGACCAAAGTGTACACCTGCTTCTAGTAAGTCTTTGACTTCTACTTTTTCCATGTTGTAATTGTTTACGTTCTATTAAATTAGCAATGATTAAGTGGTCATTTATTTAAAATCGCCTTAATCATTTAGATGCTAAACTGTACCTGAACTCGTTTCAGGGTTTTTTAATTGTTTTGTAAAAGCTGTTCTGATGAATAACCAGAACAGCTTTTGAGATTTTTTATATTCCGAAGAAAATTCAGAATAATAAAAAAGAATAGGATTAACGTTTCGAGAATTGGAATTTCTTCCTTGCTTTCTTTTGACCGAACTTTTTACGTTCAACCATTCTTGAGTCTCTTGTTAATAATCCTTCTGGCTTTAATATTAGTCTGTTTTCTGCATCAACCTCACACATTGCGCGAGATAATGCTAAACGGATCGCTTCGGCTTGACCAGTAATGCCACCACCATAAACGTTTACTGTAATATCAAAGTTGCCATCGTTGTTAGTCATGGTTAAAGGTTGGTTTACCTTATACTGCAAAGTTGCAGTAGGAAAATAAACCTCCATGTCTTTTTTGTTTACCGTGATCTTGCCTTTTCCTTTAGCAAGGTACACACGAGCAACAGCCGTTTTTCTACGACCGATTTTGTGAATTACTTCCATTAGTTAACTTTGTTTAAGTCTATTGTTTTAGGTTTTTGAGCTTCATGTTTGTGCTCAGAACCTACAACAACATTTAGATTACGGAATAAATCTGCGCCTAATTTGTTTTTAGGGAGCATTCCTTTTACTGATTTTTCTACGATTCTTGCAGGATCTTTTCCAAACAATTCAGTCGCAGATAAACTTCTTTGACCACCTGGATAACCAGTGTGACGAATGTAAGTTTTGTCCGTCCACTTATTACCTGTTAAGTTGATTTTTTCTGCATTGATAACAATTACGTTATCTCCACAGTCAACATGTGGTGTGAAGTTAGGCTTGTGTTTACCTCTTAAAAGTATTGCTACTTTAGAAGCTAAACGACCTAGCGTTTGATTTTCAGCATCAACTAAAACCCACTCTTTATTAACAGTAGCTTTGTTTGCTGAAATCGTTTTGTAGCTTAATGTGTCCACACTTATTAATATTAGTTGCCTGTTCACGACAGGCGGTTAAACTGTTCTCTCTTAAAAAAGAGTTTGCAAATTTACGATTAAATATTTGATTAACAAATAGACTCGTGTGTTTTTTGATAGTAAAAAAACACCTATAATGTTTTACTGTTAAATTAAGCTTGAACAGTTGCACGTTGTAACCTGTCATTTATTGATTTTCCTAATCCGAAGTCTGGAAAACGTTCTGCAATAATAAGGTCTAATTCCTGTTTGTCGAGTTGATGCAATGCATCATATAATTTTGAAGCTGCTTCTTGAAGGTTTTGTGTTTCAGACAGTACAATTTGAAAAGCAACATTAGTATTTGTTTTAGGTGTTTTGAATGTTAAAATACCAATTTGTTTTCCTTGATGTATTTGTAAAGCTTCGGAAAGATTTTCTACTAAAATAGTTTGTGTTTTAGGTGCATAATGCCTGTCTAGCATTCCTGGAGCATCAGGAGTAATTTGTTTTTTATTCTTAATTTCAATTGTTCCTACGACAGCTTCAATAGCTTCAATAGGTGTAGAACCTAATCGGTAAATGATGGGTTCTTCATTGTTAAAGCCTATTATAGTTGATTCTATACCACGTTGACAAGAACCTCCATCGAGCACCATTGTTATATCATTTTCAAAATAATCGTTAACATGCTGAGCAGTTGTTGGACTAATACTTCCGAAGGGATTTGCACTTGGAGCAGCCAAAGGAAATTCTAAACGCTTTAAAAGTTCTAATGCAGTTGGGTGATTTGGAATACGAACTGCAACGGTATTTTTTCCTGCTGTAATTAAATCTGGAATATGTTGGTTCTTCGGAAGGACAAGTGTCAAAGGTCCTGGCCAAAAAGCTTCGGCTAATAATTTAGCTTTTAAAGGAACATGACTTACAATAGTTGGTAGCAAATCAATAGAAGCAATATGAACAATTAACGGATTAAAAAACGGACGCTTTTTAGTTTCAAAAATTAGTTTTATCGCTTTTTCTGAATAGATGTTTCCAGCCAATCCATATACAGTTTCTGTAGGAATAGCGACCAATTCTTCAGCTTCTAATAATTCTATTGCTTTCGATATGTCTTTTGAAATAATACTCATGTCTACTATACTTTGCAATATTACTTTAAAAATTCAAAATAGTTAAGAATTTTTATTGGCATAATGCTCATTTGTTTATTCTTAAAGTAGAAGCAGCAATTTTTGACTACTTTTGCAAAGGTATGAGTGAATTACAACTTTCAGATTGGTTACCTACCACGAACAAAGAGGTTAAGATACGTGGATGGGATGCGCTAGATGTTATTTTGTTTAGTGGAGATGCTTATGTCGATCATCCATCGTTTGGTCCTGCTGTGATTGGTCGTATTTTAGAAAGTTACGGATTACGAGTCGCTATTGTTCCGCAACCAAATGTTAATGATAATCTTCAAGATTTTGTGAAACTTGGTGCTCCAAAATTATTTTTTGGAGTTACAGGAGGTTGTATGGATCCTATGATTAGCAATTATAATGCTAATAAAAAGCGTCGTGATAAAGATGCCTATACGCCAAATGGAGATATTGGATTTCGACCTGATTATGCAACGACAGTTTATAGTAATATTTTAAAAGAAAAATGGCCAGAAGTGCCAATCTTAATTGGAGGTATTGAAGCGTCTTTACGTCGTGTCACACATTATGATTATTGGAGTGATAAATTAATGCCTACCATTTTAGAAAGTTCTAAGGCAGATATGTTGGTTTACGGAATGGGAGAGCAACCATTACGAGAAGTGGTTCGTTTACTTCAGAAAGGCGTTCCGTTTTCAAGTATTACAACGGTTAAGCAAACAGCTATTCTTATAGATAAAAATGCCAAAATTCCAAAAAATAGTAATTGGGAAGATGTAGAGATTGCTTCACATGAAACATGTTTGAAGGATAAAAAAACATATGCCTCTAATTTTAAAATTATTGAGCAAGAATCGAACAAACTTGCTGCTCGACGTATTTTTCAAAATGTTGGTGATAAGACTTTGATGATAAATCCGCCATATCCTACAATGACTGAGGATGAAATCGATGCCTCTTTTGAATTGCCTTACACACGATTGCCACATCCAAAGTATAATAAACGTGGACCAATTCCTGCGTACGAAATGATTAAGTTTTCTATTAACATTCATCGTGGTTGTTTTGGAGGTTGTAGTTTCTGTACTATTTCGGCACATCAAGGAAAATTTATTGCGTCCCGAAGTCAGGAGTCTGTATTAAGAGAAGTCGATACAGTAGCAAATATGCCAGATTTTAAAGGTTATTTATCTGATATTGGAGGACCAAGCGCCAACATGTATAAAATGAAAGGGAAGATACAATCTATTTGCGATAAATGTGTTGCGCCAAGTTGTATTTCGCCTGTAATTTGTAGTAATTTAGATACATCTCACAAGCCCTTGACAGAATTATATCAAGCTGTTGATAGTCATCCGAAAGTAAAGAAATCCTTTATAGGTTCTGGAATTCGTCATGATATGTTAGTGCCTGAGTTTAATAAAAATGCAGATCCGAAAGAGTTAGATGATTACACTGAAGAAGTGATGACTAAGCATGTGTCTGGTCGACTTAAAGTAGCGCCTGAGCATACAAGTGATCCTGTATTGAAATTAATGCGTAAACCGTCGTTTTCTTATTTTCATAAGTTTAAAGAACGTTTTGATAGGATTAATATTAAGAAGGGATTGAAACTTCAACTCATTCCTTATTTTATATCGAATCATCCAGCTTGTGAAGCTGAAGATATGGCAAATCTTGCAGCCGAAACAAAAGACATGGGTTTTCAGTTAGAGCAAGTACAAGGCTTTACGCCAACACCAATGACAGTAGCTACTGTCATTTATTATAGTGGCTACCATCCATATACTTTAAAACAGGTCAATACACCAAAAACACGAAAAGAAAAAGATGAGCAACATCGTTTTTTCTTTTGGTATAAAGAGGAGAATAAGGCTTGGATTAGAAAGACGTTAAATAAACTTGGTCGTCAAGATTTATTGGATGTACTACTGCCAAAAAAAGACGAAAAATGGCGTAAAAATAAACCTGGTAAACCCAAGCACACTTTTAATGATGCAGTGCCTTTTAATCAACGAAAGACTAAGGTGAAGTATAAGAAGAAAAAGAATAGGAGGTAGTTTTCTAATGCGCCTCCAACCAATTCAAACCAGTATCAATTTCAACATCTAAAGGTACTTCAAGTTTATAGGCATTCTCCATTTCAGATTTAATAAGTTTTGAAATATCTTCCAATTCAGGTTTAAAAACATCAAACACTAATTCATCATGTACTTGCAGTAACATTTTCGATTTGTAATTACTTGCTTGTAATTTTTTATGAATATTAATCATCGCAATTTTAATGATGTCTGCTGCACTACCTTGAATTGGTGCATTTACAGCATTGCGTTCAGCTGCTCCTCTAACCACAGCATTACGAGAATTGATGTCTTTTAAATAACGACGACGTCCTAAAATGGTTTGTACATAACCATGATCTCTTGCAAAATCAACTTGTTCGCTTATGTAGTTTCTGAGTTTCGGATAGGTTTCATAATAGGTGTCAATAAGATCTTTAGCTTCACCACGAGATAAATCGGTTTGATTGCTTAGTCCAAAGGCAGATACACCATAGATGATTCCGAAGTTAACAGTTTTGGCATTACTACGTTGCTCACGAGTGACTTCAGAAATAGGCACATTAAATACTTTTGAAGCGGTTGAGGTATGAATATCTTCACCATTTTTAAAGGCTTCAATCATAGTTTCTTCTTGACTCAAAGCAGCAATAATACGTAGTTCTATTTGTGAATAATCGGCTGCCAATAAGGTGTACTCTTCATTTCTAGGGACAAAGGCTTTACGTACTTGTCGACCACGTTCGGTACGAATAGGAATGTTTTGTAAATTTGGATTATTACTACTCAAACGTCCAGTAGCTGCAACGGTTTGCATATAATCTGTATGTACGCGATGTGTAGCTTCATCTACTTGAAGTGGTAAGGCATCAACATAAGTGCTTTTTAGTTTTGAAAGTCCTCTATAGTCTAAAATATCTTGAACAATTTTATGTTCTTTGGCTAAGTACGATAAGATGTCTTCACTTGTTTTATACTGACCAGTTTTAGTCTTTTTTGGTTTATCAACCAACTTCATTTTTTCAAATAAGATAATTCCTAATTGCTTAGGTGAGGCGATGTTGAACTCTTCTCCAGCAGCATCATAGATGCTTTTTTCAAGATTAATAATATCGTTGTTTAATTCTTTAGATAATGAATTTAAAAAGTCTTTGTCTAGGTTAATACCTTCTAATTCCATAGAAGCTAATACACGAAGCAACGGAATTTCAATCTCATCAAATAACTTTTGAGTGTTAGCTTCGCCTAATTCTTTTTCAAAATGTTCTTTTAATTGAAGCGTAATATCGGCATCTTCAACGGCGTATTCGGTTTGCTGTTCTAAAGGAACGTCTCTCATAGAAAGCTGATTTTTTCCTTTTTTACCAATAAGTTCTGTGATAGAAATAGGTGTATAATTGAGATAGGTTTCTGCTAGCACATCCATATTATGTCGCATATCTGGATTGATGAGGTAATGCGCCAACATGGTGTCGAAGAATTTGCCTTTGACATCAATATTGTACTTTGCTAAAACTTTGATATCGTATTTTAAATTCTGACCAATTTTCTCGATGTTTTCATTTTCGAAAAAAGGTCTTAGCATTTCAATTAATTTTTGAGCCTCACTTCTATCTTCTGGAAAAGGCATGTAAAAGCCTTTACCTGTTTCCCAAGAAAAAGCAATACCAACTAATTCTGCTTGTAACGGATTGATACTTGTGGTTTCAGTATCAAAACAAACTGAAGTTTGGTTGAGTAAGTTTTTTATAAATAGTTTGGTTGCCATTCCAGAAGCCACACTTTGGTAAAAATGTGAGGTGGTTTTGGCTGTTTTTCTAGTGTAATCGGAAACCACTTCTGTAGTATCTGAAGTGTCTCCTCCAAATAATGAAAATTGCCCTGAACCTGCGGTTTTTGAAGATGAAGTTGAAACCGAAGAAGATTTCTCGACAGAGCCTGTGCTGAGCGAAGTCGAAGTGCTCGAAATGACAGCAGTATTTTTTGAAGCTTTATCATCTTCTGTAGCAAAGGTTTTTAAGAAATTATCGGTGAGTCGTCTAAACTCTAAATTCTGAAAAATTTCTTTTACTTTTTCAACATCTGGATGGTCTAATTCAAAATCTTTAGCATCAAAAGTTACAGGAACATCCAACATGATGGTTGCCAGTTTTTTAGATAACAAACCTAATTCGCCATTAGCTTCTACTTTTTCTTTCATTTTCCCTTTTAACTGGTCTGTGTTAGCCAGTAAACCTTCCATGCTACCAAATTGATTGATGAATTTTTTAGCAGTTTTTTCACCAACACCAGGTAAACCAGGAATATTATCGGAAGAATCTCCCATCATGCCTAAAAAATCAATCACTTGTATTGGATCTTCTACTTCAAACTTTTTTTGCACTTCAGGAATTCCCCAAGTCTCGTAACCACCACCAAACACTGGTCTGTACATAAAAATATTGTCGGTTACCAATTGCGCAAAATCCTTGTCTGGTGTGACCATATAGGTTTTGTAACCTTCCTTTTCGGCTTGTCGCGATAAGGTTCCTATGATATCATCGGCTTCATAACCTTCTTTCATCACAATAGGAATGTGCATGGCTTTTAATATCTCATAAATATAAGGCACAGCAGTTTTAATGCCTTCTGGAGTTTCGTCACGATTAGCTTTATAAGCATCAAACATTTCGACACGATCTGCACTTCCGCCTTTATCAAAACAAACGGCTAAATGATCTGGTCGTTCACGTTTTATAACATCTAAAAGGGAATTCATAAAACCCATAATAGCTGAGGTGTCTTCACCTTTTGAGTTAATTCTCGGGTTTTTTATAAAGGCGTAATAGCCACGAAAAATTAATGCATAAGCATCAACTAAGAAAAGGCGTTTTTGATCAGACATTTGAATGAAATTGAAAGAAACTCAAAGCTACAAAAACTTATGCTTTAATGAATATTATTTGGAATGCAATTTGTAATTTTCGGCACTAAATTTTTTTTAATGAATACATTTTCAATAGCGATTCATGGTGGAGCAGGAACTTTAGTGAAAGGAATGATGACACCAGAATTGGAAGCCCAATATAAAACCGATTTAAAAGCAGCTTTAGATGAAGGCTATTTAGTGTTGTCTAAAGGAGGAACAGCTATTGAAGCTGTTGAGACTGCTGTGAAAATTTTAGAAGATTCACCATTGTTTAATGCAGGAAAAGGGTCTGTATTTACTGCTAACGAAACTCATGAAATGGATGCAAGTATTATGGATGGAAAGACCTTAAATGCAGGCGCTGTGAGTTTGATTTCTGGAATAAAAAATCCAGTAAGTCTTGCACGTGATGTAATGGAAAAAAGTGAGCATGTATTTTTAGCAGGAGAAGGAGCGATGCAGTTTGCAAAAGAATTGCATTATAAGGAAGAAGCAGCTTCTTACTTTTATGATGAATTTCGTCACCAACAATGGTTAGAGATAAAAGATACTGATAGTTTTCAGTTGGATCATTCTACAAAAAAGGATTCTAAGTTTGGAACGGTTGGAGCAGTGGCTTGTGACCAAGATGGAAATGTTGCAGCAGCAACATCAACTGGAGGAATGACTAATAAAAAATGGGGACGTGTTGGCGATTCTCCAATGGTAGGAGCAGGAAATTATGCAAACAATAAAACATGTGCTGTGTCTTGTACAGGAAGTGGTGAGTTTTTTATTAGAGGCGTTGTGGCTTATGATGTGGCTTGCTTAATGGAACATAAAGAAATGAGTTTGCAAGCAGCTTCAGAAGAAGTGATTAATAAACGTATTTTAGAAATAAAAGGTGATGGTGGATTAATTGCTGTTGATGCTAAAGGAAATATTGCCATGCCATTTAATACTGAAGGCATGTATCGCGCTTGTAAAACTTCAGAAGGGAGAGAAGAGATTGCGATCTATAAATAGCTGAGTTATATCTTTTTTCTTGATAATCTTATAGGTAAGAAGTAAAAAATAACACTCCAAATAAATATAGCGTTTAAAACAAATAATGCTGTTCTGTAGTTATAAAGAATGACATACATAGTCATATCTATAAACAAAAGGAACATAAAAAAGTTAGGTGTATATAAGAAGAGGTCTTTTAATGCATTATGATTATAAAGTGTTTTGCCTTTGGTTTTAAGACTTAACCAATGTTTATTTTCAGAAGTTAAAGAAGACCAAACCTGTTTATTGTCTCGATCTAAAAATTTAAAGAAACCTCTTAGTTTAATTAATATTTCCGACGGTTTGTAATTTACAATCAACTGCTCTTTTGGGATGCTTAAAAATGCTAATAATACAATAGCTAACGATTCAATAAAATGCCCAAATCGAAAAGCTGTAAGCGTGAAGAGTGTGGTATGAAAAATAATAATAAACCACAGTGTTAGAGATCTGGTTCTTCTAAATAAGATTAAGATTGCTATAGCAAATTCAGTAAACATAGCAATATATGATAGTAATTTTGCAAAGAGCATTTCGGGTAACGATTTAGAAATGTATAAATACACTGGATTTTCTCTTGCGCTTCCTAGCCAAGTATCCATAAATGCTCCAGACCACCAATCGGGTTCTAGGAATTTATTAATTGAAGCTCCAAAATATACCAAACTCAATTGAAAGATGAGCAAATAAGGAGGTTCTTTATCATTGGTTAATCCAGCTAAAAATAAGGCACAACCACAAATGAAATTATGGTTAAAAAACAAGGGTTTTGAAGCTAATATATTTAATATTACAACAAGTCCTATGATGATACTTGCTGTTCTCACTTTTATATTAAATAGTAAGGCAAACACACTACAAGCATAAACAGTTCTAAAAGTATATTTGAAAAGATTAGGATAATTATGAAACCAGTCTAATGCTGTAATAAAAGGAATATGCGGATCTTCAATTTTAAAAAACATATGATGTGCTGTCATTAAAATGACAAGTAATTTACACATCAATAACACATTTGGATGCAGCTTTGTGCCCTCAAATTGAAATGGTCTTAAGATAAATGTTGGAAAATTATTCATGCTTAAATGTCCATTTTTTTTCGTCATGACCATTTGTTGAATAAATCATAGTGACTTGTGCATTATCATCTTTACCATAAGTGTTTTCGTATTGAGATATTAATGAAAAAATATTATCAATAGAACGTTGTTCCCAGCCTTTCATTTTGTATTTATAACGAGCAACTGTTTCTTCTGGCGAAAGTGTTTTTCCATCTATAGAAACAAATACTTGAAATTTTGTGTGCTGATCATAAGGAGCCCAACAAAAAAAACGCTCAGGTATAAAACGAGCGTGGACAATTAATCCTATTTGAATGCATAAAAAAAGAATGCCTATGAAACCCCTAACTTTCATAAGACGAAAAGTAGACCTAATTACAATGTCTACAAAAAAAATTAGATAAAAGGCGCTTCTATTGGAAGAACTTCCACTTTTTTCTTTTTAATATTAAAGCGATCTCCATTCGATAAGATATGCGTTTTTAAGTTTGTGAGAGACATTGGAGTGCCTTCTTCTAAGATGTTATGGTTGTTATGCTTGATTTTACGACCATCAAAAACAATCACCATTCCTGAGCCTATAATTTCAAAGCAGTTGTTTTTTATAATTAAACCAGTGTCTTCAGCTAAACCTAAGCCTATAAGTTTAGGAAACTGCGCAACCGCTTCAGAAATTCGACCAAATCGTCCGCGTTTAATAAAATGAGTGTCAATGATTAATTCAGGAATTAAACCTAAACCTTTATACATGTTAACAGCGCCTTTAATAAAGGATTCAGTAGCACTTCCACCAGCAATCATTTCTTTCGCCATAGCCATAGCTCCTGCACTTGTACCTGCAATTACAAATCCTTCTTCATTTTTATAACGATGTAATAGAATGTCATGAATAAT
Organism: Psychroserpens sp. S379A; assembly: GCF_049800755.1. Taxonomy (NCBI): domain Bacteria; kingdom Pseudomonadati; phylum Bacteroidota; class Flavobacteriia; order Flavobacteriales; family Flavobacteriaceae; genus Psychroserpens; species Psychroserpens sp. S379A. Next base: position 80,861 of record NZ_JBNAFQ010000002.1, on the reverse strand, counting down.
TGTTCCGCCAATTTTGTTTGCAATTTTTGATTGATCACCACCAGAAAACATAATGCAGTTGGCATTTTGAACTAAATCGATAGCATGTTGCGTTTCAGAATCTTCTTTTGAACGAATATCTAATACTTGAACATTTTTACAGCCTAATGTGTTAAAGGCAGTAAGATAATTTTCTCCAATTTCTACAGGAATACTCGATGCAGTAGGAATCACAACAATATTAGCATCTGTACCTCCAGCTTCTTTTACAACATGATATAAAATGCCTTCATCAATAAACTCTAAAGTATACATTTCATCAGCTTCGATCCCTTTATCTTCATTTCCTCCAATAGGAATTAATGTTCCTTTTATCTTCTGCATATTATCTGTTCTGTAGTTTTAATATTAAGCAAAAATAAACTAATTTTTCTATTGAAAAATGTTATATTTATAATCTTTCACATTAACTAACTGAAAATAAATTCGCATGGAAATTCGCAGTATAAATGCTATGAGAGGACCAAATTATTGGTCTGTTAGACGACATAAATTAATCGTAATGGTTCTAGATCTTGGAGGTATGGAGGAAAGACCTTCAGATACAATTGATGGTTTTTACGAGCGCCTTACCACAATGTTTCCAACGATGTACGAACATCGATGTTCTGTTGGAGAACCAGGAGGTTTTTTTCAACGTGTTAAAAGAGGCACTTGGATGGGACATATTGTTGAACATATAGCCTTAGAAATTCAAACGCTTGCAGGTATGGATGTTGGCTTCGGAAGAACTAGAGGTTATGGCGAATATGGTGTTTATAATGTGGTATTTGCTTATATGGAAGAGTCTGTAGGTCGCTATGCTGCGAAAGCATCAGTTAGAATTTGTGAAGCTCTAATAAAAGGAGAAGCATATGATTTATCTGAAGATATTCAGGAGATGAGAGAGCTTCGTGAGGCAGATCGATTAGGTCCTAGTACTGGATCTATTGTTGAAGAAGCTGAAGCACGTGGTATTCCATGGATTCGTTTGAATAAGTATTCACTATGTCAGTTAGGTTATGGCGCCAATCAAAAACGAATTCAAGCCACAGTTACTAGTGAAACAAGTAGTATAGGTGTAGAACTAGCCTGTGATAAAGAAGATACAAAGTATTTATTAGAGCAAGCCGAAGTAGAAGTACCAAGAGGCGATATTATTAGACGAGAGCGTAGCTTAGAGGACGCTTGTGATTATGTTGGATTTCCTTTGGTAATAAAGCCTATTGATGGAAATCATGGTCGAGGGATTACAGTCGATATTCAAAATTATGAAGACGCATTGCAAGCCTTTCATCATGCTAAAGAAAGTTCTAGAAGTGGTGCCATTATCGTTGAGAAATTTATTAAAGGTGACGATTATAGATTATTAGTGATTAATAATAAACTAGTTGCAGGAGCTATTAGAACACCTGCTCATGTTATTGGTGACGGAAAATCAACAGTTCAGGAGTTGATTGATGAGGTCAATAAAGATCCACGACGTGGTTATGGACATGAAAATGTACTGACTCAAATTTCTGTGAATGAATTAACAAAAACGATTATTAAAGATGCTGGGTATACTTTAGAGTCTGTAATTGCAGAAGGAGAAAGACTCATTTTAAAGGATACAGCCAATTTAAGTACAGGAGGAACTGCTGAAGATATTACAGATATTATTCATCCAGCAAATGTGAGTATGGCAGAACGTATTTCTAAAATTATTGATTTAGATATTTGCGGAATCGATATTATGACCACAGATATCACAAAACCTTTAAGTGAAACAGGAGGAGCAGTTTTAGAAGTAAACGCTGGTCCTGGATTTAGAATGCACTTAGCTCCAACAACTGGATTACCTAGAAATGTTGCTGCTCCAGTAATCGACAAATTATTTCCACAAAAAGGTGATACAGGTCGTATTCCTATTATAGCAATCACAGGAACAAACGGAAAAACAACAACCTCTCGTTTAATTGCTCATATTGCTAAAATGAAAGGCTATCGAGTTGGTTACACAACTAGTGATGGTGTGTATATTCAAAACCGATTATTAATGACAGGTGATTGTACTGGTCCTGCAAGTGCCGAGTTTGTACTTAAAGACCCAACCGTAAATTTTGCGGTTTTAGAATGTGCTAGAGGTGGATTGCTTCGTGCTGGTCTCGGATTTAAAAAATGTGATGTTGGTATTGTAACCAATGTGGCTGCAGATCATTTAGGACTTAAAGGCATTCATACTATCGAACAATTGGCTAAAGTAAAAGGCGTCATTCCAGAAACTGTTTTACCTGATGGTTATGCTATTTTAAATGCTGATGATGATTTGGTTTACGATATGCGTCGATCTGTCAATTGTAATGTGGCATTATTTTCTATGGACGAAAACAATCCTAGAATTAAAGCCATGCAACGCCTTAATGGAATTACAGCTGTGTACGAAAATGGCTATGTAACTATATGTAGAGGTGAATGGAAAATGCGAATTATGAAAGCAGAAAGTATTCCATTAACCTATGGTGGAAAAGCAAAATTCATGATTCAAAATGTACTGGCTGGAATTTTAGCAGCTCATGTGCAAGGCATTAGTATTGAAGATATGAAAGCTGGTTTAGAAACGTTTATTCCTTCAGCCTCTCAAACACCTGGACGATTAAACCTATTTAAATTTGAGAATTTCTCAATTCTGTTAGATTATGCACATAATGCTGCAGGTATGAGAGCTTTGCAAAAATTCACAGATGAACTTGATGCTACTGTAAAAGTTGGTATCATTGCTGGAATTGGCGACAGACGTGTCGAAGATAATAATGAAATGGGAGCTATTGCAGCCGAAATGTTTGATGAAATCATTATTCGTCAGGATAAACGCTTACGCGGAAAAACTGAAGAGGAGTTGATTAAAATGTTGAATGATGGTATTAAAATGAAGGATCCTAATAAGAAAACAACTATTATTCCTTCAGAAAAAGAAGCCATAACTTATGCAGTTAAAAATGCAGTCAAAGGGTCTTTAATTATTTTATGTAGTGATGTGATTCCTGATGCTTTAGATTTGGTCAAGAAATTTAAAGAACAAGAAGCAAAAGGTGAGTTAAATTTAGTGTAAGGCATCTGCAAATAGATATTATAATAAAAAAAGCCCGAAACTTAGTTTCGGGCTTTTTTTATTGAATTTATAATGTTCTTAACAAACTCTTACTTCTTTAACTTTAATGTTTAAGCTTTTTCTGTAAGCTTTAATGCTAATAATTGCGTTGCTTTTTTTACGATTATACTTAATAACTTGAGCTTTAATTGTAGACACTGCAGTAGTTTCTTTTTTTACTTCAGTTGTATTGCTTTTTTCAATTACAGTTTCCACAGTAGTAGTGTTTTTGATTTCTGTATTAGCTTCTTGAGCGAATGATAAAACTGGTAATAAAACTAAAACTAATATTGTAAAAACTTTTTTCATAATTGCTTGGGACTTTGTTTTAAACTCAGTTCAAAGAAACATCACAATTGAAGCTCAAGTTGAAATTTTTGGACAAAAGCGGCTGATTTTTAGATAAGATGAAATCGACTGTAAAAAATATCGATGAAATACACAAAAACAGCTTGTAGCCCAGTAAACACGTTGTCAGACGAAGTGTTTTATTTATTAGATAAGTGGTTTTTTGGTGTGTATTTCAACGGTAAAATTGACACTGTTTTTTGCAATCCCTTTGTTAGTGAGTGTTTCAAGTGTAATTAAGTGTTGGTTTGCCGTTCGTCGATGGTATTTTGAGTCTTATCGAGAAAATGATACGTTTGGATTTTTTGTATCTTTCAATTTTTACCAGAACAAAGCATGAATTACTCCAATAACACCTACGCAGCACTTTTTAATGCACAAAAAGAACATCAATTTCGTGTTGGTAATACGACTTATAAAGAGCGAGTCAAAAAACTGAAAGCCTTACAATATGCTATTGAAAAGACGTATAGAAAAGAAATAAGAGAAGCGCTTTATAAAGATTTTAGAAAACCTCAAATTGAGGTCGACTTAACTGAAATCTATTTAGTGGTTAAGGAAATCAAACATACCATCTCTCATTTAAAGGGTTGGTTGAATAAACAACGTGTAGATACACCTTTGTCTTTATTAGGAACATCATCTTACATAAAGTATGAACCCAAAGGTGTGTGTTTAATCATTTCTCCGTGGAATTATCCTGTAAATTTAACCTTCGGTCCATTAGTATCTGCTATTGCTGCAGGAAACACAGCTATTTTAAAACCTTCGGAAATGACGCCAAATACTTCTGCTGTAATGGCTAAGATTGTAAAAGAAGTGTTTAATGAAAATGAAGTGGCATTGGTAGAAGGTGAAGTTGAGGTGTCTCAAGAGCTCTTAAAGCTTCCATTTAATCATATCTTTTTTACGGGTTCACCTGCTGTTGGTAAGATTGTTATGCAAGCTGCTGCCAGACATTTAACGTCTGTGACCTTAGAGTTAGGAGGGAAATCACCAACCATTATTCATGAGTCTGCTCATATTGAAGCTGCAATAAAGAATATCGTTTGGGGAAAGTTTTTAAATAATGGACAAACCTGTATTGCTCCAGATTATGTGCTTGTTCATGAATCGATTAAGAATGAGTTTATTGATGCATTTAAACTGAAGGTGACTCAGTACTATTCTGAAAACCCTCAGGAATCCAATTCATATAGTAGAGTTGTAAACCAAAAACATTTCAATAGATTGGTTTCAGCAATTGAAGATGCTAAAGAAAAACATGCTAATTTTCATTTAGGAGGAGATTCTGATGCAGCTTCAAAGTATATAGCGCCAACTTTAGTGTCTAATCTTTCAGAGGATACTATATTATTGAATGACGAAATCTTCGGACCAATTCTTCCTATAAAAACATATACTTCTACAAAAGAAGTTGTTGATTATATCAATTCCAAAGAAAAACCTTTAGCATTATATATTTATGCTAATAATAGAGCGTTTGTGAATACCGTAATTCAGGAAACAAGAGCAGGAAGCACGTGTATTAATACCAATGCTATTCAATACTCCAATCATCATTTGCCATTTGGAGGTTCAAATAATAGTGGTATAGGAAAGTCGCATGGGTTTTTTGGCTTTCAGGAATTTACCAATGCAAGATCGGTGTTAAAGAAACATACTATAGGACCTTTACATTTGTTATTTCCACCTTATAATAACTTTAAAGAGAAAATAGCGAAAGCAACTGTGAAGTGGTTTTAAGCTTTATTAAAATAATCAGATTGTATTTGTTCATTCACACCATCTTGAAATTTGGTCATGCTAAACCATTGATGGATTGAGTAACTTCCTGTTTCGCCTTTTTTATTGACAGCAATATAACCAACTTGAAAATCTTTGTAATTGCTATTAGGTTTGTTGACGATTCTGCTAATAGCTTCTTCGCAAGCTTCTTGAGGTGATTTGCCTTGTCGCATCAATTCAACCACTAAAAAGCTGCCAACCGTTTTTACGACTTCTTCACCTAACCCTGTTGCTACACAAGCGCCAATTTCATTGTCTACAAATAAACCAGAACCAATAATTGGAGAGTCGCCAACGCGTCCTCCCATTTTATAAGCTAGTCCACTCGTCGTACAGGCTCCAGAAATATCACCATTTTTGTCAATAGCGAGCATGCCAATAGTATCGTGGTTTTCGATATTGATGATGGGTTTGTATTTCGCTTCAACTTTCCATTTTTTCCATGCTTTTTTTGAAGCATCAGTCAATAAATTTTCTGGATTGAAACCTTTAGAAATTGCAAATTGTTTGGCACCTTCTCCAGCGAGCATAACATGAGGTGTGTCTTCCATCACTTTTCTTGCTACTGAAACTGCATGTGTAATATTTTGAAGATAAACCACTGCACCACAATTACCATGCTTATCCATGATACAAGCATCAAGTGTGACATTGCCATCACGATCAGGCAAACCTCCTTTACCAACCGATTGTCCTTTTTCGTTAGCTTCTTCAATTCTACAACCTTGTTCTACGGCATCAAGAGCATTGCCTCCAGCTTGTAAGATTTCCATGGCTTTAGCAGTTGCATCTTTAACATGCCAAGTAGCAATCACTAATGGTAAAGTTGTTTTAGTTTCAGAAGCTGTGGTTACTAATTTTTTTTCTTTGGAAGGTGTTTCAGTACAACCAATAACAGTTGTGCTACTAACTGCCAGTCCAACTCCAGTTAATGATGCTTTTTTTAAAAAATTTCTACGTTTCATAGCATTGATTAACCATTAATAAGTAACGTTCTGTTTATCTAAAACTGTTTTAGTTCGGTATGCATAAAACAATAAATATGCAAAGCAAAATACAGCAATCCAATACGAGGATTGTATATTGAATACATCTGCTAGTTTTCCTTGAACAGGCGGAATGATTGCTCCACCTAGAATCATCATAATCAAAAATGCAGAACCTTGAGAAGTGTATTTTCCTAAGCCAGCAATACTTAATGTAAAAATACAAGGCCACATAATAGAGCAGAACAATCCACCAGATAAAAAAGCATATAAAGCCATGTTTCCAGATGAAAATAGACCAATCAACATTCCTAAAATTCCAAAAAAGCTAAATATTTTTAAAGTTTTAACAGGACTGTCTTTTGCTAAGAAGAATCCAAAAATTTGAACAGCGATACAAACTGCAAAAAAGAGGATTTCATTTGTTGTGAATGTGCTATTGAATGAATTTACCAAAAGAATAACTCCAAAAGCGATATAAGGAACGATAATAAGAAGGACTTTTTTTAATCCTTTACTCGGATTGAATACTGTAATAGCTCCAACCCAACGTCCAATCATTAATCCGCCCCAATACAACGAGATGTATTTGCCAATTTCAGAATCATTCAAGACAGGTAAGCTTAATGCATTTAAATTTGAATTTCCAACGCCTTGTTTTAATAGCTCTCCAAGGTTACTTCCAATAGTAACTTCAACACCAACGTATGTAAAAATAGCTAGCATGCCTAAAACGAGTTGAGGATATTTCATTGCTCCCCAACCTTTAGGTTGTTTTGATGCCATTGAGTTCGCTAAAAACACAGCAAGAATGACAGCAAAAAGTGCAACAAAAAGAATAATTAAACGTGTACTTTCAATAGCTTCATTTACATTGGTATCGTTAGAATAGGTACTAAAAATATAACCAAAGCAACCTAAGACCACTAAAGTTAGCAAGATTAATAAGTTACGCGCTTTGTTTGCAGGTTCAAAGACTGTTTCAGATTTTAAAGCAGGTAGTTTTTTTGAAAAATAAAATAATGCTGCAGCCACCAAAAATAATGCTCCAACACCAAGGTATAAGGTTTGTACAGTTACTAAAGTAATTTTATTTTCAGTAATCATTTGAGCTAATTCATCTGTGCTCCAAGTTGCAGAACCAAAGATTACAAAACTCACCACTATTGGACCTATGGTTGTTCCAAAGGAATTTATTCCACCAGCTAAATTTAAACGATGAGATCCAGTTTTTGGGTCGCCAAGTGCAATGGTAAAAGGGTTTGCAGCAGTTTGTTGTAATGAAAATCCTAGACCTACAATAAATAAGGCAATTAGTACTAAATAAAAGACACTAGTTTGACCTTGTTCAGCACCTGCTGTTGCTGGATACATGACAAATGCACCTAAAGCAGATAATAACAAGCCATAAACAATTCCGGCTTTGTAACCCCAATTATTAAGGATGTCTTTTTTGATTGCACTAGACATGACAAACAGTAAAAGTGCACCAATGTAATAAGCACCATAAAACGCAAAATCTACCAATTGCGATTGAAATTGATCAATATTAAAATAGGTTTTACAAAATGGAATAAACACGCCGTTTGATGCTGCTATAAATCCCCAAAAAAAGAACACAGTGACTAAAGTTGTTAATGCAGATTTGTTATTTTGATTTGTCATAAGTTAGTTTGTTAGTGTTATAAATATAGTTGAATATGTTTATCTAACTGAAATTTCATCAATAAAAATCCAGCTTCTGCCATCGTGAGGATGCCCTAAATGCCATTCTGGAAGTTCACCAAGTTTTTTGGCAATGATTTTTATGTGTTGAATTTTTTTATAGGATGGAATATTGAATGAAATAGTTTTGATTTTGGAATTTTCTGAAGGGATTGTATTGTCGATCTCAATTTTATCTATTGATTTAAAATCTTTTCCATTTACAGAATACAAACATTCAACACTATTTGGTAAGAAAATCCAACTGCGTTGATCTTCTAAAAAATTGATACTAACTTCTTTGAAAGGTGTGATTTTTCCAAAATCTACAGTAGCAATCACATCTTCGTTCCAATAGCCTTGCCAAGTTCCTGTTCTAAAATCTTGGGTTCCGAAAATACCATCAATTAGCGCATCATTTCCACCAGCATTGTACTGATTGGCATATTCGGTTTCTAGTTTAATGGATAGGTTAGGGTCAATTTTATAGAATTTGGTTTCAATCGTTGCACTTTTTTTTCCGTTCTTTTCAGAATAGATTTTAAGAGTTGTAGGTTCTGAAATGGTTAACGGATTGATGTATGCTTTATATTCTGAATCATCTATGCTGAAAAATATAGAAGTGTCTTTATCTACATTATCTAAAATCACTTTGGTTTGACCTTTAAAAGCAACATCGCCTTTGGCAATAAAAGGTACAGGAACGATAAGATGCTCATTAATGGTTGTAATAGGTTCTTGTCCTTTTTGAGTTCCCCAAACGGAAGGTTTATCTGTCATTTGAAACTCTAAAGTGCCACCATTGATAATATCTTGATGCGAGATAAATGTTTTTTGATGAGGTTTATCATTGAGTACAACCGATTCAATATAAATGTTACGATCATTCAAATTATGGGCTAGGATATTGAAGTGCTTTCCGTTTTCAAGATGTATAGTTGCGTTATCAAATAAAGGTGTTCCAATGATATACTGATTGCTTCCTGGTGTGACTGGATAAAACCCTAAAGAGGACAATACATACCAAGCACTCATTTGTCCGCAATCTTCGTTTCCTGAAATACCATCTGGAGCATTGGTGTATAATTCGGTTAAAATTTGACGAACTCTTTCTTGAGTTTTATGTGGTTTATTAACAAAATTATAGAGATAAGCCATATGATGACTAGGTTCGTTTCCGTGAGCATATTGTCCAATAAGTCCTGTGATATCAGCCTGACTTCTGCCTGAGGTTTTGGTTTCTGCAGTAAACAATTCATCTAATTGCGCTTCGAGTTGGTCTTTTCCGCCTAGCAACTTCATGAATCCTGAAATATCTTGAGGAACATAAAAACTGTATTGCCAAGAGTTTGCTTCGGTGTAATTAAAATTGACTTCGTATGGATCAAATGGTGAAAACCAAGTATTTCTAAATCGTCCTCGCATGAATTGTGTTTCTGGATCAAAAATGTTCTTATAATATTGTGCTCTTTCAGTATAAGTTTTATAATCTTCAGTTTTTCCTAATGCTTTAGCCATTTGAGCAATCGTCCAATCATCATAAGCATATTCGAGGGTTTTAGAAACCGATTCGCTTTCTTCTTCCACAGGAATAAAACCAAATTTCTTGTAGCTTTCTAATCCTAATTTATCTCTTGTTGCAGAATGTTTCATAGCCTCAAAAGCCTTTTCAGTGTTATAATCTTGAATGCCTTTTAAATAGGCATCTGCAATTACAGGAACTGCGTGATAACCTATCATACAACCTGTATAGTTAGCGCTCAAATCCCAAATAGGCATGATGCCACCTTCGTTGTATTTAGCTAAAAACGTATTAATGAAATTATTAGTTCTATCTTGCTCAATTATGGTATAAAGTGGATGTACAGCGCGATAGGTATCCCAAAGCGAGAATACAGTATAGTAATCAAAATCTTTTGTTTCATGGATTTTTAAATCCATGCCACGATAACGACCATCAACATCTTGATATAAATTTGGTGCAAGCATTGTATGATATAACGACGTGTAGAAATTAGTTTTATAATCGTTGTTTTCAGATTCAATAACGATTTTTTCCAGTTGACTTTCCCAAGCGTGTTGTGCTTCAGTTTTTATCTCATCAAAGAGTTTATTTCCTATTTCAGTCTCCAAATTTTTGCGAGCTCCTTCTTGATCTACTGCACTAATTCCGATAGATACAATAACAGGTTCGTTTGTTGGGTTGTCAAATTCAATAACAGCTTGCTTGCTTATAAATTTATAATTCTTTGAAATAGCTCTGCCTTCTTCAAGATAGGTAATGTTTTTTATTGTTTTTGAAAATTGAATATGATAAAAGAGACGTTGATCTGTTGCCCAAGCTTTAGAATGTCTGTATCCAGTAATTGTAGAATCGTTAAGCATTTGAATTTTATAATCTAATACTTCATCACGATGTTCTAAATCTAAAACGAGATATTGGTTTTCAGAGGAAGGATATGAGTATTTATGCATACCACTTCGGTTAGATACTGTTAATTCAACTTTAATATCTGTAGAATCTAATTTTACTTTATAGTAACCAGGTTCAGCAATTTCATTCTCATGAGAAAAGTGAGCACGATATCCAGATTTTCCATCATTACCGTTGTTAAAATGCATAGCGTTAGTTGGCATGAGCAAAATATCACCATAATCGCTAACACCTGTTCCGCTTAAGTGTGTGTGAGAAAAGCCATAGATGTAATTGTCGCTATAATGATAACCAGAACAGCCATCCCAACCGTCTAACCTTGTATCTGGCGAGAGTTGTATCATTCCAAAAGGCATTGTAGCTCCAGGATAGGTGTGACCATGACCTCCAGTTCCTATAAACGGATTAACATAGTTAATGAGTGATTTGTCTTTTTTTGCAATATGCTTTTCAGAAATTGAATTACAGCTTGTGAATGCTAGAAAAGTAAAAAGAAAGATAAATCTCATAAGAAGGGTTTAAATTTGATTGAAAAGATACTAAATCTTAACATACCGTTAAATGTAAATTGAGAATGAATTACCTTTTTAAATTCGGTTATATTTACGAAAAAAATTAGAATATGCCACGTTGGGTCATTCCGTTGTTGATATTTAGTGTGATTGTTATTTTGGTAGAAATCTATGCGTTTCAAGCTATTAAAACTTTAACCAAAAGTAAATTAATTCGTTATGGATGGTTGATTCTTGGAGTTTTGGCTTATGCTAATTTTTTCTTTATGATATTTACTTACGACCGATCTAATGGACAAACGAGTACTTTTCAATGGGCTTTGGCATTTGTGTTTATGGCATTGTTTCCTAAGTTGGTAATCTTATTGATAATGTTTGGTGAAGATCTTGTAAGATGGTTTGTAAAAGGATTAAGTTATGTGTCTTCAAATGAAACTGAAACAAAACCTATAGCTGGTCGACGCAAATTTATTTCTCAAATTGCCTTAGGATTGGCAGCTATTCCCTTTTTAAGTTTGCTTTATGGCGTTGTAAAAGGGAAATATAATTACAAGGTTTTAAAGTATAATCTTGAGTTTGATGATTTACCCGAAGCTTTTGATGGTTTTTCCATTTCGCATATAACAGATATTCATTCAGGTAGTTTTGATAATAGAGAAAAAATTGAATATGCTATTGATCTTATAAATCAACAAAAATCTGATGTTATTTTGTTTACAGGAGATGTGGTGAATAATTTTGCATCTGAAATGGATCCTTGGATTGATAGCTTTAAGCAGTTAAAGGCTAAGGTTGGTAAATATTCCATTTTAGGAAATCATGACTATGGCGATTATGCCGATTGGAAATCACCTGAAGCTAAAGCTGAAAATTTTCAAGCAATAAAAGAGATACATCCTAAAATAGGATTCGATTTGCTGCTGAATGAAAATCGATACATTGAAAAAGATGGACAGAAGATTGCGCTAGTAGGAGTTGAAAATTGGGGAAATGGCTTCAAAAAAGTAGGTGACTTAGTAAAAGCTTCGGAAGGTGTTTCAAAAGATGATTTTAAAATTTTAATGAGTCATGATCCAAGTCACTGGGAAAAAATGATAAAACGAGACGATTTTAATTATCAGCTTACTTTAAGTGGACATACACATGGTTTACAATTTGGAATCGAAATTCCAGGAGTTATAAAATGGAGTCCAGCTAAGTATGCCTATAAACAATGGGCTGGTTTGTATAAAGAGTTTAATCGTTATATCAATGTAAATCGTGGGTTTGGTTATCATGCTTTTCCTGGACGCGTTGGAATATGGCCAGAAATTACTGTTATTACACTTAAAAAGGGTTTGAATAACGCATAATGGTTTGTAAATGTTATATTTACACTAAAAATTGTTTATTTTTATAAATAAGTCTGAGGAAACCTACTAGGCAGCCTAATTTGAAGGGTTATCAAAAAAATGTGTAGGTTTGTATTAACATGTTTAATTTAAAGGTTTAAACGTATGTCAAAATTTGGGGAACTTATAGATGTTGATATTCCAGTTTTGTTAGATTTCTTTACGGAATGGAATGAACAATCTACAGCAATGCATCCTGTAATGCGTGATGTTGCAGCTGCTCTTGGAGATAAAGCCAAAGTGATAAAAATAGATGTTGATAAAAATAAAGAACTTGCTGAAGCGCTTCGAGTAAAAGGACTTCCTACATTAATTATCTATAAAAATGGCGAAATGAAATGGCGTCATAGTGGAGAACAAGACGCAAATACACTGATTGGAATTATTCAAGAATATATTTAAATCACTAACGATTTAAAAGCATACCCTTTATTATCAAAATGCTCTAAAACTTTAGGAAGTGCATACATCATGTTTTTTGAGGCTTTTATACTATCATGAAAAACAATAATACTTCCTACTTTAGTTTTAGAAAGTACGTTTTCGAGACATTCAGCTTCAGTAGTTTTCTCTTGCCAATCAAAAGATAAAACGTCCCACATTATTATTTTGTAACCTAATTCCATTAGCTTCTTGCCTTGCTTAGGTTTTATTTGTCCGTAAGGAGGACGAAATAAATTTGATTTTTTTTGTTGATGTAATTCAATGTGTTCTTCAGCATCTAAAACGTCTTTGATATAAGTTTTAGTTTTGGTTTTCCATCCTTTCACATGATGTTGTGTGTGATTACCAATTGTATGACCATTATTTATAATGCCTTTAAAGATGTCAGGATGCTTTTTAATGTTAGCTCCAACACAAAAGAAAGTGGCTTTAGCATTGTATTGCTTGAGTTGGTCTAGTGTCCAATTGGTGATTTCTGGAGTCGGACCATCATCAAAAGTTAAATACAACTCTTTAGCTTGATTAGGAATGTCCCAAATATAATTTGGAAACATTTTTTTAGCAATTAAAGGTGTTTTAACTGGAGTGATTTTCACAATTTACTATTGATCTAATTTCAAGATGCTATCTATAGTGTCTTTTGCTATATCACGATCTTCTTGATACAATTCTTCCTCATTAGGTTCTTCATCACCTATAAAGTGTTTAAAAAGTCTGAGGTAGTTGTTGAATTTTTCAGTTTCTTCTAAAGCCAAATCTGAATCATTATAAATAACTAGTAAATCAACTAAACCTCTGTAACGTTCAATATCTGAAACAATTTCATCAAGATAACGTGTTTGATTTTCGATGGTTAATTCACTGTAGTATTTTAGGTTTTCTTGATATTTTTTTGCAACATCATGATAAAGCTTTCTAGCTTTTTCAGTTTTTTCAATTTCGTAGTAACCTCCAATAAAAGGTTCAAGTAATGTGTAGTAACCAAATTTATCAACTGGCATTTTTTCCATTGCTAAGTCAGCAATTTGTTCTGCTTTATTAGCTTGGTCTTCATTGATGAGTTGCTCCATTAAACGTGCTAGGTTTCCTCTGTATGTAATACCATTTTTACGAGTTTCAACATCATGATAAATCGCGTCACTTCCACTATTTCCCCAATCCCAAGACATGACTTTGTCGTACATTAATTCAGAATCAATTCGTCCCATATCAAACGGATTTGCTCTATCAATAGGTGTTTTGATTGGTACTAATTTATAGCATAAACCATCTAATTGAAGGAAGTCTTTCATCCAAATATAATCTTCATCACCAAAAGCACCACCAGTAAAATAAATAGGACGTTCCCAATTGTTATTAGCAACAATATCTAACATTAACAATCTGTTTTTGTACAGTGCACTTCCTTTAATTTCAACATCTAAGTATGGTAAAATTTTATCTGCGTCTTTTTGTTTTACAATACCATTTTTTAGAACCGTTTGCTTGTCGACAGGAACTCTAATATTTCGGGTTGGGAAATAGTTAGAATTCAACAATTGTGAAGGATATACTGAAGGGTCCTCACCTTCACGTTGTAAGAGATATTTAAGCTTATATTTTGGATCTTCATTAGCAATAAAATTCATAAAGTCTTTTATCATTAATGTGTCGTCTGTTATTTCACGTTTCATGATATAATCTCTGGTTCCATATTTATATTGGTCATGAGTTAGTTGTGATGGAATAGGATCACTTTCGTAAGCTTTACGTTTCATTTGATCAATGTACCAATCGGTTTGAAATAGGCTAGTATTAACTACTCTTACATCTGTTCTAACACCTTCAATCTCTTGTAAGTACCAAAGAGGGAAACTGTCGTTATCTCCAATAGTAAATAATATGGCATTAGGCGCACAAGATTCTAAATACTTTCGAGCCATAGCATTGGCTGTGTATTTATCAGATCGATCATGATCATCCCAATTATTAGCGGCTAAAATTCCTGGAACTAGAACTAAACAAAGTACAGTAACGATTGGAGCTAAAACTTGAGATTTAACATGTGTCCTTAAAAAATCATAAATAGCATATACTCCAAAACCAATCCAAATGGCAAACACATAAAAAGAACCTACTACAGAATAATCACGTTCTCTAGGTTCAAAAGGTCTAATGTTTGTATAAAACTGAATGGCTAATCCAGTAAATAAGAAAAACACAAGCATTACCCAAAATCGTTTTGGGTCTTTGAGCATTAAATAAAAGAATCCGATGAGACCAAGGATGAAAGGAAGAAAATAGTACGTGTTTCTCGCTTTGTTGTTTTCAACATCACTAGGTAAATTGTCTTGCGACATTCCTAAATGTAACTCATCTATAAAATCAATACCACTAATCCAATTCCCATGTAAATCGGTGTATTTTCCTTGAATATCATCTTGACGTCCAGTAAAATTCCACATAAAATAGCGCCAATACATATAGCCTAATTGATAATCTATCATGTAGTAAAAATTATCAAGAAGTGAGGGTTTTTCAATATCTAAATACTCTTGTCCAAATTGCTTTAAAAATAAATGGTAGTCTTCATAATCAATTTGACCTTCCATGACATCTTTTCTAAAGGCGTTGACTTGCTCTTTAATTTTGCCTAATCTGAAGTTGGCATATTGACTAGCTTCTTCATTAGTATAGTTGGCATTTAATGCTTCATTATAAAACGAAAGACTTAAGTCTGGTTTAATTTTAAAATCCAATAATCCAGTAAACATCATGTAGTTTTCGGCATGTTCTGTACTCCACATTCGAGGTAATATAGCTGCTTGTTCCGAATTGTAATTCTGTTTTGAATTCTTATAGTCGTTAACAATAATATATTCCCCTTTTTCATAATCTTTTTCATATTTAGGTTTATCATCAACATAAGGATTGTTTTCATCTAAACCAGTATACTGTTCTGTAAAAAGTGGACCGTAAAACAAATGTGTTTCAGGGTATTGTTCTAAATTATAATACGCTAATAATTCTCTTGCACTTGAAGGATTGTTTTCATTTATAATAACATTAGCATTTGCACGTATAGGCAACATAAGCCAAGATGAGAATCCTATGAAAATAAAAATTAAACACAATATTAATGTGTTGGCATATTTATATCCTTTTTTTCGAGTTTCTTTTAAACCGAAGTAAAAAACAGCAATTAATACTAATCCTGCTATAATTGAGCCTGAATTAAACGGTAAACCAATAGTGTTTACAAAGAAAATTTCTGAAGCACTAAAGAGTTTAAGGGCATTTGGAAGTAATAATTTAAAAATGAATAATAAGATAGCAACTGCAATAATATTAGCAATGATAAAGTTTTTAGTGGTCACTTTTTCATAGTTTTTGAAAAAGTAAATTAAGCCAAGAGCTGGTATGGTCAATAATCCCATAAAATGAACACCAAAAGATAATCCAATAACAAAAGCAATTAAAATTAGCCATTTATGACCTCTAGGTTTATGCATGTCTTGTTCCCAACGCAACCCTAAATAAAATAAAATGGACATGATTAGAGTTGCCATAGCGTACACTTCGGTTTCAACAGCATTAAACCAAAAGGAATCTGTAAAAGTAAATGCTAAACTACCAACTAGCGCACTTCCTAAAATAGCTATAGAAGCATTTTGAGAGAGTTCATTATTACTTGAAATCAGTTTTTTTAACAACAGACTAATAGTCCAAAACATAAACAGAATTGTAAACGCACTAGCAACAGCACTCATCATATTCATCATCATCCCTATAGCTTCATTGTTTCCAAAAGTAAAGATTGAAAAGAATGCTCCTAGAATTTGAAACAAAGGAGCTCCAGGAGGATGACCAACTTGTAGTTTAGAAGAGGTCAATATATACTCTCCAGCGTCCCAAAAACTTACGGTTGGTTCAATGGTTAAGGCATAGGTAATCAATGCAATAGTAAAAGCAAACCATCCTAAAATGGTATTCCATTTCTTGAAGTTGAAATGTGTCATATTTAAGGTCTATTAGTGCGAGCGAATTTAATAATAATTATATGAAACACTCAATATTTTAAGTAAACGTTATGTTTTTTTGATTATTTTATAAAAAATTGTTTGCGCAAATAAAACTTTGTAGTAAATTTGCATCCTCATTTAGAGATTGGCCTATGGTGTAACTGGCAACACGTCTGGTTTTGGTCCAGAAGAGTCTAGGTTCGAGCCCTAGTAGGCCAACAAAATTTAATCCTGATTATTCATTTAATCGGGATTTTTCTTTTTGTACAAGAGATTAATGGATGAGAAATTTATGCTGAGCGTAGTCAAGGTGAACCTTTTAGTAGGTCAACAAAAAAGTCTTCCAATTGCGGAAGACTTTTTCTTTTTTAAATGCTTATTATGTTATATCTTAAACGTAATCACAGGTCGTTTTGCATGGTTCACTAAATCTTCACTAATGCTTCCGTTAAAGAAATGAGCAATACCTTGTCTGCCATGAGTACTTATTCCAATGAGGTCGGCATCAATGTCTTTAGAAAAATTCAGAATTCCTTTTTCTACGCTTTCGTCATTATAGATATTTATAGTGTAGTTTTTAAAGCTATAATCTTCAATAAAATTATGAATACGTTCTTTTGCTTTTTTGGTTGTAGTAAAATTTCCTGCAGTATTCACCATTAATAAATGAACATTAGCACCAAAAGCTGTCGCTAATTCTGTAGCTTGTCGATAGGTTTCTTTACTGTCGTTTTTAAAATCTGATGCAAACACAAAGTCATCAACACTAAACTCATCATGCTCGTTTTTAATAACTAAAACAGGAACATCAGAATTTCTTACAACTTTTTCGGCATTAGATCCCACAAACATTTCTTTAAGACCACTTGCGCCATGAGAGCCCATAATAATAATTTCGGCACCTTGTTCATGGCAAATATCAACGACATTATTAAATGAGGCTTCAGGTTTTACAATTTCATGAACTGTAATTCCTTTTAAATAATCACTCTCCATAATCTCTTCAAACTTTTTATGTGCCATTTTCATAAAAAACATCACTTCAGGAACATCAACATGCGCATTAACCTTATCAATTTCTTGCATAGGTATTTCTAACATGTGTAATAAATGAATTTCGCTACCATGTTTTTTTGCGATTTGAGCGGCTACTTTTAATGCATTTTCTGCTTCCTGAGAAAAGTCTGTCGGAACTAATATTTTTTTCATAAAATTTAATGTTGATATTGAGTACATAAAATTAATAATAAAAATCGACATATCACAGATTAGTGAAATCAATATAATTATTGTATATTTGCAGCGTTGTTTGAAGAAAAAAGAATAATGAGCGGACGAGAAGTCCGCTCTTTTTATACTAAAAATGTTCAAAGATTCTGTAAAAAAATTATTAGAAGATGGCTTAAATCAAAGAAAAGATTTGTTTCTAATTGATTTTGAAGTCTTAGGAGATAATACCATAAAGATTGTAATTGATGGCGACAATGGTGTTTTGGTTGAAGATTGCATGTTTGTTAGCAGAGCTATTGAACATAATTTAGATAGAGAAGAACAAGATTTTTCATTAGAAGTTTTGTCTGCAGGAGCGACTTCACCTCTTGTAAATAAGAGGCAATACAAAAAAAATATAGGTAGAACGCTAAGCGTTAAAACTGTAAATAATGAAAATATAGAAGGGAAACTTACAGAAGTAACTGACGAAAAAATTATTCTGGAGTGGAAAACTAGAGAGCCAAAACCTGTTGGTAAAGGCAAAGTAACAGTAAAAAAGCAAGCCGAATTATCGTACGATTCGATAAGTAAAGCTCAAGTTGTAATAAAATTTTAATTCATAAGAGTAATGGAAAATATTGCATTAATTGATTCTTTTTCAGAATTTAAAGATGAAAAGTTAATCGATCGTGTAACGTTAATGGCAATTTTAGAAGATGTCTTGAGAAATGCCTTAAAGAAAAAATATGGTGACGATGATAACTTCGATATTATTATCAATCCAGATAAAGGGGATTTAGAAATTTGGAGAAATAGAATTGTAGTTGCAGATGATGAAGTTGAAGAACCAAATCAAGAAATAGCCTTATCTGAAGCTCAAAAAATAGAACCTGATTTTGAAGTTGGTGAAGATGTGGCTGAAGAAGTAAAACTTGTAGACTTAGGTCGTCGTTCAATTTTAGCATTAAGACAAAACTTAATTTCTAAAATCCACGAGCATGATAATACTAACATCTATAAGCAATTTAAAGATTTAGAAGGTGAGATTTATTCAGCTGAAGTTCACCACATTCGTCACAGAGCCATCATTCTTCTTGATGATGAAGGGAATGAAATCATCCTTCCTAAAGACAAGCAAATTCCTTCAGATTTTTTCAGAAAAGGAGAAAATGTAAGAGGCATCATCGAAAGTGTTGAATTAAAAGGAAATAAACCAGCAATCATCATGTCAAGAACTGCTCCAGTATTTCTTGAAAAATTGTTTGAGCAAGAAATTCCAGAGGTATTTGATGGCTTAATTACGATTAAAAAAGTGGTTCGTATACCTGGTGAAAAAGCAAAAGTGGCAGTAGATTCTTACGATGATAGAATTGATCCTGTTGGAGCTTGTGTTGGTATGAAAGGATCTAGAATTCATGGTATTGTTCGTGAACTAGGAAATGAAAATATCGATGTTATTAATTATACAAATAACCTTAATTTATTTATCACACGAGCACTTAGTCCAGCTAGAGTAACGTCTATAAAAATTGATGAAGAAGGAAAAAGAGCTGAGGTCTTATTAAAACCAGAAGAAGTATCTAAAGCTATTGGTCGTGGTGGACATAACATTAGACTAGCAGGTCAATTAACAGGTTATGAAATAGATGTGTTTAGAGAAGGTGCTGAAGAAGATGTCGAGCTAACAGAGTTTACAGATGAAATCGAAGCTTGGATTATTGAAGAGTTTAGCAAAGCAGGTTTAGATACAGCAAAAAGTATTTTAGAACAAGATGTAGAAGACCTTGTAAAACGTACAGATTTAGAAGAAGAAACAATATTAGATGTTATTAGAATTCTAAAAGAAGAATTCGAAGATTAATGCCAATTAACAATGTTGTATTAATTTGGTATAAAAGATTTTTAAGTTATATTATAAGCAGTTTATGGCTCAAACAAGATTAAATAAGGTATTACGAGAACTCAATATTTCTATTGATCGTGCTGTTGATTTTTTAGAATCAAAAGGTGTCGAGATAGAAAAGAGCCCTAATACCAAAATATCAGAAGAGGTTTATGCAATTCTTTCCGACGAATTTCAAACAGACGCTAATAAAAAAATGGCGTCGCAAGAAGTAAGTGAAGCTAAGTTAAAGGAAAAGGAAGAATTGCGCGAACAACGTGAGCGTGAGCTTGAAGAGAGGGCTAAAGAAGCAGAAAAAAAGAAGAAAGAAGTTGTTAAGGCAAAAGCAGAATTAAGTGGTCCTAAACAAGTTGGTAAAATAGACTTAGACGCGTCTAAAAAAGAAGAAACTCCAACTGAAGAAAAGCCTAAAAAAGAAGCTGCACCTAAAGTTAAAAAGGAAACTGTTAAAGCTGAAGTTGTTAAGAAGGAAACTCCTAAAGTAGAAAAAGCTCCTGCTAAAACTGAAGAAAAGGTAGTTGCTAAAGCTGAAACTAAAGCTAAAACAGAAGAGCCTGTTGAGCCTGTAGACGAAACCTTAAAAACACAATATCAAAAACTATCTGGACCTAAAATTGCTGGAGAAAAAATAGACCTTTCAAAGTTTAATAAACCTAAAAAGAAAAAGGAAGAAAAGAAACCAGCAGAAAAGAAAACGGCTTCTGGAGATGCCAATAAAAAGAAAAGGAGACGTATTAGTAAAGGACCAGGTTCTGGTGATAATAACTTTAGAGGCGGAAATCAAAGAGGTGGATTTAAAGGAAAAGGAAAACGCTCTAATGTTGTAAAAGAAGAGCCAAGTGCTGAAGAAGTACAAAAGCAAGTTCGTGAAACACTAGAAAAACTTCAAGGAAAATCTAGCAAAGGAAAAGGCGCAAAATATCGTAGAGAAAAAAGAGAACAACATAGAGAGCAGTCTGAAATAGATGCGCAAATTGAAGATGCAGAAAGCAAAATTCTTAAAGTTACCGAATTTGTAACAGCAAATGAGGTGGCAACTATGATGAATGTGTCTGTAACCGAAATTATTTCAGCTTGTATGTCGCTTGGTATGATGGTTACCATGAACCAACGTTTAGATGCTGAAACCTTGTCTGTTGTTGCAGATGAGTTTGGTTATAAAGTTGATTTTGTCACTGCAGATATTGAAGAATCAATTGAAGAAGTTGAAGATAAACCTGAAGATTTAGTTGATCGTGCACCAATCGTAACTGTTATGGGTCACGTAGATCATGGTAAGACATCACTATTAGATTATATACGTAAAGAAAACGTAATTGCTGGTGAATCAGGTGGTATTACACAGCATATTGGAGCTTATGGAGTAACTTTAGATAATGGTCAAAAAATTGCCTTTTTAGATACACCAGGTCACGAGGCCTTTACAGCTATGCGTGCTCGTGGTGCTCAAGTAACCGATTTAGCTATTATTGTAGTGGCAGCAGATGATTCAATCATGCCTCAAACAAAAGAAGCTATTGCACATGCTCAAGCTGCCGAAGTGCCAATTGTTTTTGCAATTAACAAAATTGATAAACCTGGAGCAAATCCTGAAAAAGTAAAAGAAGGATTAGCAGGAATGAATTTATTAGTTGAAGATTGGGGTGGAAAAATTCAATCTCATGATATTTCAGCTAAAAATGGAACAGGAATTAAAGAATTACTTGAAAAAGTTTTGCTTGAAGCCGAGTTGTTAGAGTTGAAAGCAAATCCTAGTAAACCTGCTGTTGGAACTGTAGTCGAAGCCTTTTTAGATAAAGGTCGTGGTTATGTATCTACAATCTTAGTTCAAGCAGGAACATTAAAAGTTGGTGATTACGTCCTTGCTGGTAAAAATAGTGGTAAGGTAAAAGCTATGCATGACGAACGTGGTAACGAAATTAAAGAAGCTGGACCATCAACTCCTGTATCAATTTTAGGTTTAGATGGAGCGCCTCAAGCAGGTGATAAGTTTAACGTATTCCAAGACGAAAGAGAAGCGAAACAAATTGCAGCGAAACGTACACAATTGCAACGTGAACAATCTGTTAGAACACAACGTCATATTACCTTAGATGAAATTGGACGTCGTATTGCTTTAGGTGATTTCCAAGAGTTGAATATCATTCTTAAAGGTGATGTTGATGGTTCTGTGGAAGCCTTAACAGATTCGTTCCAAAAATTATCAACTGAAGAAATTCAAGTGAATATTATACATAAAGGTGTTGGAGCTATTACTGAAAGTGATGTGTTGCTTGCAACAGCTTCAGATGCAATTATTATCGGATTTAACGTAAGACCTATGGGTAATGCACGTCAAATTGCAGATAATGAAGAAATTGATATCAGAACATATTCTATCATCTATGATGCAATCAACGACTTAAAAGATGCGATGGAAGGCATGTTGTCTCCAGAGCTTAAAGAAGAAATTACTGGTACTGCCGAAATTAGAGAGACCTTCAAAATTTCTAAAGTCGGAACCATTGCTGGTTGTATGGTTACAGATGGTAAAATTTATAGAAACTCTGGAATTCGTTTAATTCGTGATGGTGTTGTGATTCATACAGGAGAATTGACGTCGTTAAAACGTTTTAAAGATGATGCTAAAGAAGTGGCTAAAGGTTACGATTGTGGTATCCAGTTAAAAGGCTATAACGATATTCAAATAGGAGATGTTATTGAAGCTTTCCAAGAAGTTGAAGTAAAAAAGAAATTAAAATAAAAAACATTAAGACTTAAAAAAGGCGACCAATTTGGTCGCCTTTTTTGTTTTATAAGAACGAGTAATTATTTCTTTTTGTCTTTCTTTGGCTCAAAAATAAAAGCATTGCTATATTTCTTTTTTATTTTTAAAAGAGCCTTGTCAGCTTCTAATCTACTTCTAAAATTACCAACCCATATTTTGGTGTTAGGAGAATCAAACTCCATACTAACAGGCCATTCATTAAACGAGTTTAAGAAATTCTGTTTCGATTTTTCAGCACCAGAACGT
This sequence comes from Psychroserpens sp. S379A, assembly GCF_049800755.1. NCBI lineage: Bacteria > Pseudomonadati > Bacteroidota > Flavobacteriia > Flavobacteriales > Flavobacteriaceae > Psychroserpens > Psychroserpens sp. S379A. The sequence goes on along the minus strand of NZ_JBNAFQ010000002.1, from coordinate 57,977 downwards.
GTTCCCGAATAGACTTGAATCTTGAATAAATTTACAGTCTTAAGGTCTTTCTTAAATTCTAATAATTTATCAATATCACTATCTTGATCAACATTAACAATGCCTTCTTGAGCAAAACTACCAATTGTAAAACTTAAAAATACAATTGAAATTACTATAAACTTTATTTTACTTGTTATCATAACTATTTGATTTAATGCAAAGAAAATGATTTTTTTTAAGTGAGTCCATTTTTGTTTTATTTATATAGCTTGTTGAAGATTAAAACCGTTATTTAGAATCTGTATAAATTAACAATTAACAGTTCACTAACATTTCTAAAATCGACATTAAATGTTATTTTTGCGTGAGATTTTACAAACGGTTTTTTCAATTTAATTAATGAAAAAATCATACCAAAGTTTAGAAGATAATTCAACTAACACTATGATACAAGTGATTTACCGTAAACTAACATCAAAATTTCTCAATTTAGGGTTAGTTTTTTTACTCACGATTTCTACTTCACTTACTGCTCAAGAAGGTGATCCAGCAAAAGGAAAAACTTTATTTAATACTAATTGTGCTTCTTGTCATCAACTAGATAAAAAGATGACTGGACCTGCATTACGTGATGTTGAAACACGTTTGGCAGATGAAAAAGGCTTAGACAGAGAGTGGTTAGCTCAATGGATTCGTAACAGTGCTGGTATGGTAAAGGCTGGAGATTCTTATGCAAATGAAATCTTCAATGAGTACAACGGAACAGCAATGACAGCTTTTCCACAATTATCCGATCAAGATATTTCTGATATTTTAGCATATACAGCTCAGCCAAAAGCCGAACCTGTTCAAGCATCAACTTCTAATGTTGTAAATCAAGGTGGAGGAAATTCGGATGGAATTTCAAATAAATTGATTTTAGGTGCGTTAGCAATTTTATTTGCTTTATTGGCAATGGCATTAATCTTAGTGCGTAAGACTTTAAATCGTTTTGCAGAAGCTAAAGGTGTTGATGTAGCTAAAGAAGATAAAACGCTTCCGTTGTGGAAGGCTTTTGTTCAAAATCAATTTTTGGTTTTGGTTTCAGTAATATTCTTATTGCTAGCAAGTGCGTATTTTGTATATGGCTACTTATCTCAAATTGGTGTTGATCAAGGTTATGAGCCTGTGCAGCCAATTCATTACTCGCATAGAATTCATGCTGGTGATAATGGTATCGATTGTAAATATTGTCACTCTTCGGCTCGAGTTAGTAAAACATCAGGTATTCCTTCGTTAAATGTGTGTATGAATTGTCATAAGTCTATTTATGAAGTGGCACCAGAAACACAAGCTGAAGGAATGAATGAGTATGGTGTAGATTACAATGCCGAAATCAAAAAACTGTATGCTGCTGTAGGTTGGGATGATGCTGAGCAAAAGTACACAGGAGAAACACAACCAGTAAAATGGGTGAGAATTCATAATTTACCAGATTTCGCTTACTTTAATCACTCACAGCACGTTACTGTTGCTGGTGTAGAGTGTCAAACATGTCATGGTCCTGTTGAAGAAATGGAAGTGATGTATCAATACTCACCATTAACAATGGGTTGGTGTATTGATTGTCATAGAACAACTGAAGTTAAGGTAAAAGATAATGCGTATTACACAAAAATACACGAGCAATTATCTAAGAAATATGGTGTAGAGAAATTAACAGCTGCTCAAATGGGTGGACTGGAATGTGGAAAATGCCACTACTAATAAGTTTAATACGAAGTAATTCAATTATATAATATGTCATCAAACAAGAAATACTGGAAAAGTGTTGAAGAGCTAAACGAAAATAGCTCTATTGTTGAGACGCTAAAACAGAATGAATTTGTTAATGAGATTCCTACTGAAGAGTTTTTAGGTAATAAAGAATCTTTAGAATCTTCTAACACTACGCGTCGTGACTTTTTAAAGTACGTAGGTTTTAGTACTGCTGCAGCTTCACTTGCAGCATGTGAAGGACCAGTGATAAAATCAATTCCATATGTGGTGCAGCCTGAAGAGATTATTCCAGGTGTTGCTAACTACTATGCAACGACAATTGCTGATGGGTTTGATTTTGCTAGTATTTTAGTAAAAACTCGTGAAGGTCGTCCAATTAGAATTGAAAACAATACAATGGCAACTACTAATGGTAGTGCAAATGCCAGAGTGAACGCTTCAGTTTTAGGGCTATATGATATTATGAGAGTTAAGTCGCCAATGAAAGGTGGTTCTGAAATCTCTTGGTCAACTTTAGATACTGAAGTTGGTCAAAAATTAGAAGAATTAAAGACTTCTGGAAAGCAAATCGTATTGCTAACCCAAACCTTTGCTAGTCCTTCAACTGCAAAATTAATCTCTGAATTTTCTGCTAAGTATGGTAATGTGCGTCATGTAGTTTATGATTCAGTTTCTGAATCAGCAGCATTAGATGCTTATGAGGCTAAATATGGAGAACGTGGATTAGCGAATTATAATTTTGAAAAGGCAGCAACCATTGTTTCTATAGGTGCAGATTTCTTAGGTGATTGGCAAGGTGGAGGTTTTGATTCAGGATATGCAAAAGGACGTGTGCCTAATGAGGGAAAAATGTCTCGCCATATTCAGTTTGAATCAAATATGTCTTTGTCTGGTGCAAATGCAGATAAGCGTGTGCCTTTAACTCCTAGTCAGCAAAAACAAGCTTTAGCTAAATTATATAGTTTAGTTGTTGGTGGTTCTGTGTCAACAGATTTGCCAGAACATATCAATACAGCAGTACAAAATGCTGCAAATGAATTAAAGAAGGCAGGTAGTAATGGTGTGCTAGTAACAGGAATTCAAGACGTAAATGCACAAACAGTTGCTATTGCGATTAATGAATCTCTTGGTAGTAAGGCCTTTGATCCAAAAACACCAATAAAAACAAGACAAGGTAACGCAAAAGATGTGATGGCTTTAGTTGCTGATATGAAAGCAGGTAAAGTTGGAGCTATAATTATGAGTGGTGTAAATCCATTATATACGCTTCCAAATGCATCAGATTTTGCTGAAGGTTTAGGGAAAACTGAACTTTCGGTTTCATTTTCGATGAAAGCAGACGAAACATCTTCAGCATGTGATTATATAGCAGCAACACCTCACTATTTAGAATCTTGGGGAGATGTTGAAATGAAGAAAGGACATTATAGTGTAATGCAACCTACAATTCGTACATTGTTTGATACGCGTCAATTTCAAGAAGCTTTATTGAAATGGACAGATAATGATATGACTTACCGTGAGTATATTAAAGATGCTTGGGGAAGTTCAATATTAATGGGAACTGCTTTTAATAAAGCTGTTCAAGATGGTGTGTATGTGCCAGGAATGTTAGGTAGTAAGCCTAATAGCTCTACAACAACGACAACTCAATTAAAAGATAAAAAAGACAGAACATTTGTTGGAGGTGTTATTCACGATGTTGCTGTAGGTGTTGGTATTAAAGATGAGGACAAGGACGAATATGTAACGACTACAACGACTACAAGTAATGGTTCTGCTTCAGGAATAGCTGCAGTTGATGCAGGAACTGCTGCAAGAACGCTTTCTAAAGCTTCTAAATCTGAAGGTATGGAGTTACAACTCTATACTAAAACAGGAATGGGAGATGGCCAGCAAGCTAATAATCCTTGGTTACAAGAATTTCCTGATCCAATCACAAGAACATCTTGGGATAACTATATGACTGTTTCAGCTGCTGATGCAAAAGCATTAGGTTTGATAAATGAGAATGAAGCAACTGGAGCATTAAATGGAAGTTACGCAAATGTATCTGCTAATGGTACAACAATTAAAGTGCCTGTAATAATTCAACCAGGTCAAGCTAAAGGATCTGTTGGGTTATCATTTGGATATGGAAGAACTTCTGGTTTAAAAGATGAAATGAAAACAGGAGTAAATGCTTTTCCGCTTTACTCTAACTTTGATAATGCGCAAAGCGTAACCATTGAAAAAGCTACTGGAATGCATGAATTTGCTTGTGTTCAGTTGCAAAATACGTTAATGGGACGTGGTGACATCATCAGAGAAACAACACTTGAAGTATTTAATACTAAAGATAAAAAACATTGGAATCCAATTCCTGTAGTATCATTAAATCACGTTGAAACTCCAGTAACATCTCCTGAAGTTGATTTATGGGACGAGTTTGATCGCTCTATTGGTCATCACTTTAACCTATCTATTGATTTAAATTCATGTACAGGATGTGGAGCTTGTGTGATTGCTTGTCATGCAGAGAACAATGTTCCTGTGGTTGGAAAAGAAGAAGTAAGACGTAGTCGTGATATGCACTGGTTACGTATTGATAGATACTACTCTTCAGAAGATACTTTTGAACAAGATGATGCTAAAAAGGATGGTTTCTCAGGACTTTCTGGTGAAAAAGGATCGTTAGGAGGGTTTGGAGAAATGGAAAATCCGGCAGATAATCCACAAGTGGCTTTTCAACCAGTTATGTGCCAACACTGTAACCATGCACCTTGTGAAACTGTTTGCCCTGTGGCAGCAACTTCGCATGGACGTCAAGGTCAAAACCATATGGCTTATAATCGTTGCGTTGGTACACGTTATTGTGCAAACAACTGTCCTTATAAAGTACGTCGTTTCAACTGGTTCTTATACGCTCAAAATGATGAGTTTGATTATCATATGAATGATGATTTAGGACGTATGGTATTAAATCCTGATGTTGTAGTACGTTCGCGTGGAGTTATGGAAAAATGTTCAATGTGTATTCAAATGACACAGAAAACGATTCTTGATGCGAAGCGTGATGGACGTGAAGTTAAAACTGGTGAATTCCAAACAGCATGTTCAGCAGCTTGTAGTAGCGGAGCAATGGTATTTGGAGATATCAATGATAAAGAGAGTGAAGTTGCAAAACTTTTAAAAGATGATCGTATGTATCACTTATTAGAAAGCGTAGGTACTAAACCAAATGTTCAGTACCATGTTAAAGTGAGAAATACATCAGAAGCATAAAAATTAATTAAGAAACAATTATAATAACAAATTATGGCGTCTCATTACGAAGCACCTATTAGAAGACCCTTAGTTACAGGAGAAAAGTCATATCATGATGTAACACTTGATGTGGTAGCTCCAATTGAAGGCAAAGCAAACAAATCGTGGTGGATTGTATTTTCAATTTCATTAGTTGCTTTTCTATGGGGAATTGGGTGTATCATCTACACGATATCAACTGGTATCGGAACTTGGGGTTTAAATAAAACCGTTGGTTGGGCTTGGGATATTACTAACTTCGTTTGGTGGGTTGGTATTGGTCACGCAGGAACACTAATTTCTGCTGTACTTTTATTATTCCGCCAAAAATGGAGAATGGCAATTAACCGTTCTGCTGAAGCAATGACAATTTTCTCGGTTGTTCAAGCAGGATTATTCCCTATCATTCACATGGGTCGTCCATGGTTAGGATATTGGGTGTTGCCTATTCCAAATCAATTTGGTTCGTTATGGGTAAACTTTAACTCTCCATTACTTTGGGATGTATTTGCAATTTCAACATATCTTTCAGTTTCATTAGTATTTTGGTGGACTGGTTTATTACCAGATTTTGCAATGATTAGAGATAGAGCAGTAAAGCCATTCCAAAAGAAAATATATTCACTATTGAGTTTTGGTTGGTCAGGTCGTGCAAAAGATTGGCAACGTTTTGAAGAAGTATCTTTGGTTCTTGCTGGTTTAGCAACACCTCTTGTACTTTCGGTGCATACCATTGTATCTTTTGACTTCGCAACGTCTGTAATTCCTGGTTGGCATACTACGATTTTCCCGCCTTACTTTGTTGCTGGAGCGATTTTTTCTGGTTTTGCTATGGTAAACACTCTCTTAATTATTATGAGAAAAGTGTGTAACCTTGAAGATTATATCACTGTACAACATATAGAGCTAATGAATATTGTCATTATGATTACAGGTTCTATTGTTGGTGTGGCATACATTACTGAGTTGTTTATTGCATGGTATTCTGGAGTTGAGTATGAACAATACGCGTTCTTAAATAGAGCAACAGGGCCTTATGCTTGGGCATATTGGGCAATGATGACTTGTAATGTATTTTCTCCACAGTTTATGTGGTTTAAAAAATTACGTACAAGCATTATGTTCTCATTCTTTATTTCGATTGTTGTAAATATAGGAATGTGGTTTGAGCGTTTCGTGATTATCGTAACCTCATTACACAGGGATTATTTACCATCATCTTGGACGATGTTCTCACCAACATTTGTGGATATTGGAATTTTTATAGGAACGATAGGATTCTTCTTCGTATTATTCCTTCTATATTCTAGAACATTCCCTGTAATCGCTCAAGCGGAAGTAAAAACAATTTTAAAGTCTTCAGGACAGCGTTATAAAAATATTAGAGAAAGAGGTGATAGTTTAGTTGGTACTGGTTCTGATGAAAGAACATCTAGTAAAACAGTAGTTGCTACAACAAAATCTGAAACAAAAAAAACTAAAGAAGACAATTCTGCTAAAGTAAGTGACTTATTAGGAAGTATTGGAACATTTGATGCTAATACTGGTAAAGCAGATGAATTGCAAAAAATTAATGGTATTGGTCCTAAGATGGAAGATGTGTTAAATAGTATTGGTATTTACACATTTCTTCAAGTGAGCAAAATGACAAAGAGAGAATATGACTTGTTAGATTCAATTACAGGTTCTTTCCCAGGAAGAGCAGAACGTGATGATTGGTCTGGACAAGCTAAAAAATTAATAAACTAAAAATAGTACATGGAAGCTTCAAAAGTAATTCACGCTATTTACACAGATGATGACGTCTTAATGAATGCCGTTAAGAAGGTTAAAGCTGAAAGACATCACATCGAAGAAATCTATACGCCTTTTCCAGTTCACGGACTAGATAAAGCTATGGGATTAGAACCAACACGAATAGCTATTGCATCTTTTATTTATGGATGTATTGGTTTAACAGTTGCCATTGTGATGATGAATTTTATCATGATAGAGGATTGGCCTCAAAACATAGGTGGTAAACCAAGTTTTAGTTATATAGAAAACATGCCAGCTTTTGTACCTATTATGTTTGAGTTGACTGTGTTTTTTGCAGCGCATCTTATGGTAATAACGTTTTATTTAAGAAGTAGAATGTGGCCATTTAAAAAGGCTGAAAACCCAGATCCAAGAACGACTGATGATCACTTTCTTATGGAAATAGCGGTTCATGATAATGAAAATGAATTGTCAGACTTGTTAAAAGAAACTGGAGCAGTAGAAGTTAATTTAATTGATAAAGAGCACTAATTTATTCAGATGAAAAGCTTATTTAAAATTATAGTAGTATTAATGGTGTTTGCAAGTATGCTTTCTTGTAAGAAAGATACGAGACCAAACTATCAGTTCATGCCAAATATGTATGAGTCTGTAGGTTATGAAACTTATGCAGAATCTGATGCTTTTCCTGGAGGAGTAGAAGCTCAATTACCAGCTGAGGGTTCTATACCAAGAGGAGGCCATATGCCTCTCGAAATTGAAAATACAAATGATGGTTATCTTTTAGCTAAAACATCATTAATGAGTCCATTAGACTCAACTCAAATTGATAGCGAAAGAGGAAAAGAACTGTATGACATTTATTGTGGAATTTGTCATGGAAACAAAGGTAAAGGACAAGGGAAATTAGTAAAGCGAGAAAAAATACTTGGAGTACCAAGTTATGATGATGCTGGAAGAGCAATTACTGAAGGAAGTATTTACCATACTATTTACTATGGTAAAAATGCAATGGGTTCTTATGCCAATCAATTAAACGAAGAAGAACGTTGGCAAGTTGTAGATTACGTTTTAAAATTAAAAACGGATCTAGAAAAGTAATTTAGATAAAGATTATATATTCAGATATGTACACATTTTCAAGTAAATTAAAAATAGTCTCTATTATACTTATAGTTATAGGTGCACTTGGTGTAACTTATGGGTTTTTTGATTCTCATAAATCGTTAGATCAAGTTAAAGAGATGATTGCTCATGAAGAAGCTGGACATCATGGAGGAAGCCATGTAGCAGATATTGATACTCAAGATGAAGTTGTCCAAGGTCATGGAGAAGACACACATGCTGACGCTGAAGAGCATCATGGTGATGAACATGCAGAACATGTGATGCATCAAATACACAATAGACCTTATGCAGCTTTATATGTTGCAGCATTTTTCTTTTTTATGATAGCACTAGGAGCATTAGCATTCTACGGCATCCAATGGGCTGCTCAAGCTGGATGGTCTCCTGTATTATTTAGAGTTATGGAAGGGATTACGGCTTATGTTTTACCTGGTGGTTTAATTGTTTTATTAGTAGCATTTATAGCAGGAGATCATATCTTTATATGGATGGATCCTGAAGTTGTAGCTCATGACGAATTGATTCAAGGTAAATCAGGTTGGCTAAACAAAACAGGTTTCTTTATTAGAGGTGCAATCTTCTTAGCAGGTTGGGTGTTATACAGACAGTTTGCTAGAAAATTCTCTTTAGCTCAAGATAATGCAGACATAAATGATAATAAAAACTTCAAAAAGACGTTTAGAATTTCTGCAGCATTCCTAGTATTCTATATTTATACAGAGTCAATGATGTCTTGGGACTGGATTATGAGTGTTGATCCTCACTGGTTCTCTACATTATTTGGATGGTATGTGTTTGCATCTATGTTTGTGAGTGGTATTACAGTAATTGCATTAATAACGATGTACTTAAAGTCTAAAGGACATTTGCCATTTGTAAATGATAGCCACTTACACGATTTGGCTAAGTTTATGTTTGCAATTAGTATATTCTGGACCTACTTATGGTTCTCACAATTTATGTTAATTTGGTATTCAAATATACCAGAAGAGGTAACTTATTTTGTAACACGTTTCCAAGATTACCAATTACCATTCTTAGGTATGGTAGCCATGAATTTTATATTCCCACTATTGATTTTAATGAATAGTGATTATAAACGAATTCCTTGGTTTGTAGTAATGGCTGGTATTGTGATTTTATGTGGTCACTATATTGATGTGTTCAACATGATTATGCCTGCAACAGTTGGAGATAGATGGTATATTGGTATTCCTGAAATAAGTTCGATAATGCTTTTTGCTGGATTATTCATTTTTGTGGTATTTACTGCGCTTACAAAAGCTCCACTACTAGCAAAAGGGAATCCGTTTATTAAAGAAAGTGAACATTTCCATTATTAATAAATAAATAAAGAAGACAAACGACAATGACTGCTTTTTTAACACTTATAATAGTACTTTTTATAGCTATTGCTATTTGGCAAATGGTGAAAATATTTGACCTTGCTCAAGTAGGTTCAGATAATGGACAAGTAGCTACAGATAAAGATAATACGCTTAATGGCTATTTGATGATGGGATTTTTAGCCTTCATTTATATCATTACAATTCTTAGTTTTTGGTATTTAGGAGACTTGCCATTAATGTCTAACTCTGCTTCAGAGCATGGTCCACAAATTGATAATCTTATGATTATCTCGATGGTTATCATCTTTATTGTTCAAACATTTACGCAATTCCTATTACATTATTTTGCATACAAGTACAAAGGAGAAAAAGGACGTAAAGCATTGTTCTATGCAGACAATAATACTTTAGAAGCGATTTGGACATTCATTCCTGTTGTTGTTTTAGCTGGTTTGATTATTTACGGATTGTTTACATGGTCTAGCATTATGAATATTGATGAAAGTGAAGATCCTATTGTTATTGAATTGTATGCACAGCAATTTAACTGGAAAGCAAGATATGCAGGAGAAGATAATACTTTAGGTATGGCTAATGTAAGATTAATTGATATTGATCGTGCTAACATATTAGGTGTTGATGAATCTGATCCTAATGCTCAAGATGATATCATAACAACTGAACTTCACTTACCAGTTGGGCAACCAGTACTATTTAAGATGCGTTCGCAAGACGTATTACACTCAGCTTATATGCCTCACTTTAGAGCACAAATGAACTGTGTTCCAGGTATGATTACGCAATTTGGATTTACTCCAACTGTTACTACAGCTGAAATGCGTCAAAATCCTGATATTATAGATAAGGTAGCTAATATTAATGCTATTAGACTAGAAAACAAGGAAGAAATTGAAGCAAAAGGTCAAGAATTAACTTATGAATTTGATTACCTATTATTGTGTAATAAAATTTGTGGAAAGTCACACTACAATATGCAAATGAAGATTATTGTTGAAAGCCAAGAAGAGTATGATGCTTGGTTAAGTGAACAAAAAACATTCAAGAATTCTTTAATTAACTAAAAAAGATTTAAAAGAAATAGATTATGTCAGCACACGCAGATACTCACGCACACGACGATCATGGACATCATCATAAAGAGACTTTTGTAACTAAATATATATTTAGTCAAGATCATAAAATGATTGCTAAACAGTACTTAATTACTGGTACTATTATGGGAGTCATTGGAGTTTTGATGTCAATCATGTTCCGTATGCAAATTGCATGGCCAGAGCAACCTAATGTGCTTTTTGAAGCTTTATTAGGAAAATGGGCTCCAGAAGGAGTTATGGATGCAGATATTTATTTAGCATTGGTAACTATTCATGGTACCATCATGGTATTTTTTGTTCTTACAGCAGGATTGAGTGGTACGTTTAGTAACCTTTTAATTCCGTTGCAGATTGGAGCACGAGATATGGCCTCAGGATTCCTTAATATGGTGTCTTATTGGTTATTCTTCTTGTCTAGTGTGATTATGGTGATTTCATTGTTTGTTGAAGCTGGACCAGCTGCTGCAGGATGGACGATCTATCCACCTTTATCGGCTTTACCATTAGCACAATCTGGTTCTGGAATGGGAATGACATTATGGTTAGTATCAATGGCTATCTTTATTGCTTCTTCATTATTAGGATCATTAAATTATATCGTTACAGTAATTAACTTACGTACAAAAGGAATGTCTATGACAAGACTTCCGTTAACGATTTGGGCTTTCTTTGTAACAGCTGTAATTGGTGTTGTTTCATTCCCAGTATTATTATCTGCTGCCTTATTATTAATTATGGATAGAAGCTTTGGAACATCATTCTTCTTATCTGATATATTTATACAAGGTGAAGTATTACACTATCAAGGTGGTTCACCAGTTTTATTCGAACATTTATTTTGGTTCTTAGGTCACCCAGAAGTTTATATTGTAATTCTACCAGCAATGGGATTAGTATCCGAAATTATGGCATCTAATTCACGTAAACCTATTTTTGGATATCGTGCCATGATTATGTCTATACTTGCTATTGCATTTTTATCTACAATAGTTTGGGGTCACCATATGTTTATCTCAGGAATGAATCCATTCCTAGGTTCTGTATTTACATTTACAACCTTATTAATTGCAATACCTTCAGCAGTAAAAGCCTTTAACTGGATTACGACTATTTGGAAAGGTAATGTGCAGATGAATCCAGCTATGCTGTTTTCAATCGGTTTTGTGTCAACATTTATCACTGGAGGTTTAACAGGAATCATCTTAGGAGATAGTGCTTTAGATATTAATGTTCACGATACATACTTTGTCGTAGCGCATTTCCACTTAGTAATGGGTATCTCTGCACTTTACGGAATGTTTGCAGGAATCTATCATTGGTTCCCTAAAATGTTTGGTCGTATGCTAAATAAAAACTTAGGATATTTACATTTTTGGGTTACTGCAGTTTGTGCTTATGGTGTGTTTTTTCCAATGCACTTTATAGGAATGGCTGGTTTACCAAGACGTTATTATACAAATTCGAATTTCCCATTATTTGATGATACAGCTAATGCTAATGTTGTGATTACAATATTTGCAATCGTTGGTGGTATTTTCCAATTGGTATATTTATGGAATTTCTTTTATTCTATTTTCTACGGAAAGAGAGCTGTTAAAAATCCATGGAAATCAACAACCTTAGAATGGACTGCTCCTGTAGAGCATATGCACGGAAATTGGCCAGGCGAAATTCCTCACGTACACAGATGGGCTTATGATTATAGCAAACCTGGACATGATGAAGATTTTGTTCCTCAAAACATCCCATTAAAAGATGGAGAAGAAGAACTTCAGCATTAAAAGTCTAAATAAAATATTGAAAAGCCTTTCGTTAATTTCGAAAGGCTTTTTGTTTATATTTGCTTATATACTGAACTCGTTTCAGTACCTAATTAATAGATTATGAACGAAAACTTAGATCCTACAAACGATAACTTTTCTCCTGAAGAACTTGATGTAGAAAAAAAGTTAAGGCCTTTATCTTTTGATGATTTTACAGGTCAGGATCAAGTATTAGAAAACCTTCAAATTTTTGTTCAAGCGGCTAACGGAAGAGCCGAAGCTTTAGACCATACTTTGTTTCATGGACCTCCTGGACTTGGTAAAACAACATTAGCACATATCTTAGCGAGCGAGCTCAATGTAGGAATAAAAGTGACTTCTGGACCTGTACTTGATAAGCCAGGAGACTTAGCAGGTTTATTAACCAATCTAGAAGAACGTGATGTACTATTTATTGATGAAATTCATCGATTGAGCCCAATAGTAGAAGAGTATCTGTATTCAGCCATGGAAGATTATAAAATCGATATCATGATTGAGTCTGGTCCTAATGCTAGAACAGTTCAAATTAATTTAAATCCATTCACTTTAGTTGGTGCAACAACACGTTCTGGATTGTTGACTTCTCCAATGCGAGCACGTTTCGGGATACAAAGTCGCTTACAGTATTACAACACTAAATTGCTAACAACCATTGTGCAAAGAAGTGCGTCTATATTAAACGTTCCTATTTCAATGGAAGCTGCTGTGGAAATCGCAGGTCGTAGTCGAGGCACTCCAAGAATTGCTAATGCATTATTGCGTCGTGTTCGTGATTTTGCACAAATAAAAGGAAACGGAAGTATTGATATTGAAATTGCAAAATTCGCTTTAGAGGCACTTAATGTTGATGCACACGGCTTAGATGAAATGGATAATAAAATCCTCGAAACCATTATCGAAAAGTTTAAAGGTGGTCCTGTTGGAATTACAACGATCGCAACTGCAGTAAGCGAAAGTCCTGAAACTATTGAAGAGGTTTATGAACCCTTTCTCATACAACAAGGCTTTATTATGCGAACACCTCGTGGTCGTGAAGTTACAGAACAAGCATATAAGCATTTAGGTAAAATTAAAGGCCCAACACAAGGAGGTTTGTTTTAAATGAGTAGCGAAAAGCAAATACCTACAGTTTCACTAAACCGTTTCATTAAACATTCGTTAGAAATACTCCAAAACCCATTGCCATTTCATCATAACAATTTTATTGAACATGGTGACGTTTTTAGGTTGAAAATAGGTTTCAATACAGAAGCCTTTTTTTGTAGAGATGCAGCTTTAGCTGAATATGTCCTTCAGAAAAATCAAAAAAACTATGTCAAGTCTAAGATTCAAACCGAAGATTTAGCAAAATATGTTGGTAAAGGTTTGCTCACTTCAGAAGGTGAACACTGGCGAAAACAACGTAAGCTTATCCAACCAGCGTTCCATAAAAAACAGCTTCAGAACTTATTAGATTCTATTAAAAAAGCTATTCTTTCAGAATATTCTAGAATCAATACCAATAAAGTGATTGATATCTTTCCAATCCTAAATGATTTGGCATTTCAAACGGTTGTGAAATCACTTTTCAGTAGTGCTGCAAATCAAAACGATATTGATAGACTTCAATACATTACCGAATCTGCTCAAAAAATGTTGGTAAAAGAATTGCGACAGCCTTATTTAGGTTGGTGGTTTTCTTTGAGTGGTACAATTGATAAACATTTGAAGTTAACAAGAGAAGCAAGACAAATTTTAAAGAGAATTGTCAATGAGAGAAGAGCATCAAATATTAAGCAAAATGATTTGTTAGATATGTTGTTGGATGCTAAATATGATGATGGTAGTTTTATGGAAGAAGAACAACTTATAGATGAAATTCTTATTTTGTTTACAGCTGGTCATGAAACCACTTCAAATGCGTTGACCTTTACGTTTCAATTGTTGGCAAAGCATCCTGAATGGCAAGAAAACATCTACAAAGAATACATAGACATAAAACAGCAAACGGAAGATGTAATGACTCAAATTATGGCTTCTAAAATTTGCCAGCAAGTCGTAGAAGAATCAATGCGATTGTATCCTCCTGCGTATTTTATTGATCGCGTTAATCTGTCTCCAGATGATTTCAATGGCATGCATTTTAAAGCAGGTTCTAATTTGTTGTTTTCAGTGTATGAAATGCATCGACATCCTGATTTATGGGAACAGCCCGAAGTTTTTTTACCTCAAAGGTTTAAAGAAGGTGGACGTAAATTTTCATCTCAATATTTTCCGTTTGGAGCTGGACCACGAAAATGTATTGGCAATAATTTTGCCATGTTTGAAATGATAATTGCCGTAAGTGAATTGATCTCAAAATATAGAATTAGTCCAGAGTTTGATACTATTGAAATCACGCCATTAATTACGTTAAAGCCTAAAAATGCTTTTTTAAAGTTTGAACCAAGAACTAATAATTAAATGAATCTTAGTTTTTTAGCTTGATTATTAATCGTCTTATCGTCAGTGTTTTATGATTGTCTGATAAAAATGGATTTCATCTATTTTTTTGATGCTTTTAAATAAGACTTCATAATTTTCTTGAACAATTATAACCAATCAACATGAAACTTTCTAAAATTATTTGCAGGTTTTTTCCTGTAATATTGTTAATGGTAAGCACGTCTTGTGCTTCAGACGATGACTATGTTCAAGTTCCAATTGAGAATATTCTTGAGCAACGATTAGTAGATCTTTATGGATCTAAAGAAGCATTAATTTTACCATATTCAAACGAATTTAGTTCAATACCAAGTGATCCTAATAATCCAATAACAGAAGCAAAAGTAGCTTTAGGAAAACTGTTATTTCATGAAACAGGACTTGCAAAACTTCCTAATATGGAAGAAGGAATGCATACCTATTCTTGTGCAAGTTGTCATCATGCTAAAGCAGGATTTCAAAGTGGAATAAAGCAAGGTATTGGTGAAGGTGGAATGGGATTTGGGCTTTTTGGAGAAACACGTCATAAAAATCCAATGTATCAAGATGCCGATTTAGATATTCAGCCAATAAGAAGTCCGAGCATACTCAATGTTGCTTACCAAGAAGCTATGCTTTGGAATGGGCAATTTGGAGCCACTGGAATTAATCAAGGCACTGAAGCAAATTGGACGATAGGTACACCTAAAGAAGTTAATAATTTGGGTTTTGAAGGTGTAGAAATTCAAGCCATTGCAGGCTTAGATGTGCATCGACTTATGATTGATGAAACGTTTATTATAAATTCAGATTATAAAGATTTATTCGATGAAGCTTTTCCTAATATAGCTTTAGAAGAACGCTATTCAAAATTAAACGCTGGTTTAGCAATAGCTGCTTATGAAAGAACGGTCTTACCAAACCAAGCGCCTTTTCAAAATTGGTTGCGAGGTGATGTAAATGCTATGAATGCTAACGAAACCAAAGGAGCAATGCTATTTTTTGGAAAAGCTAATTGTTATTCGTGTCATTCTGGTCCAGGTTTAAATGGAATGGATTTTTACGCTCTAGGAATGAAAGACCTTGAAGGCGATGATGTTATTAATAGTGTTGATGAAGCGACTAAGAAAGGACGTGGAGGATTTACAGGAAATCTAGAAGATGATTATAAATTTAAAACACCTCAATTATATAATTTAAAAGATGTTTCCTTTTTTGGTCATGGTGGAAGTATAGAGACTATTAAAGCTGTTATAACTTATAAAAATCAAGCTGTAAAAGAAAATTCAAATGTACCTTCAGAATTAATATCACCTTTATTTGTGCCTTTAAACTTATCTGAAGTAGAAGTAAATTATATTACATCTTTCTTAGAAACTGCTCTTTATGATAATAACCTTCAACGATATCAACCAACCGAATTACCAACAGGAAATTGTTTTCCTAATGCTGATGAAGAATCTTCAATAGATATGGGATGTGATTAAACGGAAAGATTATTACAATCAAAAAAAATATTGCTATCTACTAACAATGTTTTAAATTTGATTGTGAATAAAGCTAAACATTCAAAAATGATTAAAGCCGAAGCTAAACGCCTCGGTTTTTTGTCTTGTGGGATTAGTAAAGCTGAATTTCTAGAAGACGAAGCGCCTAGACTTGAACGATGGTTGAAGAATAATTCACATGGCGAAATGCGCTATATGGAAAACCATTTTGACAAACGCTTAGATCCAACAAAATTGGTCGAAGGTTCAAAGAGTGTGGTATCGTTATTACTCAATTATTTTCCTTCGGAAATTCAAAATCCTGAAAGCTATAAGCTATCTAAATACGCATACGGAACCGATTACCACTTTGTAATTAAAGATAAACTAAAACACTTGCTGCACTTTATTCAAGAAGAAATTGGAGCGGTACATGGTCGCGCTTTTGTAGATTCGGCTCCTGTTTTAGATAAAGCTTGGGCAGCAAAATCGGGTTTAGGTTGGATTGGTAAGCACAGTAATTTATTAACGCAACAAGTCGGTTCGTTTTATTTTATTGCAGAATTAATTATCGACTTAGACTTAGAATACGATACACCAACCACAGACCATTGTGGAACATGTACTGCATGCATTGATGCTTGTCCGACAGAAGCGATTACCGAACCTTATGTGGTTGATGGCAGTAAATGCATTTCGTATTTTACGATTGAGCTCAAAGACAATATTCCATCAGAGTTTAAAGGACAATTTGACGATTGGATGTTTGGTTGTGATGTGTGTCAAGATGTTTGTCCGTGGAATCGGTTTTCAAAACCACACAGCGAACCCTTGTTCAATCCGCATCCAGAATTATTGTCGATGACCAAAAAAGATTGGGAAGAGATTACTAAAGACACGTTCAATAAAGTGTTTAAAAAATCGGCAGTAAAGCGTACCAAATTTGAAGGCTTACAACGCAATATTAAGTTTATTAAAGATTAAACTACTTAAACGTAAAGCCCATAGCGAACTTAAATACAAAATTATCGTTAGAGTCTGGTAAGTGATGAAATCCGTAACGATAAAAGCCTCCAGCACCAACACCTAAATAGCCAAGATCTAAATAATTAATTTTAATAATATTTCGTAGCTCTAAACCTGTTTCTAAAAAGAGCTCTTCTTTAGTTTTAAATGCAATATTTTCATGGTTAGATGCTTCAGATAAATCTCCTATGCCAAAGTTATTATGTAATACAACTTCAGGAGTAAAAAAGCCTTTATTATTAAGTAACATTCCGAAGTTATGATTGGTAAACAAGTGCGCATACCTGTCAGATAAAAACTCATAAGGCGTTGTGGTTTGAAAGTAATTTTGAAACACATAAGGGAAGTTGTCGTCATAACTACCTTCACCAGTAAACAATTGTCCGTAAGGAATAGATGAATCAATATACCCTAAATCTAATCGATATGTGGTTTTTCCGAGAGCTTTTATTCTAAAGCTATGATCTAATGTAAACTGAATTTTATGATAGTTAAAATCACTTCCAAAAAGGTTACTTAAACCTTTAGAGTAGTTTAGATTTAAAACAGGATCGTCACTTTCTAGTCGTGTGATAGCATTAAAGACATTGTTTAATTTTTCGTTTACAAAATAACTAATGCCAATGTGTATTTCAGAATTGGTATAGTTGGTAATGGTTTTAGAATTAGAGTTAAAATGATAGTTATAAAGCGGAACCACTTCCGAAGTATACAACCCAATAGACCAATCAATATTTCTGTAAAGCTTCATTTTGGTTTTAAAACTAAAGGCTTTTATCTGGTCCATTTGTTCAGCTAAAACGCTACGCGTATTAAATAAAGACAGATTATGCTTAGTAAATGAAGTTCCAGTTTCTTTTAAATTGTTTTCGTATTTGAATTGTATTTTAATATCCTTTTTACTTGGCACGTCAATTAAGAGCGAGCCACCATATTTCCATTCGTAATCTTGAAAACCATATCCTGCAAATCCTCCAATCGAAACGTGCTTAAATACAGTTTCGTTGGTATAAAAACCAGCACCAAGTCTTACACCTTCATGTTTGTTGTAGCTAATAATTTTAGATAAATCTAGATCAATGTATTTTAAAGGAAATCGTCCTTTAGCTATTTTTTCAGTGTACGAAAGAAGTTTGTCAAACTTGAGTTTTTCTCCAATACTATCGACTACAACATAGGTTCGAATTTCTTTAGTGTTTAACGAATCATGCCTTGCAGCATTCCAAAATAAACGATCTTTTTTTGTTGCCTCTTTTTGAATTCCGATAGGTAATACAGCAAAGTCTTTTTTGGTTAGCTGTGTATTGAGTTCAATTTCTGAAAGATAACTCTTACCAACATATTTAATACGTCCAAATTGTTCTCCAATAGTAATCTGAAAATTTAACTGTTCTGGAAACCAATGCTTATTATCTATAAGATTATATTTCTGTTGAATAGTCATTTCTATTTTTCCAGAGTTAAAGGTCGTTGCATCAACACTTTGAACTGCATAATTATTAGAATTGATATAGATAAGTCCTTTTAATCCTTCAAAATTTCTATTAGCATTCGGTTCAAACGAAATGACAAAAATGGTATCCTTGTCTCTAAGGTATTCGTCTTGAAGTCTAAATTTATATTTCTTGGTACTTCCTTTAGATATCGGATTTAAATAATCGGTTTCAAATAAAGAAAGATAGTCTTCGTAAAACGAAAAGGGTTGAATGGTATTGGCTAAAAAAGCAAAATTTGGTGTTTTAAATCCGGAGCTTCTGGTAGCAATGATGCTGTCTTCATAAAGCTTTGGCTTTAGGTACTTTCGTTTAGCAACAGTTTCGGTAATAAACAAGTACGATTGTTCTAAAAACTTGTCTATTTCTTTTAAAGAGTCTTCTTCAACTTTCATGTCTTCGGCATCAACAACAACTTTATCATAAGATTGATAAGAGAAAGCACTTAGGTTTTCAGGATTATTTAACGCCTTGTTTTTAACAGCAAGCTTAATAATGCGATGCGCAGGATTTACAGTATTTGTAATCACAACCTCATCTAAAGCACTTGCTTTTTGTTTGAGAAAAATAATCTTTGAAGTTAAATTAGAAACCTCAAGAGTTTTAGATTCGTAGCCAATATAACTAATGCTAATCGTTTGAACCCGTTTAGGAAAACTAAATATACCATCAATATCAGAAATGGTGCCACTGTAAACATCATTATCAAAAATGATATTGGCAAAAGCAACAGGTGCTTTTGTATTAAAATCTAGAATGGTAAACGAATTGTTTTGCGAATAACTTTTTAAGGCAAATAATGCAATTAGTACAATGAGTTTTTTCATTTTATTAATAGTAGTTGATTATTCTTACAACGTATTGAGTAAAAATAAAGTATCTATTTTTAAAAAAGAGTCTTTTGAAATTCCTTTTGCTATAAAACTGTTACATTTGTAGCTTAGTTTTTATTCAAGTTGAATTTTTGATTTAAATCACAATTCCATGAGCAAACAGAGCAAAAGAAGAGAAGCCTTAGTATATCACGCTAAACCTAAACCAGGAAAAATAGAAGTCATTCCAACAAAAAAATATGCGACACAACGAGATTTGTCCTTAGCATATTCTCCTGGTGTTGCAGAACCTTGTTTAGAAATCGAAAAAAATAAGGAAAATGCTTATAAATACACTGCTAAAGGAAACTTAGTAGCTGTGATTTCTAACGGAACAGCAGTTTTAGGCTTAGGAAATATTGGTCCAGAAGCTTCAAAACCTGTCATGGAAGGAAAAGGTTTGCTCTTTAAAATCTTTGCAGATATTGATGTATTCGATATTGAAGTAGATACCGAAAATATTGATGAGTTTATCCAAACAGTAAAACATATAGCGCCAACGTTTGGTGGTATTAATCTTGAAGACATAAAAGCACCTGAAGCTTTTGAAATTGAAAAACGATTAAAGGAAGAACTTGACATTCCTGTCATGCATGACGACCAACATGGTACTGCAATCATTTCTGCAGCAGCTTTAATTAATGCCTTAGAACTTGCTGAAAAAAAGATTGACGAAGTACAAGTCGTTATTAGTGGAGCTGGAGCAGCAGCAATTTCATGTTCTAGATTGTACCAAGCTTGTGGTGCGAAACGAGAAAACATGGTGATGCTTGATAGCAAAGGTGTGATTAGAAAAGATCGTGACAACCTAACGTCTCAAAAAGCCGAATTTGCTACAGGTCGAAACATTGATACACTTGAAGAGGCTATGAAAAATGCCGATGTGTTTATTGGCTTATCAATGGCAGATATCGTGACGCCAGAAATGCTTAAAACAATGGCAGCAAATCCAATAGTATTTGCCATGGCAAATCCAGATCCTGAAATAGATTATAAACTCGCTGTCGATACTAGAGATGATATCATAATGGCTACAGGACGAAGTGATCATCCTAACCAAGTTAATAATGTACTCGGATTTCCATTTATTTTTAGAGGTGCTTTAGATGTAAGAGCAACTAAAATTAATGAAGCCATGAAAATGGCAGCCGTTAAAGCCTTAGCAAAATTAGCAAAAGAGCCTGTTCCTGAGCAAGTAAATATTGCTTATGGCGAAACTAGATTAACCTTCGGAAGAGATTATATCATTCCTAAACCTTTTGACCCAAGGCTTATTGCAACAGTGCCTCCAGCAGTCGCTAAGGCAGCAATTGAAAGTGGTGTTAGTAAAGAACCTATTGAAGATTGGGATGCTTATGAAGAAGAATTGTTACAGCGATTAGGTTCTGATAATAAGATTGTACGTTTACTTCACAATCGTGCTAAAATAAATCCGAAACGTGTCGTTTTTGCCGAAGCAGATCAGCTAGACGTTCTTAAAGCAGCACAATTTACTTATGATGAAGGGATAGCTATTCCTATTCTATTAGGAAGAAAGGATGCTATCTTAGAACTTATGGAAGAGATTGAATTTGATGCCAATGTAGAGATAATCGATCCAAAGTCTGACGAAGAATTAACACGTAAAAACAAATATGCCGAAGTTTATTGGAAGAACAGAAAACGTCATGGAGTAACATTGTATTCGGCTAAAAAAGTAATGCGTGAACGTAATTATTTTGCGGCTATGATGGTAAATGAAGGTGACGCAGATGCTTTAGTTACTGGGTTTTCAAGAAGTTATCCTTCTGTAGTGAAACCTATGTTAGAGCTTATTGGTTTAGCACCAGGAGCTACTCGTATTGCAACCACGAATGTGATGATGACAAAACGCGGACCAATGTTTTTGAGTGATACATCAATCAACATTAATCCTTCAGCAAACGACTTAACACGAATTGCTCAAATGACTGCTAAAGTGGTTCGTATGTTTGGTATGGAGCCTGTAATGGCAATGACATCATATTCAAATTTTGGCTCTTCAAAAAACCAAACAGCAACTAAGGTTAGAGAGGCTGTTGAATATTTACATAAGCGTCACCCTAATTTATTAGTCGATGGAGAGTTGCAAACAGATTTTGCACTTAATAGTGAAATGCTTCAAGATATTTTTCCATTTTCTAAACTTGCAGGTAAAAAGGTGAACACACTTATTTTTCCAAATCTAGAATCTGCAAATATTACTTACAAACTCTTAAAGGAATTGAATAAAGCCGACTCAATTGGTCCAATTATGATGGGAATGCGTAAGCCTGTTCATATCTTGCAATTAGATGCTAGTGTAGATGAAATTGTTAATATGGCAGCCATTGCTGTTATAGATGCACAGCAAAAGGGAAAACTAGAAAGAGAACGCCTAAAACATTAGCAAAACATCATCTCAAAAATGTAAATAATTTTATTACATTTGAGCTTTTAACCTAAGCTAGTAAATGATTACGCATATTCAGGGGAAATTAGTAGAGAAAAACCCAACAGATGTTGTTATAGACTGCAATGGTGTTGGTTACTTATTAAACATATCTCTACATACTTATTCACAAATTCCCGATCAAGAAAACTTAAAGTTGTATGCGTATTTAATTGTGCGAGAAGATGCACATACCTTATATGGCTTTTCTTCAGTTTCTGAACGTGAAATCTTTAAGCTTTTAATATCAGTAAGTGGTATTGGAGCAAGCACAGCAAGAACCATGTTGTCTTCATTATCTCCTCAACAAGTTAAAGAAGGTATCGCTCATGGAGATGTGGCATTAATTCAATCTATCAAAGGAATTGGAGCTAAAACTGCGGCAAGAGTTATTTTAGACTTAAAAGATAAAGTTTTAAAAGTTTATGATATCGATGAAGTTTCTGTTAATACAAACAATACAAATAAAGATGAAGCGTTATCTGCTTTAGAAGTTCTCGGATTTGCTAAAAAGCAATCCGAACGTGTTTTAGATAAATTATTGTCTCAACAACCAGATGCAAATGTAGAAACCCTTATTAAGGATGCATTAAAAAATTTATAAATTTGATTACAACAACTAACTATACTTTGCTTAAATCTTTACAACGTGTTATCTTAATTCCAATTTTGATGTTGGTGAGCACAATTACATTAGCTCAACAAACGCCAACTACGCAAGATACTACGTCTACTCCAAAAACAGGATTCTCATTAGGAAACATGAATATGCCTAATCCGCAAAGTATTGTTTCAAAATATACTTACGATCCAGTTACAGATCGTTACATTTATACAGAGTCGGTTGGAAAATTCAATATTAACTATCCAATCATATTAACACCTGCAGAATATCAAAAATTAGTATTGCAAGAGCAGCAACAATTGTACTACAAGCAAAAAATCGATGCTGCAGATGGTAAGAAAGAAGGAACTGAAGATGAACAGAAAAACTTACTGCCAGAATTTTATATCAATTCAGGATTTTTTGAAACCATTTTTGGAGGTAACACTATAGAAGTTATTCCTCAAGGTTCTGTTGAGATGGATTTGGGAATTTTGTTTACCAAGCAAGAAAACCCTACATTCTCTCCGAGAAACCAAAGTAATTTTACTTTTGATTTCGATCAACGTATTAGTCTAAGTTTACTTGGTAAAGTTGGAACAAGATTGCAAGTTACAGCAAACTATGATACCGAATCTACTTTTGACTTTCAAAACTTGGTTAAGTTAGAGTACACTCCAACGGAAGATGATATCGTTAGAAAAATTGAAGTTGGTAATGTGTCTATGCCATTAAATAGTTCACTAATAACAGGAGCTCAAAGTTTATTTGGTGTAAAAACCGAATTGCAATTTGGAAAAACAAGAGTGACAGCCATATTTTCTGAACAACGTTCGCAATCACAATCTGTAACAGCTCAAGGAGGAGGAACACTTGAAGAGTTTGAGTTTTTTGCAAGGGATTATGATGAAAATAGACACTTCTTCCTCTCTCAATATTTTAGAAATAATTATGACGAAGCTATGCTTCGTTACCCGTTTATAAGTAATAATATCCAGATCACGAGAATTGAAGTTTGGGTTACTAATAGAAGTAATCAAACCAATAATGTTAGAAATGTTGTGGCCTTACAAGATCTAGGAGAATCTGATATTATAGGTTTAAACAATCCTCCATCAGGATTTGTAAATGTTGGTGCAAATCAGCCTCCTGATAATGGGAATAATGACTTTGACCCAACTAATATAGGTGGTCCTGGTTCAGAATTAAACCTTTTAATAAGAGATGTTACAACGGCTGGTCAAGGAATCAATTCAACATTAAATGCCAACGAAGGGTTTGATTTTGGGAAACTAGAAAACGCTAGAAAATTACAGCAAGGAACCGATTATCAGTTACAACAACAGTTAGGTTATATTTCGCTTAATCAAAGACTTTTAAACGATGAAATTTTAGCAGTAGCTTTCCAATATACGATTGGTGGAGAAGTCTATCAGGTTGGTGAATTTGCTAATGATGGAGTTAATTCTACAGCAACAAATAATGATGATGATGGAGATGGCATTCCTAATGATGCCGATGCTGATTTTGATTCTAATGGTGATGGAACTCCAGATAATGGAACAGATACTGATGGCGATGGGATACATGATGCTGCTGATGCAGATGTTAATGGCGATGGTGTAATCGATAATGGAGTAGATTTAAATGGAGACGGAATTAATGATAATGCCACAGTTGCCGATGGTTCTACGCAAAGTTTAGTTGTTAAAATGCTGAAGAGTCCTATTACAAACGTCGATCAACCGATTTGGGACTTAATGATGAAAAATATTTATGACACAGGTGCTTTTCAATTAGAGAAGGATGATTTTAAATTAAATATATTTTATACTGAAGCGTCTCCTCTAAATTATATTTCACCTGTCAAAGATGAGGATGGTAATATCATTGAACCTTTCCCTGTTTTTGATAATAATTCACCTTTTGATACTTCAGATGATGGTCAAATTGTAGACACACCTTTAATTCGCTTATTTCATTTAGATCGACTAAATTTTAATAACGATCCACAAGCTGGAGGTGATGGTTTTTTTGACTACGTTGAAGGCATGACTGTATTAAGTCAAAATGGTAAAATTATATTTACAAAAGTGGAACCATTTGGTCGTTACCTCTTTGATATTCTTGATACTGATGGTAACGCAAATAATAATGAAGTCGATTACGAGCAAGAGACTTACGCAAACATAAATCAAGAAAAATATGTTTACGATATTCTTTATAAGCAAACTAAAACAGCAGCATTAGATGAAGCTGAAAAAAATAAATTTCAAATAAAAGGACGTTATAAATCTTCTGGAAGTGATGGTATTCCTCTTGGAGCTTTTAATGTGCCAAGAGGTTCTGTTGTAGTTACAGCTGGTGGTCGTACTTTAGTTGAAGGTGTCGATTATACAGTGAATTATCAAATTGGACGTGTGCAAATTTTAGACGAAGCATTAAAAGCATCAAACATACCAATTAATGTTTCCGTAGAAAACAATGCAGTTTTCGGGCAACAAACTAGGCGTTTTTCAGGAGTTAATGTTGAACACCAATTCAATGAGAATTTTGTTTTAGGAGCAACGTTTTTAAACCTTAATGAGCGACCAATTACTCAAAAAGCTAATTATAATACCGAACCAATAAACAATACTATTTTTGGCTTTAATGGAAACTATTCTACCGAAGTTCCATTTTTTACTCGATTAGTTAATAAACTTCCAAATGTTGATACAGATGTGCCTTCAAATTTATCTGTTAGAGGTGAATTTGCATATTTAAAACCTGGAGCTCCTAAAGGAACAGATTTTAATAATGAGGCAACAGCCTATGTTGATGATTTTGAAGGGACTCAAGGCGCAATAAATTTATTGTCACCTCAATCTTGGGTGTTATCAAGTAGGCCAAGAGAATTAGGAAAATCTTATCCAGGATTTAATGACGAAGATGAAAATGGTTTGCAAAATGGATTTGATAGAGCCATGTTGAACTGGTATACCATTGATCCAATTTTTTATAGCAACCAAAGACCTGGAGGAATTACAGATGACGACGTATCAGATGTATATACAAGACGAATATTTATTGATGAAGTGTTTCCTGAAGTTGATGTAGCTCAAGGGCAACAAACTGTTATTAACTCTTTAGATCTGGCATATTACCCAACCGAAAGAGGGCCTTATAATTTTGATCCAGATGCTATAGATGGAACTATTGATGCTAATGATAGTTGGGCAGGTATTACAAGACAAATTACTTCTACAGACTTTGAACAAGCTAACGTAGAATATATTGATTTTTGGCTTCAAGATCCTTTCTTAGATGACACTGCACCAGCTCAAGGAGGAAAACTTTTCATAAACTTAGGTAACATCTCAGAAGATGTTTTAAAAGATGGTAAAAAACAATACGAAAATGGACTTCCTGAAAATGGAGATATTAGTGATTTAATAGCAACTAGTTATGGCACAGTTGTACCTAGAAATCAATCGTTGATTTATACGTTTTCGACAACTGGGCAAGAACGAACTAACCAAGATGTTGGTTATGATGGCTATGATGATAACGAAGAGGCAGTTCTAAGGGTTAATGGAACGGTTACTGGAGCGGATTTTGGATTAGACCCAGCAAATGATAATTATACATACTACTTAAATACTGATGGAGATATTTTTGAACGCTATAAGCGTTACAATGGTTTACAAGGAAATACTCCAGATGAATTTTCAGATACCAATAGAGGTTCTACTGCACAGCCAGATGTTGAGGATATCAACAGAGATAATACAATGAATACGATTGATAGTTATTTTCAGTATGAAATAGATATCACACCAACCTCTTTGGCTCTTGGAACTGCAAATCCTCAAATTAATGACACTAAAACTAGGAATGTAACACTTCCAAATGGAGAAGAACGCCAAGTGAAATGGTATCAATTTAGAATCCCAATTTCAAATCCTTCTGATGCTATTGGTGGTATTACAGATGTTCGATCTATTCGATTTGCAAGATTATTCTTAACAGATTTTCAGCAACCAAGAGTTTTACGTTTTGCAACTTTAGACTTGGTAAGAAGTGATTGGAGGCGATATACTTTAAGCCTTGATGACGAACCAAATAATGATAACGATAATACAGATTTAAGCGTTGGTGTAGTTGGACTTCAAGAAAACGATGGTAATTATGTGTTACCTCCAGGAGTAGAACTTGAACAGCTTAACAACAATAATAACATTATTAGGCAGAATGAACAATCGTTACAGGTTGAAGTTTGTGAGTTAGAACCAAGAGACTCTAGAGGTGTCTTTAAAAATATTAATATAGATATGCGTCAGTATAACAAATTACGTATGTTTATACACGCAGAAGAAGGTGAAACAGGTAGTTTAGGCGATGGAGATATGGTTGGTTTTATCCGAATGGGTAATGACTTTACTCAAAATTTTTATCAAATTGAAGTACCATTACAAGTGTCTTCTGGTGTGGCTTCTGCCGAAAATATATGGCCAGAGGTTAACGAAATTAATTTAGAACTGAGTGTTCTAGAACAAATAAAATCACTTGGAATTGCTAATGGAACGTTAGCTAATGAAGATCCTACTTTTTATAATTTAGTTGATGGTCAGCTAACTGAAGTTGATGAGTTTGATCCTCACACAATTGGTCAACAAAGAGTAGCAATTAAAGGAAATCCAAATTTTGGAGATGTAAGAGTATTGATGGTTGGGCTTAAAAATCCAGATAATACAGGCTTGAATATTTGTGGAGAAGCGTGGTTTAATGAGCTTCGTTTATCCGATTTAGACAATGAAGGTGGTTGGGCTGCAGTAGCAGCAGTTGATGCAAATTTTGCAGATTTTGCAGATATTAGTGCTACAGGAAGAAAGAGTACCATTGGGTTTGGCTCAGTGGAACAACGACCTAACGAACGTAGTAGAGAAGACGTTCAACAATATGATGTTGTTACTAATATGAATTTAGGACAACTTTTGCCAAAAAAATGGGGTATACAAATCCCATTTAATTATGGTATTGGAGAAGAAGTAATAACACCCGAATACGATCAGTTTTATAGAGATATAAAACTAGAAACACAATTAGATAATACCAATAATAAGGATTCTATACTAAATGTCAATGAAAGTTATACAAAGCGACAAAGCATCAACTTTATTGGAGTTAGAAAAAATAGAACAACAGAAAAGAAACCACGTTTTTACGATGTAGAGAACTTAACGTTTAATTATTCGTACAATAAAACTGAACATAGAGATTTTGAAATCGAAAATTCTTTAGAACAAAACATCAGAGCAGGAGTTAATTATAACTATAGTTTTGAACCAAAAAACATTGAGCCATTTAAGAAGAACGATTCTTTGTTTAGAGGAAAATATTGGAAGATATTTAAAGACTTTAATTTCAATCCGATTCCAACAAGCTTTTCTGTAAATACTGATATTATTAGGCAATTTAACAAACAAAAGTTTAGAGAAGTTGATTTAGCAGATGGTAATATTGGTCTTGAAGAACTCTTCAGACGAAATTATAATTTCAACTTTCAGTATGTTATAAATTATAATTTAACTAAAGCGCTAAGTCTAAACTTTACAGCTTCTAATTCAAATATTGTAAGAAACTATTTTATTGATGATAATTTAAAAGGGAGACAAGATCCTAACTTAGATGTTTGGGATGGCTTCTTTGATTTAGGAGACCCAAATATTCAAAATCAACAGCTTCAACTTAATTATGAAATTCCATTGTATAAAATTCCAACGTTTAGCTTTCTAAGAGCCACATATTCGTATACTGGAGATTTTCAATGGCAAAAAGGATCAGATTTAAATGATAATATTCCATTAGAGGTAACCGATGAAAATGGATTAACAAGAACACGACTCTATAATTTAGGAAACTCCATTCAAAATGCAAATACACATAATATCAATTCAACATTAAATATGGAGAACCTTTACAAGTATGTTGGGCTTGTAAAAAAACCTATTCGAGGAGCTAAAGGTGGACGTATACGAAGTGGAGCTCTGCCTAAAGGACTTAAATCTAAAGATAGTAAACTAGATCAAAAAAGTAAAGATTCTAATGATCCTACAGATGCAAATGGAAGCTCTAAAAAGAGTAAAGTTCCCGTAGGAACTAGAATTTTAAATGGAGCTATAGATTTAGCCACTAGTGTTAAACGAATTCAGATTAATTATTCAGAAAACAATGGTACATTTTTACCAGGTTACTTACCAACTCCAGGGTTTTTAGGAACAATTAAACCATCTTTAGGATTTACATTTGGTAGTCAAGCAAATATTAGAGACAAGGCAGCTCGAAATGGTTGGTTAACCATATACGATCAATTTAATCAGCAATATACCGAAGTCACTACAAAAATTCTTGATGTATCTGCTAATGTAGAACTAATCAAAGATTTAAAAATAGATCTTACTGGTAATAGAACTTATTCAGAGAATCTTACGCAAAACTTTAATACATCAGATTTAAATGATGATGGATTAAGTGATAGATACAATGAATTACTAACAAATTCATTTGGTAATTTTAGTATATCTACTGCTTTAATCAAAACCGCTTTTCAAAAAAGTGATGAAACACAATCTGAAGCTTTTGACGATTTCAGATCAAACCGATTAATTGTTGCAAAACGTCTTGCAAGAAAATTTTATGGCTCAGATAACTATGCTACAGATGGCGAAGGGTATCCTTTAGGTTTTGGTAAAAATAATCAAGCGGTTTTATTACCAGCATTTTTAGCAGCATACAAAGGGCAGAAAGCAGATAAAATAGGATTGTCGGCATTTAGAGATATTCCAATCCCTAACTGGCAATTAAAATATACAGGTTTCATGAAAATGAAATGGTTTAAAAAGAACTTTAAACGTTTCTCAATCACACATGGTTATCGATCGGCATATACAATCAACCAGTTTAGATCAAATCTAGATTTAAATCCAGGAGACTTACAACCAGGAGTGGCTTATGAAGATCAAGAACTAGATAAAGTAACAGACCAATCAGGAAACTTTAAAAATGAAACAATTTTTAGTAATATTAACTTAGAAGAACAATTTAGCCCATTATTTAGATTGGATTTTGAAATGAAAAATTCAATAAAAATATTGGCCGAAATGAAGAAAGATAGAATTTTATCGTTGAGTTTTGATAATAACCTGTTAACAGAAATTCAAGGTAATGAGTATATCTTAGGATTAGGCTATCGTATTAAGGATGTTCGAATTCGTTCTAAATTAGCTGGACCTAGAAGAATAATTAAGAGTGATTTAAATTTAAAGGCTGATGTTTCAGTTAGAAATAATAAAACAATCATTAGGTATTTAGATATTGATAACAACCAAATTACTCAAGGTCAAACTATTTGGGGAGCTAAATTTGCAGCAGATTATGCCTTTTCTAAAAACTTAACAGCTATTTTCTATTTTGATTATACATTCTCTGAGTACGAAATATCTACAGCATTTCCGCAAACCACTATACGTTCAGGATTTACATTGAGATATAATTTTGGAAATTAGTTCAACAATTAAATCAAAAAAATTATTTTTGTAAACACATAATAACACCACTAATAGTAATGAATATACCATCAGATTTAAAATACACTAAAGACCACGAATGGGTTAAAATTGAAGGAGATACTGCAACCATAGGAATTACAGACTTTGCTCAAAGTGAACTAGGTGATATAGTATATGTTGAAGTAGAAACTGTTGATGAAACGCTTGATATTGAAGAAGTTTTTGGAACAGTTGAAGCTGTTAAAACAGTTTCAGATTTATTTTTACCATTATCAGGAGAAATAACTGAATTTAATGAGGCTTTAGAAGATGAACCTGAAAAAGTAAACTCAGACCCTTATGGAGAAGGATGGATGATTAAAATGACATTTTCTGATGCTTCTGAGATAGAAAGTTTGCTTTCAGCAGATGACTACAAAGCTATCATTGGTGCTTAAACGCTGGTCGTTACCAATTGTTTTGGCTTATCTTATTGTGCTTACAATAGGAAGTTTAGGCAATGTTAGTGGAGTTCCAAAATTAGGATTCTCATTTGATGATAAAATCTATCATTTTTTAGCCTATGCCATTCTTACATTGGTGTTGTTTAATTATTTTAGAACAACAACTGTAAAACCTAAAATTGGACTCTCAACAAGTATTGCAATTATTTATGGCATTATTATTGAGGCTTTACAAGCCATAGTAACAGATTTTAGAACACCAGATTATTATGATGTTTTAGCTAATACTGTTGGAGCTGTAGTTGTGATGATATTACTACAAAAATTTAAAAACAAACTAGCGTTAAAATAAATAATAGCTTGCTTTTTTAACTTATTTTTGGTTAATTTAGCAACCTTAATAACTTGATAGATATGGAACCTAAGAAAAATCCAAAATCAGATGTGAGCAGAAATGCATCACTTTATTTTGCAGTAGGTTTAGCGTTAATGATGACGCTAACTTATTTAACTATTAATTATAAGTCATACGATAAATCTAATATTGATATTGGAATGGTCGATGTTGATGATGAATTAGAAGAAGAAGTTCCAATCACGCAACAAGAAATAATTCCACCTCCACCTCCACCTCCACCTCCAGTAGTACCAGAGGAAATTGAAATTGTTGAAGATGAAAAAGAAATTGAAGAAACTGTTATAGAGTCTACTGAAACCGATCAAGAAGAAGAAATTGTTGAAGTAGAAGAGGTTGAAGTAGAAGAGGTCGAAGAAGATCTTGAAATCCCATTCGCAGTTATTGAAAATGTACCAATATTTCCAGGTTGTGAAAAGAAACAAGGTAACAATGCTAAAAAGCAATGCATGTCTGATAAAATTGCGAAATTTGTAAATAGAAAGTTCAATACTGAGTTAGCAAGCGATTTAGGTTTGTCTGGAAAGCAGAGAATTAGCGTTATTTTTAAGATTGATAAAAGCGGTAATATTACTAATGTAAGAGCAAGAGCACCTCATCCAGGTTTAGAAAAAGAAGCTAAACGTGTTATTGGATTGCTTCCAAAAATGCAACCAGGAAAACAAAGAGGAAAAGCAGTAACAGTGCCTTACTCGTTACCAATTTTATTTCAAGTGCAAGACTAGTTTATTTTTAAATAGATTATATATTCAAAATCCCATCTAATTAATTAGATGGGATTTTTACTTTGGTATGCTTATTGTGATTTTATCATAATATTAACATTAACATTTTAGTATTATGAAAAGTTTTAAAAAAACGCACAGTATTGCTGGTCAGAGCAATGCTAAAGTGCAAAAATCACAAAAGCATGATGCAAATTTACGAAAAAACTCAACGCTCTATTTTCAAATAGGACTTATTCTGTGTTTGTTAGGCACTTATGGTTTGTTTGAAATGAAGTTTGAAAAGAAAGAATTTGTTATTCCTGAAGTTGCACTTAATGATGATTTTACAGACATTGTTGTTAAAAACTATGTTGTACAACCTGATGTAGTCGTCAAGAAACAAGTAAAGCAAAGCACTCAAAAATTAGCAGATAAACCACCTATTGTTGTAGACGATGATGTGGTAATTGTTGAAAAAACGATAGACTTAGTCAAACCAGAGGTGTTAAATAAACCTGTTCCAGTAAACAGTATTGAAGATTTTGATAAACCTAAAGAAATTGAAAAACCTTTCAGTATGATTAATGTTGAAGTGGTTCCTATATATCCAGGATGTGAAAAAGCGTCAACTAATAGCGAACGTGTAAAGTGCATGTCTAAAAAACTCGGTAAATTAATTCAAAGAAAATTTAATACAGATATCGCAAGTAATTTAGGTTTGTCAGGCATTCAAAAAATTAATGTTCAATTTAAAATTGATAAGAATGGTCAAATCTCCGAAATTAAAACAAGAGCTCCCTTTCAGCAATTAGAGAATGAAGCAACACGAGTGGTAAATAAAATTCCTCAAATGATACCAGGTAAACAACGAAATGAGCCTGTTTCAGTAATATATAATTTGCCAATTAAGTTTCAAGTTAGATAATCAGCAAGTATTTATAAGATATAAGCCGTTGTTATATAGATAACGGCTTTTTTTATATTAAAAATGTATTATACTGGTTTTGTTATCACTTTTGAAAAAAATAGTATCTTTCCAGCATTTAAAACGCATCCCTTGTTTATGAAAAAATGCTGCATTATTATTTTTACTTTTTGTATAGGTCTTTTAAATGCACAAACTATTGAAACCTACGAAAAGCCACCAATATTTCCTGGATGTGAAGATCAACCAATTGAAGCGCTTAAAGTATGTTTTAACAATAAGCTCAATCAGCATATATTTAACACCTTTAAAGTACCACAAATTGTTAGTGACGATGCTTATAATGGAGATATAAAGATTCTTTTTGAAGTTGATAAAGATGGTAAAATAAACCTCCTTTACATCGATGCAGTATATAACGAACTAAAAGATGAAGCTAAGCGTGTTTTTGAAGATGTATCTAAAGTTACACCAGGAACTTATAATGGTAAACCTACCTACTTTCAATATTCATTAAATATAAAAATACCTCTTGTAAATCCTGAAATTTTATCTGCCGAAGCTAAACCATTACCAAGTGTAAAAGAGGTTGTAGATTTAAACGACTTAGTAAGTAACGAATTTGATAGTGTTAATCTTAATACTACTAAATATGAAAAACTTGAATATCAAAGCCAGCTAAACATTCCGTTTACTCATAATTATTACGCCAAGTTTGATCAGCAAATGAATGGTTTAGGAACCAATAGTCATACAGCAGCAAAGCCTTTTGTGTATGATGAAGTTGTGAAGTATTATGATTTTAAAGCAGAAAAAGAGGCCTTAATTAAAGGAACTGATACATGGTTAAGTAGAAAATTATGGAATGAAAACTTTATTGCTGTTCAAGGCAAAAATTATTGGTTTATTGTAGATCCAATTTTCGATTTACAGGTAGGTAAAGATACTGAAGCAGATTTTAGTTCAACGTTTAATAATACGAGAGGGATTAGACTTCAAGGTGGTCTTGGCAAAAAGTTTAATTTTTCAGCATCAGTTTATGAAAGTCAAGGACGATTTGCTCAATATTTTAATGCTTATGCTGAGAGCTTAAAAGCATCAGGATCAGACCCAGCAATAATACCAGGTCGAGGAATTGCTAAACGATTTAAAAAAAATGCTTACGATTATCCAGTAGCAGAAGGTTATTTGTCATATACACCTAGTAGTTTTTTAAATGTTCAATTTGGTCATGGTAAAAATTTTATAGGTGATGGGTATAGATCTCTATTACAAAGTGATGCTGCGAGTCCTTATCCTTTTTTGAAAATAAATACTAAGTTTTGGAAAATTAAATACACAAGCACATGGATGTGGCTAAGAGATGTGCGACCAGAAGCTACTGAAGATGATGCCTTTTTAACTAAATATATGGCCAATCATTATTTGAGTTGGAATGTTTCTAAACGCTTAAATGTAGGTTTGTTTGAATCTGTAATGTGGATAGATTCTAACGATAGAGGATTCGATATTAATTATCTTAATCCAGTGATTTTTTATAGAGCTATTGAGTTTTCTACAGGACCAGAAGCTGGTAATGCTATTATAGGTCTTTCGGCTAAATATAAGTGGAATAATAAAGTAAATCTTTACGGACAATTTATTTTTGATGAATTTTCTCTTGATGATATCACTGGAGGGAATAAAAGTTGGAAAAACAAGTTTGGATATCAAATAGGTGCTAAATACTTTGATGCTTTCAAAGTAAAGAATTTAATGCTTCAGGTGGAATATAATAGAGTTCGACCTTATACCTATTCACACAATTCAATCGTGTTAAACTATGCTCATAACAATCAGCCAATGGGACATCTTTGGGGAGCCAATTTTAGTGAAGCCATATTAATTGGAAGATATAATTACAAACGTTGGTTTGCAGATGCTAAATTTATTTTTGGTAAGCGTGGTTTCGATTTTAATGATGGAAGTGATTTTGCAAACTATGGAGGAAATATATTTAGAACCGAAAATGATCGAGTTGGTAATGTTGGAATAACGGTTGGGCAAGGTAATACCACTAATGTATTTCAGGCAGATGTAATAGCAGGATATATTATTAATCCTGTTAGTAATTTAAGATTGTTTGCTAATGCAACTTTTAGAAATTACAGTCCTGAAAAAGATACAGGAACAGCCATAAATACAAACACTGCTTGGTTTAATGTTGGTATTAGAACCGATTTGTTTAATTGGTATAATGATTTCTAAGGCTATTTATTCAGTCAGTAATAAAAAGAGAATTACTTTTGATTAGCATTGCCCAAAAGCTTTTTTCAAAGTATCTTTGCAATCGCAATAAAACCACTTGTATTGTCAACGTTAAAAACATCAGTTCCTAAAGCATCTATAATTTCTGATTTTAAAGAAATTACTAAGATACGTTTGTCTGTAAGCGTCGTTTTTTCTGCTCTTGCAGGATACTTACTAGGTGCAGTTAATGTTGATGTTCAAACATTAATTTTATTAGCCTTTGGAGGTTATTTTATGGTTGGAGCGTCTAATGCGTTTAATCAAATAATTGAAAAAGATTTAGATGCTTTAATGGATCGCACTAAAAACAGACCTGTTCCAGCAGGACGAATGTCTGTTACAACAGCATTTATTATTGCTACAATATTTACTGTTGCAGGTATTGTTACACTGTATGTTATTAACCCAAGAACTGCAATGTATGGAGCTATCTCAATCTTTTTATATACTTGTGTTTATACACCTTTAAAAACAAAAACACCTTTAGCTGTTTTTGTAGGAGCCATTCCAGGAGCCATTCCTTTTATGTTGGGATGGGTTGCTGCACGAAATGATTTTGGGATAGAACCAGGTACACTTTTTGCCTTACAGTTTTTTTGGCAATTTCCTCATTTTTGGGCTATTGGTTGGTTTTTATTTGACGATTACAAAAAAGGAGGCTTTTTTATGTTGCCAACTCGTAAACGTGATAAAGGCACAGCTGTTCAAACGATTATGTATACCATTTGGACAATTTTAATATCAATTGTTCCAGTGTTTGGTGTTACAGGAGATTTAAAATTATCTATTGTAGCGGCAGTTATTGTTTTCCTTTTAGGATTGGTGATGTTATACTTTGCATTTGAATTGTTTAAAAAACGAACTGCGAAAGCTGCAAAGCAACTAATGCTATCTAGTGTGTCCTATATTACATTGTTACAAATAGTTTATGTGGTTGATAAGTTTTTAAGATAAATATGGATTTAACAGAAGGAACAATACAAGAAAAAAATAACAGAGCAAAACGAATGATGCTCTGGTTCGGAATTATTTCATTAATCATGTCTTTTGCAGGATTAACGAGTGCTGTTTTGGTAAGTAGAAAGCGTGAAGATTGGTTGCACGATTTTGAAATGCCTAATGCATTTTTAATAAGTTGTATACTTATCATTATTAGTAGTATAACGTTTGTTTTAGCAAAAAGAGCTTTAAAAAGTTCTAATAGAAGTCTAACAACGCTTATGCTTTTATTAACCTTTGGTCTAGGAATTGCATTTATATGGTGTCAATTTTACGGGTTTGGTCAAATTGTGTCTTCTGGCTATAATTTTACAGGTCCAACAAGCAATGTGACAATGAGCTTTATTTATGTCATTGCATTTGTACATATTTTACATGTCATTGCAGGACTTATTTCTTTGCTAGTCGTAATTTATAATCATTTTAAACAAAAATATACAGCAACAGAAATGCTAGGCATGAACCTTTCGGCTACCTTTTGGCATTTCATAGATATACTGTGGCTGTTCTTGTTTTTGTTTTTATCATATTTAGTGTAATTTTTTTGCTATTTTGATTGGCTAAAAGTCTATATATAGACTAGTATTGCTCTATGTTTTTAATTTTTAGAACATGATGTTTTTTTAGATAGATAAAATGATTATTTTTGTGCAACTTTTAACAACTAAATGCTTTATATGGATACTACAGTAGCAAGTACTGGAACAGAAGGCAAAACTTGGGGAGGAGGAAACCAGCCCTTAAAAGCTAGTTATGGTAAAATGATGATGTGGTTCTTTATCGTATCTGATGCCTTAACATTCTCAGGATTTTTAGCAGCTTACGGATTTTCAAGATTTAAGTTTATTGGCTCATGGCCAATCGCAGATGAGGTGTTTACGCACATTCCATTTTTTCATGGTAACTATCCAATGATTTATGTTGCTTTTATGACATTTGTTTTAATCATGTCATCTGTAACAATGGTACTAGCTGTTGATGCTGGTCATCACATGAAAAAAGCCAAAGTTACATTTTACATGTTTTTAACTATTATTGGTGGTTTGATTTTCGTTGGTTCTCAGGCTTGGGAGTGGGCAACTTTCATTCAAGGAGATTATGGAGCTGTTCAAACTAAAGGAGGAAACATTCTTCAGTTTGGAGAGTATCAAACTGTAGATGGAAAAGAAGTGTTTAAAAGAGTGGCTGTAAGTGATATTGCACTTGACGAGCATGGAGAAAGAATACAACATGAACGTAAAAGCGGACTTTGGTTTGTGAGTGAAGGAGCTTTACCTTCATATACAATAGATGAAGTATATCATGGTTTAGAAGCGAATCCTAATGTTTTAGTGAGAACACAAATACTAACCGAAGAAGGCGAAAAAACGGTGTTGTCTAGAGAAGAATCTTTGAAGCAGATTAAAGAAAACGGAAGACTTGTCGTTGAAGGTGCTAATCTTCATGTTAACGAATATGGGACATCTTTATTTGCTGATTTCTTTTTCTTTATTACTGGGTTTCACGGTTTTCACGTATTCTCAGGTGTAGTAATTAATATTATTATATTTTTCAATGTTATCTTAGGAACTTACGAAAGAAGAGGAAGCTATGAAATGGTTGAGAAAGTTGGATTATATTGGCACTTTGTAGATTTAGTTTGGGTATTTGTATTCACTTTCTTCTACTTGGTTTAATTTAGAATAATTGTATTTAAAATGGCACACACACATAAATTAGAAATATTTAGAGGATTATTAAAGTTTAAATCAAACACTCAAAAAATTTGGGGAGTTCTAATTTTACTTTCAGTAGTTACTGCAGTAGAAGTGGTTTTAGGTATATATAAGCCAGAAATTTTGATGACTAAAGTTTTAAGTATGAAACTTTTAAACTGGATTTTCATCATACTAACCATTGTTAAAGCCTATTACATTACTTGGGATTTTATGCACATGAGAGATGAGACTAAAGCTTTAAGACGTATGGTAGTATGGACGACAATATTCCTAATTTGCTACCTTATTTTTATTCTTTTACAAGAAGGTGGTTACATTGAAGGTGTATATTCTAACGGATTTGTAAAAAGAGATTTTTAACATGTTAGAAATAATATAAAGTATATAAAAAGACGGTTTATTTAAACCGTCTTTTTTATTTTTGCAAAACAAATCAAACACCAAACGCTATGAAGAAAATGCCATTGAAAACAATACTTGTTTTAGGTATTTTATTCTTTCTACCAGTTTTATTTTTATTGTTTTTATATCCTTCGACTCATAATTACAATCCCTTAGATATTGTAGATGACTCTGTGAATGAGTTGCAATTTTTTTCTTCAAATTCTGAAGATGAAATTCTACTCAAAGACCATATTACTATTTTAGGATTTTTAGGGAACCAACCAGAAGACCATGTGATTGCTGCTTCAAATTTAAAAGAGTTGGTCTATGATAAATTTAAAGGATTTAAAAAATTTCAAATTGTAATTGTACTTCCTAAAGGCACTGAAGCTAAAGCAATTCAGCTTCAAAAAGAGATTAATAATTATGACGATATGCGTTTTTGGCATTATGTTTTTGGAGAACCAAACGATATCAAAAACCTATTCAGCAGTTTAAAAACTGAAGAATCCTTAGATGAACACATTTTTACAGACCATATTTTTATAGTTGATAAAGATCTAGCACAACGCGGCAGACTAGACGATAGAGAAGATAAAGAAAAAGAAAGAAAGGAAGTCGCTTATCCTTTATATTCTTATGATTGTATTGAAGTTGCAGAAATTAAAAACAAAATGAGTGACGACCTTAGAATTTTATTTACCGAATATCGTCAAAAGCGTAAAGGCAAGTTCGATTCTTCATCACGACGTGCAGAAGATTTAAATGATATTAATTAAATATATAGATTGAATTTTTATTTTTTAAAATTTGATATTTATACAGATTATGAACACTAAAAAAACAAATTATTCTTTTATAGGTATTGCTTTTATAGTTTTGGTTTTCGGAATCATTTTTATACCTAAAATTGTCGATAGAATCACAGGTGACGATGTGACAAGAACAGAAAGTAGAAGTCAAAATGTATCTACAAAAACGGAAGGGTTTGTATCAGATCTAATGTTTCTAGAAATCAATGGAGCACCTAAAAAAGTACCTCAATTTTCTTTTGTAAATCAAAATGGTAAAACAATTACCAATAAAGATTATGAAGGAAAAGTGTATGTTGTTGAATTTTTCTTTACAACATGTCCTACGATTTGTCCTAGAATGAATCGAAATTTAGTGCAGATTCAAAATACATTTTCAGAGTTTGAAGATTTTGGTGTTGCGTCGTTCACAATTAATCCAGATTATGACACACAAGACATACTAAAAGCTTATGCAGATAATTATGGGATTACCAATCCAAACTGGCATTTAATGACAGGAGATAAGGATGTTATTTTTGATCTAGCTAATGTTGGTTTTAATATTTATGCTGGAGAAAACCCTAATGTTGAAGGAGGTTTTGAGCATTCAGGTAACTTTGCGCTTATTGATAAAAACGGATTTATTCGCTCTAGAAAAGACAATTTCGGAAACCCTAAAATATTTTATAAAGGCATTATTAGTGAAGAAGAAAAACAAGATGATGATGGAGAAACAGAAGAAATAAGCTTGTTGAAGGAAGATATTGCTAAACTTTTAAAAGAAGATTAAGACCAAATGAATGTAACTCAAAATAATTCCGAAGAAAAAAAATATAATAAATGGATTGTAGTATTGGCCATTGTAATTCCATTAGTAGTAGCTGTGCTTTCAAGAATGAAACTCCAAGATTTCGGAATTGAAGTTGAACCACTAACGTTTTTACCTCCAATCTATGCAACTATTAATGGTTTAACAGCATTAATTTTAATAATTGCTGTGATTGCTATTAAAAACAAAAACAGAGTACTTCATGAAAACTTAATGACAACAGCTATTTGGTGCTCTGCTTTATTTTTACTCATGTATGTAGCTTATCATATGACGAGCGATTCTACAAAGTTTGGAGGAGAAGGTCTGGTTAAATACATCTATTACTTTATCTTGATAACACATATTTTATTGTCTATAATTATCATTCCATTTGTTCTAATTACTTACGTGAGAGCTATAACTAATAATATAGAACGTCATAAGAAGATTGCAAAAATCACATTTCCTTTGTGGTTATATGTTGCAATTACAGGAGTAATTGTTTACCTAATGATTTCACCTTATTACATTCATTAAATGAAACGTTATATAATCTTCATTCTTTTTTCTTTTCTTTTTTTTATAAAAAGTAACGCTCAATGTGCGATGTGTAGAGCTGTCTTAGAAAGCGAAGAAGGTCAATCTACTGCAGAAGGTGTAAATGATGGTATTATGTATCTCATGGCTGTTCCGTATATTTTGGTTGGAGGTATAGGAATTATAATCTATTGGAAATTCTTCAGAAAGAAAACTGAAATAAATTAAAGAAAACATCGTTTTAGTGTAACATTTCTACGAGTTAGAAGTCTTTTAAATATCAATCAGAAATTGAATTCTTAACAAATAGTTGGGATAATCCGTTTAATGATTATTGTAATTTTGCTAAGAATTAACCATCGCCATCATGATACAAATCAAAGATTTACACAAATCTTATCACATGGGAAGCAATTCGCTTCATGTTTTAAAAGGAATTAATTTTAAGGTAAAAGAAGGTGAACTTGTATCTATAATGGGTTCTTCAGGATCTGGAAAATCGACACTTCTTAATATTTTAGGAATGTTAGATGAAGCTGATACAGGAAACTACATTCTTGACAATGTTCCTATTAAAGACCTAAATGAAAAATTAGCTGCTAAATACCGAAACGAATTTCTTGGGTTCATCTTTCAATCTTTTAATCTTATTAATTACAAAAGTGCTTTAGACAACGTATCTATGCCATTATATTACAAAGGCATCAAACGTAAGGAACGTACAGATCGTGCCATGCATTACCTTGAGAAAGTTGGCTTAGCACAATGGTCACATCATTTACCAAGTGAGTTATCTGGAGGACAAAAACAACGGGTTGCTATTGCTAGAGCATTGGCAAGTGATCCAAAAGTACTGTTAGCAGATGAGCCAACAGGAGCTTTAGATACAAAAACATCTTATGAGGTTATGGAACTCATTCAAGGAATTAATGATGAAGGTAAAACCATCTTAGTCGTTACACATGAACACGATATTGCACAAATGACCAAGCGTATTGTAAACCTTAAAGATGGTGTTATTATAGATGATAGCAAAGTAGAACAAGTAAGAGCTTCGACTCATGTTTGATTTAGAACGTTGGCAAGAAATATTTGAAACACTTCGTAAAAACAAATTGCGTACGTTTTTAACTGGGCTTTCAGTGGCTTCTGGTATCTTTATTTTAGTGATTCTTCTCGGATTTAGTACTGGACTTGCAAATGGTGTGAAGTCTGAGTTTGAAAGCGACGCTACAAATCTTCTTACGGTTTGGACTGGTAGAACTACTAAAGAGTATAAAGGCCTTAATCCAGGTAGATATATTCAAATGAAGAATGAAAATTTCAATCTAATTTCTGAAAAATATAAAAATAATATAGAGTATGAGACTGCTTTATATTCTATTTGGGGAGCAGATATAAGCTATAAAAACGAAAGTGTTAGATATCAAGTTAGAGGCGCAATGCCAGATCATCAGTTTATAGAGAATGCTGATATGGAAACTGGAAGATTTGTGAATCAAACCGACTTAGATGAAAATAGAAAAGTAGCAGTTATCGGAAGAAAACTCAAGCAAGACTTGTTTAAAGATGAAAACCCAATTGATAAAGAAATTAAAATTTATGGAATGAGTTTTAAAGTTGTTGGTGTTTTTATCGATCCTGGTGGAGAACGAGAAGAACAACAAGCTTATATTCCATTAACAACCTCTCAAAAAGTGTTTGGAGCTGGTGATGACATTAGAAACATTCTTGTAACCGTTAAAATGTCAGACAATTTTGATGAGGCTGTTGCGCTGTCAACCAACATGTCTAATGCCATAGAAGATGAATTAAAACGAGTACACAAAGTTGCGCCAAACGATATTAGTGCTGTTAGAGTTTATAATACTTTAGAAAGTGCTCAAGAAATTTATTCAATAATCGGCATCATTCAATCTGTATTTTGGTTTGTTGGCATTGGGACAATAGTTGCTGGAATTGTTGGTGTAGGAAATATTATGCTCATTATTGTAAAGGAACGTACAAAAGAAATTGGTATTAGAAAAGCGCTTGGAGCTCTTCCAATGTCTATTATTGGAATGATTCTTCAAGAAGCTGTATTTGTAACAATGTTTGCTGGATTATTCGGATTAATTTTTGGATTAGGTCTACTTGAATTAGCTGGACCATATGTACAGCATGATTTTATAAAAAATCCTCAAGTCAATTTTAATATTGCTTTGACCACTGTATTTATTTTGGTGTTTGCTGGTGCATTGGCTGGATTTATTCCAGCGTATCGTGCAGCAAAAATTAAACCTATTGTTGCATTAAGAGACGAATAAGATGTTTGATAAAGAAAGATGGAACGAAATATTAGAAGCGCTAAATGCCAATAAGCTCAGAACTGCTTTGACTGCTTTTGGCGTGTTTTGGGGCATATTTATTTTGGTAGCTTTATTAGCATTGACTAATGGTTTGAAAAATGGTGTCATGGCAGATTTTGGTGACTTTGCGACCAACTCAATGTTTATGTGGACTCAAGGAACGTCAAAGCCTTACAAGGGCTTGCCAAAAGGACGTTATTTTAGTTATAAGATTGATGATGTTGCTGCCATAAAAAATGGAGTGCCTAATCTAAAATATGTGTCGCCTAGAAATCAATTAGGTGGATATAGAGGTAACAACAACGTTATTAGAGGAACTAAAACAGGAGCTTTCGAAATTTATGGAGATTACCCTGAATACATCAATCAACAACCTTTAGATATTCTGCAAGGACGATTTATTAGTTATTCAGATATCGAAACGAAACGGAAAATTTGCATTATTGGTACTGGAGTTATAAGAGGTTTATATGATAAGGATGAAGATCCAATAGGAACTTATATCAAAATCAATGGTGTTAATTTTTTAGTTGTCGGAACATTTAAAAACACCAAAAGTCGAGGTGATAGTGAAGAGGAAGCAAATACAATTTATATTCCATTTACAACATTTGGGCAAGCCTTTAATAGAGGTGATCGTGTAGGATGGATGGCGATTACAGCAATAGATGATGTTCCTATTACCTCTATTAAGCAACAAGTGTTTGATTTGATGAAATCAAGACATAAAGTGCATCCTGAAGACGATAGAGCTATAGGTCATTTTGACTTAGCCGAACAATTTTCGCAAATGCAAGGCTTGTTTACAATTCTAGCTTTTGTTGGCTATTTTGTTGGTGCTTTGGTACTCATGTCTGGTATTATTGGAATTAACAATATCATGCTTATCGTTGTAAAAGAACGAACCAAAGAGATCGGAATTAGAAGAGCTTTAGGTGCCTCTCCTTGGGACATTAAAGGTCAAATTTTACACGAAAGTTTAATATTAACCATTATTTCAGGTATGCTAGGTGTTTCTTTTGCAGCATTTTTTATTTGGGGATTGAATACTGCTTTAGATAGTATAGGTCCTACCGAAAATTTCGCAAATCCAAGTGTAGGAATGCCAGTGGTTATTACAGCCTTAATTATATTAGTGGTTTCTGGCTTGGCTGCTGGATTTATTCCAGCGAGTAGAGCAACAAAGATGAAACCTGTTGACGCATTAAGAATAGAATAAATAATCAATCATTAAAAAATGAAAAGAACCAAAACATTAATCGCATTATTACTTATTGTTGTTCTCTTTGGGGCAGCATTATACTATTTATGGCAAAAAAATCAAGAAGATCCAGTTACGTATACAACCGAAGCTCCATCTGAACAAACCATTGTTATTAAAACAGTAGCTACTGGTTCTATTGTTCCAAAAGAGGAAGTTTTAATAAAGCCTAATATTTCAGGAGTTGTAGAAGAAGTGTTTATTGAAGCAGGAGAATATGTAAAGCAAGGTGACTTAATTGCTCAAATTCGTGTGATTCCTAATGTGTCTAACCTTACAAGTGCAAAAAATAACATTGCATCTAATAAAACAGCGTTGCAAACTGCTGAAATCAACTTTAAAACACAAAAAGCCATTTATGATCGTCAAAAAGAATTGTTTGAAAAAGGGGTTATAGCTGCTAACGAATTCGACCAAGTAAATAACACGTATTTACAAGCAAAACAGCAAGTTGAACAAGCCAGAATTAATGTAACGCAATCCCGTCAAAATTATGATATTATTAAAACAGGTACCACGTCTGGTTTAGGTAATATTGCTCAAACTCAAGTAAGAGCTACAGTGGCAGGAATGGTTTTGGATGTTCCTGTAAAAGCTGGAAACCAGGTGATTGAAGCTAATAATTTTAATGAAGGAACTTCAATTGCGTCTTTAGCAGATGTTACTAAAATGATTTTTGAAGGAAAAGTAGATGAAAGTGAAGTTGGTAAGATTAAAGAAGGTT
Source organism: Psychroserpens sp. S379A (assembly GCF_049800755.1). Lineage (NCBI taxonomy): Bacteria > Pseudomonadati > Bacteroidota > Flavobacteriia > Flavobacteriales > Flavobacteriaceae > Psychroserpens > Psychroserpens sp. S379A. The sequence goes on along the minus strand of NZ_JBNAFQ010000002.1, from coordinate 13,519 downwards.
TGCCTCTAGAAATTACTGTTGGAGCAATTGAAGATGAAACATTTGATGCGGTTTTAGATTATATTGCACCTAAAGGAGTTGAAGAAAATGGAGCTATTCAATTTGAAATAAAAGGAACACTTAAAAAGATGGATTCAACATTTATTCGTGCAGGATTAAGTGCTAATGCATCTATTATTTTAGAAAAAGCAGAAAAAGTTCTCGCAATTAAAGAAGCTTTAGTTCAGTACGACAAAGATACTAAAGAGCCTTATGTTGAAATTGAAATTGGAGATCAAAAATTTGAACGTAAAGATTTAGAATTAGGAATTGGTGATGGGATTTTTGTAGAAGTAAAAAATGGAATCACTAAAGACGATAAAATTAAAGTTTGGAATCCAATTCAAGGAGGACAACAATAATTTTAACATTTATTGTAACACTTTACCAATTATCAAGACTTACTAAATATCATGAAAAGAATAATTTTTATCATCATACTACTTTTTGGAGTTTTTGTTAATGCTCAAGCAAAGAAATGGACGTTATTAGAATGTGTGAATCACGCATTAGAAAATAATATTTCTATCGAACAATCTCAACTAGATGTTAATTTAGCCGATATTAATAAAAACCAAGCCTTAAGTAATTTTTTACCAACACTAAATGCTAATGGTTCTTATAATATAAATACAGGTGCAAATATTAATCCAGCAACGAATCAGTTTGAAAATAATATATTCAGATCTGCTTCTGGTGCTATCAATTCTGGAATCAATATATTTTCAGGACTATCTAATTGGAAAACACTTCAACGTGCCAAACTAAACCAGGTAGCAGCAATGTATCGTTTAGATAAAATGAAAGACGATATCTCATTATTTGTTGCTAATTCTTTTTTACAAATTTTGTTTAATAGAGAACAGTTAAAAGTATTGCAAGCTCAAAATGCTGTAACAAAAGAAAATATTACTAATACTCAAGAACTAGTTGATGCAGGAGTTTTACCTCAAGGTGATTTGTTAGAGTTGAAAGCAACTGATGCAACACAACTACAACAAATAATAGCTGCTGAAAATGCTTTATTTATTTCTAAATTGGGATTAGCGCAAACACTTCAATTAGAAGATTATGAAATATTTGATGTTTCTGATGAAGATTATGGTCTTATTGCAGATGATGTCTTAAATAAACAAGCATCAGAAATCGTTGAAAAAGCTAAAGAAGAAGTAAACGATGTCAAAATAGCTCAAACTAATTTTGAATTGGCTGAAAAAGACTTAGAGTTAACAAGAACAAATTATTTTCCTACACTTTCAGGTTTTGTAGGTTATAATACCAGATGGGCAAGCACACAGATAAATCCGTTTACAGGAGATGATATTCCTTTTGTTGACCAATTATATTTGTTTGATGGTACTTCAGTCGGACTTCAATTAAACGTGCCAATATTTAATAGATTTACAACACGTAATAATGTAAAACGTAGTAAAGTAGAAGTAGAACGTTCTAAGTATTTGCTAGAGCAAGCAGAATTAGATTTAGAATCAACAGTATATACAGCGTATAATGATGCCAAAAATTCTAAAAAGGCGTATGAAGCTGCTTTACAAACAGAAGAAGCTCGTCAATTAGCTTTTGAATATGCAAAAGAACGTTATGATGTAGGTTTGTCAAATGCTTTCGATTTTAATCAGTCTCGTACTGCTTTTGAAAATGCACAATCTGATGTCATTAGAACCAAATATGATTATATTTTCAAACTCAAAGTCTTAGAGTTTTATTTTGGGCTGCCTATAACCGACTTAAATTAATATAAAATGAGTAAAACAGTAAAAATTAGTCTTATAGTTATCGGACTTCTAATTGTTGCCTTAGTATTAGGTAAATCAATGGGATGGTTTGGTAAAAAAGGTAATTTTAAGCAAGTAGATATTAAAAAAGTTGCTTTGGTTGATATTATTGAAACTGTTTCGGCAACTGGAAAGATTCAGCCTGAAGTTGAGGTGAAAATTTCAAGTGAAGTTTCAGGAGAAATTTTAGATCTTCCGTTCAAAGAAGGTCAACAAGTTAAAAAAGGGGATTTACTTGTAAGAGTTAATCCAGATTTAATTCAATCTGCAGTAAGCAGATCACAAGCAACGTATCAAAATGTAAGAGCAAGCTTAGAACAAGCTGAAGCAACTTTAAAGCAAGCTAAGGCAGATTATGATAGAAACAAGGCACTTTTTGAAAAAGGTGTTATTTCTAAAGCAGATTGGGATAGATCTATCGCATCTTATGAAACTGCTGTTGCAGGAAAAAGCTCGGCATATTATAGCGTACAAAGTGCAGCAGCTTCTGTAAATGAAGCTAAAGATAACTTGAGTCGTACCGAAATTTATGCGCCAATGAGTGGCACAATATCGTTGTTAAATGTAGAATTAGGTGAACGTGTTGTTGGAACGCAACAAATGGCAGGAACCGAAATATTAAGAGTTGCCAATCTCAATAACATGGAAGTTGAAGTTGATGTGAATGAGAATGATATTGTAAAAGTACAAATAGGAGATTCAACAATTGTTGAAGTTGATGCCTATTTAAAGAAAGAATTTAAAGGAGTTGTTACAGAAATCGCCAACTCTGCAGCAGGTACTTTAACTGCAGATCAAGTTACTAACTTTAGAGTAAAAGTTAGAATTCTTGAAGAGTCTTATCAAGATCTTATGGAAGGGAAGCCAGAGCATTTTTCTCCATTTAGACCTGGTATGACTGCTACTGTTGATATTATAACAGACACGCGAAATAAAATTGTAGCTGTTCCTATTAGTTCAATTGTGATAAAAACAGATACATCTTCAGTAAAAAAAGATTATAAAAACCGAACGTCAAACGATATTAAATCTGAAAATGAAGAGAAATTTGAATGCGTTTTTGTTTCTAAAAATGGAGAGGCTAAACTAAGAGTCGTTAAAACAGGAATTCAAGACGATACGAATATTGAAATTGCTTCAGGATTACAAGAAGGAGATGAAATTATTACTGGTCCGTATAATGTAGTTTCAAAAACATTAAAATCAGGAGATAAAATAGAAAATAGAGACAAAAAAAATGATAAAAGCGAATCTTCTGAAGATTAATCTTATAACCAAATTAATATGGCAATCATATTAAATATAGAAACATCGACAACAAATTGTTCAGTCTCTCTTTCAAATGAAGGAGAGACTTTGGTTTTAAAAGAGGATAATAATGTTAATTATTCGCATGCCGAATCTTTACATGTTTTTATAGATGAAGTTATTAAATCATCACAATTAACCTTAAACAATATTGATGCTATAGCAGTAAGTAAAGGTCCAGGTTCGTATACAGGTTTACGTATAGGAGTTTCGGCAGCCAAAGGACTTTGTTATGCGTTGAATGTGCCACTTATTTCGGTGTCTACTTTAGAGGCACTTGCGCATCAAGCAAATGTTGAAAATGGAGTTATTGTACCAATGTTAGATGCTCGTCGTTTAGAAGTGTACTCTGCTATTTATTCTGCTTCATATAGCGAAATACGAGGTGTTGAAGCTCAAGTTTTAAATGAAGATTCATTTTTAGAATATCTTGATAAAGACCAAACTCATTTTATTGGGAATGGTGTTGAAAAAACCAAACAGTTGATTTCGCATAAAAATGCGAATTTTATTGAAGGTAAACTACCTTCAGCAAGAGAGATGGGTCAATTAGCTTACCAAAAATATAAAAAAAGCGACATCGAAGATGTCGCCTATTTTGAACCATTTTATTTAAAAGATTTTATTGCATTAAAATCTAAAAAATAGATTAGTCTTGTTTTTGGATTTCGACTTGATGAGGATATGGAATTTCAATTCCTGCAGCATCAAGAGCTTCTTTAGTGTTTTCTGTTACATCAAAATACACATCCCAATAATCTTCAGTGTTGCACCAAGGACGAACAGCAAAGTTTATTGAGCTATCTGCCAATTCTTTAACGGTTACAGCTGGTGCAGGATCTTTAAGTACTTTTGGGTGAGAGGTTAAGACCTTCATTAGTACATCTTTAGTTTGTTTAATATTAGAATCGTAACCAACTCCAAAAACTAAATCTACACGTCTTGTGCCTTCAGTTGTATAGTTAACAATGTTTCCATTAGATAACGCAGCATTTGGAATGATAATTTCTTTATTAGAAAGGCCAGTTAATTTTGTTGTAAAGATTTCAATTTCTTTAACCACACCTATTTCACCTTGAGCTTCAACTAAATCTCCAACTTTTATTGGCTTAAAAATCATGAGTAAAACTCCTCCAGCAAAATTTGCCAGAGAACCTTGAAGTGCTAAGCCTATGGCTAAACCAGCAGCAGCAATAATAGCGGCAAATGAGGTTGTTTCAACTCCAACAGTTCCAAGAACAACTATGATAAGTACAATTTTTAAAACCCAACCAAGCAGATTAAGTAAGAATTTTTTAAGACTTTCATCATAATCTCTTTTTTCCATAGCTTTTCTTAAGCCTTTTGTTATGGCTTTGATCATCCATGATCCAATAATCCATATGGCAATTGCAGCCAATAATTTAGGTCCAAAATCAATAATAATTTCGTAACCTTTGTCAATCCATTTTTGTAAATCCATTAGTGTTTAAATTTTAGTATAACAAAAATAAAAAAACCGAATGGATTATTTTATAGATAACACATTCGGTTTCAATATATTTAAGTTTGACTTTTTTAAAGTGTATTAATAAAATTAATAAGCTTAAGTAAACCCTCTTCCTTTGAGACTTTAATTTTATTTGATTTTATATAATCTGAAATTACATTTGAGTTTTTAGGAAACAATTTAAGAATATCTTTTTTCTTTTTAGAAGCTAGTACAGCTATATTCTCTCCAATTTTTATATAGTATTGGTCTGGGATTTTATTATATGAAGCAGGTTTAGGCTTATCATAAGCATTAGTAGCAGGTTTTGCATCAGTAAGTTTAATTTTTTTTCTTTTAAATAATTTTACAGTATTAGCTATAGGTGTCACATGAGTTAAATAGCCTTTTTTTACTCCAGAATCTTTTTCTTGAAATTCAATAAGTTCGAATGCTTCCTCTGTATTAATCACTGTAATAATTAAGTTTTCAATTGATTTATTAATTGAAAATATTTTATGATTCTCATCTTGTAGTTCGATGACATCTAAATAAGCATTGTATCTTATACTATAAATTTTTTCTCCATCATCTGATGTTATTCTGGCTAGAACAAACTCTTTGTTTAGGTATTGAGAGCCTTGAATGCTTGTGTCATTCTCTATATTAGCATTACCTAAAAGCCTATACTTGTCATTTACTTGTATTCCGCTTTGTTGAGCTAGTAGCGAAGAAAAACCAGTAAGTGTTATAAACAGTACAAATGAGATAAATATAATCTTTTTCATCTTTTCAATTTTTTTTAAAAATATTAAATATGTTTTGTAATTAATCTTTAGGATGAATTAAAATTTTAACCATTAACAGCCTCAACAGTATTAACTTTTCCGTTAAGCATTTCTTTTAACATGTTTTCAATGCCATTTTTAAGTGTGAATGTAGATGAAGGGCAACCACTACAAGCACCTTGTAAGATTACTTTTACAGTCTTGCTGTCAGCATTATAAGATTGAAATTCTATATTGCCACCATCGCTAGCTACAGCAGGTTTAATGTATTCTTCAAGAATATTAATTATTTCTTTTGAGACATCATCATGCGCCTCAAATTTAGTGTCAAGTATTTCATTAGATTTTTCAGCAGATAACTGTTGGTCAACTTTTAATATCTCTTTAGAGTTTTCGATATAATTTCTTATAAATTCACGTAATTCCATAGTGATTTCATTCCAATCTGCTATGTCATATTTGGTTATTGACACAAAATTTTCATCTAAAAAAACACTTTTTACAAATGGGAAATGAAATAATTCAGAAACAAAAGGTGAGTTTTTTGCTTCATCAATAGATTTAAACTCATGGTAATTATTTACTAACTTTTTATTTGCAACAAATTTAATAACAGATGGATTTGGAGTGCTTTCAGCATAGACAGTAACAGGAACTTTCTTTTTTGCTGAACTATCAGTTATAATAACTCCATTGTTGTTAATGTAAGTTTCAATTTGTTCGGCAACCTCATTTTGTACGTCTTGCCATTCTACAATATTAAAACGCTCAACAGCAATAAAATTACCTGATATGTATACTTTTTTAACAAAAGGTAAGTAAAATAATTGTTGTGCTATTGGAGATGGAGTAGCCTCATCAATAGTGTTAAATTCATAACTTTCATGTTGAGTTAAGAAGGTATTTGCCTCAAATTTTAGTATAGTTGGATTTGAAGTATTTTTTATAGAAATTTTTACATTTTTCATGAAACTAATTTTTTGCAAAAATACTAAACAATAGTTTAATATTATGTTTTTTGTGAATTGACAAGACTTAGAATCTATTATAAAAACACTAAACTTGAAAAAAATGAGTTATAAAGTCCAAGACTTAATGATTTAGAATTGTTAAACTATTAATTTGTGTTAGATAACAGGATGTAATTAGTTAAAATTTACTAAATTTCGCATTTATTATGAAAAGCTTAAATGTCACGCTAAACGTTATTAGTGTAATTTTTTTGTTTGACTATTAATTATGAATGATTTATATGTTTGTTTTTGAGGGACTTAATTTTTATAACATTTTCTAATAGAGATTTAGATTAATGATTAGTCAAGTATTATGAAGAAACTATATACGTTACTTATATTATTGCTTTCATTTAGTTCTTATGCCCAAGATCTTTTAATGCAGGCTGGTACATTTAATAGATGTGAACCTGATGTGTTTTATGATTCTGGTGGTGTGGCTGGTTCTTATTCAGATGACGAAAATATTGTGACCACTATTTGTCCTAATAATACAGGAGATTTTATTAGTCTTGATTTTACTTCATTTAGTACTCAACTAAATACAGATATTTTAACTATTTATGATGGAGATGATATTACAGCTCCAGTTATCGGTTCTTATTCTGGAGTTGCTGGGCCAGGAGTTGTCACAGCATCCGATACAAATACGAGCGGTTGTATTACTTTTGAGTTTGTATCTAATGGGACAGGGAATACAGTTGGTTGGGAAGCAGCTATTACATGTCAAGAACAATGTCAAGTTATTACTGCATCAATAGATTCTACTGATCCAGTTGCAAATGGTTCAGGTGTCATTGAGATTCCTCCAGGAACAACTGTCGACTTTGTTGGAAGTGCAATGTTTTCTAACGATGATACAGGTGCAACTTATAACTGGAATTTTGGTGACGCTACAACGGATTCTGGAACTTCAGTCTCACACCTTTATACAAACCCAGGAACTTATACTGTAACATTAACTGTAACAGACCCAAATCCAACAGGATGTTCAGATATTGCAACAATAACAGTTTTAGTATTAGAGCCAATTGTAACTATTAATAACCCAGCTTATCCTGAATCTTCATATACACCAGAAGAACTTATTGAAAATGTTCTTGTTTCAGGAGGATGTTCTGGAGTTGATAACTTTTCGTTTCAAGTTAGTGGAGCGCCAAATGCTTATCAAACAAAAAGCTATGGATACTTTACAAAAGGAGGAGCAGTTAACTTTCCATTTGAAGAAGGTATAGTGTTATCTACAGGAATGGCTTCTGAAGGAGGAAATCAGGATGATGGTCCTGGAACTACAGCTTCTACTAATGTTGGGCTTTCTGGAGATCCTGATTTAGAAGCATTTTTCTTGCCTTCAGATCCAAATTTTGATACAAATGACGCTACTTTCATAAAATTTAATTTTGTTCCTACTGCTGATACCATAAGCTTCCGTTACATTATGTTTTCTGAAGAATATGATGGAAACACAGAATGTAGCTTTGCTGATGGCTTTGCCTTTCTTCTTAGAGAAGTTGGAACGACAGTATATCAGAATCTTGCAGTGTTACCTGATGGTACTCCTGTGAGTGTTACAAATATTAACGATTCTGGAACCTGTACTAGTAATCCTACTTATTTTGAAGGGTATGAATTGGGCGATACAAATTATGGAGGAAGAACAGTAGTTTTAACAGCAACAGCAAATGTTATTCCTAATACAACATACGAAATTAAGCTTGTTGTTGCAGATGAAGGAGATTCGATTTGGGATTCAGCTATATTTCTTGAAGCTGGTAGTTTTAACCTAGGAGGTGAGTTAGGAGATGATATTACAATTGCAGCTGGTACAGCTCAGTGCGAAGGTCAGGTTGTTACATTAGATACAGAGGCTCCATCTGCTACACACACTTGGTTTTTAGATGGTAATGTAATACCAGGAGAAACAGGTTCAACTATTGATATTACTCAAGGAGGAATATATTCTGTTGATGTTGTATTTGCTCCAGGTTGTGAATCTTCAGACTCTATAGAAGTCGAGTTTAAGCCAAGTCCAATAGCAAATCCTGCACCTGATCTTAATATTTGTAGTTTAACAGGTGTTGGAGAGTTTAACTTAACAGATAATGATGCTGAAATTTTAGGAACTCAAAACCCTACAGATTTTGTTATAACGTATCACCCAACACAGGCAGATGCAGATGCTAATACCAATGCACTTGTAAGTCCATATACCAATACATCCAATCCTCAAACCATTTATGCGAGAATTGCTGATATAACTCAAGAGTGTTATTCAATAACAACATTCGATTTAGTGTTTAGTACATTAGCAATTAATTCAGTTACACCATTACAGGTTTGTGATGATGACACAGATGGTTTTGCAATGTTTGATTTAAGTGTAAAAAATACTGAAGTAATTGGATCTTTGGATCCAGCTACTGTTAATGTAACTTATTATGCTACTCAAGCTGATGCTGATGCTGCTATAAACCCATTACCAATACCTTTTACAAATACTGTAGTTAGTAATCAAACTATTTATGCTCGTTTAGAGGCTAATAATGAAGCAAGTTGTTACAACACTACGACATTGGATTTAGAGGTTATAGAGAATCCAATAGCGAATGTAGTAACAGCGATAGAGGTTTGCGATGATGACAATGATGGTTTTACGAGTTTTGATTTAAGTTTAGCTGATGCACAGGCCATAGGAGGACAGGTTGGTATGGTAGTGACGTATCATGAGACACAGAGTGATGCCGACAATGGTGTTAATGATTTACTGGTTCCATATGATAATATTGTACCAAATGTACAGACGGTTTATGTTCGAGTAGAGAGTGGTTCGACAGGATGTTATGACACAACAGATTTAACATTGATAGTAAATCCATTACCAGATACAGTTCCAGTGACAGCATATGAGTTATGTGATTATGATTTACCTGGCGATGAGGTAGAGTTATTTGATTTAACGACAAAAGATGTAGAGGTTGCTAATGGTCAATCGGTAGCTGTAAGTTATTATGAGAGTTTAGCTGATGCACAGGGTTTAGTTAATCCATTAGGGAGTCCATATAGTAATACGAGTAATCCACAGACGATTTATTATGCCTCGGTAAATATGGCTACAGGCTGTATAGCAACAGGGAGTTTTGATTTGGTAGTTAATCCATTACCAGCATTAGTAGTTCCATCAGATTTAGAGGTTTGTGATGATGGAGTTCCAGATGGATTAACGAGTATAGATTTGAGTATAAAGAATGTAGAGATAACAGGTAATAATCCTAATTATACAGTAAGTTATTATTTAACACAATCAGATGCCGATAATGCGGTAAATCCTTTACCAATTCCATATACTAATACGATTAATGGGCAAATAATTTTTGTAAGAGTTCAGGATATCAATACAGGCTGTTATGCAACAACGACCTTAACATTGGTTGTAGAGCAGGCACCAGTAGCATCTACACCAACGCCAATGGAGTATTGTGATGCAGATAGTGATGGGTTTGGAGTGTTTACCTTAACCGATGCAAATACAGAGATAACAGGAGGCGATCCGACGCTGACAGTAAGTTACCATGAGACAATGGCAGATGCAGATAATGATGTTAATGCCTTAACGAGTCCGTATAACAATATAGTAGAAGATCAACAAACGATTTATGCACGTGTAGAGAGTGCTACTATAGCGACAGATTGTGCGACTATAGTAGAGCTTATATTGATAGTAAATCCGACACCACAGATAGAGGACCCAACACCACTAGAGGAATGTGATGATGTTTTAGCAGATGGCTTTGCACAGTTTGATTTAACGAGTAAAGACTTAGAGATATTAGATGGTTTAGATCCTTTACAGTATATAGTAACTTACTATGAAGTAGAGGCAAATGCCGATTTAGGGGTTAATTCAATTTTAAATCCAACAGGTTATATTAATACGACAGCTTTTATGCAAACTTTATCAGTTCGTGTAGAAGACACAGTCAATGGATGTTATAAGTTAACGAGCTTAGAATTGATTGTAAATGCGCTTCCAGTATTGGTTCAACCACAGCCATTAGAGTTATGTGATGATAATAACCCAGGCGATGAGGTGGAAGCCTTTACCTTAGAGGATGCTAATGCGGAGATGTTAAATGGTCAAACAGGAATTAGTTTTACGTATTACGAGACGCAGTTAGATGCAGATAATGGGACGAATCCTATTGTGAGTCCTTATATGAATACGAGTAATGCTCAAACGATATTTGTTAGGGCTACCGATGATGTAACAGGATGTTCAGTTAGTACAACAGCGACGATACTTCTAAGAGTAAATCCAATACCATCACCAGCAGCACCAACAGATTTAGAGGTTTGTGATTTAGATAATGATGGTTTTGAGGCGTTTGATTTAGAGAGTAAGACTGTAGAGATAGAGAATGGAGAATTAGATATTGAAATTACCTACCATGAAACGCAGAGTGATGCAGACATGGATATAAATGCACTTACGAGTTTATATACAAATATTGTTATGGATGAGCAAGTGATTTACATTAGAGCAGAGAATATCAATACAGGCTGTTACAATACCTCACAGACATTAACCATACGTGTATTACCATCTCCAGAGGTTCCAACAGCGATAGATGATTATGTGATATGTGATACGAATGATGATGGCTTTGCCCAGTTTGATTTGAGCAGTAAGGATTCAGAGATTTTGGGCACACAAGTTCCATCAGATTTTATGCTCACTTATCATGTGACAGAAGCAGACGCAGATTCAGGAGCAAATCCAATAGCTAATGTTACCAATTATACCAATGTTACTAATCCGCAGACGATTTATGTACGCTTAGTAAGTAATGTAAATGGATGTGTTACTTCTACAGGTTTCTTTGATATTCGAGTAGAATTACCACCAGAGGCAGTGCAACCAACACCATTAGAGTTGTGTGATGATTTAATAGCCGACGAGGTTACTGTTTTTGATTTAACAGTAAAGGATAATGAGATTACAGGAGGTGAGGCAAGTTGGAGTGTGTCTTATTATGAGACAGATGCAGATGCACAGGCAGAGATTAATGCAGTAGATGCAGAGAATTACACTAATACTTCAGTTAATGGAGCACCAGCAGCCAATCCACAGACTTTATATGTTGTAGTTACCGATACTGATACAGGTTGTGTAGATTATACAACACTAACCATACGTGTGTTACCAAACCCAACACCGAGTTTAGATCCAGAGGATTTAGAGTTGTGTGATGATGTGAATCCTAGTGATATGGAAGAGGAATTTGATTTGACATTGAATGAGGCTTATATCATTAATGGTGAGTCAGGAGTAACGGCAACCTATCATGAATCTGAGGAAGATGCAGAGCTAGACCAAAATGCTATAGCAGATCCAACAGCTTATACCAATACGAGTACACCACAGACGATTTATGTACGTGTAGAAAATGATATTACAGAATGTTATACAATAGTTACTTTTGATATCATAGTGAATCCATTACCAGATGTTGTAGCAGTTACAGATTTTATACTTTGTGAGTTAAACACCGATGGTATTGATGAGTTTGATTTAACTAGTAAAGATGCCGAAATATTAAATGGACAAGATCCTATGTTATTTACAGTAACGTATCATGTATCACAAACAGATGCTGATGATTTGGCCAATCCATTAGTGAGTCCGTATATGAATGTTACGAATCCACAACCGATTTATGTAGCAATTACAAATAACAATACAGGTTGTTCAATAAGTACACCAGTGTTTAATATAGAGGTTCATGAGGCAGCCGAGGCAACATCACCAGCACCATTAGAGGAGTGTGATGATGAGATGGATGATGATGGTGATCCAAGTAATAATAGTACACAGTTTAATTTAACTGATGTAGAATCTCAGGTATTAAATGGTCAAGATCCAGCAAATTATATAGTGACTTATTATGAGACAGTTGCAGATGCTGAGTTAGGAGTAAATCCATTACCATTTTTATATGAGAATATTGTCAATCCACAGGTGATTTATGCACGTGTTGATAATGACACACAAGAAGTAGCGTTGTTGAATTTAGATTTATCAGCAGTAACTATGGCATTAGATTTTGATGGTGATGGTAATGACGATACAATAGATGTTGATAACGATGGCGTATTTGATTTAATAGATGTAAATAACGATACGTTACCTGATGGATTTGATGTTGATGGCGATGGACTTATTGATTATATAGATTTAGATGGTGATGGTTTAGGAGATTTTGTAGATATCGATAATGATGGCGTTATAGATAATTCAATTGATTCATCAATTTGTTATGCAGTAGCACCAGTTGAATTAATAGTACATCCACGACCAGTATTTGATTTAGAAGACAGTTATATATTGTGTGTAGATACAAATGGAACGGAAGTTTTAAATGTACCAGTCTTAGATACAGGACTAAGTACACCAGATTATTTGTTTGAATGGAGTTTAGATAACATGGTGATACCAGGAGCTACAGAAGGGAGTTATATACCAAGTGTTGGAGGAACTTATAGTGTTATCGTTACAGATGCAGTGACAGGATGTTCAAACTTTGATAATCCAGTTGTTACAGAGGTTATAGAGAGTTCACCACCAACAAGTATATTGACAGATGTAACGACAGATGCGTTTTCAGAGTTACATATTATAGAAGTTACAGTGACAGGTTTAGGAGTTTATGAGTATAGATTAGATGGAGGCGCATGGCAGGAGAGTCATATTTTTGTAGATGTCTTGGCAGGCGATCATGTTGTAGAGGTAAGAGATACGATAGGTTGTGGATATGCAGTTGATACGGTAACAGTGATGGATTATCCGAAATACTTTACACCAAATGGCGATGGATTTAATGATACATGGAACATAAAAGGTATTGCTGACCAACCAAGCGCAAAAATTTATATATTTGACAGGTACGGAAAACTAATGAAGCAGATAAGTCCAACAGGCGAAGGCTGGAATGGAACCTATAATGGAAGCCCAATGCCATCGAGTGACTACTGGTTTGTGGTTGAGTACATTGAACCTAATACATTACAACAAAAAGAATTTAAAGCCCATTTTACCCTGAAAAGATAAATTAG